>NZ_JAWOUJ010000002.1:0-432423 GCF_033339315.1 Vibrio sp. 661 | reverse complement strand
TGCCCGCTGAGTTCGTCCCCGTCACCATCACGGTATAAGTGCCGTTGGTTTGGTGACTCATATCAATCGCGTCACTGCTCCAAATGCCACCGGCTTGTACCGTTGCGCTGCTGCTTTTCAATACCGTCGCGCTGCCTTGGGCTTTCACTTCAAGACGCAGGGACTGACCGTCAAAACGTGTCGACGTGCCTTCGAATTGTAGCGTGGCGGCATGCGTTTCATCCACATTGCCCACTGGCGTGATGGCTAAGGTTGGCGTGATCGGTAATTCGTGAGCGGTGTTATCCTCACCTATGTTGCCAGTCAAATCTTTAAATTGACTAACAACCAAGTCGACACTTAACAGCGCGGTGCTCGGAACTTGTACATCACCAACCCAGACCTTTTTATCTGCCGTTGCTGACAGAGAACTAATGCGATTGCCGCCAAGCGTAGCGGTCGCCTCTTGGAGCTCTTTATCAAACTCAAGCGAGACACTCACGCTTTGCCCCACGCTCTGATGCTCGGGGTTAAATGTCACATTGGTCAGTTTTGGTAAGGTTCCTTCAACCGCGATACTTAAACTGCTTCCTTTTCCAGGAATGGTGTTGATACTTTGGTAGCTATCATCCTCTACCTGTATTGTTATGTTTTTATCTTGCTTTTCTGGGCTGACATAGTTAACCGTCCACGTAATATTGTCTGAAGTCGACCAAGTATCTTGTTTTAACGTTCCTGTTACACCGCTATCACTAGCGACAAGATGGACATCTGAGATATCAAAGTTCGTAACTTCTTCTGTAAAGTTAAACGCAAGCGTAATCTCTTCGCCTCCAAAAAGAGGGGCGCTTGAGGCGGTAGAGATACTTAGCCCGGGAACGGTTGCCGCTTCCACATGCGCGTCAATAGAACTTTCACTCTTGTTATCCACCTTGTCTGTTGCTGCCACCGTGATCGTATGATCGCCTTTCGGTAACAAATAGCTTATGACATAAGGCCCCGCTTCGGTTGTCGGCTCAGTAATAGCTTGAGGAGCCACTGTGCTACCACCACTCACCGCTTTTGACGTGACGAGATTTAAATTTTTATCTGTAATGTATGCACTAATTTCTAGTTGATACTTATCGTTTGTCGGCACCTTAGAGATTTGATTAGCACTTAAGCCCGAAATACTTGGAGCGTCATAATCAACAATAGATTCGATAACCTTTCCATCATAACTTTTGCCTAGTAATTCAAAGCTTGTATTCTCTCTTCCAACTGAGTCCGTCACTGTCACTTTAAGGGTATATGCCCCTTGGTTATCGACGGCAAAGTTCATCATTCCATTACCACTAGATGAGATAACATCACCTGAGTAACGCAAGGAATCACCGAGGCTTGGAATAAGCTCCACAGAATATTGTGAAGCTTTCACTCTTTCTCCTTCCACCGTAGATACCGTAAACGGCTGGCTCGCCTTGGTAAAAAACAGTTTGCCCCCCTGCAAACTCGTAATCCCATCGAAATCAATCGTGACTTTAGGAACACTAATATCAATGACTTTTCTGATGTCTGAATATAGCCCAACACTATCTGTCGCTTTGATATCAACCGTGATTGAACCACGCCCCTCTAACTGAGATTTCGGTAGTTCAAAGTACGTAGATGAACCATTCCCATCCTCTACTCTTTCTTCTTGATAACTCGGGTTTAAAACCGAGTAGTTTACTTTTTCGAGGCTGCTACCAGTGTCCGTTATGTCAAAACGAAAACGAACATTATCAGGATTTGTTGGCGATTCGGTTACGATAATCTCATCGCCAACACTTGGAGGTGTGTTGTCAACTTTAATATCAACGGTCGCTTCACCGACTCTCGACCACACATCCGTTGCAGTAATCGTTGTCCTGATCGTTTTTCCATCCGCATCGCTAGGAAGTTCACTTGTAAATGTTGAACACTTGTAGGTTGGATCATCTGCACACACCTCTAATTGTGCAAACTTCTCCGGATTATCTTTATAGTTGTAGGATTCCGTTCCAAATCTGGCCATCACATTGTCTAGCCTAGAGTTTTCATACAGCTTAATTCTGAACTTGGCGACAAGCTGCTGACCATTAATGGTTGTGTTTCCAACCGGATCAGTAATTTCAACGACTACCGAACCTTTAGGTAATTCAAGCAATAGATCGTGCTCTGGCGTCAAGTTTCCTGCTAAATCAGATAAGTTCTTGATTTTGTATTCTTGAGTTGTACTCAGGCCATCAATAATATCGGCATAGGATTCAGAATACGTACACTTGATATTTCCAACACCTTTGGCACAAGTCGTTGGTGTATAAGCTTTGTTGCCAAGATTACGAACCAACTTTGGATATTCATCTGAACTTTCGGTATTCACGCCTGATAAAGCATCATTAAAAGAGAGCTCAAATGTGAGCATCTTCTTCTTCAAAGCTTCATCAAACCAAACATCACTTCCTTTAAAACTGTATGAGTTACCATCTACGACTGTCGGTGCATCAATATCCACCATCGAGAAATTGAACTTGTTGATCGTTTCACGCCCATTTGTACCCAAGGTTTTAGTGATCAAAGTAACAGGTGCTTTCGTCATGTTTTGCCCAACATTGACACTACAACTGTAAGGTTCTTGCGATACGTTGATAACACCAGAAGTTGGTTGCTCATTAGTTGGTGGCGCATCCAGAGAGTTGTATTCTTCACGAACCCAACACTCTAACGTTTTGGCCTTGACCGCACTCAATGTAGTAAAGGTGACATCAAGAACACCATCAGATAAGTAATTTTGGAAGTCCAGCGGGCTTTCAACTGTTAGAACCACGCCTTCACGCTGTACGCTAAAGGTTTGGTTTACTTTTCCAACCTTTCGGTCTTTTTCATCAAGGTAACGAACTTTGTTATAAACTTTGATATCAAGTTCATAATTACCATCTTTGGCAATTTGTGTAGAAAGCAACGTTGCAGTCCAAGTGCCATCTGCGGTTTCTGAGAACGTAAAGTTAGTCCCGTTTTGCTCTCCAGAGAATCTATACGTTGAGTCAATTCGATCAACGCCACTATCATCAACAATATCAAGCGTAAGTACGATATTCCCATCTTGATAGATGGTGTTGTTTGTAATTGGCGTTCCATCCGTGTAACTCATCGCCAGCGTCACCTGCGGGATTGAGTTGTACACTTTGACGGTAAAATCTTGCTCATCACTGGTTAAGGTTGTGTTGCCACGAACATCAGACCCTTTTAAACGAATCTTGTGTGTACCCGTACCTAAATCACCAAGGCTCACTTTGAGATCCTCATTGATTTTTGTACCAGGAGAGCCAGGTAATGGTTCCAGATCGCTAAACGTCCAATACACTAGGCTTTCTCTATTTACGCCATTAATTGAAACATCACCGTTAGCATTTAGGTCTAGCGCCGTTAGGTCAAAGACATAGTTACCTAAGTAGTAGTCATTCGCATTGAAACCACTTAATCCTAATGTTGGCCCATCACGATCAAGAATAACCTTGTGCGTGTTAGAACTAGACTCAAAACCATATATATCGGTTGCTTTTACATACAATGACGTTGTTTTTTCATCTTCAGAAATGTCTATTTTATCTGTGTCACTCTTGATAAGAGACATGACAAACGCTTTAGATGAATCCGTTGGCACAATTGTCTTAATTGGCGAATCTTTACCACTTTGATACAGCGAGACTTGCTCAAGGTCTGAATCGTCTATTACGGATTTAAATCGCACATTGAACTCACGCCCTATGACATAGTTCTCTTTAGACAATGTGTCTTCAACCCAAGGCGTGTTTAGGATGATTTCAGGGCCTTTGTTATCGACTTGGAAGGTAAATTTCCCTGTTGTACTAACATTGGCAGGGTAAGCGTTGTCCGTCGCAGTGACGTAAAACTCATTCCATTCATCGTAATCAAATGCTTTTGAAACCAGTTGGACTTTGACGTCAGGCTGTTCACCAACTAGGTATGGTACGTCACACTCCTCTGTTAGAGGGTCACAGCTTTCTAATGTCAGAGCCTGACCAGATCCGCGGCGCAAATCTATTTTTACGTTATTGCCAGAGCTTAACGTCCCCCAATCAATGACAGGTGTCCATTGGTTATTACCACCTAAACGGCTTTGAACCTGCTCACTTTTTACAATAGGAGCTTCAGAGTCGATACGAATATTGAATCTCGGAGCGGTGCTAGTTAACTCTGAAACGGAGTTACCTAAGTTGTCCTCTGCTGCGGCAACAACTAACCAATCTCCATCACCAGGATAAATCGTAGAGCCTTGATTTGAACAAATCTCTCCCGTACATAGTTTGACTTTAAACGCGTCTTTCGAGTTACTTGCAAAGTTTTCTGGTGTGTATGTTACTTTTTCACCGGTTTGCTGGTAGAAAACAAGGCCTCTCGAGGCAAGCTTATCACCAACAATATCCTCAACCTTGAAGGTTAATTCATGAGTATTGTTCGCATTTAAATAAATACCGTTTTCTACAGGTTTACCATCGACATCATTGGGTGGAAGGTAACTGGCCTTAGGGAAATCGTTATCAATAAACACCGATTCTATAAACGGAGATTTACCATTATAACCATACGCATTGCCATGTGGGTCCATAGCACTGGTCTCCACGGCAAACTCTATAATGTCTTTTAGTTCACTAGACTGGGAGTTAAGGGTGAAGAAGTACTCTTTTCGATAAGCATTGCTGTTGCCTGAGTTTTCTACGATGTTGATGTCCAGTGGTATTTCAATATTTGGCTCATTGGCTTGATACCACATCGTGCTAAACTTCGGACCGTAAGCGTCGGTTCCTACAATACCAGAAGGATCGTCTAGGACAATTTTAGAAACAACCTCGCCAGCGATATAAAGCCTATTACCAACCATCGTCTCTCTACCGCTTTCAATGGTTAATTTTGGCTGCGGAGGCAAGGTATCGATACTGCTACCCTCTGTATCAAAAATGTTCTTACCATTTAAGTCAGGATTAGCCATCGAAATATCATCAGCATAGAGCTGCGCGATATTGGTCTCAATACCGTATTTGCTCGCCATGATTTCATAATAGGATTGCGCCAGATCTTTTCGGTAAGTTTCAGCGCCAAACGTGTAAGAATCGAGCGTAACTTGACTTCCTCCGGCCCCTATACCATTTGCTTTTCCATCGTAGCTAAAATCATCGTAAATAGCAGATGCAAAATCTAATGAGTTATTTCTTGGCATTCTCTCGGCAATACTATCAATTGCTTCAACAAGGAATCGGTGTAGATAGTCATTTGATGGCTTGTCTGGAATCGCTTTAGTCGTAAGCATTTCATTGGTTGCATAAGACACAACCGTTGGGTCAAACCCAAAGAATGAGTTGTTATTCGTACCTGATAACGCGTAGCGCACCTCATCAAGAATTTGAATCGCACGTTCTGAAGTTTTCTCTCCCGCTGTCACTTGATCCCACTGGAAATCAAACAAACCAGTCTGATATGTCGATAGTTCAGTAATATAGTAAGTTTGAGAACCTTTGAGCTTAAAATACACACCAATATTGGCCTTGTTTAAGTCAACCGTTACTTTCTTGGTCCCTGGATCTCTTTTCCATTGGTAATAGTATGGCTCACTACCTTCGATACCAATTAAACGAACACGCATGAAATCATAATTCACTACGTCAGTTGTGGTTTCACAGCTCGCTACGTCAAGAGCCATAGACTGGTCACTTTCCAGTTGCTGGATAGTGGTACAACTTGCAAGTGAAGTGAATTCACCACTTGGGCTCAACCCTTCAAGTTGAGCTCGCGCACCAATAAATGGTGTCACCACTTTTATGGTTGGTAGGTCAAAGCTACTTCTAAAATATACTTCTCTTGGAGTGCTTTCGTTATCAGACTCATCGACGGTTTGAATGACTAACTTTTGACTACTGTTTTCTGATACCGATTTAAAGCTGTCACCCAAAATATCTCTTACAAAAGGAATGTAATAGATGACATCCTCTACTCGCCCATTGCTATCTAACAGCGTTTCGTGCGGAATTTTTGCGATGTAATCGTCATCTGATGCGGTTGTGTCAATAACTTGCTGAAGTGAGTAGTTGTTATCGTTGTTTTGGCTTACGTAGTACTTGACGACGAGCTTTAGCTTATTAGCGTTGGAGCCTAAAACCGTATCGGTATTTACGTCTGATACTTTCACACGAACATAAGGGATTTTATTCTCTTTCAATAAATTAGCGTTGAAGTTACTAAAATCTATCCCTTTTAATGAGCTCTGAATCCCTAAACTTGCGTACGCATAGTCAATCTTCAGGAAATCGCGGCTTGCTTGAACATTGTCTGGGGTGTACGTATCTTGAGAGTAGATACCATCGTAAGTGGTTCGTTCACCATCTAAACCCACATTTACGTACGTCATTGACGTACCTTCAGGATAGGTTATCGTCTGTGCTGGCGCTTGATCGTCACGACTTACTGCATGCTGCGCAGAGCCCGTATTGCCTTTGCTATCCTTCGCTCGAACCTCAAAGACCGTCGTAGATAGGAATTCATCAGTTGGGTAAGCCTTACTAAACTCACAAGCATTTCCAGACTCTACAGTGACAGGAGAACATGTGACGCCCTCATGTAAGCCATCTTTAAATGAAATACTGACAGAACTAATCTCTTGCGAGCTTTCTTTTACAACCCCTTTCAGAACGTATTCTTTAAGTTGGTTATTAATTGCACTCGCCGATGTAATATCGATAACAGGCGCATCGTTATCCCATTCAAAGTTGATATGAAGACCCGAATGGCTGCCTGGAATTAACTCATTACCCAGTACATCCGCTGTATATAAGACTAACCGTGCTGCTGTTACGTTTGAGAGCCCTGTGGCAGGGTTCATATCTACACTATCGATCTCTTTAGTATTAATGTTAACTTTAACGTTGGTCTCTCGAAGGCCAACTTCAAAATCATCAAATTCAACCGAACAGAATGTGCTTCCAAAATCTTGTATGTCGTTACATTGAAATTCACCAGACCAAGAGCCATTAATCTGATACTGAATAAAGGCGGATACGTCTTCTACACCGATATCATCAACAATTTTTAGGTCAACTTTATCGGTGCCTGCAAGTACATCACGGTCAATGCGTGTCACGATAGGCGCTGTGGTATCAATCTCCGTCCCATCTCGCGGTGGAATGATGCCATCTGTACTGCCATATGTACCTAAGTCATTAAGCTTCTTACTAAAGTCGACATAGTCGGCAGCATCAGTACCAGAAATATTGATACTTGGGTCGTTTACCACGATCAAAACGTGCTGAGATAAGTCACGTGTGTAAACGTCGCTGTTTATCTTTTTCTGTCCAAAGCTGAGGGGAGTCACTGCTCCTGAAGTCTTGCTCACTTCAAGACCATCAAGAACACCATCTGCAATAACATCCCGATATTGGATGTCAGCGAAGTGCATCGAAGTGTAGACGTTATCGCTGTTGCCGTATTTTTTTATAAGATCGTAAGAGTAAGACGAGTATGCTGTTAATAAAGCGCCGTATTGATGCCCAGTACTAGCAAAACTGCTTTGCCCACCTTTGGTAATATCAATAGGTTTGGTCTCATTTACGTCAAAACCATACATGCTATTGATACTATCCAAAGCAGTTGAAAAGGCACTCTCATCTGTGGCCCCCTGGGAAATTTTGTACTTTGCCAAGCCTGCTGCCAAGTTCGACAGCGGAGTAAGCATTAACTTTTGCTCACTCCCCTCTTTAAAGTTCACAACACCTTCAAATTTAAGTGTCTTCGCATTACTCACAGATACCGTTTCATTTGTAAACGGATCGGTATAACTCCCCTCTTTTGCAACAACAAAAAGAGGCATTGACGAAGATTCAAACTCTAGCAGATAGTTTCCGAAGGCATCAGACGTTGTGTTAGCCAACTTCCGACCTAAGTTTCCATTTTTGAACTCGAAAACCTCAATCTTGGCGCCATTGACTGGGGCGTCAAACACCATACCGGAAATGCTTCCTTTGCTTCTAGCTGGCGGTGTGTTGTCTCCTCCATCACCACCACCACATGCACTCAATAAAAGAGATGTAAGCGTAAGACCTAATGTTAATTTCAGCGTATTTTTAGCGAACATAGTAATTTGGCAAAATATATTTTCCCGAGATTATATTATTGAAAAATATTTTCTCAACGTGACATTAACACCAACAAAATAGGCATAAACACCAAGCCAACCGTCACTTTGACTGAATTATTAAAATTATTCTTACATCCTATAATTATTAACTTAGTTAAAACAGAGGAATTACTCATGCTTTAATGCTAGTTTTTATTTAAAATATTATACTCTACGCACAACTGTCAGTATTGATAAATCAACAAAACTAATGACTATTTTAATAATAAAAAGGAGTGTGCAAGCTCCTACCGTAGCCCTTATCACTACTGCGTTAATCATATTGATTAGCGTATCGCTTTCTCACTACTTCCTCACTCCTGTGGATAGGCTACCTACCATCAAGCCTTTAGAATTCGAAAGTAAGAATGTGCAGCCACCAATTAATAAGAATACTCGTAGGCAAAAAATCACTATCGGTGTTGTTGAATACTCTTTTGTCGCTTCATTATTAAAATCAGGAGTGAGTCAAAAAGAGATCAACTTGCTATTAGCACTTATCAAAAGCAAGTTTAATATTATTGACTCTATTAAAAGAGGTGATAACTTTATCTTAAGAACTAAATTAAATAGTAAAAATGAAACTTACATTAGTTCTTTTTACTATTTAGGCAGTAAAACTGATTTATTTATTATCAATGATGGTCACGGTAACGTATTTGATGAGCATGGTGTGTCGATAAATAATCAGTTCATGTTTTCTTCACCCTTTGATAAAAACTACAGAGTGAGCTCTGACTATGACTTAAAGCGAACACATCCAGTGACCAATATAACGACTCCGCACTTAGGCACTGATTATGCCACACCTGTAGGTACACCGATTCGTAGTATTGCTGATGGCATCGTTTTAAAGTCCCGCTACAACCGTTTTGCCGGCAACTACATTAATATCCGCCACACAAATGGCTCTGTATCACGCTACCTACACTTATCTCAGCGCAACGTCCATGTTGGTGAGAAGATCAGCCGAGGACAAGTGATAGGGAAAACGGGTAACACAGGAAGAACAACAGGGCCGCATTTACATCTTGAACTGCACATCAATGGTGTTCCGGTTGATTACGAGCGATACATTCAAAGGCACCCAAACACTGACGTAAATATAGAAATGCTGATTGCAGCGAGAAAAGAAAAAGCAGAGTTAACAGCGGAATGGCAACGGTATGAGCAGTCAAATAGGTAACAACAGCCACTTCGATTCGCTCTTTCTTCATTTATCTGAAGCGAGTCCTCGTAACCTTCTGAGCGCTTCGTAGTCTGTCGCCACTAACCAATTTCAGGATCAAAAAGAGCCGCTACATGCGGCTCTTAATGATTATAATTTCCCGATATTCCATCGGTTTCCCCTTTACCAAACACGTTGTCCTCTTGTTCTTGAACGCAAATGGTACGCGCCCTATCATGTTCACGTAAAAGATCAATAAAAGAATAAAATGATTACTCATTGTATTGGCTAGATATCTAATACAAAGAGGCCCAACAATACCTCTTTCTTACTTTCTAAACAGTGACGCTGTCACGATTATGAGTGGTTTCTATCATATTCAGCGCTTGCCTTTCTCAGCCCTTCTAAATCGTCTGAACATAAAAATCTCTTCAGGCTGTCGATTTTCTTATCAGGCCAATCATATATCCTAAGAGCAAGCAGTTCGTCTATCGTCTCTCGAGAAAAGCGATATTTGACATGCTTAGCTGGTGACCCCGCAACCATGCTGTAAGGCTCAACATCTTTCGTCACCACACTGTTTGCCGCAACGATTGCTCCTTCTCCGATAGTCACACCCGGCATTATCATGGATCGCATACCGAGCCAGGCGCCATCGCCAATATGAGTATCTCCTTTCCCGACGTACGCTTCTTCAATAAAGTCCATAAATGGGTACAAGGAGAACCAATCAGCTCTATGTGTACTGTTTCCCCCCATAACAATGACAACTTCCGCTGCAATACAGACAAAGTCACCTATATGTAACTTATCAATCTTCCATTTTGGTTCCCAATCTCGGCTGAACTCATCGCCTTGTAGATATCTTACAACAGACTCTTCAAAACCGGCGTCCCAACAATCACTGTAATAACTATGTTTACCTTTAATCGTTATATTTGGGTTCGTAACAACTTCATGTAGCAAAGTCACCTTAGACCAATGCTTAGTTTTCATGAATACTCCTATAAATACTATCTAATAAAACACTGTAGATAGTATGTATCTAAATAAGCTCTAATAATTACGTAGTGCCTATTACCACTAAAATTTACTTCACCACTGAGCTAATAATATGGTAAGCAGCCTCTACTCTTTCTGCATTAGGGTAGTTTTTATTCGCCAGAATCACTATGCCTATTTTTTCAGAGGGTACATACGCGACATATGCCCCAAAGCCACCTGTTGAGCCCGTTTTGTTATACCAAACGTCACGACCGAGAGTACCAGATACACTTGCTTGAACCGGTTTAGCTTTGAGAATTACATCGCTGGAGTTACCCTTCAATAATTGCGAAAGTGAAACGGGGTAATCATAACCCTCCCATCCTACGGCTTGTGTAAACGTGTCGGTATCAAAATACTTAGTATGAGTTCTCTCTAGCGCATTTTCTATATCAGTATTAAGTTGCGCTTGACCCATATTTGCTTCGATATATTGAAGCATATCTAAGCTTGTTGATTTAATACCATAGGCTTGTGCATCAAGAATACCTGGATTAACTCTAACGGGTTTTCCCTCAGAACTATAACCAAAAGCATAGTTGTTAAGCTTATCCTTTGGTACATCGACAAAGGTATTGGTCATACCGAGCTCAGGCAGGATGACGGTTTCCATCATTTCCGTATAGTCTGACTTCATACTCAAAGCACCGATGTAGCCAAATAGACCAATACTAGGGTTTGAGTACTTCCTCTTAGTACCGGCTTCGTACTCCGGTTTCCACGTTTTGTAGTACTGCATCATTTCAGCGTCGTTCGTTACTTCGCTAGGGAATTGCAATGGTAGACCACCTGCAGTGTAGGTGGCGACATTAACTAGCTTGGTATTACCCAGAGCACTATTCTCTAATTCTGGAATATAATCTTTGACCTTGTCATCCATGTCTAGCTTACCTTTTTCTTGGGCGTACCCAGTCAAAGTAGCAGCAAAAGTTTTACTGATAGAGCCGAGTTCAAAAATTGTGTCGTTGGTGACTAAACTCCCCTTACTTACGTCAGCCAAACCGTAATTATAAAAATAACGTTTACCATCAATCGTTACTGCAACAGCCAACCCCGGAATGTCGTATTCGTTGATTAATCCTTTAGCGCATTCATCAACTACGCTCTTTAATTGACTGCTAACCGTTAACTCCGTTTTCGCAAACGTGACGAAAGAAGTGAGCGATAAAATGGCCAGCAAGGCATTGTTTAACTTCATTGAACCCTCAATTTTTTAATTTTAACTTATAATTAATTTCTAGTTTATTCCAAGGCTTTTAACTTTTTATATAAAAGTAATCCTGACTTGAAGAACTCCAATCGTTAACCCTCGATGAATAACACTGTGTCTTCAAATTTTTAGTGCGATATAAACAGGTCTAAACCTGATCACCGTTGATAGGTAGGACGGTTAGATACGAATGTAAGTAACATCCGTTTCCAAAATGGGGAAATAGTGTACTCAATTACGCTTTCTCCATATCACGATAACGGTATACTAGGTAGATATACTTGGTATATACAGATCCACATCCTCACAACGCTTTAGAACCACTTTTCAACGTCTACAGAGAAAACGATGCCATTTTCACTACACTTCGAAACTGGAAAAGTCACCAGCCAACAACTTTACTCCGAGATATACCAAGGGATATTAGAAGGCAGATTACGATCAAATGAGAGATTACCATCAACTCGCATGCTGTCGAAAAAGTTAGGCATAGCAAGAAACACTGTCATTTCGGTGTATGAGCGACTTCAGTTCGAGGGGTGGATAGTAAAAAAGGCAGGGTCTGGCACGTACGTAAGTAATGCTCTAGAACAAACGGTGAATCAAGATAAGAGACCAATAAAACACTACCAACTAGGGGTGTTTGGCACTAACGCATCGAAGAAGCCAGAGATCATCGCACCAAAGAATCTAGACTATGACTTCACTTTAGGCGTTCCTGATCATCAGAGAATAGCAAAGCATATTTGGCGACACTCAAGACTGAGTAGGCTCAATGCATTAACTCCAGAGTTTGCACATGGCGGTGATTTACAAGGGTTAGCTTGTTTACGAGAGTCTATCTGCGAGTATGTGAGACACTCGAGAGGCGTAATCTGTGACCCTGAAGACATCATCATTACTCAAGGGTGCCAGCAGGCAATAATGACGACTCTCCTTACATTACTCTCTCCCGGGGATCTCGTGTCGACGGAAGATCCAGGATATCCTGTTTTTCGAAATCAAGCTCGATTACTTGGCGCGCAAATAGGCTCCGTGCCGATGGACGACCAAGGTGTTGTCGTTGAATCAATCCCTTCTAATGCCAAAATTATTTATACAACGCCTAGTCATCAGTTCCCTTTAGGCTTTAGCTACTCAGCTGACAGGAAGTTAGAACTGCTGAGATGGGCAGAAGTTAATAACGCAATCATTATCGAAGATGATTATGATTCGGAATATCACTATCTCAATACCAGTAAGAAAGCTCTCAAGTCACAAGACAAAAATGACTGCGTCGTTATGATAGGCAGTTTCTCTAAAATACTATTTCCCGGCATACGCATTGGCTATATGATTCCGCCAAAGTCTTTAATAAAGCCAATTTCAAATATGTTATGGCACTTGGGAAGAAGTACATCTGTAGTGTCTCAAATCCTACTTGACGAATTCATGCGTGACGGTCATTTCTCTCACCATTTACTCAATATGAATAAAATCTACAGCGAAAGGTATAATAAGCTAACTCAATTAATTGACAACATAGATTGCTTACAACGTATTCCAAGCCAAGGTGGATTGCATATAGCAGCTGAAGTATCGGGATGCGCGACACAAATGATGAATAAATTTGCTTCATCAAATGTAGCGGTTTACCCATCATCGCATTTTTCTATCAACAATCATTCTAATGCCCTCTTATTTGGATTTGGCATTATTCCTACCCAAAAAATAGAAAAAGCATTTGATATTATTCAATCAATATTGGATTAAAACAGATATAAAATTATCGTTTTGCTCGGTATCAATTTATCGTCGCAGTTATCAGCATCAGGGCGACAGCCAGCGTGGAACGCTTTTCAACCCAATAAGGGTTCAATACGAACTGTGTCGCTCTGACACGCTTGGTTTGACTTCAGCCCCAACACTATATTTCTTCGACTGTAAACGTACTAGGTTCAAAGTAAAGCGACGTATCACGCTGACATTTGCAGCACTACCAACAACCCTATTGCGTAAATCATCTTCTTTTAAGTTAAGTTCACATCGAGCATTCAATGAACCTTATTTTTCTAATATCGAACCGTAAGTTCTGTTTAACACTCTATCAAAACACTATCTTTCGCTAGATGTTAAAGAAGAAAAGACTTCAAGGTAATTAAGGATTTGTTATAGACTATTGACCTACATAATAAAGAGCACAATCACGACATTAATCTCCAGTGATTTACCATACCGCTTCATGAACAATTGGGATATAAATTATCGAAAAATACCAAACCATAAGTTAATACGCTGCTAACGGCTCAAAAAATAACGAAGTTGTAGCGCAATTATATCAACATCATTTTCATGTAAAAAATAACGAGCGCCTTGGACACCGATCTCCCAATTATCTGAGAGGTTGTAGCCAACTTCTGCACCAATATATCCATCAAAACCATCCACTTCCGTCGTTATCTTGCTGCCTTGATACGTACTTTCAATATCGGTTTCCCAGAACAAGCCCCCCAAACTCAGTTTTGCGGACCATGAATTGTATTGCCAGAACTTATAACCGATGTCGAAGCCCATGCCCTTAACAAGGAGTGGTGCTATCGATGCGACATTGGCGTGATAGTCTTCTGGTGAAGTAGTAGCACTACGCAATGTAGCACTACCTTCACCCATATCAATATAACGAATAGTTCCAGACCATTGCTCAGAAAAAGTATATCCAAACCCGACAGAGCGATAGAGCCCGGTGTTGTCAGTAGAGATTACGTTATCACCTTTAACAGCATCACGCTCATCTGCATGGCTTGACCCCATTTGAACATCAACATACCAACCCGCTTGACTACTAAAACTAAACACAGCAATTAGTGCTAAAGCACTGTTTCTTCCATAACGTTGCATGGCTCCTAACAAAATCAAAAGCATCAACACTATGCCACCCAATGATCCTGCTGAAGTATTTTCAACCTTTACATCTCTTACCAACTTAACGGTCACTATAACTTTCCCCGCGTCTTGCAGGCCTTGGCTATCCTGAATGATATATGTCAACACATCATTGCCTTCAAACCCTGAGGTAGGGGTATAGGTCACGCTCTGATCTGCATTCATGACCGACTGCCCATACTGCGCTTGGACTGAAACCAACTTCAATGTGTCGTTATCCGGATCGGTATCGTTAGCAAGGACATAAACCGTGACAGGGGTACGATCATCGGTGGTAATATTATCGTCCACCGCATTCGGATTCTGACTGTTTACCACATTTACCGTCACCTTCGCCGATCCCGTTCCACCATTACCATCCGTTACGCTATAAGTGATCAAAGCCTCCCCGTAGTACTGTGGTTGAGTGACATAACTTAGTTTGTTATCAACCACACTAACACTACCAATATCTACAGAAGCGCGACTTACCTTCAGCCCATCACCATCAGCATCGGTATCATTGCTCAATACATCGATCGTCACCGTACCATTGAGACTAACAAACGCATTGTCGTCAATCGCTTGAGGGAGTGTATTATTGCTTACACGAGCGGCAACGACGCCAGGGTCAACGACACTGCCATTAGCCAATCCGTCATCATCGTTCGGGCCACCGTCTTCAATGGTAAGTTGTACACACCAGTCACCTTCAGTCAGACCCTGTGACCATGAACTGTGCCCTGGTGGCGGACAATAACCAGCCTCGCCAGCACTAGAAGAAACTGTGTTTTGAGCATCCTCAATAAAGTCTACCCACCCCTGTTCAGCATTATACTTTCGGTACACTGCATTTGCTGGAACAGGTAAACGCTGAGGCATAACTAATTGATAGCTTTGACCGGGAAGCGGCAAATTAGTTACTACAAAATCAAAGATTCCCCCTATGCTCTTCATATTGATATCTTTAGGAAGCTCCTCATCCAGCAATAAAGCTCCTCCTGTTGCGTTAGTCAGAATGGTTATTCCTTTGCGTAAACAGACACCTGGCTGCCCCTCAATGAGGAAGCGATCTTTTTCTGACACAACCTGTTGAATTACGTTACAGTCAGAAATTGCATCAAGATAATCAGGGATACCATCACCATCACTATCATTATGACCTTCTTGATCATCCGGGATTAAGTCGCCATCACTGTCTTCACTCCCGAGCTCCGCCAATGTTTGTACCACTTCTAAATAGACATTCCGTGTCACTGATAATGGTGGAGTGCCATTGTCAGTAACTGTCAATTGCAAATTGTAAATCGCTGAACTCAGTAATTGCGGAGAGAAAGTCAATGTTTCGCTGTACATCTGCCCCGCAATCGCTTGGTTAAGTACATCGCTATCACTACTCCATCTGAAACTGTGTATATCGGACATATTGGCATCACTAACACTGCTCGTGATTGTGACCGGTTCAACACCATTTTCAATTTGTCTCCGCTGCTCCCCCGCCTGAGATACACTTACCGTGACCTTCGGAGCCACATTCTCTTCAAAGATTGTCAAGGTGTAACGACGCTTACTACCTAGATTAAGGGTGCTGTCCAGATCAATCACTAAGGTTTCAACGCCCTCATTTTGTCCATCATTAAGTAGTTCGAACGAAAGTTTGCCTTCGGTACCACTAGGTATCACCACTTCACCAGAGGTGAGCGTGTGGTCATCACTGTCCGTGCTTCCTGAAACCGTATAAGGTATGATTACTGGGTAGCTCGGCGAAGGACCGTTAAGGTGTATCGATACGCTATGATTGGTGCCTTCCGTGGTTTGCGCATCTTTGGAGATACTTATCAGTGGATACACTGTTACCGTTTGACTAGCTTCAGCGACGTTTCCATCAGAGTCTTGAGTGCGCCAATAGACCGTATTAGTTCCAGGTCGGAAAAAGGTCGTGCTGTCGACCAATGAAACAGGTAATAGCTTGCCTGTACTATCTCGTGCCACAGCAGAGCCTAATGCAACTTTAGTAAAGAGCGAAGTTGCGTTCACTTCGATATCTGAAGGTGCGGCTATTGTTGGTGCGTCCAATTTCGCACTTTTAATTGTCACGATTGCTTTCGCGGTGGCCTTTCCACCGTTACCATCTTTCACACTGTATTGCACTGCCACTGTACCAATTGAGGTCGTTACCAATTGGATTTGACTGCCCACAATCGTTGCCGTTCCAGATGTAGGTTTAACCCATTCCAGTTGTAATGTATCTAGATCAACATCGCTGTCGTTGCTGAGTACATCCAATAAGTAGCTACCATCGTTACTCTCGGTAAAGACATAGGTATCATTAACCGCCACTGGCTCATCATTAACGTTGATTACCGTGATGCTAAACGCTGCTAAAGATGTGCTTAGCTCACCGTCTGAGACACTAATAACAATATTATTGGTGCTGCCAACATGCTCATTTTCCGGCGTACCACTTAGCAACCCAGTTGCTCTATCAAAGGTTGCCCATGATGGTTTATTGCGGATTGAAAAGCTCAAGCTACTACTATCAACATCCGATGCCTGCAGTGCAAAGCGATACGTACTGCCTTCGTTGACGGTAAGAGCAGGAGTGCCACTGATCATCGGCGCGTCATTGACATTGTTAACCACAATACTGAATCTATTGAGCATTGTTGTCGTGAGACCATCAGAAACCGAGATAACAATGCCCTGATATTTGCCAACATCACCATTATCTGGAGTACCACTGAGCGTGCCTGTTGATGCATCAAAGCTAGCCCAAGATGGCTTGTTCACGATACTGAAGGTGAAGGCTTGGCTGTCAACATCTGACACTTGTGGCGTGAACAAATAGGTGCTGTCTTCATTCACTTGTGTTGCTGGTGAGCCAGAGATAACGGGTGCATCGTTAACGTTATTCACAGTAATCGAAAACGCTGACAATGAGGAAGAAATAGTGCCATCGGATACGCTAATCACGATATCTGGATAAGTCCCCACATAACGGTTACTTGGCGTGCCAGAAAGCGCTCCTGTTGTCTTGTCAAATGTAGCCCAAGGTGGCTTGTTAGCTATCAAGTAGGTCAGAGTATCCGCTGGGTCATTGTCCAATGCCGCGGGCACAAACTGATACACACTATCTTCATCAACTTGCGCCGATGGGGTACCCGTAATCACTGGCGCGTCATTAACGTTATTCACCGTGATGGTCACTAACGCCACTCCAGAGGTAAGTTCTCCGTCACTTACGCTGTAAGTGAAACTGTCCTGACCAAAGAAGTTACTGTTACCCGTATAAACCGCGTGATTGCCTGTGACGGTAACATTACCGTTGACTGGCGATTTTACAATTTGATAGCTCAAAGATGAGCCTTCTGCATCGTTACCATTTAAAGTAATGGTCAGCGGTATTTCTTCCTCTCCCGTAGCACTGATATCGGTCGCGGTTGGTGTATCGTTGACTGCATTAACCGTCAAATCGACACGAACCTCTGTCGAGTCGAGATCACCGTCGTTGACCTTGAACAAGAAGAAGTCGGAGCCATTGAAGTCCGCTTCTGGTGTATAGCGCCAACTATTATTGGTCAACTGCTCTAGCACGCCATGACTGACTTGCTCAGTGATAAGATACTGCAGAGTGTCATCATCGTTATCAATATCTGAACCAACCAGCGTGATCACCAAACTATTGTCTTCATCAAGCGTTTGTGACTGTGCTTGCGCCATTGGTGCGTCGTTGACTGGTGTTACTGTCATGGTCACTGTTGCGGCGTTAGATACAGCACCTGCTAAGTCTGCCACCGTATAAGTGAAGCTATCTTCACCGAAGTAGTTCTCATTGGGGTTGTAAACAATCGCTCCTGACGCCGTCACGTTCACACTGCCATGTGCTGGCGTATCGACGACTGTGACACTAGTGAGTTCAAAACTGTCTCCAACATCGGCATCACTATCATTGCCTAATACATTGACCTCGAAGGAGCCTCCCTCTAGTAGTTGTGCACTGTTATCAACAGCAACGGGGGCATCATTCACTGGCGTAATATTGAGCGTGACGGTTGCAGGCACTGAGACTGCTTGACCACTATCGGTTAGCATGTAGGTAAAGCTATGTTGACCATTAACGTTCGCTGTTGGCACAATCTTTAAGGTCCCATCGACATTGACACTGACCGTGGCAAAACTGTATACCCCCTCTCCTTGACCAAGATCTTGCAGGGTAATACTACTCGGGGTGAATGACCCATCTTCAATATCACTGTCGTTACTTAAAATATCGAGTGTCGATGTGATATCTTCATCAAAAGTAAAACTGTCTTCCTCCGCTACTGGTGAGTCATTGACGGAACCGATATTGACGCTGACCGTGGCCGCAAGAGAAACGCCGCCTTCACTGTCTGCGATCGTGTAAGTAAAGCTATCGCTACCATTTTCATTCGGATTCGGCGTATATACAAAAGTGCCTACAGTTTGATCAATGGCTACTTGTCCTTTTTGAGGCAAACTAACTAACGATAAATCACCCGTTGGGATGCCATCTTCAACATCCTCCGCTTGACTACGCGCGCTGACTGCTGCGCTTGCGGTATCTTCGTCGGTGTTGATGGTCAGCGCTTTAGCGACTGGCGCATCATTTATAGCCATGATAGTGACGGTCACTGTCGCCTCTTGCGACTCCTGCAGCAGGGCATCTTTCACGGTATAGGTAAAGCTATCTGTGCCTGTCTCATTATTATTTGGCGTATAGGTAACAACGCCGTTGCTGATCGACACCTGACCTTTAATTGGTTGCGTTTTAATCGTTGTAGAAGAAGCGACCATGTCATCATTAACATCGGAATCGTTGGCTAACAGATTAAATTGTTTCGCCGTATCTTCCTCAGTCGAGAAGCTATCATCAACTACCGTTGGCGCGACATCGTAGCGTTTGGTCACAGTATCCGTCACTGCATCAGATGCGTTGCCTGCGGCATCGGTTACCACCACGCTTACTGTCAACGTCCCCTCTTGCAAAATAGTGACGTCAATGCCCGTTACTTGCATGGTCTCCGAAGAAATTGTTTGACTAGCGCCGTCAATGGTCGTGGTACCGTCGGTCACGCTATAAGTGAACATCGCGTTCACTTCAGCTGCTGCGAAGGTAAAGCTCATCGCCTGTTCGTTGGTTTTGTTAATGCTCTCCTGATCAATGCTGATGCTATGTCCAGTCGGGATCCCCGTATCCACTGAGATCAACAACTGAGTCGCTGCTGTATTGAGGTTGCCAGCTGCGTCGCTAAATTTCTCGGCTGCAACATCAATAGTTGCATCCTCAGTGCTTTCTTCTGCAGGTGTAAAGGTAGCCGTGTAACTGGCGCTACTGCCCGCAAAGTTAGAAAGAGTTCCTCCAGCCACGGTCACATCGGCTTCGGAAAAATCAGTTGCGGCTTCACTCAAGGTAAACGTGAGTGTTGCCGTTTCACCCGCTTTCAACGCAGCGCTGGAGCTAGTGATACTAACGGTTGGAAGCACAGTATCGACGCTGATGGAAAGTGGTGTAGCTGCACTATTGGTGTTACCAGAGGCATCGGTAAATGTGCCTGTGGCAACTTCAATAGTACCGCTCGTCGCACTCTCTTCCGTTGGTGTAAAGGTCGCAGTGTAGCTGCTACCACTGCCAGCAAAACCAGACAAAGTACCGCCACTAACCGTGATATCCGCCTCGGTAAAATCGCTCGACGCTTCACTTAAGGTAAAGGTAATGGTCGCCGTTTCGTCCGCTTTCAGCGCCAATTTATCACTGGAGATAGTCACACTCGGCACTAAACTATCAACGGTTATAGACAGTTGAGGCGCAGCAGTGTTGCTATTCCCGGCAGCATCGGTAAAGAAATCTGCCGCCACGTTAATCGTCGCTGTACTTGTACTGTCTCTATCCGGCGTAAAGGTGGCCGTGTAATTGTCACCGCTGCCCGCAAAGTTAGACAAACTGCCGCCAGTGACGGTGACATCTGACTCAGTAAAGTCACTTGAGGACTCACTTAAGGTGAACGTGATACTCGCCGTTTCGCCAGAGATCAAATCAAGGTCTGAGCTGCTCAAAGAAACAGTTGGCCTCACGTTATCTAACGTAATTGTTGTGCTATCTATACTGGAGGTGTTGCCCGCCGCATCGCTCTGGCTCGCCGCGACCGTCAGGGTGCCGTTGTTAAACGCACTTACATCAAACTCACTGCCAATAGTCGTCCAAGCCCCGGTATTGTCGGCCGTCACCGTACGACTGACTGAGTTGTTATTGTCCGTGATGGTCACGGTCACACTATTGCCAGCCTCCGCGCCGGAGCCAGCAATCAGCACATCATTGTCTTCTGCCGCATTAACGATACCGTCGATTGCAATCGGCGTGGAAATGGTAACAGCGGATGGCGCTGCGTTATCTAGGGTCACGCTCTGGGTGGCTACGGTGGAGATATTACCTGCTATATCAGCTTGGGTTGCAGACACAGTCAGGGTGCCATTGCTCAAGCCACTGATATCCAGCTCGCTGCCGCTCAACGTCCAGTTGCCTGAGTTGTCGGTCGTCACCGTACGACTGACAGAGCTGTTGTTATCCGTGATAGTCACGGTCACGCTGTTGCCTGCTTCCGCGCCGGAGCCAGCAATCAACACATCGTTATCTTCCACTGCATTAACAATACCATCGGTTTCAATCGGTGTAGTGATGGTCACAGCTGATGGTGCGGCGTTATCTAAGGTAATGCTCTGGGTGGTCACTCTGGAGGTATTACCCGCCGTATCCGATTGCGTCACAGCAACTATGAGTGTGCCGTTGTTCAGGCCACTGACATCAAGCTCACTGCCGCTCAACGTCCAGCTGCCTGAGTTGTCGGCCGTCACCGTACGGCTGACAGAGCTGTTATTGTCCGTGATAGTCACGGTCACGCTATTGCCTGCTTCCGCACTGAAGCCAGCGATCAGTACGTCGTTGTCTTCTGCCGCATTGACGATCCCATCAGTTTCAATCGGCGTATTGATGATTACAGCAGATGGGTCTGCATTGTCCAGAGTAATACTCTGGGTGGCTGCGGTAGAAGTATTACCTGCTATATCTGCTTGGGTTGCAGACACCGTCAGGGTACCGTTGTTAAACGCACCTACATCAAGCTCACTGCCGCTCAACGTCCAGTTGCCTGAGTTATCGGCCGTCACCGTACGGCTGACAGAACTGTTATTGTCCGTGATAGTCACGGTCACGCTGTTGCCTACTTCCGCGCCGGAGCCAGCAATCAGTACGTCGTTGTCTTCTGCCGCATTGACAATACCATCGGTTTCAATCGGCGTGGTGATGGTCACTGCTGATGGGGCTGCATTGTCTAGGGTAACACTCTGGCTAGCTGCGGTGGAGATATTACCTGCTATATCTGCTTGGGTTGCAGACACCGTCAGGGTGCCATTGTTCAGGCCACTGACATCCAGCTCGCTGCCGCTCAGCGTCCAGTTGCCTGAGTTGTCGGCCGTCACCGTACGACTGACAGAGCTGTTATTGTCTGTGATAGTCACGGTCACGCTGTTGCCTGCTTCCGCGCCGGAGCCAGCGATCAACACATCGTTGTCTTCTGCAGCGTTGACGATACTGTCAGCCTCAATCGGCGTAGTAATGCTCACTGCGGATGGTGCTATTGTATCAATGGTGACACTTAACGCGTTGGATGCCGAGCTAACATTATCATCGCTATCAGACGCTTTAGCACTTATTGCATGTGTAATGCCAGACGCCAACTCATTGGTTGTTATCTGCCAGTTTCCTCCAGTAGCAGTGCCTGTGCCAATAACCGTTGCACCTCCACCGACTTGATCACTGTATAAAGTAACGATCGATCCACTCTCGGAAATCCCACTAAACGTTGGAGTAGTGTCACTGGTAATATTATCAGTATTTAATGATCCGGTATCCGAACTAGCATCTAAATCGGGTGTAGATGGCGCATTTGGCGTGGTATCGACCGTAGTAAAGTTAAATGTGGCATCATCGCTGATCCCAGCGAAGCTATTATTTGCGCTGTCAGCCACGGCACTGGATTCAATATGAATGGCGTAGGTCCGGTTCCCTGCCAGATCACTGGTTGGGTTTAAGTAAACTTTATTGTTGGTAACACTGATGCGACCAGCGCCTGGTGATGTTGTTGTGCCATCGCTTTCGGTGGCAACATTAAATACTTCAAAGTCGCGACTGTCGGTAACATTACGAATGGTAATATTGCCGCTCTTCAGCTCAATATTTTCATCGAAGGCAATCTCGATGTTGTTGCTAACAGAAACATTGGTTGCATCATCAGTGGGAGTTGAGCTCGCACTGACAAAAGTAGGCGCGGTAGAGTCTGAAACCGCAGCGTCATCAATCTTGATACTTCTGATAAGATAACGAGAGTCAGCACCCGGACTTCGGGTAAACGCCATAGTCACTGTATCAACGTCCTGCCATGCCGAATCATTAAAATCTGTACCACGGGTCAGGGTAAACAAGTCCTGTAACCCTGAGTTTGCTTCACCACCTTTTGGCAAGGTGACAGTTTCGGTCACTGTTTGAATATCATTAGAGAAGCCAGTTAACACAAGTTGATACGTTTTATCTGAGTCTCGGGCCGACCCCTGCATATAGGTAATTTCGTCGAAACTGAAGTTAGTACTTGATTTCTCAAAAAAGCGGAAGCCACGATTGTTGAACTCATTAATCATGGTATTTGAGTAAAGAACACCAGCTACAAATCCGAGGTCATTTAGGCCAGTAAACGGAGTGCCATCCGAGCTAGTGCCCGCATCTAATACCATAGATACAGTACCTGCATTGGTAAGAGTGACTGAGGGCATACCCCCTGTGACGCCGGTCTCCACCTCACTAAAATTGGAACCTGAACCATTAGAGTAGTTAATCGTTTGCTGTGCAGCCCAGGCTCCACCGGAAAAAAACGCTGAGAACACCCATGCTGTTGTAATTGCGATCGCAACCTGACGATGTAATCTCATTTTCCTCTCCTGAAGATGACGGCCTTATCAACATGGCCGGGTTATCATAATCAACTTAAATATTTAATTTTTTTATAGGAAAGGATTAGCTAAAGATTCAGCCAATTCTTTCTTGGTTGATTAGCTGTGCGGTGGGTATACTCCCGCAGTGGCAATTAACCAATTAATCGGCAATACCGGGCTCAGAATATTAAGTGGCATTGAACCGCCTGTTTCAGTCACAATTACAGTACCTCCGCCCGAGCCACTACCAGACACACTTAAGCCTTCGATCTCGGTCAAATCTGGTTGCTGAAACGTCGGTTTATAGAACCCGGGGGTAGAGTTTTGCGCTATATACGAATTACTATCGGGTACCTGTGTATTTGCAGCATTGGTAGCAACCTGCATCCTGCCTGTTACAGGTGCAGAAGTGCCAAGAGGGGTAAAAATTGCCGTATGTAAGTGTGCTGGCATTTGAGTTATATCAATAGTTACCAGTTCAGTACCCAATCTTTCTCCCTGATGATAATCCATCCCCCCTGGTCGTGTGCCTACACCAACTGGACTGCGGCCACGCAAATCAGGTAAACCAAAGGTAGTTCGGGCGTCACCTCCGTATAGAGTGCTAACTAGAGAGAAGAGCGCTGGATTATCTTCAATTGCCTGCATTTGCCCCGAGCACATTGCCCAATTTCTAATTGCAAAATTGCCACCAAATGCGGTTAGTGTCCCAAGATACGGTTCTGTAGCCATACTGTTCTTCCTTTCAACGTATACACTTAAGTTAAAACCAGCCCATAACGAAATTGGTGTGGTTGGTTAAAACTTTCCAATCTCGCATTACTAAATACCGTTACGGGCTTCATCACTGCCGCAAAGAGCCGTATTGAGATATTTATTTACTCACAAGCAGAAGCGTGCTGGAGCAATGACATCCCAGCATCTAGCCCAGCCATTTGCGCATAGCGATAACCCGAAAACACGCCTTGCGGTGTAGCAATAACATCTATTGATATGGCGCTATCTAACGTTTTCACTTGTAACCCATGTTGTGGGCTGATCTCGAGAATTCTCCCCGCCTCTACACCGACTAAAGAAGTCTCCATTGCGCTTGCTTGCAAAACATTGGCGACACCACTTGGCAAGCTCAACATCGCACCACCGAAGTCATGATTGCCTGCTCGCACTAAGTTGACGATTTCGCGACTCGTTTGCACGTTCCAACGAAGGTGCAGATCATGTTGGTTTACTGCTCGTGCCACTTCGTTGGGGTTTGATACTTGTTCACGCCAAACCAGCCCTTGCTTTTGTTGCGCGATGAGGAAGTCATACATCAGCTTAGCCGTCATTTGTGACGCTTTTTGCTGAGCACTGGTTAAGGTCTCAAACGGGTGAAATGGTACCTCTAACTCCATTCCTATAGCGCCGGAATCAGCCGATGCCTCAAGACGATGCAGGGTGAGGCTAAAGGTGTCTAAACCCTCTCTTAATTGCCAATAGAGAGGCATCGGGCCTCGATACTCGGGCAGCTTTCCCGGATGAATGTTGTACAAGTTTCCGTTGAAAAACTGACACAGCGAGGAATGAACTATGTGCCTGAACAAATAGATAACGCCATCCGTGACTCGCCAAACATCGAGTTGCGCTATCAAAGCACTGCTGTCATTGGCGGTATACTGAGCAATATGAATCGATTGAGCGCTCAGATAGCTCTGTAGCTGCTGTAAGTCAGGATTTAGTTCTCCTTCCGGTACTACCACGCCCGCCAATTTATGCTGTTGTGCCAACAACTGAATGATGGGCAAGGCGTAACAACTTCCTGTAAAAACGACGTATTTTTGCTGCATATCGAAATCATCCATGGGTGGCGACAAAACCTGGCAATCCGGTTAACTGATAATAGAAACTGACCTTATCCCCTCCCTTCGCTTCAAAGTAATGGTGTTCAACAGCTTTGGGCTTGGCATCCACATAAAAAGTCATGTCGGGTTTAGGATGGGTAATACCAGAGTCGTATTGTCCGACCATCGCATCTCCGTAAGTATCGATATGGCTGTAAATGGCGAGGATACGTTTTGCCATATCTGGCACATCTTTCGGCAGCTCAATGGTGTTGCCTTGCAGCATTTTTATTCCACCATCTAGCTCAAAAATCTCGCTTCTGAGCAACATGGCTTTATTGACGTTAAGAATTTCTCCCAGATCAATTCGATCATCGATCGCTTCCGGCTGGCAATGGTTGGAATGTGCATACTCTGCTTTTTCCCATTGTTGATTAAATTCCGTCTCCCCGATGACCATCATGGCGCGCACAGATACCTGATTGGGGATCATTTCGCCTTGAATATGTAAATATTGAACCAAATGTTTCGCGATGCTGAGGAACCCTTCCCGACTAAAGCCATGCTGCATCGCTTCAAGTATCAGGAGATCAAACGTTTGAGTTGGCGAAAATTGGGTAGCATCTTCTTCCACTAAGGCTTCAATGTAGTCTGCGATATCGAGATCCGCGATCAATTGATTGAGTGCTTTAATGGCTCCGGGGTGAATATCTACTAGTGTCACCTGAAGCTGCTCTGCGCTAATTCGATCACTTTGTTTGTAGTGAGCAAGTAAAGGCAGCAGCAATGGTGCAAAGGGGCCGCAAGCTGGATAAAGCACTTTAACCTGTGGCTTGTTGGCAAGCATATGTTGGATAGCTTTGTTTATACCACACGCAAAGCCTTTAATTCGGTACACATCTTTGATGGTGTGTTTACAGTTAAGTGGGGACATCACCAGCCCAGACGTGGAAATGTACTGTCGGGTCAGTTCCTCTTGAGTGAGTTTAGCCAGAGAAAGAGATTGGCAAGCGTTGCCATACATGCTCTGAAAGGCTTGCACCAGTGTTCGGTGCTCAACTTTCGTCTCCTTCAATACGAGCTCAACTGCCGCAGCGAAACTCTCTTTCAGTTGCCGTTGGCGTTCAGCCGTGCTGAGTTGGTTTTGGAGCATAGCCTCAAGTTGAGTCCGTAATGAGTACTTAAGCAGCTCATCCATTTCGGGTTCAGCAAAACCAAACTGTTGAGTTTGTTGCTGCACTTCTTCAACACCGACCGTCTCACGAGATTGAGGACGTTGCTGGTAGAATTCTATAGATGAGCCTTTTTGCATAATTCATGAACCTCACTTGCCGCTGTAGCAGTAGTTAATGATGTAACACACCTGTACTTGAGAAAAACATATGCCAGAGGTCCGCGTTACAATATCTCAGCTCCCGGCTCTAACTTCATAAACCGTACTGACAAAATTGGGCAGAAAAATTGAGATAAAAACAGTTCTAATCCTGTAAATTCAGAGAGTAGTAAATAGTTAGGGTAATAGGCCTTTCGATGTGATTCTTCTAAAGCAAGCGCTTGCCAATCCCCTCGATGGCAAGATCGTTTGACATATGGCAGCCACGCAGTCTCCTTAATAGAGGTAAGCGCGGCACTCAAGTGTGGTGTAATATGAAAGCCTTTTAACAGGCAGAAAAAGCCAATACCCATAGTATAAAGCCAACTATTTATAATATTGAAATTAAAATAATTTTTTCGGCAGTTATTTTGAAATTGCCGATATTTGATTTATAGACTAGAAAAAATCAGTTAGCCAGAATAGAGATCAAAAAAAACACTAAAAATAAGATTGTCAATTTATATCTCTAAAATTAAAGAATTTAATTTTTAAAGTTTAATGAAGTCCAATATAAGTTTAAGGTGTGCAATCTTTTAAAAGATATAGGTTTAAAGATATTTCAAAAAACTTATTAAGAAAAACATGAACTCACAAAAATAAATATCAAAACTATTAATAAAAAAACACCACTAATATAACAATGAATTAAGGTGGTTTGAAGATTAAAATGCCCATTTCATTTTCGTATATAACATTTTAACTACTAGTATTATATATGTGGTGAAATAAGATAAATTTATTCACTCAACATATCCAATCGATTCAGGTTTACTGGGAAAAGCTATACGTTACAACGGAGTGAAATATGGCAAATAGGGATGGAAGAATTCCACTCAACGTATTACGACTCAAAGAACTGAGAAAGAAATTAGGACTGAGCCAAGAAAAACTGGCGGAAGAATGCTTTCAACAGGGTTTTGTCGTATCTATTGCTTCTATAAAGCGAGCAGAGTCTGGGGCGAATGTGCTGTATCGTACCGCATCCAATCTCGCGGAATACTTTTCTGTCCCCGTAGAGGACCTTTTAATAGATCGGGCCTCAGAACCATTATTTACAAATGTATCTTCATCACCACCATATTTTTTTATTTTTGCAATCGAAGCAAAGTGTGACTTGACCGCAAAGGCTCTGCAAACCTTACTTCTCAGCCAAAACACTACACCCATAATACAAAACCGAACGTTTGTTCTTACTTGGTCTTTACAGGAATCGGACGAATATATTTTTGAGCGAATTCGACAACTAGCCCTTCAATTAAAGGTTGCTCTTTCGGCTTCGATTCGGTCTTTTATCAATGTGAAATACATGCATCGAATCACTGAGCTATCGGAACATCCGAATGCGATAACCCCAATCAATGAAATCCTAGTTAAAATCCCTTGGGGAGAAATAGCTGCTTGTCCTTGCTTTATCTCGTCCAATTGTGCCAGACCAATAAAACCTTTTCTAACAGGAGAGCCAGACTTCAACAACTGGCATTTTGTATCCTTACACCAAAACCATACTGACTGTTTCGTAGGGCGTAAACTTGAACTAGAAACATTGAATAGCGGAATCAAGCGATGGCAAAAACAAGAAGCAGGCCAAACGTATTGTATTACTGGTACCGCAGGGATAGGAAAGACCAGCCTACTCAACCAGGTCATTTCGTCTTTGAGTCGTTCTTCGTGTTTAACCACAGAGATTCAAATCCTGAATCATGGCAGTGCTGATCTCTTGTCCCCTCAAAATATATTCACTCGGGCAATTTGTTCATTTACTCGTGAAGATACCGATGATTCTATTCGTCAGCAGACTGTCGAGTCATCAATTCCCTCTTCTTTCCATCTCTGCCTTTATTGGTTAATGGGGGTAACACTCAACGAATCAGAAAAACAGCTGCTGAACTTAATGGAGTTCCAAACGCTGAAACAAACGATAGAGCAATCTATCCCTTTCTTAATTCAACAACGGCAGACCAGCAAACCGCATTTGATTATTGTTGAAGATGTCCATTGGGCCGACGAGGTAATGTTGGCATTTCTTGAGACACTGCTACCTTATATTACAAACACCAATATTTTACTCTTTCTGACGTTTAGGCAGCAAAAACGACTTAGTTCCAAACAATCTTGGTTTGCCAACGTGAATCTAATCGAACTTAGGGAGTTATCATCTGAAGAGTCTTACGAGTTAGCTTGCTCAATCACATGCCAACAGAATAAACATATCAATGACTGTATAAAGCTTGCGAAAGGCCATCCTCTATACTTACGCCAAACACTACTTTGTTCTCAGTTTGATAAAGACGTTCCGGAGTCATTGGAACATTTAGTTTCGATACAATTAGCTCAACTTCCAGCCCAAGATCGCCAAGCACTCTGTACTGCATCTGTGTTGGGGCAGTACTTTCAACTGGAGCAACTGCGTGAAATCACTCGAATTCCCGGCTACGTACCAGATAAGTTAGTCGACGCTGGCTTAGTAAAACTCAATGGCGATCAATACCTTTTCCATCATGATTTGATTTGTAATGCTGTTTTCCGTCAAATAGACAAGTCACAGTGTTCAAAAATACACATGGCCTGCGCAAAATGGTATGAGAACCGAGATCGGTTCTTATATGCAGTCCATATCAATCATGCCAAGGGCGAAGGTGTATTTACTGTTCTTGACCAGACCGCCAAACATTACCTGAGCAATTATCAATTTGAAAAAGCACTGACTCTTATTGAATACGCTATTAAAGAGTCACCTAAAGCACAGATGGCGTATGCACTAAATATGAAAGGAAACTGCCTGTATTCGATGGGACGCATCAAAGAGAGTATTGAGGTTCTTGAGCAAGCGATTCATCACACAGAAAATGATTCTGAACGTGTTCAATACTATTTAGACCTCATTAACCCCTACCGTTTAACCGACAACTTTGTACAAGCGATGTCGATTTTAGACCAAGCCCAAGCCCTGTGCGAAAAGCTGACGTTAAATAAATCTTTGTGTGAAATTCACTCGATGAGAGGTAATATGCTGTTCCCCACTGGGCAGCTAGACGAATGTGAGAAAGAACATTTACTTGCATTAGATTACAGTCAACGAGCAAACTGTTTTCGCGCGAAAGCAAAATCGCTTGGCGGCCTCGGTGATTGTGCCTACGCACAAGGAAAAATGGCTCGCTCATACGAGCACTTAACCGAGTGTTTGCAACTGTGTGAAGAGCATCAGTTGCTTTCGATTGAAACTGCTAATCGCTACATGCTGGCAACAGTGATGATCTATCAACTGCAATCTGACGAAGCACTAAAACAGGCTCAGCATGCCTCGAATCTTGCCTATCTCACGGCAAACCGCCGAGCAGAAATTGTTTCTAGGCTTACGGCTGCATGGATCTTTCTCGACCGTAATGTCTTGGTGCAAGCTGAAAACGAAATCTCGACCGCTCTACAACTTTCAAAACAGCTTAATGCTCATCGATTTGTCGCTTTTCTTTTGGAGTCCAGTGCAAGATTGCACTGGTATCAGGGAAAAGAGGAGAAAGCCCTTTCGGACATCGACACGGCTCTAGATCTTGTTCATATCAATAAGCTACACAATTTTATTGGTCCTTGGCTCGTATCTACCAAGGCACTTATTTGTGGCGATGAATCAACGGCCCTCTCCGCTTTGCGCACTGGTGAGGCTTGGCTAGAATCTACCTGTGTTGGTCATAACTATTTACGCTTTTACCAACAAGGAATCCAAGTAGCGTGGCAGTATAAGCAGCCTACGCTACTTCGAAAATATCGCGATAAGCTGTCTAACTTCACCCAAGAAGATCCGCATCCATGGGGTGATTTTTATATTGAACAAGCGAATCTGATGCTTGCCTTACTCGACCAGTCCAGCTCCGTCTCTGAGTTGTTAAACTTCAATCAGGCCGCGCGTAAGCATCAACTGAATCAGGCTCAAATAAGTGTTGATGAGCTCGACCATTGGCTCTCCACATCTACTCAACCATGAAATATTCAATAAACGAAGAAAGTCGATTAATTGCACCGTCAAGTCATCGTGTTTACTCGATTTACCTCGTCAAACACAGATATTCGAAACCATCGAATATCTGTGTTTTGGCACAGTGTCATCGCTGATGAGATTTATGCTGGCGCAAGATCATTTTGCTCCACCTTAAAGTTCTCGATGCTAGGAACATGCTCAGGCAAAAGTAGAGTAACGCGTTGATTTGCTGCTTCAATCCATTTACCTGAACTATTTTTATATCGATAGAATGCCACGCCTGACTTCCAATCATCATTAAGTAGGAGGTTGAGCGTTACGTTATGAAGATCAGCTCCTAAAGGAGCAATGCCTAGATAAGGCTGGTAGCCCTGCAACGTCACCATGATATGACAATCACGCATCGTGCATTGATAGTTGAAACTACCATTGAGATCAGACACCACATTTAACGGTGGGTTAACTGCCTGAAAGATATGTCCTTTACCCACTATTGATTTGTCTTCGCTGGCCACGAGTAGATTAACATCGAAGCTCACTCCTCCAGGTAAGCCGTTACCAATTTGATAATGAGCAGTAAAAATTGCTTGTGATTCTTTTGAGTCCATTTTCATTGTGTTCTCCAACTGAATTTATTGTCGTTAGTGACCCATTCAATGTAGATAACACGTCATTCTGGTTCAGTATCAATTTAGGCTCAGATCTACTTGACTACATAAATTATCCACGGTCACGCAGATGCCGATCGTTCTTTTCATCAACCAGATATTGTTGCTCTCTCGCTGATGCTTTTGGCGATTTGTACAGAACAACTGATACCAAACTGATATGGTGAATGTATGCATTTGGTTTAATATTTGAACAACTATTCAATACATAAGCCAAATGGAAAAAATAATGGAACATGAATGGATGCAGGGAACTAAAGAAAACCAAGTGGTAGAACAGCACCCTAACCCTCAAATACAACGCCTCGCTGTACTTAGCGCGTACTCAATCTCAGTCAATAATGCCAAACTGTTTATTCAGAAAATGGATAAGTGCGGTTTTCCTAAAGAACGATTACTGACACCTCTTGAAAACACGGTTTCACCGGTTCCCGGTTTGAACCAATATCAAGTCGAGTCACTCATCTTCAATACTCGCTATCAACACCAACCCTTTGTCATTGTCATGTGCGAAAGTACGCAAGAAGTTCAGCAAGCCTATCTAACAGCAACTCAATTCAATCTCCCGATTCGTGTTCGCTCAGGAGGGCATGATCACGCAGGTGAATGCAGTGGTGACAACGTCATTTTGATTGACGTGAGCAGAATTAAGACCTTCCAATTGTGTGACAATATTGCCACCATTGGTGCTGGCTATCGCTTCTATCAACTGACACCAAAACTTGCAGAGCATGATCGAATGATTGCACATGGAACCTGTGCCACAGTTGGGTTGACTGGCTATATTCAAGGCGGAGGATGGGGCCCTTGGACGCGAAAATACGGCATGTGTTGTGAGCACCTAGTGAGTGCAACCGTGGTATTGGGTGATGGTACGATCACAGAAGTCTCAGCAGAGTCCAACCCTCACCTATTTTGGGCACTAAGAGGCGGCGGAGGCATGAGCTATGGCATTGTTACCGAGCTACGCGTAAAAACATTCCCTTTACCCAAAGAGATCCACCGCTTCGAGCTTCAGTGGAACCTCTATCCAAAAATCAACGGTATGCTTCAGCCAATACCAACGCACCCTACCATAGATGTGCTAAAAAATTGGGAGCAGGCTATAAAAAGCCTCGATACGCCTAAACTTCTTGGCACCAACTTGCAAATTGATGCTCTGCCTGAATCATCTAACCACTGTGATATTGAAACCATCAGCCATCACTGCACCATGTATGGCTACTGGGAAGGAACAGAACAAGATCTTCACCAATTTATAGCCGTTCAATTTGGCGCTTGCTTCCCTGATTTAGTTCAAGTCTATGAAGCACATGGCACTGACTTTGACGGGAAGAAATACGATCACTCCCTGATGAGCACATGGGGGCGCGATTCTTTGTGTCAAAACGGTTCTCCTTTCCCTCCCGATTATGACGCCCCAGCACCTCACAAAATCACTTCGCGATTGGTGTCAGAGCGAGGTCTTAAACCAGAAGGCTATACTGCACTTTTGCAAAGCTTAACTTCACCTTTGATAAAGCCAGAAAACCGCGATCAAGGGCTATTTAGTTACGTAACCTTAGGGGCGATCACTGGCGGTTTTTATCATCACTCAGACGACCTTGAAGACATATCTTTCCCCTACCGCCAGTGTCAATATACAGTCCAATACCAAACCTGGTGGAATGAAGAGATAAAGCAAAAACTAGAACTACAAAATAACCCAGTACTTGTTGATGTAAACAGAGCCATGGACTGGATTGATAAAGCCAGAGAAGCTGATATACCGGGAACCTATGGTGCCTTCATCAGCTTTAAAGATCCGGCAATTCCGACAAGCGTTTATTTTGATCGAAGCTACCGCGACTTAATCGGTATAAAAGAAAAATATGCTAAGGATAAGTTTAATCACCTTAGAACTAATAAGACCATCATTTAACATCAATATGCATCTTAAAAAGCATATATTAACAGAACGCCATTTGGCCGTTCTATCACGTATAGAAATTAAAAAAGAGGAAAAATTATGACAACTAAGGGTTCATTTTACGTTAAAAATAACTCCAACGATAAAATCACCGGATATGTGAGATTTAAAGACTCTCCGGAAATGGAGGTTCATTTCGACTTGAATATTGGCGAACAATCTGAATCTGCTAGTTTTGAATCCGGTGCCGCTACCCATGACTCCTGGTATTACAGTTTCAAAAAGGCAGGTAAAACCTATACTGGGGACAAGTCCTGTGCATACTATGCAAAAGATGAAAATAAAGGCCCCGTCGTTGTAGAAATCTTTAATGATAATTTAAAAATATCTCCACCACTTAGCGGTTCTTGTGAGAAAACTTTATAGCTGCTCACCTGATTCATCACTTCGCCCGAGACAGTTGCACAACTTCTCGGGCAGTTTCATTTCTCGGTATTTGGATTGAAGACTCTCCCCATTTTCAATCACAATCTGAAATTGTTAACTTTATGTTCTCACTTTATATCACCACTGCAAGATAATCGAATAAATACAAATCACTTTTAAAATAAACTTTAAATCTAGAGTAACCAAGATTGAAAAAATAAATATATTATTAATTTCTAAGATCAAAGAGTTTTACTTAATACATCACTTTTTATTTTAACTCTATCAACTGATACTAAACTGCTACTGACGTTTTTTGATTGAATGCTTAACTTAATAGCATGCGCTTATCTCAATGGCTAAAACCATTACTAAAGCGCAATTCATCTATATCCACGTAATCTCTAAGCATTTGATTCAGAGGGTTTCTTGGATATTCATCATTCAAGATAAACAACGGAAAGCATGGCTATGTGTACAGATGTTAATATCAATTATGGTTGCAACAACCAAACCTTATCCGCTAGAACCATGGAGTTTGCAGTTAACCTTCAGACCGAGATTTGGTTTAGAGCCCAACAAACTTACCAAATTACGACCTTTACTTCCGACGGAAAAGCCGACCGTGTTTTCAATGGTCAGCCGCCAAAACTTCACAGTAAAGAATGTGAGTTTCGAGCAAATTGGCAGGGAGAGTTGAGCTTCATACACTGCAATGCCATTACCCGGTATAATAACCCTCTTTTAACAGCTGATGGCATTAATGAATCTGGCCTTTCTGTTGGGTCACTGTACTTGCCCATTCTCAATCAAAATGTATCGACCTCTCACATCCCTGATGATGCCTTTGCATTAGGCAGCGGCCTGTTTGGTACTTTTATCTTGTCTACGTTTAATACTGTGGACGAGATGGTGACCTACTTCACCACCCACCCCGTTTACGTGTTTAACTCGACTATTTCAACTGGTGAAACAGAGAGTGACAACATGGCTTTGGACCAGCATTTCGTGATTCACGATGCAAATAATGACAGTGCCGTCATTGAGTTTCTTAACGGTAATATGCATATCTATCGAGCATTCAAAGAAAGCGATATGTTCAGCAAAGAGGAAAATCAGCAAGCACGCTATCAATGTACCGAATACGACTTTGATGATTATAAAGTGGTTGTGGACCACTCCTACGTTGGAGTAATGACTAACTGCCCAAATTACCATTGGCATGTCAATCACCTCTCTTATTTTTCCAATTTGCGCAACTACAACCCAGAACCGAACAATGAAGCAACCATGCAACGTCATGTCCAAGTGCCTGGCCCACTTCAATCAATCAATGGCGCTGGCTTGATGGGTCTACCCGCCGACCCAACACCGCCGTCTCGATTTGTACAAACCTATGCAATTAAGCAGTTAAGCGAACAACCAACTAACTTCGACGAAGCCTTCTCACTCGGACAAAAGCTACTTAATCGCGTTGATATACCTTTGGGCATCATGGCGAATGAGTTTGAGACATCCGATAACCCTGAAGTCTTTTTTAGTGATATTACCCAATGGAGCGTTATTAGACATAACAGTCATCAATCACCCGCGTTCTATCTGCGTACTTACGGAGACATGACTTGGCGAGTCGCTAATGTCAAAGACTATATTGGGTTAAATAGAGACTGTCAGATTTCAAGCGTTTTACAGCTCATGCCAGTTACAACATCATTACCGTTTGAACAAGTCGAATCTCGACAAACTATTAAAATCGCTTAGAGTTAATTTTGAAGCGCAAACAAATGAGAAGCAAAAAGCCAGAGTAAGAAATCAATCTCACTCTGGCTCATAGCTGCATATAGTATAGTTTTATCTGCTATAGATATAACGTATGGTTGCTTTTTACACTTGTTACATACAGTCGATTTACTCTTTACCGAACACGTTGTTCTCTTGTTCTTGAACGCGGATGAATGTAGTACGCTTGGTTAGCTCTTTAAGCTTTGCTGCACCTACGTATGTACATGTTGAGCGAACGCCGCCAAGGATGTCTTGAATAGTGCCGTGAACGCTACCACGGTATGGCAATAATACGGTTTTACCTTCGGCCGCACGGTAGCCAGCGACACCACCTGAGTGCTTGTCCATCGCGCTCTTCGACGACATGCCATAGAATTTCATGAACTTCTCGCCGTCTTTCTCGATCACTTCGCCGCCTGACTCTTCGTGACCCGCTAGCATCCCACCTAGCATTACGAAATCCGCGCCACCACCGAATGCTTTCGCTACGTCACCCGCACAAGAACAGCCACCGTCACCGACGATCATGCCACCAAGGCCGTGGGCTGCATCACCACACTCGATGATTGCAGAAAGCTGCGGGTAACCAACACCCGTTTTTACACGAGTTGTACATACAGAGCCTGGTCCGATACCCACTTTAACGATGTCTGCACCAGCTAGGATTAGCTCTTCACACATATCACCAGTAACCACGTTGCCTGCAGAAATGACCTTGTCTGGGAACTCTGCTCGCACGCGTTCAACATACTCGACCAAATGCTCTGAGTAACCATTTGCAATATCGATACAAATGAAAATAAATTCATCTGAAAGCGCCATGATGTCTTTGGTTTTTTGGAAGTCTGCGTCAGATGTCCCAGTAGACACCATAACGTTATTCATGGTTACTTTATCTGCTGATTTAGCAAACTCAGCCCAATCTTCTACCGTGTAATGTTTGTGAACAGCGGTCATTACACCATGCTCAGCCAGCGCTTTAGCCATTGCAAAGCTACCAACCGAATCCATGTTTGCTGCGATTACTGGCACACCAGACCATTGACGACCACTATGCTTGAATGTAAAATCGCGGGTTAAATTTACTTGAGAACGGCTCTTAAGGGTAGAACGTTTCGGGCGAAACAGTACATCTTTAAAACCTAACTTAAGTTCTTGTTCGATACGCATTGTGTAATTCCTTGATTCATATGTATATGTGTCATTTCAGAGTGCGTAGTGATTTCGTTGGCAGACGAGTTCACTGTTCTTCGGACACAAAAAAACCGGAGCGTTGGCAGACGCTCCGGTTTTCAGCATTATAGGCTGTGATTTATTTCCTACAAGTCTGATATTTGAATTTTTTTTGTGATACCATCTTGAAAATCGCATATCAAAAACGCTCCCCAAGTCACCAAAACCTCTTATTATTTATAACTATCAACAACTTGAGAAAGCACTTAAGTTAACCCATTGCGCAAACCTTTGCGTCATATCTTAAAAATTAAAACGCATCACCTCTCAAATCTGCCTAAAACTCAATCACCTAATACTAAGATGCCCTGCTAATTCGTAAAAAAGTACTCAAAAAAATCGACCAATTTTCTCAAAAATGCATGAAATCTAATTAAACTCGATAGAGCTCTTGGGTGATAGCGGTACGAAGAGTGCTAACGACATCACTTGCCAAAAGACCAATTTGACCATGCTGACTCACGTTTATATCGGCAGCATGACTGTGAAGTACCACACCTAAACGTGCGGCAACAGAAATTGGTAAACCTTTGGCTAGTAATGCACCAATGACTCCAGATAACACATCTCCCATTCCCCCCGTCGCCATTCCGGCGTTACCCGCTAGACAGACGTACATTCTCGTTCCATCGTAAATAAGCGTCCCCGCGCCTTTTAAAACCACTACACCGCCATAACGCTCTTGCAGTTGTCTTGCCGCAGAGTATCGGTCACTTTCTATTTGTTGAATGGTTACATTTAGTAGTCGAGCTGCCTCTCCAGGATGCGGCGTGATCACTCGATGGTTGTCGCAAACCAGAGTGCCATCGCACCGCTGGCTCAACATCGCTAGAATATTGAGGCCATCAGCATCAACAACTTTAGGTTTCTGCTCTTGAGCCAGATATTGATAGGCTTGATAAGCCCACTCATCATCTCCAAAGCCAGGACCAAACACTAATACGTCAGCCCAGCGAATGCGTTTAGTTAAGTCGTTCTCAGTATCCCTGAGTAAGTCAGCGGTGATGCTCTGGCTCATTACTTCTGGGCAACCAACCTGCAGTGGAATAAGGCTACTCGTGTGAGTAATTGCGGCAGTTAAACCCGCTCCGGCTCTAATCGCAGCGGAGGAACATAAACGAATCGCTCCAGACATCCCTTGGTTGCCACCAACACAAAGCAACTTCCCGTTGTCACCTTTATGGACTGTTGGATTTGGCTTGGGCATTAATCTTGAAACAACCTGATGATCAATACCTAATGCACTTTCTACTTCGATAGTATCAAACTTAGTATTGACGCCTAAACCACAAAAGTAGAGCTCGCCAACGCGATCTCTCGCTTGTCCAGTGCATAAGCCTTGCTTAACCCCAATGAAGGTTACAGTATGCTCGGCACGAATAGCATCACCTAAAACTGCACCTGTATTAGCACACAGACCAGAAGGAACGTCGACTGCAATCACAGGGGCATGAATTTGATTAATTTGGTCAATATAGCGACGATACTCCGAACGAACCTCACCGCTTAAACCAGTACCTAACATGGCATCAATGATCACATCCGCCTCTAGCAATGCGGTATTCCATTCATCCCAATCATTGTTAACACCGTCGATTGACTGCCAATCTTGGTATGCGCGCAAAGCATCACCTTTTAGCGCAGATACATCACCAATTTGGAAAACATGTACATTGAGTTGAGCTTGTTTCGCAAGAGATGCAAATACGTAACCATCGCCACCGTTATTCCCTTTACCGCAAATCACTAAGATATTTTTTGATTTAGGATACAGATGTAAAAAGCGCTCATACACGGCCATACCAGCGCGTTGCATTAAGCTATACATAGAAACACCAGCCATTTGCGCAGCCAGCGTTTCACCGTTTTTTACTTGCTCTGCGGTGTAGAGTTTTAGGGCGAGATTAAAGTCCATATTCACGTTCTACGCATTGGGAAACACAATTATAAGTATACAAAAAAGCCAAGGCGGACCTTGGCTTTTGAGAAAGTTTTTTATCGCTATTGATTCTGAGACATCAGAGCTTCAGCCGTCGCGTCTTGTATAGACAAAAACAACGAGTTGATTTTTCCAGTCGGTGTGCGCATTGGGTTCAACGTAACATTCTGGTACATAAACTCCGCTTGCTGCGTGACTGGTCGAACATTGCGACAGCAAAATAAGTAAGGTCGTTGTCGCCATGTGATGAAGCTGCGACAGCCTAGGTCATACACTGGTTTTGTTTTTAATTTAAACCACTCCTGTGGGATTTCAGGGAAGATATCAAATATAGAACGACCTATCGCATCATGAGACTGCAAACCACTGTGATGAGTCATAAACCCATTCCAGACCTGTACATTGTAATCTCGATCAATGACCACTAAGCCCATGTCGACGTTTTGTACCATATCCACCATCCAATGGAATTGTTCAAACTCTGCTGGCATATTCAACATTAGAACTCCTCCATTAGATAAGACAGTTTGTTATCAAGCAGCGGCAAGGATTCATCCACAAACATAAACAACAAGTCACAACGAATCGACGTCCCTTCAATGTTGTAGCTCACTTCGAATGTCATCGTGCGGCTGAATGCTCCAGTTGTAGATTCAATGATCGAGTCAATTGAGATATGTTGACCAAGGAGTACTGGTGGACTTTGGAAGAATCGGACTTCAGACTGCTCGCCTAAACCATTTAAGAACGACCCCACCAAAATATTAGAAATATCCATTAGCAGCTCAAGCTCTTCTAGCTCTTCGCTGTCTGCTGGTACTTTCATCAACTTTTTGAGATCAGATACGCTTGAATCACTCAAAATCACTAGCGCTTCGCCAGCAATACCTTCGCCACAAAATCCCTGACAAACGCCCGATACGTTGTCATGCGACGCCAAGTCGCGTAGCGCCATGTGAAGTTCGCTCACTTCAAAGATATTGACGTTCGGCAGAGGTAGTTGCACAAACACGTCAAAGTGACGCGCCAACGCATCGGCTGCTCGACCAATTGAAACGTTAGCCACTTCCATGTAAATATCGCGACGACGTAAAATCGGTAACTCAATAGAGACAGGCGTGATAATTTGAGGACGAGGTTCTGGCTCGACCAACTCTTTAAGCGCCTTCTTGAGTTCATCTTTGGCGATCGGTTTTTGAATAAACGCTTTTGCACCCAGTGCGAACACGCGCTCTTTCGCTTTAGGTTGGATATCCCCCGACACAACAACCACCGGAGTTTTATCCCCCAACCGTTGCATGTGCTCTAGTGTTTCAAAGCCATCCATTTCTGGCATGGTCAAATCAAGAAACATCAATTTAAACTCGTTTTTTTCGAGTTCTTCTAGCGCGTTTTTTCCGTGGATAGCAAACGTAATATCGGCATTCAATGTGGCTGGTAGTGATCTCGCCATCTGTTTGCGTGCTAACGCTGAATCATCACAGATGAGTACGGGAAAAGACATTCAATCACCTTTTTATATTCCACAATCTGCGCCGGAGTCTAACAGATTGTTACAGCATGTAATACGAGAAAACTGACGAGTTTTTTATTTCTTTATTATTCAATAAGCATACGCAATATGAATGAATGAGTGAACAAAATGACTAAAAAGCAAGCATCACATTCGCTGTTTAGTGACATAAAACAAACATGGGTAAAACTCCTCCACCCAAAGTAAGCAAAAAGTTGCAGCTAACATCCAAAGCCCATTTTTGCTCGAATTTCATTCTTTCCATTTCCATAATGGGTAAACAGTAACGCGCTAAAACTAAAAAGGCACCCTGCTAGAGGATGCCTTTAATAACAATTTCATCGATAAGATATCAATTCTATGGCACACCATGACCTTTAGAAGCCACCCATACGCGATACCATTGCTCTCGAGTAAGTTCGATGTTCAATGCATTAACTGCAGTTTGCACACGCTCGATTTTACCAGAGCCAATGATTGGAATAGGGTTAGATGGCAAACGACGTACCCAGGCATAAATTACTTGGTCAATACTCGCTGCGCCCACTTCTTCACGAATTGCTTCTAATTCGTTACGGACACGAACAGCTTGCTCACTGTCACCACTAAAAATTGAACCTCCACCGAGGCAAGACCAAGCCATTGGTCGCGTACGCAACATTTGCATTTGGTCAAGCGTTCCATCGTGAGCAACCTCAAAGTTAAGTGGGTTGATTTCCACTTGGTTAGTAACCAACGGCTTACCTAAGCGAGATTGCAGCAGTTCAAACTGGCGTGGAGTGAAGTTAGACACGCCAAAGTGCTTCACTTTGCCGACTTTATGAAGCTCAGAAAATGCTTCTGCAACCTCGTCTGCATCCATTAACACGTCAGGACGATGAATTAAAAGTACGTCGATTTCATCCACATTCAAACGTTCTAGCGAGTTGTTCACCGATTGGTAGATATGTGCTGAGCTCGTGTCGTAGTGATTGATCTTACGCTCTGGCGTTTTATCGCCACACAAATTGATGTCGCATTTCGTCACGATCTGAATTTGCTCACGAACACTCTTGTCTAAAGCTAACGCTTCACCAAACAACGCCTCACACTCGTAATTACCGTAGATGTCGGCGTGATCGACTGTCGTAATGCCTAACTCAATGTGTTGCTTAAGAAATGACAAACGCTCTTGAGCCGTCATTCCCCACTCAACTGCACGCCAATATCCTTGAACCAGCTCTGAGAACTCTGGGCCTTTTGGTGCAGTTACTACTTTTGCAACCATGGGTTTTCTCCTTCAATTGATCTGCATTCATCGTAGTCTTGTTTTCGTACCGGCTCAACGGGTAAACTTTCGCAATTCGAACTGGAGTACGAAATATGTCTTTTGCCCAACGCCTAGCCACCCTGATCGGAGAAGAAAGCATCAGCGGGTTCGCACGACGCGTCGATGTGTCTGAAGCTTTAATACGCAAATACCTTAAAGGCAGTGAACCTAGCCTAACTAAAGCAAATCAAATTGCAATGCGCGCCAATTGCTCTCTCGAATGGTTAGCAACGGGATGCGGTTATTTATATCGCCGTGCTGAAGTCGTGGATATGGATGCGTACAAACTTGCCTTTCAACACATTATGAATCAGCCGTTGTCAGACGATGCAGAAGAGCTACACCGCAAGCTAATTGCAGGATATCAATACCTGCGCGCTCACAAAAAATCGGATGGTTTTTTGGATGAATCTGCAATGGCGACCTTCCTATCTCTCCATAAAGAATCTAAAAACGAGTCACTTTGACCTCGATAATTTCGCCATCACTGCGCAAGTGCACATTTAAGGACGGTGATGGCGTCAGAAACTCGTCCGGCTTTACCCAAAGCAAACTTCGAATCGTTTCTTGTGGATAGCGGTTCATCAACAAAATAACTTCTTTATCGACAAGCTCGGAAGATTTCTTTTCCAGAGCTTCAACGACATCATATTGCTCTTTTCCGATAGTGACTCTGCGTAAAACTAACCCATCCTTTCTTAAGTTGAGAAGTAAGTCATTCAGACGCTGCCACTCGTATTCAGTAAGAAACGAGAACTGAGCACTTTCTCTTCTCAAAATCACTTCACCATACAAGTGCTGCTGGTAGTACGAAAAATCATCCAAACAAAATGCGTTGATAAACGTTGAGTTGTCTCGCAACTGCACTTCGCAACCATACCAGCTTCCACTTTTTTCTATACGTTCTTTTAGATTGGAATATGGCATTGCTGACAACGTGTCTTGCCACCAGCTCGGCGTTGAAAGTGCCGGAAACGTTACCGAACAACAACATAAAGAAAGTAAGAGTCGAAGATAAAAGCGCATGCACTGCTCTAGTTGGTTGACATCGAACCAAGACATTACTAACTGCAAGAAAATGTTCAAGAGAAAAATAGTGGCAGGTGGTGATGAAAGTTATAACGCAGAAATTAAGAAGGCGCACATGTGCGTGCGCCTCTACCTCGTTACTCAATCGTGAGTGTGCGAATCGGCGATGTCTATTGATGCATCCCGAACATAAAACGAGGACTTACCGTAGGGTTTGAATCCATCCAAATTGTGTGTAAAACCTCACATCCCTCCTTCTGAAGCAGTCATGTTGCTTTACATTTAAAGCATGGTTCATTTTTCTCAAAAAACAAGTTTTTTATCCTAAATTATGAGAGCAATAGCACAATCTGAGTGAATGAATAATATCGCGACACTTCGAACACTCAATAGTGAAAAGCTAAATTGCATCTTTATTGATTAGGTCTAGACTCTGCGAAGCGTATACTTTCTTTCGTCCCTTCCCCCCAGCAACAGGAGAGCTTTTTAATGACCAAACGCGAGAGAATTGTGAAATCTGTGTTGGCGCACGTACCGAAAGATGCGATTAACCAGTTTGTCTCTCGAGGGTCAACATCATTTTCTGTTCTCATTATGGCCGCCATTGTGGGTACGTTGGCTGGTTTTGTCGGTACGTATTTCGAGCTTGCCGTTCATTTCGTTTCTGAAACACGAACAGAATGGTTAAGAAGCGAAATTGGTAATGTTCTACCATTGTGGCTGGCAGCGGTTCTCATTAGCGCACTTTTAGCTTTTATTGGCTATTTTCTTGTGCACCGCTTTGCGCCAGAAGCGGCAGGCTCTGGTATTCCTGAAATCGAAGGGGCAATGGATAATATTCGTCCAGTGCGCTGGTGGCGAGTTCTACCAGTAAAATTCTTCGGCGGCATGGGCGCACTTGGCTCAGGTATGGTGCTGGGTCGTGAAGGCCCAACCGTTCAAATGGGGGGCGCTGTTGGTCGAATGGTGACCGATATATTCCGGGTAAAGGATGACGATACCCGCCACTCCCTGCTCGCTTCTGGTGCTGCTGGCGGTTTGGCTGCGGCTTTTAATGCCCCACTCGCAGGCATTATGTTCGTTGTGGAGGAAATGCGACCTCAGTTTCGCTACTCTTTGATCTCAATTCGCGCAGTGATCATTTCTGCCATTATGGCGAACATAGTGTTTCGCGCCATCAACGGGCAAGACGCCGTTATCATTATGCCGCAATACCAGTCGCCAGAGCTTCAAACTCTATGGCTGTTTTTATTGCTTGGCGCATTGTTTGGCGTGTTTGGCGTGATCTTCAATAAACTGATTACCGTGGCACAAGACAGTTTTGTCGCAATTCACAAAAACGATCGTAAGCGCTACTTGATTGTGGGTTCGCTACTGGGAGGCGTGTTTGGTTTGCTTCTTTTGTACGTACCCCAACTAACTGGTGGTGGTATCGGCCTTATTCCTGACATTACTAACGGTAACTACTCGGTATCTATTTTAGTTTTGCTTTTCTTTGGTCGCGTAATTACAACCCTGCTCTGTTTTGGTTCTGGTGCGCCGGGAGGCATCTTTGCACCTATGCTTGCTCTGGGAACCTTATTTGGCTATGCGTTCGGAGCAAGTGCTGATGTCTTACTCCCTGCGCTTGATATCGAGCCTGGTGTATTTGCGATTGCGGGCATGGGTGCCCTGTTTGCAGCAACGGTACGTGCACCGATTACAGGTATTCTGTTAGTGATTGAAATGACGAATAACTACTACTTAATCCTGCCATTGATCATTACTTGTTTGGGCGCTGTGATTATTGCTCAATTGTTGGGTGGACAACCTATTTACAGCCAGCTGCTGCATCGCACAATCAAAAACGAAAAGTTACGCCAACAGGATCTACCGGAGAATCAATCAACATAACATTCTCTTTGTTATCACTTCGCTCCAGACTATCGAAGGGTTTGGAGCGATAAACTCTGCATTTTTACATCTTTTCCCAAATATTCGATACCAAACTCACAAAATTATCATTCTCTGATATTTGCTCACCACCTTTCATGAGAAACCCCTCTCCATACTTGTTAGTATTCGCTACTTAAATAGAGCATTTCATCCAAATCGTCATGTTTCGTTTCATTCAGGCAAAAATCAAATGGAGTAGATTTGAACTGGAGAAGACTTGTGCAGTTTTATAGTGTCCCGCCGTCTCAAGCCGCGTTGGCACTAGGTATGATAGGTTTAGGGCAAGCTTGGGCACTCTATGTTCCTGAGATTGGTGAACCGATACGTCCATTTTTGGCGTCACTCGGCGCACTTTTACTCGCCCCTGTACTCATAAAATATGCCGCTAATCCACGATTATTCATGGTCGACATTCGTCACCCGCTGAGTGGTAGTTTAATGGCACCAATGAGTATGGCGTTACTGATCCTTGCAGATTATCTTGCCGCTGTAGCGCCTATCATCGCTTATCCACTTTGGTTTATGGCGCTTTTGCTGCATTTTACTATGATGGTGCTGTTTTTTAGCTTTCAGCTAATGAACTTCAAAATGTCCAATATCGTACCGAGTTGGTTTCTTTATCCGGTGGGGCTGATCAGTAGTTCACTAGCCGGTTCTCAACTAGGTCACAACTTATTCTCCGAAACGTTAGCGATGATGTGCATCGGCATTTATTTCTTCATGCTGCCACTCGTGTTGTATCGTTTGGTGTTTTTCGGCTCTCTACCAAGGCGAGCAAGACCGACCCTCGCGATTATGGCCGCGCCGGTAAACTTGTCATTAGCAGCATACTTGGTGAACTTTCCCTTGCCTGATCCGATACTGACAGGCGCATTGGCCGGGATCGCCATCACTATGACGTTATTGATCTACTTATGTTACTTCCGCTTACTTCGCTTGAAGTTTCAACCTTCTATCGCGGCAGTAACCTTTCCTTCCGTGATCAGCGCCATCGCAATGCATCGCTTGACCTCTTTTTTCGCCGAATCGCACCCTCACTGGCACTGGCTACACGACTTTGGTTTTCTAGAGCTCAGTATCGCGACTGTATTGGTTGTTTGGGTATCGGCAGGTTACGTCAAAATGTATTGGCCAGAAATCATGAAGTCATTTTCTAAACAAGTATAAAAAAGGATGGCGTTTGCCATCCTCTTAGAAACTTGCTTAGTTACCTAGCGTAAACCGTGCAGAAATTCGGCACGCGTTGCTGGGTTGCTCTTGAAGATGCCACCCAATGCAGTTGTTGTCGTTTCGCTAGTTGCATCCATCACACCGCGAGATTTCACGCAGTAGTGTGTTGCGTCAATCGTCACTGCCACATCATCGGACTCAAGCAGCGTTTGAAGTGCAACAAGAATTTGCTGAGTCATACGCTCTTGAACTTGTGGACGCTGGGCAAAGAAGCGAACGATACGGTTGATCTTTGACAGGCCAATGATCTTGCCACGTGGAATGTAAGCCACAGCAGCCTTGCCATCGATGGTCACAAGGTGGTGTTCACAAGTACTGGTCACTGTGATGTCCTTCACGCGAACCATCTCGCTCACGTTCATCTTGTTCTCAATCACCGTGATTTTAGGAAAGTTGGAGTAATCCAGACCAGAGAAGATTTCGTCAACGTACATCTTAGCAATGCGGTGAGGGGTTTCTTCTAGGCTATCGTCAGTGAGGTCAAGTTGAAGTAGACCTAAGATCTCACGCATGTGGTGTTCGATCTTCTCTTTCTTCTCTTCACGACTTACGTTGTTTGGACGCATTGGCGTTTCCAAACCGCGTTGCTCTAGCGCTTCTTTTACTAACTTCGCTGACTCGCTAAGACCTGACATTCCACTTCCTCTTTTGTTTTACTTCAGCCTTCGTACAAACCCAATCAAAATTGCATTCATACTTTTCGCTTTGAGTTGCTCAGTTCGTGTCTTTACACCAAGTCACATCAGATGAAGGTACTGAGCTGATTTTCTTGAGCTCCGCAGGTTTTTTACCCCTTTTGGATGGCTGACAAGGATACTCGGATTTTTGAATAATTACACCCATATTTTATAGGTGGACATTCTTACTCAGTCCCCTTTTATGGTAAAGTTGCCACAAAACAAAAGAACACAGGATTTTCTCAATGGGCTGCTGCGACGCACCTGGCTTGATGCCAATTGAAGAAGCGATGGACAAAATGTTATCGCGAATCAAACCTATCCAAACAACGCTTTCTCTTCCACTTGCTGAAGCACTCGGTTTTGTACTGGCAGAAGACATTTTGTCTCCTATTCACGTACCACCATTCGATAACTCAGCAATGGATGGCTACGCTATTCGCATTCAAGATCTTGAGTCATCTTCTGTATTGCCTCTGGCAGGTAAATCATTTGCAGGACAACCTTTTGAAGGTGAATGGCCTCAAGGTACCTGTGTTCGCATCATGACTGGCGCAAAAATCCCACAGGGTTGTGATGCCGTTATCATGCAAGAAAACACTGAAGTAACAGATGCTGGCATTCAGTTCAACCAAACCGACGTGAAGCCACAAAACAACATCCGCCCAACAGGTGACGACATCAAACAAGGCGACATCGTACTGGCAAAAGGTGCACGTTTGACACCTCGCGATATTCCGATGATTGCGTCGCTTGGTGTTAGCCATGTGACAGTAGTACGTAAGCCAAAAGTTGCTTTCTTCTCTACTGGTGATGAACTTAAACCACTGGGCGAACCGCTAGACGAAGGTCAGATCTACGACAGCAACCGTTACGGTATTAAACCACTTATCGAGAACTTCGGTTGTGAAGCCGTTGATCTTGGTATCATTCCAGATTGCCCAGAGACTCTGAAAGCGACCTTTGAGCAAGCGCAAACATTGGCAGATGTGGTCGTGACCTCAGGCGGTGTCAGTGTAGGCGAAGCAGATTACACCAAAGACATTCTTGAAGAACTTGGTGAAATTGGCTTCTGGAAGCTAGCAATCAAGCCGGGTAAACCTTTCGCATTTGGCAAGCTAAGCACTGCTTGGTTCTGTGGTCTGCCAGGTAACCCGGTTTCTGCAGTTCTTACTATGTACGTGCTTGTTCAACCAATGCTGGCAAAACTTGCAGGTCATACCGAATGGAAAGCACCCGAGTCTATTCCAGCAACAACCAAAACCGCATTTAAGAAAGCGCCAGGTCGTACCGATTATCAACGTGGTATCTACACATTGGAAGATGGTAAGTTTGTGGTTGAAACAACCGGCAACCAGAGCTCTGGCGCGTTCCGCTCAATGAGCCTAGCGAACTGCTTTGTTGTATTGGAACGCGAACGCGGCCGAGTTGAAGTGGGCGAAACGGTTCAGATTCAACTATTCAACTCAACCCTTTACTAGGAAGTCGTTGTGGATATTCTTTCCGATCAGGAAATGCTGCGTTACAACCGCCAAATCATTCTTCGTCAGTTTGACTTTGAAGGACAAGAAGCACTCAAACAAGCATCGGTATTGATGCTTGGTGCTGGCGGTTTAGGCTGCGCATCAAGCCAATATTTGGCCACTGCTGGTGTCGGTAAAATCACACTGATTGATGATGATATCGTCGAATTGTCTAACCTTCAGCGCCAAGTGCTGCACCACGATGCAGATATTGGTCGTAAGAAGGTAGAATCAGCGGCAGATGCACTACGCGAACTTAATCCGCACATCATTGTAGATACCATCGCAAAACGTCTTGATGATACAGCGTTAGAAAGCCTGATTAAGCAACACACTATTGTTGTCGATGCATCAGATAACGTCGATACGCGCAATCAACTTAACCGCCTATGTTTTGCGACTAAAACACCGCTAATTTCAGGCGCGGCTATTCGTATGGAAGGCCAAGTGAGTGTGTTTACTTACGACGACCCAACTCAACCATGTTACCAGTGCTTAAGTGCCCTCTTCGGCAGCAGTGCGTTAAGTTGTGTCGAAGCCGGAGTCATGGCTCCTGTTGTGGGTATTGTTGGCGCAGTACAAGCGATGGAGACGATCAAAGTGATTGCTGATTACGGCCAACCAAAGAAAGGCAAAATTCTGATTTTGGACGCGCTCAGCATGTCTTGGCGAGAAATGAATCTGATGAAAATGCCAACCTGTCCGGTTTGTAGTTAGTTCTATACCTCTAATCATTCCCAAAAAGCCCAACTCGATGTTGGGCTTTTTCTCATTTTGACAATCAGATTTACAACCCTTCTTCTTACAAATCTTAGCTCTATAAAATTCAACAAGTTAAAAGTTGGCACATTCCTTTCATTGCATATATCACGAACCAATGAGAGGGCGAATTATGAAAAGGACATCACTACTACTTGGGTCTCTAATAGCGAGCGCTTACGCACAAGCGGCGCCATTTGATACGTGCCCAAGCCAAGCATACCTATTCCAATCAACCCCGGTTCAAATCTATGGCGTCAATTTGGTCACAGGCTCTACGACTCTTTTAGAGGACGACACAGGTTTGGCTTCGGGCATCAACGGTGTAGGCTTTAACTTCACTGACCGTTATATCTACGGCTACGACACCACAAACAAAAAGATTGTTCGTCTTGGTCAAGACTTCCAAGCAGAGACACTTGATGTTTCGGGTCTTCCTACCGACCACACGTTTTACGTAGGTGACGTTTACAACCACGTCTACTACTTGTACCGCAAAGGCAAAGGACTTTTCTCCATTGACCTTTCTCCGCTCGATTCTGATCCAAATGCGACATTGAGCATCGTGAAAATTAGCTCAACAGCGACAGTGAACCTAACCGACTTTGCATTCCATCCAGGTGATGGCTCCCTTTACGGCATCGACAACAACTCTGGTGTGCTATATCAGTTCAACCCATCAAACGGTAGCGCAACTGCGATAGGTGACACAGGTGAGAAAGGCACATTTGGTGCTGGCTACTTCGATGTAAACGGCAACTACTACGTATCACGTAACCAAGATGGCAAAATCTATCGCGTTGACCTTTCGGAAGATAACGCAGCCAATATCGCAGCAGGTATCGTTCCTGCGGTTGAGTTTGTATCCAACGGTCCAAGCTCAAGCCAAAATGACGGTGCACGTTGTGCAAATGCTCCGGTGATTAACGAAGACGAGCCAATTGATTTCGGTGATGCTCCAGACAGCTACCACACAACACTTGCGTCAAACGGTCCTCGTCACGAAGTGGACGGTGTAACTTGGCTTGGTTCCGTCGCTCCAGATGGTGATGCCGACGGACAGGCAAACGATAACTCTGTGGGCACAGCCGATGAAGATGGTGTTGGTTTTGTATCCGCACTTGATCCAGGCTTAAGCTCAATTGTGAATGTGACAGCTTCTACTTCTGGCTACCTATCAGCATGGTTTGACTGGAACCGCGATGGTGACTTTGATGATGAAGGCGAACAGGTCTTTACTGACCAATTACTGTCTGCGGGTAATAATCCCCTACCGTTTGTCGTTTCAACCGCTGCAACGGAAGGTTCAAGCTGGAGTCGATTCCGCTTTAGCCAACAAACCGGATTAAACTACGATGGTGGTTCGACATCTGGTGAGGTGGAAGATTACCCAATTACTATCACTGGTAATGGCTACTCAGTGGAATATTTCCCGAGTGCAGAAGATTACGCCACCGTGGCTTATGAAGATAATTGGCCATACACCGCAGACTACGACATGAACGATGTGGTCGTGAAATTCCGCATCACTGAAACCAGTCTTGCTGGTCATGTTGAGAATATTCAGATTACAGGTGACCTAGCGGCTTACGGCGCAAGCTACAAAAATGGCTTCGCAATCCGACTACCGGGTGTATTGAGAAGCTCGATTGAAAATGGATTAACGACGCTATCCTTCAATGGTGTAGAGCAAGCATCTAATGGCTTGGAAAGTATTTCTGATGAAGCCATTTTCATCATCAGTGAAGACTTAAGCACACACGCGGCGAGCAGCTGTAGCTACTTCCGTACCGAGTCTGGCTGTGATGATAACGTTTCACTCACCTTTACCTTGAATGTGTACTTCACCGAAGGCTCTGACCGTTCAGCCATTCAAGCCATGCCATACGACCCGTTCATCTTCGCAACGCCGGGGACTTACCATGGCGACGGGATTACCTTCCAACCAGGTCGTAAATGGGAAGTTCACTTAGCAGACCAAGCACCAACAGAACAGTTTGATGACCAAAACCTCTTCGGTGTCGGCGTCGATGCAAGTGACCCTGCACAAGGTGTGTACTTCAAAACAGCAAACAACTTACCTTGGGCACTGTTGATAGTAGAGGATTGGGATTGGCCGCTAGAGCGTGTAGACATGGTCGATGCATACCCTCAATTCCAAACTTGGGCTGAGTCTGGTGGCGAACTAAGCACAGATTGGCACACCGCTCCAACACCTAACAAATGCTACATTCCATAGGGAGATAACATTATGAAAGCACTTATCACAATCATCATGGGATTAGCACTATCAGCTTGTGGCGGTGGCGGCGGTGGTGGTAACAGTACACCACCTCCACCAGCTCAAACGACCGTTGTAGAGGAAGACACTACCCAACAGGAAGAAACAACCGTAGAAGAGACTACCGTAACTGTAGAAGATGCAACCATGCAGGACCTAGTAGTACCGGATGGCTTTAGCTACAACCCAGTGACGGAAGGTACGCTCAATGTAGACATCAGTGGTTTCTCTTCTCAACGAGCGCACCTAAGCGTGTACAAAGAGTTCGTCGAGAACAGTTCAGGTAACTACGATGCAAAATACCCAAGCAAAGTCGCATCGGTTCCACTCAACAATGGTACAGCAAATGTCGACTTTAATGTTTCTGATAGCCAAGGTAGCCTACTTGTTGAAATTTGGTTCTATGACGGCAGCGACCCAATTCAGAAAGTCATTACTTCAGGAGACAACACTTGGACCATGTAACTGGGTAAATCGAAAGCTGTCTTTCAGAACAAATCTTCAATCTTTAACTTAAAAATCGCATCGTTCTTTTGAACATGCGATTTTTTTGTTGTAAAACAGTAAGATTATCCACCTAGCAAACTCAAGACAATGCAAGCACTGATTAGTACTGATGAACTCAATAGCCTTCTCGGCCAACCTAACGTCAAGCTCCTCGACGCTAGTATTGCGTTTCAAATCCCTTCTGAAGGCAAAAAGATTCAAGATAAGTGGATTCCAAATACTTTACGCTTCGATTACGACAATGACTTTTGCTTACCCGGTTCTTCCCTGCCGCATATGATGCCAACAGAAGAAGGCTTCAACCAAAGTGCGCAACAACTCTGTTTGAACAACGAAGATTTGATTGTGGTTTACGACAACTCTGGCACTTTAGCCGCGCCAAGAGCTTGGTGGATGTTCAAAGCTATGGGACATGATAATGTTCGAGTCTTAAATGGCGGTCTTCCTGCTTGGATTGAAGCCGGATTACCTGTTGAAAGTACCCTATCGCAACCAAGCGAAAGAGGTAACTTTGCGGGTAAGCTCAACCAAAATGCCTTTTTGAGTGCACAAGATGTTCTTGCTCATTCAACCAATAAAAGTGCCAACATCATCGATGCCAGAGCCAAAGCACGATTCCTTGGTGAAGTGCCTGAGCCACGAGAAGGTCTACGTAGTGGGCACATTCCAAATTCGGTTTGCTTACCGTTTCAAGAACTCTTGACCAACGGTCACATTAAACCAAACTCAGAGTTGCAACAGATATTTAGCGCACTAACGATAGATAGTGACAATTCGATTATTTTTAGTTGCGGTTCCGGTGTAACCGCATGCATTTTATTACTCGCGGCGTATCAAATTGGTCTAGACAATCTGTCGGTGTACGACGGTTCTTGGACCGAATGGGGTGCTGACCACTCTCTACCTATCGAGCGTTAAGACAAGTGTCTGTTTAACAAAGTATCTTACGTTTATCTAAAGATGGTGTGTTCCAATAAACTAAACGCAGCTTCTAAACCAAACTTGTCATTTCGAAATAGAAACTGGCTATGAGTGATTTGTCACCCCTCATAGCCTGACTACATCAAAAGCCGACTATTTCCGTTAGCGTTCAGATGTCGCGTTGCCGTGCATTTGCTCATCTAAGTTGAGCACGGTTAATGCGTTGCTAACGCTCGTGGCGATCACGTCTATCGCTCCAGTTCTTAATGCTCCGAGTAGAGCGAGTGGCTTGCTGTTCTCAGCTGCGATCGCAATGACTTCCGAGATCGGCCGAAACTCTTCAATACCAAGTCCAATTACTCGGTCACTCATTACCGTGTTCGCTACATTACCGTGAATATCAAAGAAGTCATAACCTGCAAAATCCCCTACCACACCTTGTTGAAGTCTCGACTGAACCACTTCATCAGGCGTAAACCAACCTAAGTCGACCATGTAACTGTTTTCGCTCATGTCACCAATACCAACCAAAGCGACATCGGCTTTACGTGCTAGGTCGAGCGTTTGTTTCACGGTTGCATTTTGCATAAAGGCCAACTTCTGTTCTCTGTTTTCTGCGTAAGCCGGCGCATAAAGTGTTTCAGAGGTTCCCCCATATTTCTTCGCCAACTGACGACAAATATGGTCGGCGTTATACATACCGCCACGCGGATGAATACCACCAATGCCACACACAAATTTACAATCACGCGGCGTAATAACACCAATATGGTGAGCGACAGACGACACGTTGCGCCCTTGTCCGACCGTCACCACCATGCCGTTTTTGAGCGTGCTAGTGAGATAATTGGACACCAATCCCGATACCTGTAGTCGTTGCGCTTCTTCATTCGGTTGATCAAGAGCAACAAGCGCGCGCTTAACGCCGAATCGTTCGATCAAACGTTGTTCGATCTTGGCGCTGAACACCGGATGATATTTAACGGTAATTTCAACAATGCCTTCATCACGCGCCTGCTTGAGCATTCGCCCAACCTTTGCGCGTGATATGGCAAATTTTCTCGATATCTCTTCCTGAGTCGCACCGTCTTGATAATACGCGACGGAAATCTCTGTCAACAAATCCGTGTTTTCAATGGAAATATCTTGATTAGAACTGCTCATGGTTTCTCTCGCCCTTTAAGAGGATCGATATTGTATGCAATAAGTGAACATATGCTCATTGACTTAGCATATGTTCTTTATCAATTTAAACGCTACATTTGCTCATCGCAATAACATTTTCTCACTACAATTTTTTACCCTCTTGGACAACGCTCAAGCTTTGAACAATAAGGGCAAACGTTTATTTGGGTTAACCACTAAACACACAGTAAAAAAACGTTGATGAAGTTCACTATAAGTCCATTTCAGCGATTGACTTTCAGCATAGATAGGATAAATATGGACACATCATTTACTCAGCTATCGATCAAATGTTCATAGCATTTGTTCGGTAACGAAATTTTCCGTAGTTGGCTGAGCAGATGTCTCATTAAATGCGATGAGACGGTTAGCTAACTCGCTTGCAAATGCACAAGCTGTGATAACAAAAATCACGCTTAAGCCCATTTAAATAGGATGATCGATTATGAGCAACAAGTTAGAGCAACTTCGTAAACTAACGACTGTAGTAGCAGACACTGGCGAGATTGATGCAATTAAAAAGTATCAGCCAGAAGACGCAACAACTAACCCTTCTCTTATCCTTAAAGCCGCTCAAATCGCAGAGTACGCACCTCTAATCGATGCTTCAATCGAATACGCTAAAGCACAGAGCAATGACAAAGCTCAACAAGTTCAAGACACTTGTGACATGCTTGCAGTAAACATCGGTAAAGAAATCCTAAAAACTATCCCAGGTCGTATCTCTACAGAAGTAGACGCTCGTCTATCTTACGATATGGAAGGCAGCGTAGCGAAAGCTCGTCAACTAGTGAAAATGTACAACGATGCTGGCATCACTAACGACCGTATCCTTATCAAACTGGCTTCAACTTGGGAAGGCATTCGCGCAGCTGAGATCCTAGAAAAAGAAGGCATCAACTGTAACCTAACGCTTCTATTCTCGTTCGCTCAAGCACGTGCTTGTGCAGAAGCGGGTGTATTCCTAATCTCGCCATTCGTTGGTCGTATCATGGACTGGTACAAAGCGAAAGAAGGCCGTGACTTCGAAGCTCAAGAAGATCCAGGCGTACTATCTGTAACTAAGATCTACAACTACTACAAAGAATACGGCTACAAAACTGTAGTTATGGGCGCAAGCTTCCGTAATATCGGTGAGATCTTAGAACTAGCTGGTTGTGACCGTCTAACTATCGCTCCTGCTCTACTTGCAGAACTAGAAGCAGCTGAAGGTGAAGTAGTTGAGAAACTAGTTGATTCTAAAGGCGCAGCTGAGCGTCCAGCACCAATGACTCACGCTGAATTCCTATGGGAACATAACCAAGACCCAATGGCTGTTGAGAAGCTGGCTGAAGGTATCCGCAACTTCGCCGTTGACCAAGGCAAACTAGAAGCGATGATCGAAGCTAAGCTTTAATTGCTTACCAAAAGCGAGTAGCCCGTCTACTCGCTTTTACCATCAGCACTATTTTCAAAAAATTCTATTTGAACTTGTTTCGGCGAGTTCCCTCTATTTAAATCAAATATCGAGAAGTAATCACTATGGATCGTAAACATCTAGCAAATGCAATCCGTGCGCTAAGCATGGATGGTGTTCAACAAGCTAACTCTGGTCACCCAGGTGCACCTATGGGTATGGCTGACATCGCTGAAGTTCTTTGGCGCTCTCATCTAAACCACAACCCATCAAACCCTGAGTGGGCAGACCGCGACCGTTTCGTACTGTCTAACGGCCACGGCTCAATGCTGATTTACTCTCTACTGCACCTTGCAGGTTACGAGTTGTCTATCGACGATCTGAAAAACTTCCGTCAGCTTCACTCTAAAACTCCTGGTCACCCAGAGTACGGTTACGCGCCAGGTATCGAGACCACAACGGGTCCGCTAGGTCAAGGCATCACTAACGCGGTTGGTATGGCTCTAGCTGAAAAAGCGCTAGCAGCGCAATTCAACAAAGAAGGCCACGACATCGTTGACCACTTCACTTACGTGTTCATGGGCGACGGCTGTCTGATGGAAGGTATTTCGCACGAGGCATGTTCTCTTGCAGGTACTCTAGGTCTAGGCAAGCTGATTGCATTCTGGGATGACAACGGCATCTCTATCGACGGTCACGTTGAAGGTTGGTTCTCTGACGACACACCTAAGCGTTTCGAAGCTTACGGTTGGCACGTAATCCCTGCAGTCGATGGTCACGATGCTGACGCAATCAACGCAGCAATTGAAGCGGCGAAAGCGGATCCACGTCCTACACTTATCTGTACTAAGACTATCATCGGTTTTGGTTCACCAAACAAATCTGGTTCACACGATTGTCACGGTTCGCCACTAGGCGCTGAAGAAATTGCAGCAACACGCAAAGAACTAGGTTGGGAGCACGGTCCTTTTGAAATTCCGCAAGAAGTCTACGCAGAATGGTCAGCGAAAGAAACAGGCGCAGCTAAGGAAGCAGCGTGGAACGAGAAATTTGCAGCTTATGAAGCAGCGTACCCTGAGCTGGCAGCTGAATTTAAACGCCGCGTAAACGGTGAGCTTCCTGCACAGTGGGAAGAGAAAGCAAGCCAAATCATTGCTGATCTTCAAGCTAACCCAGCAAACATTGCATCACGTAAAGCGTCTCAAAATGCTCTAGAAGCATTTGGTGCTCTACTACCAGAGTTCATGGGTGGCTCTGCTGACCTAGCACCTTCTAACCTAACAATGTGGTCTGGTTCTAAGTCTCTAGAAGCAAGCGACTTCTCTGGTAACTACATCCACTACGGCGTACGTGAATTCGGTATGACAGCGATCATGAACGGTATCGCGCTACACGGTGGTTTCGTTCCTTACGGCGCAACATTCCTAATGTTCATGGAGTACGCACGTAACGCAATGCGTATGGCTGCGCTGATGAAAATTCAGAACATCCAAGTGTACACGCATGACTCTATCGGTCTTGGCGAAGATGGTCCAACTCACCAACCAGTTGAGCAAATGGCATCGCTACGCCTAACACCAAACATGAGCACATGGCGTCCATGTGACCAAGTTGAGTCCGCTGTAGCTTGGAAACTAGCGATTGAACGTAAAGATGCACCGACAGCACTTATCTTCTCTCGTCAAAACCTTGCGCAACAAGAGCGCACAGCAGAACAAGTAGCAGACATCGCGAAAGGTGCTTACATTCTGAAAGATTGCGAAGGCAAGCCAGAGCTAATCCTTATCGCAACAGGTTCTGAAGTTGAACTAGCAGTAGAAGCAGCAGCACAGCTAACTGCTGAAGGTAAGAAAGTACGCGTTGTTTCAATGCCATCAACAGACGCATTCGACAAACAAGACGCCGCTTACCGTGAAGCTGTACTGCCATCAGACGTAACAGCGCGTATCGCAATTGAAGCAGGTATTGCTGACTTCTGGTACAAGTACGTAGGCTTCGACGGTCGCATCATTGGTATGACTTCATTCGGTGAATCTGCACCAGCCGGCGAACTATTCAAAATGTTTGGTTTCACGACTGAAAACGTAGTGAACACAGCAAAAGAGCTACTCGCGTAATTGCAGTAAAAAGATAATCAGTTTTCTCTATTGCGAATGTGAAAACTGAAAAGCCCCACCAGCAATGGCGGGGCTTTCTTTTATCTGGCTCCTATTCGCATAAACGCAGCCAGGACATAAACATCACAACTTTCGTTACGACTATTTGTCTTCAAATCGAAGTGCGAGCTGATAGAAATCTTGTACTTGGTCTTTCAACTGTCGGCTATTTTGCTCAACTGAATGTGTTGCTGCCAAGTTTTGTTCTGCGGTCGAAGCGATAGAATGAATGTGCTGGTTTACATCACTAGATAGCTTTAACTGGTTATTCGCCGCTTCTGCTACATCAACCATCAGCCCACTCATGGTTTGCATCATCTGTTCAACTTCAGACAAACGTAACGCACTTTGTTCTGCTACTTGAGAACAGGCATCGGTTTGCTCTTTGTTTGCCAGAATATCTTTCTGCCAACTTTGAATCGTTGCCAACATAGTGGAGATAGAGGCTTGGATTTGTTCAGTTGCATTGGATGTTCGCCCAGAAAGCGCGCGGACCTCATCAGCTACAACAGCAAAACCACGACCTTGCTCCCCTGCTCTTGCCGCTTCAATCGCCGCGTTGAGTGCCAGTAAATTGGTTTGCTCTGCGATCCCACCAATCTCTTCCATCAAATGGTTCACCTTCTGCGCCTGATCACTCAGTTGATACGTCGTTTCCGTCGCTTTTTCAGCTTGAAGGCTTAACTTCGCTAGATTGGTGTGCGTTTGATCGATGGTCTCCTTCGCCATCAAGCATGACTTCAATGTATCATCAATCAACATATGGGCATCATTGGTACTCGAAGAAACCGAATTTGCCGACGACTCCACCTCTTGGGTAGCATCTCGCACACGATGAATATCGGTATTTTGCTGATTTAATGCAGCCGAGACTTCTGCCGTTGTTTGACTAAGCTCTTCGGCGCAATGCTGCAAAGGCAATGCGGAGTCAGTCATCCTTCCTAACACGGTTCGAATTCTTGCGGATAGCATTTTGATATGGAAATCGGCAATCGAAAATGCCGTGTTACCGGAATAGATCAAGCGACTTACGCTGTCATATTGCTTTTGTAACTTTTTAAGTTGCTGAGGTGTATCAATTAACTCTTGGCGGAATAACAGAGCCAGAACACTTGCAGGTAACGCACTTGCAAGCCAAGCCAACGGCCCTTCAACAGACAACGCATATGCGGTTGCAGGTGCGGTTAGTGCACCAAGTAGAATCGCATAGCGAATGGTTTCATTGATTTTCAACGACCAAGTTCGACCAGACTTCTCTGCAGCACGCATGCTTTTGTAGGCTTTTGTCGCAATATCAACCCACTCTCGCTTTGGTTTCACGCGCACTGATTGATACCCAACAACATGGTTGTCTTCGTAGATAGGGGTGACATAAGCATCAACCCAATAGTAACCGCCAGACTTAGTGGCATTCTTAACCATTCCACGCCAGGCTTTACCTTGTTTAAGGCGTGCCCACATATCACCGAAAGCGGCTTTAGGCATATCATTATGACGAACTATATTGTGGTTCTGACCGACAAGTTCTTCGTGAGTGTATTCAGCAACGCGGCAAAAGGCTTCATTACAATATGTAATAACACCTTGTAAGTTCGTTGTTGAGACGAGTTCCTCAGACTCCCTCACGAGAGTTTCTTGAGCTTTATGAGAAATATTGGCTGACATAGACGAAACTTCTTTAGTTTTTATTGATTTTCGGCAAGATATATACAGGATTTTTATTTTTATTACAAAAAGTTAGATAAAAAGTCTTATCAAATCGACATTTTTATTGTGGGAATTCACATTATCGATAAAAAGATAAAGAAGAGATTGTTGATTTGAGCTAATAAACAAACCCGACACGATCGGCCGGGTTATATATTAAGCCTCAATTAAGCGGTTTGTGATTCTGGCTTTTTATTCGTTTTTAACGCAAACATCGCGATAACGAGTAACACAAATGGAAGAACATACAAATTAAGATTCTGCCAACCTACGGTAGACTCAAGCCAACCAGATAGTAATGCGGTGATGGTGACACAACTGAACACGAAGAATTCATTAAACGCTTGAGCCTTGCTTCTGTTTTTCGCTTCATAACTTTGACTAAACAGCCCGGTTGCTGCGATAAACATAAAGTTCCACCCTATTCCTAACAGGATTAAAGCAAGACTAAAATGCCAGATAGACACTCCATGTATATTAATTCCAATACAAGCAACAAATAGCAATCCACCCGCCAAAATCATATTCTTAGCGCCAAACCGCTCTATCAGACGGCCCGTGACAAACGCAGGTGCAAACATACCCAACACGTGCCATTCGATCACTCCCGCCGCTTTATCAAAATCAAAGCCACAACCAATCATCGCTAAAGGAGTTGCTGTCATTAAAATGTTCATCACCGCGTACGCAACCATTGCCGCGATAACTGCCAGCATGAAATTAGGTCGACGAATAATCAGTCTCAGCTTATCCGCCTTAGCGTGTAGCGCCTGCGTGTGTGCAGGTGGAAAACGAATGGTTTGTAGCACAACCAACGCGGTTATATAAAGCACGACAAGCACAGCAAATGCACTAATGTATAAGCCATCATCTGACCACTGCTGCGAGTACACGGCCAGATTAGGCCCAAGGATCGCCGCTAACACCCCACCCGCCATAGATATCGAAATCGCCCTATGCCTTGCCGACTCTTCACACACTTCAATGGCAGCAAACCTGTATAGAGTACCGAAACCTATACCAACACCAAGCAAAAACGTAGACATGCAGAACAGATAGAAGTTTTGTTGACTTAATGCATACGTCGCTAGACTAGCACCCAAAATGCCAATGACATTACCAAGGCTAAAACCAAGGCGACGCCCTAACTTGCCCATAATTAGCGACGCAGGAATTGTCGCGGCCATCAGTCCCAAAAACTGCAGTGCAACTGGTAATGTGATAAAACTTGATGACGGCGCAAGTGTTTTGCCAATAAGGGCAATAACAGATATGAGTAAAATATTCCCTGTCATTAATAAGGCTTGGCAGAGGGATAGAAGCCATACATTACGATTCAATTCCAAATTCCTTTTGGTTACAACGTATACAGATAACATATAGGAAAGCAGAAACAATAGAAAGATATGAGAGTAATTCTCAACAAAAAGAGCCAGAGGCATAGTACCTCTGGCTCTTCACTATTCACTTTTCGCTTTTAAAAAGTTTTTCTGTTGAGCTTACTTGTTGCGGCGCGCTTTTACTGCATCAGAAAGCTGACGAAGTACCGTTTCCGTATCTTCCCAACCAATACATGCATCAGTAATCGACTGACCATAAGTGGCTGCTTTGCCATCCACTAAGTCTTGGCGACCTTCAACTAAATGAGACTCGATCATCACACCAAAAATGGCTTCTTCGCCAGCAGAGATTTGTTCGGATACATCATCAGACACCAGCATTTGACGCTTGAACTGCTTCGAGCTGTTAGCATGGCTAAAATCAATCATCACTTTTTTCGGCAGACCTGCGGTGTCCAGCTCATCTTTAATTTGAGCTACATGTGCTGCACTGTAGTTTGGTTCTTTACCGCCACGTAGAATAATATGGCAGTCTGGATTACCAGCGGTTTCTACGATCGCGGAATGACCGTATTTTGTTACTGAAAGGAAGTGATGGGAAGCGCTTGCAGAACGAATCGCGTCGCTCGCTATTTTAATATTCCCGTCTGTACCGTTTTTGAAACCTACAGGACAAGAAAGACCAGAAGCTAGCTCGCGGTGAACCTGAGATTCTGTCGTACGAGCACCGATAGCGCCCCAACTGATCAAATCCGCCACGTACTGAGGTGTGATCATATCTAAGAATTCACTTGCCGTTGGCAAGCCCATATCGGTTAGATCAAGAAGAAGTTTACGTCCGATACGTAGACCATCATTTAGCTTATAGGTGTCATTTAAGTAAGGGTCATTGATAAGGCCTTTCCAACCAACGGTCGTACGCGGCTTTTCAAAATAAACTCGCATAACAACCTCAAGCTGCTCGCCCAGTTCATCACGTAATACTTTTAGCTTTTTACCGTACTCAACCGCGGCAGCCGGATCGTGAATAGAACACGGACCAACGATCACGAGTAATCGATCGTCTTTTCCTTCAAGAATATTGTGAATGGCGTTACGGCAATCAAAAGTGGTCGAAGAAGCGGTTTCAGTCGCTGGGAACTTCTCTAATACTGCAACAGGTGGCAATAACTCTTTTACTCTATTTATTCTTACATCATCAGTTTGAAACATTACTTCTACTTCCTGGTTTTATTTCCGCCCCCATTTTTACCAACTGAACTCATTGCAACATTGTTCACAAAGCGAGCAGCATCAAGGGCTGTGGTCATTTTCTGTCTAGCGTTTAAGTAACTTATCGGCTTAGGCGTAGACTTGCAATCAGTTTTTGCAAATAAATGCAAATAAAAGCCACCTGTTAACTACTGCGCACAATGTAAAGTAAAGTTTACGAAAAAAAGTTCAAAATAATCATCAATTTTCTTATGCACCAAAAAATCTTTACTACAATGTAAGAAATATCAGAAGTTTGTGAGGTATTTTTGGGTAGTAAATGTTGATCAAGTTCAAATATATTGTTGCTTGATATGAAATGATTAGAATATTAAACTAATTTCTTATAAACGCTGGTTTTTTCTAATTTTTTGATAAAACGAAGTAGAAGTTAATATGCAATCAATACAAGGAAACATTATGAACAAAGTAGCAATTGCAGTAGCAGCAGTGGTAGCTGGTAGTAGCGCGCTTTTAAACTCTGCTCAAGCTGAAATGTACATCGGGGGCAAAGTGGGCATGACTACACTTGACGACGCTTGCTATCTAAATAGCCCTTGTGATGATGAAGCGTTTGGTGCAGGACTACATATCGGTTATGACTTTACCGATATCATTGGGCTAGAGTACGGCGTAGACTTCTTAGGCGACTACAAAGCTAACTCGATGTCAGGGGCTAACACGGTTAATACGATTGACGGCAATCTAACGGCTTTAACACTTGCACCTAAATTCAACTGGCACTTAAACGACTCTTGGAATCTGTTTGCTAAGATCGGTGGTGCTTACATGATGTCTGATGACGAAACAGACTTTGTCCCAACAGGTTCTTTGGGTGCTGAATACTCGATCGATAGAAACTGGAGTGTTCGCGCTGAATACCAACGTTACCAAGACATGTCTGACGACGTGTGGGACGACATGGATGCTAACTTCTTTGGTATCGGTGTTAACTACAAATTCGCAGCAGCTCCAGTTGTTGCAGCAGTTGTAACGGAAGAAGTGATCGAGCCAGATCCAGAACCAGTGATGATGAGCAAGGTGCACAAAGAAGAGTACGGTACAGGTACGTTTGAATTCGATAGTGCTAAGTTAACAGAGTCCGTTTCTGAACGTCTGGACAACTTTGTTTCATTCTTGAACGAATATCCTCAAGCTCAAGTAGAGATTACTGGTTACACGGATAGCTCAGGCCCTGCGGCATACAACCAAAAACTGTCTGAGCGTCGTGCTCAATCTGTTGCTGATTACCTAACCGCAGCTGGCATTGGTTCAGATCGTTTGACAGTTAAAGGTATGGGTGAAGAAAACCCAGTTGCTGACAACAGCACTCGCGAAGGTCGTGAGAAAAACCGTCGCGTAGAAGTTGTGGTACCTTCATTTGAATACCAAGAGCTAGTTCAACCAGAATAAGCATCTATGATTCATGATCGATGATGTGGTAAAAATTAATGGGGTGCATTTGCACCCCATTTTGATCTCATATTAAGGGATATTGCCACTATGGTTTTGGGAAAAAGATCAACTCATTATCTTGCACCATAACGCAATCCATACCAGCTGCATGCGCCGCTCGCTTCCCCAACTCAGTATCCTCGAACACAAGACACTGTGACGCCTCCAAGTCGAGTTGTTCCGCGGCCACCAAAAAGGTATCTGGAAAGGGTTTATGGTTCTCTACATCACTCGCGGTTACTACAACATCTAACTTGTCTAATAAACCTGCATGACTTAATAAGCGCATGGCACTTTCTCGTTGGCTGCCAGTCCCGACTGCAATTTTCTTATGGCCTAAATATTCCTCTAACACGATGTTCGTGCAAGGAATAACGTCACCATGAAGCTCCATAGCAGCGAATGTTTCCATTTTAAATGTCGCGACAGTTTTAGGATCTAACGAAAGCTCATGCACACGATTTAGTTCCTCAACAATTTTAAAGCTCGGCATCCCTCCCAAACTGTGAAACCATTCCTGGCAAAACGGAAAATCAAAACGCTCAGCAGTTGCTTGCCAAGCTGCCAAGTGGGCTGGCATGGTATCGATTAGAGTACCATCCATATCAAATATGAATCCCTCATAGGGTCTAAAATCAATCGTGCTCATGTCTTTTCTTCTATTTGTGCATCTGTAATGTTAATTTATCAGCTCTTTCAATCGTCCTTACCGGCATTTACTTATCATGCTCAAAATTTCGAACTCCGTCACAATTCAAGAGTGGGAAATTCAATTATCCCCAATTAGAGCTCAAGGAAATGGTGGCCAGAACGTTAACAAGGTAGCGTCCGCTATACACCTGCGCTTTGATATCCGGCATTCAAGCTTACCTGACTTTTACAAAGAGCGATTACTTGCACTTTCTGATAGTCGTATAAGTAAAGATGGCGTGATCATCATCAAAGCGCAACAATTTCGGACACAAGAACAAAATAAGGAAGACGCCCTAAATCGGCTTCAAGCATTGATAAAAGCTGCCGCTTTACAGGATAAGAAGCGTATTAAAACGAAACCAACCCGCGCTTCTCAACGCCGACGACTTGATACAAAAAACAAGCACGGAGCGAAAAAACAGCAACGCAAAAAAGTGCTTTATTAGTGCATGTCGTTTTCTCGACATGTTAGTTGAACAACGTTTGCTAGCCCTTGGAAATCTCATTGGATTTCTCTTTTTAGTTACTTATTCAGGAAACAACAATATGACTATTAGGCAAAAACTCTACTTCCTCGGAGTTATCGCCATTTTAGGCATCGTGGCCCTTTTGGGTACGTCATCCCATTTTGAAAATAAGAGCAATGATCTTAATCACGCCATCAAACTCGTTGGTGATCTAGAAATACGCTTACTCAACTTACGCAGAAATGAAAAAGATTTCCTACTGCGTAGTAATGACAAATATCTAAATAAGTTTGACGCCAATGTTGACAAGTTTATAGACACAGAAAAAGAGCTTGCGAACATACTCAAGAGTAATGAATTACCTTCCAGTCAACAATTTAAGCAAGACTTGCTCGCATACCAAAGGGGCTTTCAGAATCTGGTCAGCGCTTACCAACGATACGGGCTTGATTCAAAGAGTGGGCTTCTCGCCGGTTACGAACAAGCACTATTAGAAGCTAAACAACGTTCAGACCACCAGCAGTTATTGGCATTAGTCCGTTTTGACTCTGCGGTAAAAGCAGGACTATTCAATAGTGACTTGCTTGAGGGGCAATATGCTCCGGAGCTTATCAAAACAGGTAAGCAATTGGCGGCCCAAAAGCAAGTTGTTGGGGTTGCTTATGACAAAGGCCTACTCGGTGAAACTCGCGCATTATCCCATGCCGTAGAAGAGCAATTTGAAACCTTTTCCACAGCCCTTAGCTCTGCTGCCGCACAACGTGATGAACAAATGTCGACCATCAAGCAGGTCATTACAGCTCTGATCTTAGTCGTTATTTTCGCATTGATTTGGCAAATTTCACGTTCAATCAATACGCGAGTGAATAGCTTACTTGGCACCATTCGAAGTATCAGCGAAACGAACAACATGGGACTTCGATCTGATTTGAAAGGTCAAGACGAGCTATTTGATATCAGTCATCACCTCAATGACCTATTGGATAAGCTTGAGCATCTAATTAGTAGTACCCAAGAAAAATCGGCGCAACTCACTGCAAGTACCGATAATATGCATCGTGAGTTAGAAGGCGTTATGGAGCAATTCCACACTCAAACTGACCACACTGCATCAATGGCGACGGCAGTTCAGCAAATGGTTGCCACAATAGGTGAAATCTCTGAAAGCACATCAGTTGCGGTAGAAGGCGTACATCAGGCAGCGAATAATGCCGAACAAGGTCGAGGAGTTGTTGAGGCGACGGTAACCAACATCGGTCAACTAACCACGATTTTATCAAACAGCCAGCAGTCGATTGGCTCGCTGAATCAGCATGTAGATAAAATTGGTGGTGCCGTGAACATCATCCAAGAAATTGCAGAGCAAACCAACCTACTAGCTCTCAACGCAGCAATTGAAGCCGCGCGAGCAGGCGAACAAGGCCGCGGGTTTGCAGTTGTCGCCGATGAAGTACGCGCCCTAGCTAGCCGAACTCATCAATCCACAGAGGAAATCACGCGGGTCGTTGCAGACATTCAAACTCAAATGTCTACAGTTGTTGCTGATATTGATCAATGTAACGATCAAGGGCAACAAACACTTAATGCTTCTGAAAAACTGGATTCTAGCCTGCAACAGATCATTACTGACATGCATTCAATTCAAGGTAATTCGGAGCGCATAGCTTCAGCAATTGAAGAACAAGGTATCGTGATGAACCAAGTTAGCGGTTCAATCACCGAGCTAAACGCAATATCTGAGAATAACATGCAATCCGCTCAGGAATGCTTGCATGAAGTGAACTCTGTCTCTGCTCAAGCTCATGATATGGATGAAGCCGTTGCACAATTCAAAACTGCGCTAAAATAACCCTTTTTCAAAATAGAAAGCCCGAGGCAATCATTGCTTCGGGCTTTTTTCAATTGTCACTTCGTGCTTACTGCGCACTTCGGATGTGATTATTCATCATCAAGAGGAACCAGCTTGGTGTTGCCACCATGAACTTTCTCACGCTGTCTTTGCACCAGAGCGTAGAAGCCTGGGATCAAGAATGTACCTGCTAGAAGCACACACAATAGACCACCAATCAGCGACACGCCGAGTGAGTTTTGACTCACGTGCCCCGCGCCAGCGGCAAAGATAAGCGGGAAGATACCCAAAATAAATGACCAAGATGTCATATTCACAGCGCGGAAACGTAAAGTGCCTCCTTTAACCGCTGCACTATCGATATCAGCATCTTTTTCTTCTCGCTCTTGCTTGGCGAACTCCACAATCAAAATTGCGTTTTTCGCCGCCAAGGCTATGAGCAAGACAAGACCAATTTGGGCATACAAGTTAAGCGGCGTGCCAGTTAGATTCAACGCAAGGAAGGAACCTAACGTTGCTACTGGGACCACCAAAATAATAGCCAGTGGAATACTCCAACTCTCATACTGAGCCACCATAAACAAGTAAATGAAGATCAAAGCCAGCGCAAACGCATAAATGGCTTGGTTACCCGCGAGCACTTCCTGATAAGCCATACCTGTCCATTCATACGTGTACCCTTGCGGAAGAACTTCAGCAGCAACGCGTTCCATTGCTGCAATCGCATCACCACTAGAGTAACCCGGAGCTGGTTGGCCTTGAATGATAGCACTGCGGTACATGTTGTAACGCCACGCCACATCAGGCTCAAACACTTGCTCGTAGCTCACTAGCGTACTTAACGGGACCATATCACCGTTCGAAGAACGAACATGGAAACGCTCTAGATCTTCCATGCTGCTACGGTGCTGGCTATCAGCTTGCATGGTTACGCGGAAGTTCTTACCAAACATGGTGAAGTCATTCACATAAAGCGAACCTAAGTTGCCTTGCAAGGTTTGGAAAATAGACGACAGCGAAATACCTAATTGCTGCGCTTTCTCACGATCGATATCAACGTAGTAGTGCGGAACATTCGCGCGGAACGTGCTAAACGTGTAGGCAATTTCAGGCGCTTGGTTAGCCGCTTGGATCATTTCTCCCATGACCATCGACAAGTCGGTACGACTTCGCCCTAGCGTGTCTTCAAGCACAAACTCAAAACCAGACGCAGCGCCCATACCTGGAACCGCCGGTGGTCCCATCGCAAAAACAACCGCTTGAGGTAACTCTGTCGCCGCTCGCCCGTTAATACGTGCCGCGATAGCATTAGCAGAGTGCTCTCCTTGCAGCGAGTTACGAGTATCCCAGTCATGCAATTTGATAAATACAGAAGCACCGTTTGATGCTGCTGCGCCTGTCATAAACGAGTAACCGTTCGCAACCGTCACACCATCCACACCAGGCTCTTCACCGATCATTGTCATTAAATCATTGGTGACTTCTTCAGTACGTGATAAAGAGGCTGAATCTGGTAGCTGTACGTTAACCAGCAAAATGCCTTTATCTTCTTGAGGAACAAACGCTGTAGAGGTGGTTTTCGCAAAGAAAGTGACCGCTGCGATAGCAACTATAAAGAACGTCACGAGCAGTAAAGACTTCTTCACCAAGAAACCTGCGATCTGGCCATAACGCGTAGTGATGCGCTCTAAGCCTCGGTTGAAAGCCTGGAACCAGTTAGCGGTATTGCCCCCACCCTGCTTCAATACCAGAGAACAAAGTGCTGGAGACAGCGTCAATGCATTGAGGGATGAAATCACAACCGAAATACAGATGGTCAAAGCGAACTGGCGATACATGATACCGGTGATACCTGGCAGCATGGCTACGGGTATGAATACCGCAAGTAGAACCAAGGTCGACGTGATGATTGGGCCCGTTACTTCTTTCATCGCTAGCAACGTCGCTTTACGCGGTGAGATGGTTGGGTCTTTCGCCATGGTAGTATCGACGTTTTCGATAACCAGAATCGCATCGTCCACCACGATACCAATCGCAAGGATCAAGCCAAACAAAGTAACCGTATTAATGGTGAAGCCCGTTGCCTGCATGATGGCAAACGTACCAATCAGAGAAACGGGGATCGCGACAACAGGAATCAACGTTGCACGCGCACTACCCAAGAACAAGTAAGTTACAGCAATCACCAATAGAATCGCTTCAATCAGTGTTTTTACTACCCCTTTGATCGATTCAGATACGAACACGGTTGTATCGTAGCTGGTCTCGTATTCCATTCCCTCTGGGAAGTTTTTGCTCAAGCCTTCAAGGAGCTCCATGACGGCCTGGCCACTTTCTAACGCATTCGCATCCGATTGAAGAGACAACGCAACGATTGACGCGTCCTGGCCACGGAACTTACCGTTACCATCGTAGAACTTTTTGCCTAGTTCAACGCGAGCAACATCTTTCAGATAAACCGTAGAGCCATTGGGATTAGCTCGAAGGACTACGTTCTCAAACTCACTCACGCTTTCCAAGCGACCTTTGGTCACAAGGTTAAACTGAACTTCTTGCGGATTGTTGTATGGTGCTGCACCTACACGCCCTGCCGCAACTTGAACGTTCTGTTCAGCCAAAGCGGCGTATACGTCTGACGTGGTTAGCTTAAGGTTGGCCATTTTTTCAGGATCTAACCAAACACGCATTGCATATTCGCCACCACCAATCACGTTAACTTCACTGATACCTTTCGCACGAGCCAACTGATCTTTTACATTCAAGTTAATGTAGTTAATCAAGAACTGATCATCGTATTTGCCATCAGGTGAATAGAAGTTAAGTACCATCAGCAAGTCAGGTGAACGCTTTTTCACCGTCACACCAACCATGCGAACTTCTTGAGGCAATTTTGACTCAATCTGTGACACGCGGTTTTGCACGTTAACTTGCGCCATATCTGGGTCGGTGCCGACATCGAACGTGACGTTTAGGCTGTAAGAGCCATCGTTCGCGCTCTTTGAAGACATGTATATCATATCCTCAACGCCGTTGACTGAGGTCTCTATGGGGTCCGCAATGGCCTGCTCGACAACTTCCGCACTCGCGCCGGTGTAGTAAGCCGAAACGCTTACTGATGGCGGGCTTATCTGTGGATACTCAGCCACTGGCAAAATCGCCAGTGAGATCGCGCCGGCTAGCGTTAATATGATCGAAATAACCAGCGCGAATTTAGGTCTCTGAATAAAGAAACGACTTAACATAGTGCCCCCTACTGCTTATCTTCAGCAGGTGCTTGAAGGCGCACTTCTACACCATTACGCACACGTTGTAGGCCTTGTGTAATAACCGTATCTTCCTGATCGAGCCCTTCTCGAATGATAATGCCTTGTTCAACCTGAGGGCCAAGCTCGACGTTACGACGCTCTGCCACACTTCCCTCAGCCATCACCATCACAAAGTCACCTTCTAAGTCAGTCTGTACGGCACGTCGTGGGATAACAATAACGTCTTTCGTGTTCTTATCTCTCAAGTTCACTTTGATGTGTTGACCCGGAAGTAACTTCTGCTCTGGGTTTGGCACTAGCGCGCGCATAGCAATCGTACCCGTTTTGGTGTCAATACGATTACCTAAGAAATCAAGCTTACCAAGATGCTCAAAAAACTGTCCATTTTCCAGTTCAAGCTGAACTTCAACGCGGTTTGATTCAGCCGAGCCATCACCTTTTACTTGATCCATACCCATAGCTAAACGCTCACGCTCACTCACACTAAATGAGGTATGAACTGGATCTAAACTCACCAGAGTTGTCAGCACGCCAGATGACGGAGAAACCAGATCACCCGTACTCACTTTGGTATCACTAATACGTCCGCTAAAAGGTGCTCGGATTTGAGTATAGGAAAGGTTAACTTCAGCAAGTTTAAGTTGAGCATTTGCCGCTTCTAGCTCTGCTCTCGCACTAAGAAGTGCCGCAGTTAAAGCATCAAACTCAGATTGAGAGATACTACCGCGAGGCAACAAGTTTTTACCTCGAGTATGATCTAATTCGGCTTTTTTTAGCGCCGCTTTAGCTTGTGCAAGTGCGGCTTTAGCACTCGCGACTTGGGCTTCAAAAGAAGATGGCTCGATAGAGTAAAGGAGCTGCCCTTTTTCTACCATTTGCCCCTCTTCAAAGTGACGAGCTTTTAAGTAGCCAGAAATCTGCGCGGTAATATTGGTATCTTCTACTGCTTCAATGCGACCGATATAAGACTTGCTCGGTTGGTAGTCGATAACCGTGACATCCTGAGTCACTACGAGAGGCGCTTGACCTTTCGTTTGGGCATTATTAGCTTCCCCGCATCCAGCGAGGATTGCTGTAGCCGCCATTAGTGCGACAAGTGGTTTCTTTTGCATGTATTTACCGTCTTTATAGAACAGGATATTGTTGAATTCCTATCAACCTTACTCCTTGCTGCCACTGAAAACTTCACTGAAAAGCGCCCAAGGTGTTTCTAAATGTAAACATGAGAAACAAAAGGAAAATAAAGTAATTTAGTTAACAGTGGTATTCAATGAGCAATATACATACAACTCAATCATAACTATTTAATATACGCCTTAGGAGATCGCGAATTTTAGCGTGTGCTTGGAAACACTAACGGGAGTATTGTATTCGGGCGTAAAGTGAGATTCAGTGCTCAAGATAAGAACGTTTTGTGGCTAAAAAGGTAAAAAGTGACGCCTTCATACTCAAGACCCCGATTTTGACTATTTTTTTAATATAAATGGGTTATCATTCAATTAATTCAACGCCTTCGACAGAGAGGATGACTATGATTTCTAAATGGGCGAAACGCTTTTACCAGATGGCAGAACTAGTGGCGTCTTGGAGTAAGGACCCATCAACACAAGTCGGTGCCGTTATTACTAAACAGAATCGCATTGTATCTGTTGGATTTAATGGCTATCCGCATGGTGTTTCTGACAGTGTCGACACCGATGAGCGCGAGTTGAAATACCTTAAAACACTGCACGCGGAAGAGAACGCAATTTTGTTCTCAAAACGTGACTTAGACGGATGTGATATTTGGGTAACGCATTTTCCTTGCCCTAACTGCGCGGCAAAGATCATTCAAACAGGGATCTCACACGTACACTGCCCTGAGCAGTCTGAAGACTTTTTATCTCGCTGGGGAGATAAAATCCAAGTCAGTCAAGATATGTTCGATCAAGCGGGTGTGAAAGTCGACTGGTTACCACTAGAAGACATTGAAATTGAAGACAAAGACGTGCGCTAGTATTCCATCTTAATAGTTAAATAGCCCAGGAAGATCTGGGCTATTTTGTTATTAAATCTGCAAGAGGTCTCGACGTAGTCTTTTAACTGTGTTTTTTCGCTGTGAGCTCAGCAATTTTGACAATAACGAGTACTGATTTTTCCATCATTTCAACAGAAATAAACTCATGAATTCCGTGGAAGTTAAAACCACCGGTGAAGATATTCGGGCACGGCAAACCCATAAAAGATAAACGAGCACCATCTGTACCACCACGAATAGGTTTTATAATCGGTTCCACATCACACGCTTCCATCGCTTGCTTTGCCAGCTCAATGATATGAGGGTAAGGCTCAACCATTTCTCTCATATTGTAATAGCTGTCTTTTATTTTTAGCTCTACAGAACCATGGCGTAAACCCGTGTTCATTTCATCGACGAGTTTCTGCATAAAGGCTTTTCGATCCTCAAGTCTTTGACGGTCAAAGTCTCTAATAATGTAACCTAGCTCGCTTCGTGCAACGCCCATTTCTGCCGATTTTAGATGGAAGAACCCTTCGTAACCTTCGGTTGTTTCCGGAGTTTGATCTTGGGGCATTTGAACTTGAAATTTCGCAGCCAAGTTCATCGCATTGACCATTTTGCCTTTTGCAGTACCTGGATGAACGCTAACACCATGAAAAATTACATCAGCGTTTGCTGCATTAAAGTTTTCGTATTCCAATTCACCTTGCGGGCCACCATCTATAGTGTATGCCCATTTCGCGCCAAATTTTTTAACATCAAACAAATCTGCACCACGACCGATTTCTTCATCCGGAGTAAAGCCGATACAAATGTCGCCGTGTGGAATGTCTGGGTTTTCCAGTAGCAGAGCTACCGCGGAAAGAATCTCTGCGATACCGGCTTTGTTATCCGCGCCAAGTAATGTAGTGCCATCGGTAGTAATAAGATTGTGGCCATGTAGGTGATGTAAATCTGGGTATTGCACGGGAGATAACACTTCATCCCCCAACCCTAATGCAATATCGCCACCCTGGTAATCTTCGATGAATTGCGGCTTTACGTTTTTGCCAGATGCATCCGGCGCGGTATCCATATGGGCAATGAAGCCGATAGGAGGAACCTCATAATCAACATTGGCTGGCAGTTTAGCCATCAAGTAGCCATTTTTATCCAAAGTCACGTCACTTAAACCAAGCTCGATCATCTCTTTTTTAAGTAACTCAGCAAACACAAGCTGACCAGGTGAACTTGGGCAAAGCGTCACATGTGGATTGGATTGGGTATCAAACGTGACGTATCGAAGAAATCTTTCAACTAAATGTTTCATATTTATTCTCATTGTTTTGTACGATGAGGCCTTATCACGCATTGATAAGCTGACGTTGCCTCATCAAACCTCACGCTATGTTACGCTCTTAGCTCAATAAGAATTTGCTTTGAATCATTTTTTGATAAGAAAGGCTTTTGCGCTTTGCTTTCGCTCATTGAAGCATGAATTTAATCTAAAAGTTCCTCAGCCAATACTCGCCACTCTTTAACCTTTTCACGAAAATGACGCCATTGCTTATCGGTCATCGAACGAGAAACATCTAATGTCAGTTGATCAACCAATGCAAAGTTAGAGTCAATATTCAGAGAAAGCTGCTCACTATAATAACTCTCTGGCTCGAACAAGAGTCGCATAAATATATCTTGATAAGTCACAACATTAGATTTGTTGTCGAACAAGTATTCGAGCTCTTGATATACCGTGGCTCGATAATCTCTCCATAAAGGGCTGTTTAAAATAACTTGCTGAGAAAATCTTTGAGCTAATTGACGCTGATTTCCTGATAGATTCCCCAGCCATTCTTCCATCCACTCTTCAGTGTTATCCAGAATAATTTCACGCACTTCGTCTTCTGTCTTATCGGCATATTTTGCGTTTCGCTCTTGATAATGTTCTTGTACATTACTCAAAAACTCGCGTTCTTGCTCTTTCGTTAATTGCAAACTTAACGCAAAAAGATCTGGTGCTGCTTTGCTGACCACTCTATCGTAATGCGCTCGCATTCTATCTCGATTTTTTTGTAAGTAATTTAAGGTGATATCGCTCGCTTTTAATCTCTCAAGGTCTTTTAAATGTTCGATATATAATGGTAACTCCTCTTTCTTGTGCCAGTCTGCCAACAATAATAAGCGCTCTTCCACTAGGACTTCTTGTTCCCCTTGCAACGAGACATAGTCCTCTAAGTAATCGAGCACGAACCAATCGATATTGCTGTATAAAAACTTTTTCGCACAACCGGCAAGCAGAAATACGAAACAAAATAGAAGGCCATAACGAAGCGCCTTATTAGATACATCCTTTAATTTAGTCACTTATTCGTATTCCCTTTTCTGTTGATTAAGTTCTATACTCAACCTGTATCACTTAGTATTGCGGCAAACTTACACCAGTGTGACAAATATTGATTGCCACCTTAATAATATATAGAGTTTGAAATTAACTTTTTGATCACAGCTATCCGCAAAAAAGTGAGTTAGAGCGCAATTATCGGCTAAAAAACGTACCGAACGACGCTCCCTATAACGGCATATAATTTGCATGGATGTTTTTTGGATGGTTTATGGAGGCGAAGTATGGCAGCCGCTGAGCAACTTGATACCAGTGTAGAATATGAGATTCGATATTTTGAACAGGGGAAAATGCACTGCATGAGAGTCATTGCTGAAAGCAAAAAAGTGGCTTATCAGTACTATTTGGAGTGTGGTAAGCACAACAGTGACTTGTACTCTATTCGCCCAGACAAGTAAAAAAACCGCCTAACAGGCGGTTTTTTTTATTCGTCAGAATCAATATAACTGTTTGATTTTATTTATTATTACAGATTCAAATCCAACAATGTTATTTGATGTCGCCAAAGCGCTCAAGATAAAGGACGGTTGCTGCAGTACGAGAAGGAACTTGAAGCTTTTTAAGTAAACTCTTCATATGTACTTTAACCGTAGACTCAGAGATAAAAAGACGATCGGCAATTTGCTTGTTGCGGAAACCTCTTGCCACCTCTCTTAAGATCTGCGATTCACGATCGGTCAGTGTATCAAACACGTCCTCTTGCTCTGAACGTTCACTCAAATACTTAGAAACTTCTTGGCTGTATGCCTTGTCCCCTTGGTGCGCTTGTTTTAGCAACTCAACCAACTCATCAGGCTCAGTGTCTTTCAATAAATAGCCATCGGCACCACTTCGAACTATTGCTTCTATATCTGCTGGGCTATCTGAAACGGTTAGAATGACAATTCTGGCTTCACAGCCATCTGCACGCAGTGCTTGCAAAGTATCAAGGCCAGACATGCCTTTCATATTAAGATCAAGAAGTACAAGATCCAGTTCTAGCTCATGCGCTTTCGCTACTGCATCCGCGCCATTACTTGCTTCTGCAATGACCTCAAACTCAGGCTCAAAGCTTAAAAGCTGGTGGATACCTCTTCGCATGAGTGGATGATCATCCACCAGCATTACTTTACACACTGTCACTGTTTACTTCCTTACTATGTTGGAATTCTAATTTTACGGTACAACCTTTGTTTATCGATGCTTCGATGTGCAGATCGGCATGCAGTCTAGCGGCCCGCTCTTGCATGATACTCATACCGTAATGATTTAATTTTTCGTCTTGATGTTCAAAGCCTATTCCATCGTCGCTAACGGTTGCTGTGACTTTTCCATCATTATCGAGACATTGAATGTGAATATTATCTGCTTGCGCATGTTTGATTGCATTAATTGCCGCTTCTCTTATCAACTGTAGTAAATGAACCTGCTGATGTGCATCCAGTTCAGTTGATGAAAGTCTATTTTTTAGCGTAATGTCCGCAGCAGTTTGTTCACTGAGCGTTTCAACCATGTCTTGCAATGCTTGGCCAAAACTGCCCTCTTTAATCGTAAGACGAAACGTCGTCAGTAACTCGCGTAACTGCGTATACGCGGCAGATAAGCCCGTATCTAGCTCAGCAATAACTTGATTAGCCTGCGCGATCGCCTTTTCGTCAGGCAAGTTCTTTACGCTTCTCTTTAACAAAGCGACCTGAATTTTTAAGTAAGAGAGTGCTTGAGCCAATGAATCATGCAACTCCCGAGCAATAGTGGCTCGCTCTTCCATCAGCAGAATTTGTTCTGCTTGGCGCTGCGCCCGATTGTAATACACGGCGCGTGATAAAATCTGCACGAAGTTGTCAATAAGAGCCTCGTTCGGACAAGGTAACCCTGCTTTCCAATATAAATAGCCCAAGTGCTCACCATCTAGCATCAGGGCTTTACCGTGGCAATCTTCATCACAATCTTGGCAGCATTCTTCTCCTTCCATCAATATCCAGCTCGGTTCTCCTAGCTGCTCGATTTCAAGTTTGACCGCTTTAATGCCCTCAAGACTGACGATATGCTGCAAAATCGCCTGGAAATTGTCTTGATTAATACGCGACGCCGTGAGTTCTTTTGACGAGTCGTACAGCACTTCTAAAGACTGGTTGGCATGCTGCAATTTACGTGTTTTCTCATCAACCGCTTGTTCTAATCCTCGGTACAACTTACCAAGGTCTGTCGCCATCCGGTTAAAGGTTCGAGTCAGTATTCCCATTTCATTATCGCTGGATACATTGAGCGATATATTGAATGAGCGATTTTTAATTTGCTCGCTAGCAAAAACTAAGGCACGCAGAGGCCGAACAACTTCGAGGCGCACAAAATGAACGACAAACATACTGACACAAAGGATGCCACCCAACCCTAACCCGCCGATCCAGGCTAAGTTAATCAGTTTTTGCTCCGAAAAGCTTTGCAGCTTAAATACAAACTCATCGATTTGTTCAACAAAACCGGCCACTAGGAGTTGATATTCTGCCGGGTTGTCTCCTCTAAGCACCGCCTTGAGTTCATGCCATCTGATAATAAGGCGGTAGTAATCGTGAGTGATGTCTTCAGGCACAGACCAATGCTGAAGCGCTTTCATTGAAGGTGAATATATCGAATTTTCAAATGCGTCAATATGTGAAGAATAGTCAACAGATTTAACCTGAATATCATTCGCTAGACGGTAGCTTTGCATTCGCATCGAGCCAGCAACATTGACGGCTTCAGCATCGTTCAAACTGGACGCTAACGTAAAAATCGCAAAACCAGTCGTAGCAACTGAGAGCAGCAAAATAAGAAGCATTGCGGACGCAATCGTGCGCGTCACCGACTTTTTCACATTTTTAAACAATCTGAGTTCCTCGCCCATTAACAATCCTATTTGTACGTGCAATGAACCCATTACCTTTCAACTTTATCAATATGTGATCACCTGCGACGGAATTTATTGATCCAAAACAATATTGCATACCATTTACCCCCTAAGAGGTATTTATACAAATATGTCAAAAACTACAATTTCGTTAGTTTAAATGACAGTTTATTAATGAAAATTGTGGACTATGCTTAGTTTGGGTTCCAAGTTTCGAGGTGACTAAGTGGTAGACCTTTCCAGAAGAAGACTCTTTGCAAGAAAAGCGCACCCCGACAACGTCGTACGTTTGCCTTGGTTAACTAAACCGCAACAGTTTACGGACGATTGCACTCGCTGCGGTAAATGCATTGAGGCCTGTGAAACAAAGATTATAACCAAAAGTGATGGCGGATTCCCCTCGGTCGATTTTTCCATCGATGAATGCACATTTTGCTATCAATGTGCAAACGCCTGTCCTGAGCCCCTTTTCTTGCCAGAAACAGAACAACCTTGGCAAGCAAAAGCAAGTATCAACGATAACTGCTTAGCAAAACAAAATGTCGAATGCCGAAGCTGTGGGGATATGTGCGACCCGATGGCGATTCAGTTCAAATTAGAACTGGGGAAAGTAGCACAACCCAATTTAGACCTTGATGAGTGTAACGGCTGCGGCGCCTGTGTTTCAGTGTGCCCGACTTCATCCATCAATGTGAGCAATACAACAGCCTAAGCCGAATGTCGTCGGCCAAAGGCAATAAAAATAAATGAGAGAGCTATATGTCACTAAATGAAGTGCATATTTCAAGTTTGGTAGTACATGTGCTGCCGGAACATTTGGACGAAATCAAACAAAAGATAGAAGCACACGAAAATGCGGAAATCTATGGTGACAGTCCTGAAGGCAAGATTATCGTCGTACTTGAAACTGAGAACCAAGGTTTCATCACAGACACTATCGATGCCATTAACAATTTACCGAACGTCTTAAGCACGGTATTGGTTTATCACCAAATCGAAACTGGGCTTGAAGAAACGGATGAAGAAGACACTGGAACACAACATTCCCAAATCGAGGGTGAAGTATGAAAATGACAAGACGTGCGTTTGTGAAAGCAAACGCGGCTGCATCAGCTGCTGCTGTCGCAGGTGTGACACTACCAGCATCTGCAGCCAACCTGATTGCAAGCTCTGATCAAACCAAAATCACATGGGACAAAGCACCTTGTCGTTTCTGTGGTACAGGCTGTTCTGTTCTTGTTGGCACTCAAAACGGCAAAGTGGTAGCAACACAGGGTGACCCAGAAGCACCAGTAAACAAAGGTCTGAACTGCATCAAAGGTTACTTCCTTTCTAAGATCATGTACGGTCAAGACCGTCTAACTCAACCGATGCTACGAATGAAAGATGGCAAATTCCACAAAGATGGTGAATTTACACCTATCTCTTGGGATGACGCTTTCGACATCATGGCTGAGAAATGGAAAGCTTCCCTCGAGAAAAAAGGCCCAACAAGCGTAGGTATGTTTGGCTCAGGCCAATGGACAGTAATGGAAGGCTACGCTGCATCAAAGTTAATGAAAGCAGGCTTCCGATCAAACAACATTGATCCAAACGCTCGCCACTGTATGGCTTCTGCCGTTGTAGGTTTCATGCGCGCATTCGGTATCGATGAGCCAATGGGTTGTTACGATGACTTTGAGAACGCAGACGCTTTCGTTCTTTGGGGCTCAAACATGGCAGAGATGCACCCGGTTCTATGGACTCGCATTACTGACCGCCGCCTAAGCCACCCTCACGTTAAAGTGAACGTGCTTTCTACTTACTACCATCGTTCATTTGAGTTGGCAGACCACGGCTACATTTTCAATCCTCAGTCTGACCTTGCAATTGCTAACTTCATCGCAAACTACATCATCGAAAACGATGCAGTAAACTGGGACTTCGTGAACAAACACACGAACTTCACTCAAGCAGACACTGACATCGGCTACGGTCTACGTGACGATGATCCGCTACAAAAAGCAGCGAAGAACCCGAACTCTGGCAAACTCACTTCTATCTCATTCGAAGAGTACAAGAAATCAGTAGCGCCATACACAGTAGAGAAAGCATCTGAAATCTCTGGTGTTGAGAAAGAGAAGCTTATCGAGCTTGCGAAGCAATACGCGGATCCAAACACGAAAGTGATGTCTCTATGGACAATGGGCATGAACCAGCATACTCGTGGTGTATGGATGAATAACTTGGTTTACAACATCCACCTACTAACCGGTAAGATCTCGACTCCGGGGAACAGTCCATTCTCACTAACGGGCCAACCATCAGCATGTGGTACCGCTCGTGAGGTTGGTACGTTTGCTCACCGCCTACCAGCGGACATGGTGGTTGCTAACCCTAAACACCGTAAGATTGCAGAAGACATCTGGAAACTGCCAGAAGGTACGATTCCACCAAAACCTGGCTTCCACGCCGTATTGCAAGACCGTATGCTGAATGACGGCGTTCTGAACTGTTACTGGGTTCAATGTAACAACAACATGCAAGCCGGTCCAAACATCAACACAGAACGTCTTCCAGGTTACCGCAACCCAGAAAACTTCATCGTTGTGTCTGACCCATACCCGACAGCAACAGCACAAGCAGCAGACCTTATTCTTCCTACCGCAATGTGGATTGAAAAAGAAGGTGCTTACGGTAACGCAGAGCGTCGTACTCAAGCTTGGTACCAACAAGTGGGCACAGTCGGTCAAGCAAAATCCGACCTGTGGCAGCTAATGGAGTTCTCGAAACGCTTCAAAATGGAAGAAGTGTGGCCTGAAGAGCTTCTAGCGAAAGCGCCTCAATACCGTGGTAAAACAATGTACGACGTACTTTACCGCAATGGTAACGTCGACAAATTCCCTATCGAAGAAGCTCGTGAACTGAATGACGATGCTCACCACTTCGGTTTCTATGTTCAAAAAGGTCTGTTTGAGGAATACGCAACATTTGGCCGTGGTCACGGGCATGATTTGGCTCCATACGACCGCTACCATCAAGTACGTGGTCTACGTTGGCCTGTTGTTGATGGTAAAGAAACACAGTGGCGCTTTAAAGAAGGTTCAGACCCATACGCAAAAGAAGGTTCTGGTTGGGACTTCTACGGCAATGCTGATGGCAAAGCGAAGATCATTTCCGCGCCATACGAAGCGCCACCAGAAGTACCGAACGATGAATTTGATATGTGGTTATGTACTGGTCGTGTTCTTGAGCATTGGCACACAGGCACCATGACTCGTCGTGTACCTGAATTATACAAAGCAGTACCAGACGCAGTGTGTTACATGCACCCAGAAGACGCAAAAGCACGCAATGTTCGTCGTGGTGAAGAAGTACTCATGGCAAACAAACGCGGTGAAGTACGCGTTCGTGTTGAAACTCGCGGTCGTAACCGTCCGCCAAAAGGCTTGGTATTCGTACCGTTCTTTGATGCACGTATTTTGATTAACAAGCTTATCCTAGATGCGACTGATCCACTGTCTAAACAGACAGACTTTAAGAAGTGCCCAGTCAAAATCACTAAGATTGCTTAACCTTCAGATACTGAATGCTACGGCCGTCATTATGGCGGCCTAATAAAGAATTTAAGCCATAAAGGCGGAGATGAAATGATGAAAAAATTACTTGTCGCAGTTTTATCTGTAGGTGCGTTAGTGACAGGCATTGCGCAAGCTGAGTTGGATAATCCAGGTGGTATTGGAGGTCTAGAATCTTTACGTGGAATGTCTCAATTGGAAGATACGCGTCCAGCAGACGAGTTCAAAGACTTCCCTAAAGATCAAATTGTTGAAGACAGCTATGTTTATCAACCACCGTTGATCCCACACAGCATTCGTCACTACGAAATTTCGTTAAATGCTAACAAGTGTCTTGCATGCCATAGCTGGAAAAATGCAAAAGAGTCAGGTGCGACTAAAATTAGCGTAACGCACTATGTAAACAGAGAAGATGCGGTACTGGCAGATATGTCTCCTCGTCGTTACTTCTGTTTGCAATGTCACGTTCCACAAACGGATGCAAAACCACTAGTGGAAAACGAGTTTAAGGCAGTCGATTCGCTTCAGTAATTGAAACGCGAGTACTAAGAGGTTACTTATGAAAATACTTAAAGCGTTTTGGAAGAGACTGTCGAGCCCGAGTAAAGCTGCCGCTGGTGTGGTTTTATTTCTAGGCTTCGCTGGTGGCCTTCTATTTTGGGGCGCATTCAACACAGGTATGGAAGCAACCAACACAGAAGAATTCTGTTCTGGCTGTCACGCGCCGATCGTTGCTGAAATTCAAGAAACAATTCACTACTCCAACCGTTCTGGTGTTCGTGCGATTTGTTCAGACTGTCACGTTCCTCATGAATGGACGGATAAGATCGTTCGTAAAGTACAGGCATCTAAAGAGCTATTTGCACACTTCGTAACGAAGACGATCGATACGCCAGAGAAGTTCCAAGAGCGTCGTGGACACCTCGCAGAGCGAGAGTGGGCACGTATGAAAAAGAATGACTCTCTTGAATGTCGTAACTGTCATGAGTTTGATTTCATGGATTACTCTCAGCAAGGATCACGTGCGGCAGAACAGCACTCCACCGCTCTCGCTTCAGGCGAGAAAACATGTGTAGACTGTCACAAAGGTATTGCGCACAAACTACCAGACATGAGCGGCGTTGAAGGCTGGCACTAAGGAGACTTACCATGAGTACATTAGAATCTGTAATTTGGCATATCCTTGGCTACAGTGCTATGCCAGTGATTATTCTTTCCGGCTTTGTGGCGGTAGCAGCAATCTCTCTCTGGCTGCTGTCATTTGGTAAGGATAAAGAGGTGTAACGTAACGCATCTCTACTCGTCAACTAGCCTATTTGTTGACACTGAGCGCCGAGCAAATGCTCGGCGCTTTTTATTTATTACTCAATGGTACTTGCCAACAATAAACAAGCAATCATACATAAAAAAAGCGACCATAAAGGCCGCTAAGATTTACTGCTATAGGGAGTTGTTTAAGATTCTTTTACTGGCAGAACCTGTTTGACGTATTGTCCTGGCGCCTCATCAATAACCGGATGGTTTTCTGAGCCAATAGGGAAAGGCTCAACTTGCTCTTTAGGGTTGAATTGGAGTAACCACTCGTTCCAGTGTGTCCACCACGATCCCTCTTTGTGTTCCGCGTTATTCAACCACTCATCAGCAGAGTCATCCAAATTATCGTTCAACCAATAACCATACTTATTTTTAGCTGGAGGATTCACGATGCCCGCAATATGACCAGACTCACCGAGGACAAATGTTTTGTTACCACCCGTGTTCAGCGCACCACGGTAAGTTCCCTGCCATAACGCAATATGGTCTTCTTTCGTTGACACAAAATAGCTAGGAATTTTGATCTTATTTAGATCAATCCATACTCCACCAATTTTGACGCCTTTATCTTGCACCAGCTTGTTCTCTAAATAGAGCTCGCGAAGCAAGAAATTGTGAGATGCAGCGCTGACGTTGGTGCTGTCACTATTCCAGTACAACAAGTCAAAATCGACTGGGCTATTGCCTTTCAAGTAGTTGTCTACGTAGTAGTTCCAGTACAAGCTGTTTTCACGCAGTAAACTAAACGTCACGCTTAAGGAACGGCCGTCCATATACCCTTTCGCGTTATTTTGCGCTTCAATTGCACTAACAATGGTGTCATTGATATACGCGCCGACTTCACCTGGTTGAGAGAAGTCGAGCAACGTGGTGAAGAAAGTGGCAGACTTAATGCGCTTCTTCATACGTTTTGCAGCGTAGTACGCAACCGTGCTTGCTAAAACAGTACCACCAATACAATAACCAGCAGCATTGATTTGCTCTTGTCCTGTTATATCTTCAATTGCAGCGACGGCTTTCACTACGCCTTCTGTCACGTAGTCACCAAACTCTATGTGCGCTTGTGCCTTGCCTGGATTGCGCCAAGACATCATAAATACACTGTGCCCCTGCTCTAACAACCATCGAACCATTGAGTTCTTTGCCGTTAAATCAAGGATGTAGTATTTATTGATGAAAGGTGGGACGATGAGCAGCGGCGTCGCATTCACTTTCTCTGTTAGAGGTCGATATTGAATCAACTCAAACAATTCGTTTTGAAAAACCACATTGCCCTGTGTCGTCGCAACGTCATCTCCCACGCGGAATGCATTGTTATTCGTCATACGAATTTTTAAAATGTCTGCGCTCGACTCAACGTCTTCTTTCAACTGCTCTAAGCCTGCCAGTAAGTTTTGACCGTTTTGCTCAAGTGTCAGCTTCAAAAGCTCTGGGTTAGTGGCGATGAAGTTGGAAGGAGAAAGGGCGTTAATGGCTTGGCGAGAGAAAAAAATAATACGTTCTTTCGTCTTTTCATCTAAGCCTTCCAAAGACTCGATGGTGTCCAGATAGGTCTTACTAAATAAAAGGTAGGATTGTTTGATGAAGCTATACATGGCTTCATTTTGCCACGCTTCGTTTGAGAAACGCTTATCCCCTTTTTCAGCTTCGACGATTTGTGCTTGGTTCCCTGCCAATGCAACATTCTGCCAAATTTGCAGCTGCTGTTCCCACCACTGTGCTTGTAGCTTTAAAATCGCAGCAGGCTGATTCGCAGCTTGTTCGAACAGTTTGGCAGTATCCTCAAAGTTCACTTCTTGCATGGCCTTGTTTAAAGGAGAGTTCACGACTGCCTTGTTCACTTCGAAATCATGCCACCACTGATGATTGGTTTCCTGAAGCTTCACAAGATAGTCCGAAAAGAAGTGTTGAAACATAGTCTTACTCCTATATTCGGAAAAAACAACGCCGCCCAAATCTAGGGGCGGCGAGAATCGGACAAATTACGCTGGAGTAACAGTCTTTAGATTTTCCGAAGTCATTTTCTCAACGTCTTCTTTGAACTCTTTTGCAATCGCTTGAAGCTTGTTGCTGTCATCCATCATTTGTTGAGAAAGTTTAGTAAGTACGCTTAGTTGCTGACTGTTGAAAGCAGTCAATGACGTTACGTCTTTGATTTCTGTCGCTGCTTTCATCTGGTTTAGACCCACTTCACTGTATGTGCGAATGGCGTTCAATTGAAGCTCGGTCAACACTTCTACGTTTTTTGTCACTAGCTTGTTGAACTTCAAGTAAGGTTCTAGATTTTTTTCAGTTTGATCGCTAAATGTTTTGAAGAAATCTGTGTACATGGTTTGTCTCCTAGAGAAAGAATTAAAAATGTCCGTTTAAATAATTACTTAACTGTCTTTACAACCACAGCCGTGCCCATGCCGCCGCCCACACAAAGTGAAGCAACGCCATATTGACCATTTTGCTTATGAAGCTCGTGAACCAGCGTGACTAAGATTCGGTTGCCAGAAGCACCAAGCGGGTGTCCTAGCGCGATAGCACCACCGTTAAAGTTCGCTTTATCTTGAATCGCGTTAACTGGAACTTGGTTTGTTTCCGCCAACTGATGAATCACGCCAAGTGCTTGCGCTGCAAATGCTTCGTTTAACTCGTAAACGTCGATGTCGTGTACACTGAGTTCTGCTTTTTCGAGTGCTTTATTGACCGACTCAACAGGACCTAGGCCCATGATCTTCGGATCAAGACCCGATTGCGCATAGCTTACGATCTCAGCAAGCGGCGTTAATCCATGCGCTTTAACTGCGCTTTCAGATGCAACGATAATCGCACTCGCGCCATCGTTAATACCTGATGCATTACCCGCAGTCACAGTGCCTTCGCGGTCAAAAGCAGGACGTAGCTTGCTTAAGGCTTCCATTGTCGCGTTCGCTTTTGGGTATTCATCCGTATCAAACATTACGGTTTCACGGCGTTGCTTTACTTCCACTGGCACAATTTCGTCTTGAAATTTGCCAGCTTCGATAGCGGCTACCGCTTTCTGTTGGCTAGACAGCGCGTATTCGTCTTGCTGCTGGCGAGTTAAGCCGATTTGTTTTGCTACGTTTTCTGCCGTCACACCCATGTGATATTGGTTGTATACATCGGTTAAACCGTCCGCTACGAGCAGATCTTTTAGCTCCAGATTGCCCATTTTGTTGCCATCACGAATGCTGCTTGGTGCGGCAAACGGAATCTGAGACATGACTTCAACACCCGCTGCAACAACGATCTCAGCATCGCCACTACGGATATGGGACACGGCATCCATGACCGTTTTCATGCCACTACCGCAAACCATGTTTACGCCATATGCAGGAACAGATTCAGGAATCCCCGCAAACAGTGCCGCTTGGCGGCCAACACCCATTCCTTGACCTGCACCAACAACGTTGCCAACAATCACTTCGTCAACCTTGTCGCCAGGTAACTTTGCCGCTTCCAACGCGCCTTTAATCGCTACTGCTGCCAGATCGCCAGCAGAAGTATTTTTCAGGCTGCCACCAAAAGCACCAATTGGAGTACGCTTCGCCGCTACGATAAATACTTTTTCCATCATCTTCTCTCCTTAGTGCATGTATAGGCCGCCGTTCACCGACAAAGTCTCTCCGGTGATGTAGGCGCCCGCATCGCTGACCAAGAAGCTCACTGATGCTGCAATTTCTTCTGGTGTCGCAAGACGTTTCATTGGAATTTGGTTCGTGATGGATTCCAGCACTTCTGGCTTCATTTGCTCAACCATTGGCGTACCCGTGTAACCCGGAGCGATAACATTAACTGTCACACCCGAGCGAGCACCTTCGTATGCTAAGGCTTTAGAGAAACCGATCATCCCAGCTTTCGCCGCCGAGTAGTTTGCTTGACCAAACTGCCCTTTAAGACCATTGACTGAAGAGATATTGATGACACGACCACCGCCTTTTTCGCACATTGCTGCAAAGAGGGGTTGCGTAACGTTGAATAAACTATTGAGGTTGGTATTGATGACATCATTCCAAGCTTGCGCAGTCATCTTTTTAAACACGCCATCACGTGTGATTCCTGCGTTGTTGACAACAACATCAATGGTTCCTTCCTCCCCAAGCAATTGCGCCAATTTCTCTGCACACTCTGTCGTGTTTGTTACATCCAACTCAAAAAGTCGAACCTGATCTTTGGTAAACCCTTTGCTGTTGAACCACTCCAGCGCACATTCGTAGTTACCTGTGAAATAAGTAGCGATTACACGGTAACCGTCATTGACTAATTGAGAGGAAATAGCAGAACCAATTCCGCCTTTTGATCCAGTGATCAAAGCGACTTTCTTCATTGAAGACTCCATTCTTAACGGCATTTAAAAAGCAAACTTAATACACTGATGAAATAGTTCACCAACTGACGTGTTTATTTATTCTTTTGACAACCAATCCCGTGCTGCCTTTATTTTAAGTTAACCTAGAAATATTACATTTCAAATAAAAAACTCACCCAATTGCATAAGATTGATTTAGATCTCATTACCCGTGAAATGTTATAAAATGGTTAACTTTACATAAGTCATTGTTTTAAATCACACTTCCACAAAAGCTACACCAAGAGAAATAGAAACATAATTATTAAATATCATGCACTTACATACAGAATGGTAGACGTTACATTATGTCATGATTTAAGATCTGAATTTTAAGCCTATATGATTACAACAAACTTGAGATTAGAATAATAATTCAATTATCAGTAAAAATAATTATCAAACATATCATTTAATTACTGCATTTAATGATAATTTAGTTATCAATTCGATTATTTTAATACAGTGATGATTAATACCGATAAAATATAATAAATTAAATATATTTAATCTAAAAATGATATAAGAGCTTGTCTCATACTGGTGCAATACGCACTATTATGACGCATAGATTAAAATATAATTTCATTTTAAATTTATATATTCGAAGAACATCAACTAGCTACTAGTGAAAGTAATCGTTCGCTTTGTAGTAGCATCCTTTTCCACTTTGCACTATCTTTGTGGCTTCTCTTTAATCACTAAATCATCAACAGATATGAATCTTGCATTGCTCAGTATGTTCATCCCTACTTTCTTTTTTGTCTCAATCACGCCTGGTATGTGCATGACTCTCGCCCTAACGTTAGGTATGAGTATCGGTTATCGTCGCACGTTATGGATGATGATAGGAGAACTTCTCGGTGTCGCGCTGGTGTCAGTCTCTGCGGTGTTAGGTATCGCTGCGATTATGCTCAATTATCCTTGGATGTTTATCGCGTTAAAGTTCATTGGTGGCGGTTATTTACTCTATCTTGGAGTTGAAATGTGGCGGTCGCGAGGGAAACTTGCGATTAATGTCGACAACTTAGAAACACCAAAGAGTGACAATATCGCACTTATCATGCAAGGCTTCGTTACCGCAATCGCAAACCCAAAAGGCTGGGCATTTATGATTTCTCTTTTACCGCCTTTTATAGACCAAAACGCAGCACTTGCACCGCAACTGATCATACTTGTCTCCATTATTTTACTGTTTGAGTTCATTTGCATGTCTCTGTACGCTACTGGTGGTAAAGGGTTGAAACACGTATTAGGTCAGTCTAAGAATGTACGCCTAATGAACCGTATCGCAGGCACTTTAATGATGGGAGTTGGTGTCTGGTTGCTACTAAGCTAAGGCAAACTGGAAACAATGAAAAATATTCTGAATAAAATCGCTAAAGTCATGGGTGAAGTATTGGACTTTCAAGCCCGAGTTTGGGTTGTGAACGTCTATAGCGGTGAGCATAAAGGCGAGTCTTATGTCGTTAATGAAGATGCTTTCTCTGTACCTCTTCAGTGGATGAAGAAGAAAGGCTACCAAGAGTCGATGTTGAATAAAGTCGAAGCAATGAAGCGCTCACAAGTCTTAGAGTTCGATTTGGGACTTGTGAAACATCGTCTGATGCGCGTGAAATAAGCACAAAAAAGCGCCACTCAAGATGAGTGGCGCAAGCACTTTTACCTTAAAAATAATGCTACGGCGCAGCGTCGATCTCAACTGGAAGATAATGTTTCGGCTCCAGTTTCAACCACTCCGGCAGCACAGTACCAATCGAAATCGAAGACCATGTACCCGACAGAACGCCAATAAACATGGCGGTTGAGAAACCAGCCAAAGGCGCTCCTCCCATAATCCATAATGCACCAACAGTGATCAATGTCGTACCAGATGTCACCATAGTGCGTGAAAACGTCGCGATAACAGCTTGGTCATTGATGTCTTCTGTTTTCCAACTCTGTTTCGCAATCAACAGCTCACGGATTCGGTCTGCAATGATGATAGAGTCATTCAATGAGTAACCTAAAATTGCTAACACCGCTGCAAAAACGGTTAAGTTGAACTCCATTTGAGTAACTGCAAAAAAACCAAGCACTAAGATCACATCATGGGCCAAAGCAAACAGTGAACCACTGGCCAAACGCCACTCAAAACGGAAACACAAGTAACCGAGAATACTCAACACACAAATCAACAATGCTAAGCCACCTTGTTCAAACAAGTCTTGGCCAACTTGAGCGCCAACTATACTGTTGCTGACAACATCAACTTGGTGAGAGATTGGCTTCAACACCTCTTCTACACTTGGCAACGTTTGTCCATCTTCCGGCGCAGAGTAACGAATCACCCAACGTCCATCTTCACCAGAGCGTGTCACTGACGCAGATTCACCAAGCTTTGGTTGCAGAACGTCAAGCAGATCATGGTTAGTTAGCTGCTTATCTACCTTTACTTCTGTCACCATACCGCCAGTGAAGTCCAAACCTAGGTTCAACCCTTTAAAGCCTAGAGCGACGATCGCGATCACCGTTAAAATGATGGAAACTAGCGTAGTAAAGTAGCGAATTTTACGAATATTTTGTTTTAGCATTTCGACCATGATTAAACCCTCACATCACGACGGGCATCGCGGCCCCAAATTAAATTGATCATTGCTCGAGAGGCAAATACGCCTGTAAACATACTGGTTAACAAACCTAATCCGAGTGTTAAGGCAAAGCCTTGGATTGGGCCATTACCGATGGCGTACAAAATCACGGCGGTGATCATGGTAGTAATGTTGGCATCAAGGATGGTCGAGAATGCGCTGTCAAAGCCAAGATCAATCGCTTGAGCGAAGCTGCGGCCTTCACGCATTTTGTCCTTAATACGTTCAAAGATAATAACGTTGGTGTCTACTGCCATACCGACGGTTAACACTAAACCGGCAATACCCGGAAGCGTTAGAACCGCTCCTGGTAACAAGGCGATTAAGCCAAGCAAACAAAGCATGTTGGCACAAAGCGCCACGTTTGCTACCCAACCTAAGCGGCGGTACCAAAGTGCCATAAAGGTCAGTGTTAGTCCCATACCTAAAGCCAGTGCTGCAAAACCGTTTTCAATGTTTTCTGCCCCCAGAGAAGCACCGATTGTTCGCTCTTCCACAATAGTAACCGGCGCGGTCAGTGACCCCGCGCGAAGCAATAGCGCCAACTGCTGCGCATCGTCCATGCTACCTGCCCCAGTAATACGGAACTGGCTACCAAGCTGAGATTGAATAGTCGCGACGCTGATAACGCGCTCACTACGCTCAGTTACACCGCGATCGTTTGTTTTGTATTCACGGTAAACGGTCGCCATTGGCTTGCCGATGTGAGTTGCTGAGAAGTCACTCATTTTCTTACCACCAGCGTGGTCAAGAGAAATATTGACTTCTGACATGCCCATTTTGTCGACACCAGCACGAGCGTTCACGATGTGCTCGCCCGTTAGAACTGGTCGTTTTGACAAAATCACAGTACGACCATCATTATCTTGAAGAACAAGATCTTGGCTGCTGTGTGCTTGGCTCGCATCTTTCACTTCATAAAACGCCAAGCTTGCTGTTGCACCAATAACGTTTTTCGCTTGAGCAGGATCTTGTACACCAGGGAGTTCAATTCGAATGCTCTCTTTACCTTGGCGTTGCACTAGTGCTTCTGTGATACCAAGTTCTTCAATACGACCACGCATGATCTTCAGGTTTTGTTGAAGAGTCGACGATTGAAATTCTTGGATATTTTGTTCACTCGGTTCAAGCACAAAGCCACGAGATGAACTTTTTGAAATCCAGCCCGGGTAGTTTTGACGCAAGAACTTGTTCACTTCCGACAATGCTTGCTCGCTGTCACTGTTTACCGTAATTCGGTTGCCGCTCTCTGCTCGAACTTGCACACCACGAACACGTTGATCACGTAGGTTCGCTTTGATTTCATCAATCAACGCATCACGTTGTTCTTCAAACGCTTTATTCACATCAACATTCAACAAGAACTGAACGCCACCACGAAGGTCAAGACCGAGCTTAATTGGGCTAAAGCCCATCTCATTTAACCATTCTGGCGCAACCGATACGTATGAGAAAGTGATGCTGTCGTCTTTATTTAGCTCTTTGTTTAACAACGCACGAGCTTTACTTTGCGCATCTTCACCATCGAATACAATGGTTGTTTTGCCGTCTTTTTCGATGATTTTGTCGGCTGAAATATGGTTGGTTTTTAGCAGTTGATTCAGATGAACAACCGACATTTCGCTGTTGTTTTGATCCGCAAACGTCAACTGGATAGAAGGCTGTTCACCAAACCAAGTTGGTATAGCACTTAGGGTTAAAATAATGACTGTCGTGATTAATACGACATATTTCCAAGCTGAGTAGTGATTCATCAGCTTTCTGTTCTTTTGCTGCTTTGGTGTTTTTTTCATGTAAACATCATCCCTTCACGATGAAGTGAAGCTTTTAATAACAAGGCTTAACACACGACAGATGCTCCCAGAATAAATTCAGGGTATGAAATGCTCAGAACGCTCACGTCCTGTCGAATACAATCGTCGTGCTAAGAGTGCACAATGGTGCAAATAGATGGTGTTTAGGCAGAAAACTGACTATTGAGTGCGACGTACATGGCATTGGTCTCTTTCCAACCAGAAATGCGATGATCGCTTGTGAAATGATAAAATGTGGACTGGTTGTGACGCCAGTTAATGTCCATCAAGCTGTATGCGTAACCCGCATCAGCGTAAAACGGAGTAGTGAGATCGCCGACAAAATCTACGTGCTCGTCATCAAGCCCTTCCCGTAAGTAAGACGTCCAGCGCTGAGAGTTAAACAAAGCAACGGAATCGAGACTTGCATGGCCTTCAGATACTGGAGATTGAGAGCTTTCTTCTGAAACTTCAGAAAAATCGACGGAAGAGTTTGGCGATACACTTACGGCTACAAAAGGTTGTAGCTTAGAAAAGTGCGGTACGTGAGCCTTGTGGTCGATTTGCGCAGCAGATACATGCACTGGTAGCAATACCATTGCAAATAGCAGCAAAATCAACTTTCTAAGGTAAATCCAAGGCATAGGAACTCACTAAAAACACAAAGAGCCAAGTTAGGTCACTTGACTCGTTGATAGTATTCCTATTGATTATGGTTCACAACTAAAAAGTTATAAATCTCTGATTTCAGGTTTGCATCGTTATTGCATTTATCAAAACGTCTTTAGAGAACGAGTGTAATTGGTGGTGAGTTATCGATAAAAAATATCGCCCTTATCAACATCTAAGTAGATCTTATTCTCTTGCTCCAAACCGCCACAATAGATGAAGTAAACGTTGCGCTTTTTGAACGTCACAGAACGCACCCAACCCCCGAGCTCCTCAAAATCACTCGGATCACAGGTTTCATCGTCTAACAATTGCTGTGTTTTCTTACGGAAAATATCCAAGTGAACTTTTAAATCATCCGACTTCTGTAGGTATTCATCCAATATCTCTAAGCGCTCTTGCTCTTTAATAACTGGCTCTGCATCCGATAACCCTTCAGCATTCAACCATTCGGCTTTTTCTTCTCCACCCTCTTCATAGACAAGATAGCCGGAGATTCGGTACCACCCATCTACTTTTTCTAACACCGATACTTTTTCTCCCTTATAGAGCGTATCGACAACTAAAGCATTAAGGTTAGGCTTGTTGTAAACATTGACACGACGCTCAATAACGTAGTACTCGGTAACTTCCGGGGGAGCGGCTTCTAAATCCAGAATCGGTTTGGATGTTTCTTTTTGCAGTGAGGATTGCTCGACTTGCGTAGCCTTTGGTGCTTCAGGTTCATCTTTCTGCATAAAGAAGAAATAGTATCCAGCCCCCGCTCCGCCGAGCAACAGCATGACAATCAATGCGACGAGAATTTTCTTCATGCCCTTTTCCTTTTCATTCTTATCCCACCAGCAGCACGCATGTCGTAGAAATTTGGGTATATACTCAAAAGAGCAGGTCAACTAACGCGAGCAATAATGATCAACAGACTCAATTGGATACTACTATTTCTTCTGTTCCCGATAACGGGGCACGCCAATATTCAATGTAACCCATCGTCGTGGAATGACAATCTTACCCAATTCAATCGTTTAGAGTCCAATTACAATCAGCATGTTGAGGTATTCAATACACTTTTGACCGAACATAAACAGCGTCAGTTATTGTCCGACACCTTTTCACTGCATGAGCTCGTGCTACTTTGGCGTGCCAAGTCGAACCAAAATGTGTTCAAAGCGCAATTAAAAGCATCGATTCAATACAAAGAAGAGCTCACAACTAAAGCGAATCAGCTGCTTAAATTGAGCACACAATCCCAATGGTCAGCAAATGGGTGGGAGATACTGGCCCAGAAGTGCCGCGAGTCAAACAAAACAGCCAATCAAATAACTGCGGAATGGTATAACACCAACGCTTTGGAACTTGCTGAAGATTACAAGCGCCTCTCTTCACAATATCAAACTCTGTCACAAGTCTATGATAAAGAAGCCCGAGCGCTTCAATACGCTCAAGATGTTTCGAAGTAAAAACAGAGCCAGTTTTGAATAGACGATGTTGGTTTTTCACTCCAATATTGGACGTTATTCGTGCTTTTTATCTTTCCTTAGTCGTGAATGATATCAAATGTAAATAATGGGATTGTTCCCTTTGACAAACTTGACTAAACCATGACCAAGACAATCAATTTATAGAGACATACGTCACATTAATGCTTTACTTATGGACATTTTTTGGTTAGTTTAGCCATTAATAAAATTTAATAAAAAGTCACATTTGGCTGGAGATGATGCTACAAACATGGTTATCAATCGATTAAGTAACAGGGAATGTCCTAATGCTACCAAAGCCAAGTTTTTGTCAGTAGTTAGGCACGTAAAAGAGTTCGGTTCAATCAGTGATTTGGATCTTTGTAAAATCTTCGGAGAAACAATATGGAGTGATGGGAGGGAATACCATTCAGCCGCTTTCTCATTCAAGGTTGATAGATACACAGGTAACTGTGAAATCTCACAATACAAAAACCAATAAGGCTTAAGAATTTATAAGGCGGAGTCAGGAAACGGACTTCGCTTTTTTGATCATGGCAATCGTAAAGTCGTGCTCGGAGTACCCCTCAATCAATCGTGTATTCGGACACAGCAACCGACAATAGCGAAAGACACCTTCTTTATTGTGCGACGCTAACATTTTCATGCTGGGTAGTTTGGATTCATCCAACAAGTTAAACACACAACCTTTCTCTGTCGCTCGGTACATTTTATCAATCATTTCAATGGTATGATTTGGGTTGGTGGATTGATAGTTCAATGATCCGGAAGCAAAAACAAAGTCGCAACGAGGCAATACCAACGTTGAAAAGTCGCCACATATAAACTTACTTTGCGTACGAAAATCTCGTTTTCTGGCTTCAGAGATAAACTGTTTTTGCTGATCAATGCCAATATAGCTTTGAGGAAGCCCCCCCGTAAGTTCGATAAACGCTAACAAGTCTCCGTAGCCGCACCCAATATCTAAAATACTTGAACCGTCTAACGTTAACCCTCGGCACAACGCCTCAAAACGGCTGATCTGACTATACTTATCTGCCCATCCCAGAGTTCGGGCTCTGTCTTTACCAAACTGTCTATATCGCTTTCGATGATAGTGGGCAATCTTAAGTCTATCGAAAAATTTCATCTTTCTTATGCATAAATCGGCAAACTGCCATTTCCTTTCACTTGTCTAATCGCCAGGTGGGTATGAATATCTTTCACATTTTCTAATCGCTGTAACTTTCTAGTAAATGTTTCATAACCAGCGAGATCTTTACTGACCACCTCTAACAGGTAATCATAGGCCCCTGATACGACATGGCATGAGATCACTTCATCCATCTCAACAACGGCATGTTCAAACTCATCAATCGAAGAAGCTTGGTGGTTATTTAAACTCACTTCAACAAATACAGTCATCGCGATGCCTACAGTGTCTCTGGACACAATAGCTCGATAACCACTTATTACACCTTCCTGCTCCAAACGCTTAATGCGTCTTGCACAAGGTGATGCCGATAGCCCTACTTGGTCAGCAAGTTCTGCCGTTGTCAGAGTGGCATCCTTCTGCATTAGGTTGATAAGTTGCCTGTCAATTTTATCCATTTATTCTTCCGTGCCTTTAATCACCAACAATTAACACTTATACGCAATTTATCACCAACATCAAGCCTAATTACGTCAAACTTTGCCTCCCTTTGGCAAGAGTTTTATTCAACAATTAACACATCATTTACAAATGGACATGTCGATAATGATCTTGGGATACGCAGCTATATTAACGACCTTACTGCTTTGGTCTGGTTTCTTTATTTCTTTAAAAGGGGGCGCAATTTCTGCCTTGCAGCCAGCCGATATCGCGTTAGTTCGCTTTCTAATCCCAAGTATAATTTTATTACCATTTGTGATTAAGCATAAACAGTCGCTGCGCGTAGTGCCTAAACGCTACCTGGTTGGTGTTGTGGTTGGAAGCGGCCTTCCCTATCTTCTGGTCGTCGGAACGGCTATGCATTTCGCTCCCGTGGCGCACGGCAGTGCATTAGTACCTGGCACTTTGCCATTGTTTGTTTCTGCTATCGCGGTACTTTGTTATCAACAGTCGCTGAGTGCTCACCGCTTAATCGGGCTTTCTACGGTGCTGTTAGGGATTTTCGTATTCCTTCTTTCTAATAGCGGCGCAGAGTACAACTGGTCTCAATTACAAGGGCATATCCTGTTTCTAACTGGCAGCATCATGTGGGCTGCTTTCACCATCAGCGCTCGTGTCGCCAATCTTAATGCACACGTCTGTGCAGGATTCGTTGCAATCGCGTCTTTGGCTCTGCTCATCATCGCCGTTGGTTTCGGGTGGGTAGACAGTTATTTGGTGGTAACACCGTTCAGCCAGTGGCCATGGGAGGAGTTATTTGGCCACGCGATGCTACAAGGTGTTGGCGCAGGTTTAATCGCTTCTTTCACTTTCATTTATGCAATTAGGATCATCGGTGCCGAAGCCAGCGCTGCTTTTGGTTCATTAACTCCAGTCGTCGCGACACTTCTTGCCGTTCCAATTTTTGGTGAACAACCAGATTCTCTCACTTGGTTAGCGCTGATGTTGGTCACATGCGGCAGTATTGTGGCAAGCCAAATCTTTATGAAAGATGGAATGAACCAAACTTATCGCCCACCACTTCACAGATAGCGATGATTTTACAAAAACTTATGCCTTACTATCTTGAATAACAAAATGGCGTTTTGATAGCCTCAGCTTAACTAAAAAATTAAAACGCCAATGTGATGCCAGCCACTCATACTAAAGATGAACTGCATAGGTTTCTCAAACCGGGAATGAAGCTTTCTACTAATTTCGAATTTGGGCCTAAGGATCAATATACGTATTCCACCACCTATCTGGGGATGAAAGAAAATGCTTATTTGATTCTTGATATACCAATGCGTTTGCTTGAAGAGCAAGTGATGAGAAAACTCCCCAACGCCGATGTCATCGTGCGTGGTGTATCAGATACGGAGTTAGGCCATGTCATTGCGTTTAAGTCCAGCGTGCTGACGACGACCGTTCGACCATCCCCCCTTTTGTTTATCCGCATTCCAGGAACATTTGCAACCAAACCAGTTCGGGAACATGAGCGTTACAAGTTGCAAATGGACTGTAACGTTATTCATGCAGGGAATGTCTACGACGGTAGCCTTATCGATTTCTCTCTAGCAGGTGTTGGTATATCAACCTTGATTGAGCCCGAATTCAACGTGGGTGAGAGTGTTACCATCGAATGCCCGTTAAGCCACTATATCGGAGAAGAAAATCGATGTGTCATTGCCAACATTAAGAAATTGGTGAAGGGATGGGTAGTTGGAATTAAGTTTGCTAGTTCCATTGAGATGACTCACGAACTAAAAACAGAGTTACTGGAGCAATCCTTTCTAACCAGTAACGTCTGAACTTACTGCTCGCTAAAGCGCGTCGCCTCAAAGCTGTTGAGTATTCTGTGAACCGTATAGGTCACAAGCAGCGTCGCAACAATAGCAAACAAAATACTGCTCACGCGATACAGCGCACTGAACATTAAGTCACCATCCGGAGTAAGATATTGGCCGAACAAAATGCCTAATGTGGTTAAACCGCCAAATCCGGCTCCCGAACCGCTAGACTCTTTCACGTGCATATAACTGAACATCATCGCACCAATCCAAAGCAATGGGACGATAAACAATAAGGTATCCGACCAATCGTATAATACAAGTTGTCCTACAATACCAAAGGTCACCCCCATCAAGGTTCCCATTGCTCTTTTTCGCGCATACCCTAAAGCACCGTTCCAATGCATAGGAAACAATAAAAGTAAGGTTGTCGCCTGAGCAGACATAGAGTCACTGAGGTCAAATAGCTGGAATACAAGGAAAGACATTGTAGCGATACTCGCCCCCATAAGGGCTTCATGACGCATGCGATGACTCTGTTTAGGCTGCGACGGTTTCGCTGGTGGCTGACGAGGTTCCGCATCGGGAATCAAAAATGTCACCACATAAGCAACGATCACTGAAATAACATTCGCTTGCAGATTGCTAAAGATTAGGTCATTTAAGTCAGTGGTTGGATAACTCGCAAAGTGCAGCATGATGCTTAAGTTCAGTACGCTGTTCGCTCCAAATAAGAATAAGCTCCCTTTTGACATACAGGCGAATTTATACAGGAACAACCCGAATGCAATGATTGTCATCATGCCTGGGTGCCCACCAAATAACCCACCAAGCACACCAACTTCTAATCCACACACAACCGCTGAAAAAATCAGTTGTCGTGCGGCATGTAGACTCATGACTGGCACCATTCCAAGTAACAGCATCGGGGTTACAGTAAAGAATACGCCATAGTTCCAACCAAATACTTTACATAAAGTGAAACCAATGGTCGCACCAGTTGCAATGCGCAAACACTGACGGAAGTCGTTTTCCGACATGGGGTGGTCCCATAACTTCATATCGCCTCCTCGTTAATAAATATAATGAAGAAGACTCAAGAATTGGATCTGGCACCTCGCTAACCAACCAGATAATGAGTTTTCTGGCAACAACTGCACGGTTGCTCGTGCCCCTGCTGGAAATGCGCGCTGCTGAGGTTCATCGATAGCTAAATGTAAACGTAAGCGCTGCGCGTCTCTCACCCAACGGTTTGAGTCAGTTGGTGTTGCTAAGCGACCATCCGCATCGAATTGACCCGAGCTGACCCCGGCATCCACACTCGTAATACGAGCTTCAAATACATCACCAGGTAAGCTATCAAAAGCCACTAACGCACGGCTGTTCTGATTAAAGTGTCGTAAACTCTTTTCACGAAAGTCGGCAATGATATCCACGTCATCGGAGACTAAAGCGACAAGAGGTGTACCAGCTGCCGCATAGGCCCCCGTCTCCAGCTGCAAGTTAGCGACAACGCCATCATGTTCCGCCGAGACTTGAGTGTAAGACAGATTAAGTTCCGCTTGTTTTAGCTGGTTTTGCGCCACGCGGATATTCACATTCGTTGCGCCTAAATCACCGCGGTTTACTTCCAACTCTTTTAAACGAGCACGTGCGGCCAGTAAGTTCGCTTTAGCTGCCGTTGCACTGCTCTGTGCGTCATCGCGCTGCTGTTGCGAAGTACCATTACGGTGAAACAGAGTATTAAGACGTTTTGCTTCGCGAACTTTTTGTTCCGCCACGATTTTGCTCGCTTCAACGTCTGCTTTTGCCGCACCAATAGAAGCATCAAGTTGTTCGTTGTTTTGAATCACACGCTCAAGGTTAAGTTGAGCCTTTTCTACGGCGAGCTGATAAGGCTGGGGATCAATCTGAAATAGTAGATCGCCTTGGCTTATTTCTTGGTTGTTGGCAACATAAAGATGCGTAATCTGCCCACTCACACGGGGGGCCACTTTAGTTACCACACGCGTTGCCATTGCCTGAGGCGTCAACGGCATGGCGAGATCTGCAACTAGAAAATAGGCAAAGACAAGGACAAACGCGACGCAAGAATATTTGATCCAACGTGCGAATTTTTGATCTGGAGTCATAGGCGTTTACTTCTCTTTTTATTCGGTTTTCTGACTTATTCGCTAAGTGAATCAAGCGCATTGTGAGCAATCTGATCAAGAATCAATGAAAGCTGCTGAAGCTCCTGGTCGTTGATGTCCGTTAGGAGCTTGCTTCGAACTTGAAGAATTCGAGCCTCCATTTGCTTTAGTAGGGTTTTCCCCTCTTCTGTGAGGCTAACAATACGTGCTCGCTTATCGTGTTCACAGCAATGGCGAACGATCAGAGATTGCTCTTCTAATAATTTTAATGTTCGCATCAACGACGCTAACTCGATCTCAAGCGCTTCAGCCAAATGCTTCTGACTGATGTTGTCACCCATTCGATAAAGCTTCCATAACGCAGTCCAACGCGGATACGTTAGGTTTAAAGGCTCTAACTCGCGATCTGCAACCATTTTCCACAAACGAGCAACACGAGATAATTTTTCAGCCAGAGAAAGGTCTCGCAAACTGTTGATGTCTTGAATCATAAGATCTACTCAATTACTTAGCGTGCTAAGTAATATAAAATAGTTAGCACGCTAAGTAAATATCTTTTTGTGATTGAAATCACGTTGGGTGTGTCAGTGAAGGGGCAGAAATCTAAGTAACACAACACTATGTTTGAACTTGAAATGCAGCGATGTACACAACAAACGTCGAGACCAATAAAGTCTGATTTGTATAAGAGTAAAAGGGTCAGATACAAAAAAGCACAACCCACTGTCATGGTGTTGTGCTTTTCAGATAATGAATAATTGGGTTATCTCGTAGTGAGCCAATTCCTTATGTTCGCTCAACTAAGAACCGCTGCTTAAAATCCACAAATGCTTCATGGAGCGCATTTTCTTTAATCGGCTTGAGAAGCACGTAATTCGCACCCGATTCCATAAAGGCGTCACTGGTTTCTTTCGCGGTGTCAGCAGTACACGCATAAATTGGCGTGCCTAGTTTTAGCTTTTGTCGGATCTCTTTGGTCGTTTCAATTCCACCAAGATGCGGAAGTTGGTTGTCCATCAGTATCAAATCGTAAGTATGATCTTTTAAGAATTCCATTGCTTCTAACCCATCTTTCGCCCAATCAACCTGCATTTTGTACTTGTTACAAAACGCTTTTAGAATGAATGCGTTAGTATGGTTATCCTCTACCAACAACACTTTGAGACTCTCTGCAAATAGTTCACCTGGCTTAACTCGCAAACTCGAATCAAGAGGGGTGAGTACTCGCTCACGATCTTTCACTGGCATTGTAATGACAAAAGTCGTTCCTAAGCCTTTCTGACTGCGGACTTGAACATCACCTTCCAGCATGTCGACGAGGCTCTTCACAATGGTCAGCCCTAAGCCACTGCCGCCGTATTCTCGAGTCGTTGTTGCTTCTTCTTGAACAAAAGGTTCGAACATTTGGTCGAGTTTGTCAGACTCGATGCCGATACCTGTATCCGTAATTTCCACGACCAGCACACTATTGTCAGCGCCATAGAACTGCTCAAGTTCAGCATGCAAGCGCACGCTACCCGAGGGCGTAAACTTTACTGAGTTACTGACTAGGTTGAATAAAATTTGGTTCAGACGAACTTGGTCAGTAAAGATTTCAACATTGGGATCTATTTTGTTTTCAATGACAAGGTTGACGCCTTTACTTTCACAAATAGGACGATAAATGTTTTCTAACGTTCGAATTGTATCAGTGAAAGAAAACGGGTGCTTTTGGATATTAAACTTACCCTGCTCAATCTTCGAAAAGTCCAAAATATCATTCAAAACAGCAAGTAAGTGCTCACCACTATGTCGAAGTACGTCAATTTGGTTATTCTGCTCTTCTGTTTCCACAGAGTCTTTTAGCAATTGAGCAACCCCTAAAATTCCATTGATTGGCGTTCGGATCTCATGGCTCATTTTAGCCAGAAAGTCGGCACGGGCTTGAGCAGATTTTTCTGCTTCTTTGCGCGCCAAGTTACTCTGTTTTTCCGCCTCAATTAGCGTGGTAATATCCTGACCTTGAACAATAATACCGCTAATATCTCCATCAACTCGAATCGGCGATAAGTTCCAGCGATATACTTTGTCTCCAATTGGCACATTAACGCCTGTCAACGTAGCTCCCTGAGCCGCCATGCGAAGGTGTGGCATCAACTTTTCTTTGAAACCTTTGAACACTGGGTGCATGGTTTCAACATCGTTTTCCATGACTAACTCTTTGCGTGCTGCCGGATTGATTTGGACAAGTACACCCGATTCAGACCACACCATAATAGGTGATAACGCAAAGTTAAACAGGTCGCGGAAAGAGCGCTTTTGTGCTTCAAGCTCTTCAAAAGTGTTTTCTAGTGTCGAACCAATATGATCGAATTCCTCAATATCTGACCCCTCAAAACGCTCAAATCCTTTTTCTTCACGAGCCGAGCGGGTATATGCCATCAGGGATCCTAACTCTTCAACTACTCGATTCTCGATCCATTCTTTAGTCATTAGCGCAATCATGACCATACCGATAACTGAGGCTAGCATTGCTAGCAGGTGTTGGATTTGCAATGTCACCACGCTCTGATTGTCTTGCACAGTAAGCAAGCACAAGTCAGTCTCGGCGGCATTTACCTCAATAGGGGTTTTGATGATCAATAATTGGTCAAGCTTGTGCTGGGACTCTCGTCGTTTGAGTACGTCAAATATTTGATAAGCCTCATCTCCTACTAATGAGCTTGCCAATGGTGTGTTGTTAGCGACCAACACAACATTGTCGACGTTGCCTTCATTTTTTAACCTTTCCATCAACCCAAAGTTATTATCTAAAACAACAACATTGTAAGAGTACCCCATCACTTCACCGGTTTTAGGTTGTAAAACGGGTACGCGACGAAGTAACAGATGGCGAGTTCCCATCGGGGTCTGTGAGGGTAGATAATACCAGTTGTTGCTAAAGGTCACCTGACTGGCAAGTCGGCTAAGTATCAGGTTGTTGATGCCATAGAAATGCGCGTTGCCATCGTCCCAAATAATACCTTGATGATCGGTTAGGAAACGAAACTCCGGTGTATGGGAAGGATCACTCTGGTCAATACTCATGAAAAAGTAATTGAGTGCCTCTTCATCACGTTCTGTATAAAAATCCAATACAACATCACTTTTCGAATTGCTGTTGTGATGAATCTGAATCGCTGCAAAATGGCTATCAAAAATGTTCAGGATCAGGGCAGAGGTCTGCTGCTTGGTTCGGTCGACTTCCTGCCAAATAATCTGCTTCGAGAAGTAATAACTCTGAACAAAGATGCCTAGAATGATCGGAGCAAGTACGAGAATAATTATTTTGGTAATAAGCGTCGACAGTGAGCGACGCTTTCTTGTTTTTGATGTAGTTGTCATCAATTATCTGAGTATCTAAATGCACGTTTTCTTAATGCTTCAATTCTTTCTGGAGAGTCCGATTTGGTAACGACTTCAAAATCACCAGAGTAAACGGTGGGAACTGGCTTTCCTTCTAGATCCCACTTAATGGCCTCAGCCATTGCAATACCTGTATCATCGTTCATACGCATAACGGTAACGTCTAACTCCCCTTTAGAAAGCGCCTCTAACTCTGCTGAACCGCCGCCCCAACCATTGATCATGACATCGTCACGACCTAACTCTTTAAGAGCGTCAACAGCACCTAATGCTACATCGGTAGAACACGCGTAAATGAAATCAACGTCCGGATACTTCTCCAAACTGGCTTTTGCAGCTTCATACCCAGATTGCTTTGTTGCTTTGGTGTAGTAAGCAGATTGTAGTTCAAACTGGTTATCGCGGTTCACTTGGTTGATAAAAGTGTTGCCTCTGATGTCACTAATGTAGCCCTCCGAGAAATAGAGAACACTATAGTGGCTATGTTTAGGGAAACGCTTGCCAAACTCAACGGCCAACTCACGACTTCCTTCTGCGTGGTCGAAACCAACATAAAGAAACGGCTGATGATGTTCCCAATCCCTGACAGGTGTGGTGATATTTTGTAAAATTAACTTGGTTTTCTTTGAATCTAAGACATGCTCAACAAACTTACGATGTCTTGTGGTATCTAGAGTAAAGATCAAGTAATCGGAGTTGCTTTTCAGCGCCTCCATTAAAGACAAACTTTGCTGCTTTATATCTGCATTAGGACGAGTAAACACTTGATTTAGCTGATAGTCGATATCAAGCTTATCTAGGCGTTTTTCAAACGCGTCGATGTTTCGAATCCAATAATCAGAGATCTGCTGCCCTGGATAAACAACAGAAATTTTCAGTGGACGCTTCTTGTCTTTTGCTACGGGTACAGGGGTTTCTCTTACCACTTCAGCCAACGCACTAGTTAGCTGCTTCTGTTGTGGAAACTGGTCTAAAAACTCTTGATATGCCCAATACCCATTAAGAACTTGGGTGGCCTGCACATTCGGCGCAAAAGCGGCCATTGAAATCAGGGAGAATACTAACGCTTTTTTCATCTACTGCTCTTTTAGCTTTTTTATGAGCCTAATTCAGCTCTATTCATTACCTAGCCGAGTCATCCTATACTCTTGTAATCTACCTTCCTCTTAGTGCCTGTTTCAATAGTAAATTAGTTCTTGGTCTGAGTGGATGCAAATGAAAGTACATTGAGTCGCTTCCTTTGTCTCGATGACGCAAAGACATTTCGCGCTTTTCATATTCAGGCCCTTTAAACAGAACACCAGCCCATTATGCGTCAGTTTATTCCTACATGGTACTCCAAAAACAAAAAGAAACCGCCAATGTGACATAGGCGGTTTCCGTGTATCTTTGCGTAGCAAGGGCTTATCAGAGTGCCACTATCTCTAACATCATTTGTTGATGTTCGTCGACGACAATATTTGCTTTTGACATAACGAGCAGCTCTTTTTTCGCTTTAGTTAGTTGCTTAATATAGTACTCTGCTCGCATGGCAAGCGTCTTTGACTCAAAATCCGATGACCATTCCAATATCAAAGGGCCTTTTCCCTTCAAAGCTTTCGCTCCTTTTCCGGTTTGGTGCTGATTGAATCTTCGTTCAACATCATTGGTAACACCACAATACAACGCGTTGCGGTTATTTCGTATCAGGTAGACACTCCAACGCTGCGTTGTATTTTCCATCATGAAAGCAGTGACTCAACCTTAGCTTTTAATTCATCCAGCTCTTCTTTCAGCTGAGCGACTTCGAGCTCTAGCTGACTTACTCGATCGGAGCTCGATCTTGCAGCAGACACAGGCGCTGCAAGTTCGGACGCATCAACATCACCACAGAACAAATGCATATAACGCGACTCCCGCTTACCAGCCTCACGTGGTAATTTGACCACTAATGGTCCTTTCTCTTCGCTTGCTAAATGCTCAAGGACCGTTTCCACTTCTTTTACATCATGAAATGTCGCGAGACGATTAGTACGAGTACGAATTTCCCCAGGTGTTTGAGCACCGCGCAAAAGCATACAGCATACAATGCCTTTCTCCTGCTCTGTCAGCTTTAAATCACCAAATTCCGTATTACAGAAACGGTGTTGATACTTGCTGACGCGGCTGTTGAACGCACTTTCGTCACTGACGAGCCTGCGCTCAATAAGAGCATCAACGGCATCGAGAACGTCTGACTCAGAGAGTGACATCACGGGATCACGGTTGCTTTTTTGATTACACGCGTTGGTTAATGCGTTTAGGCTGAGGGGGTAAAGATCTGGGGTAGTGACTTCTTTTTCGATCAAGCAACCAATAACTCGTGCTTCAATTGCCGTTAGCTCAACTTTCATAATGCATTTCCTTATTATTTTTGCATTTGACTTTGTACCTAAATCGCTTCGAAATCATACTCCATAAATTCACACAGCAGTGCAAGAAGCGTTAGCGGTTCAGGTGTTGGTGTCAGGCTAAAGCATAGCGTAAGACCTGACACCCCTTACGAATAGGGTCAGGTATCAATGCTCCGAGAGAATCGGCACTCTCGTCAAATTGCCATCTTGGTCGACCATCATTATTTTTGAACGATTAAGCTCAACTTCGATGATTTCGAGTTGCTCACGGGCGTTGATATACGCCGTTTTTAACTTTTCAGCCACAGAGCGAGTGACTTGCTCATTATCTTGACTATTTACTTGCTCCGCAGTGTTACCAGAGTCCATATCAAGTTCATCATTTTGCATTCAATGGTGTTGATAATATAGTGAAGGCCACGTTATGACAATTAATCGATGGATTCTACGATGTTGGCCAAAACTCGAAGAAAGCAGCACGATTATATGGACACAGCGCAATTGGTTGAGAAATGTTCAACTCTGCATTGCTATTGATCTAAAGACTGTTATGCCACTGGATGTTGTGCTTTAATCGAGGAAGATATTCATAAAATTAGGAAAGAGAACTATGAGTAGCGTATTTGAAATCGTTAACCAAGCTCGTCGTAAAAACAAACTAAAACGTGAGCTTCTTGATAACGAGAAGAAAGTTCGTGATAACCGTAAACGTGTTGATCTTCTAGAAAACCTTCTAGACTACATCAAACCAGAAATGACTCACGATGAAATCGTCGCAATCATCAAAAATATGAAAGCAGACTATGAAGATCGTGTTGATGACCACATCATTAAAAGCGCTGAGATCTCTAAAGCACGTCGTGACATCAGCCGTCGCATTCGTGAGCTGACTGAAGAAGACAAGCAAACTAGCGGCAAAAAATAAACGCGTAAGCTAGATTTTCGAACCCCGAGCAAGAATATCTTCCTCGGGGTTTATTTTTGTCTCTAAACTAACCGCCGTGTACAATCAATCTAACTCTTATTCCTAACGCATTCAGCTTTCTATGTCTTCAACTACGACAAGTACACAACCAACGCTTGCAAAACAATTATTTACGATGACCTGGCCAATGCTTTTTGGCGTTCTGTCTTTAATGAGCTTTCAGCTTGTGGATAGCGCGTTTATCGGTCAGCTCGGCGTTTTACCGTTAGCCGCTCAAGGTTTCACTCTGCCTTTGCAAATGGTCATTATCGGCATTCAAGTCGGTCTAGGGATCGCAACGACAGCGGTCATTTCTAAAGCTCTTGGGGCGAATGAAAGTCGGTATGCCAAACAACTTGGCGGATTAGTATTGATGATCGGCTCAATTGGTGTCGCTATTTTTGGCGGGCTAATTTGGCTTTTGCGCTACCCCATTTTAGCTCTATTAAGCGCTCCAGAATCTGTTATGCCGATAATCGACAGTTACTGGCCTTGGTGGTTATTAAGCTCATGGACTGGTGCGGTTTTGTATTTTTATTACAGTATCTGCCGAGCTAATGGCAATACAATGTTACCTGGCACAATGATGATGATAACCAGCGGCGTGAACCTTGTGCTCGACCCGCTATTTATTTTCACGTTTGACTTGGGTATTAACGGAGCGGCAATAGCAACCATCGTCGCTTTTGGGTTTGGTATTTTAGTCGTCGCTCCTCGCGTGAAAAAGAATCACTGGGCAACGACACAATGGCAAGATCTTAACGTAGCCAAAAGTGTTGCATCTATCGGTAACATTATGGGCCCTGCGATGATTAGCCAACTGCTGCCACCGTTGTCTTCCATGCTAGCAACAAAATTATTGGCAAGCTTTGGAACCGCAGCAGTCGCCGCTTGGGCGCTTGGTTCACGCTATGAGTTCTTTGCTATCGTTTCGGTCTTGGCGCTGACAATGTCTATGCCTCCAATGGTTGGACGCTTACTTGGAGCAAAGAACTATGAAGATATCCAAAGGCTCGTCAGTATTGCCGTAAAATTCATTCTAGGTTTCCAACTTTTGATTGCTGCCATTACATTTGCCGTCGCAAATCCACTCGCATTATTGATGACAAGTGATGTGCAAGTGGAGCAAGTCTTGGAAATGCATTTACTGATAGTGCCGATCAGTTTGGGTTCATTAGGGGTTTGTATGCTAATGGTTTCTCTTTGTAATGCATTAGGCAAATCTTACACCGCGCTCACTATTTCAGCGCTGCGCTTGTTTGTCTTTTTCCTACCGTGCTTGTGGGTTGGCGCTCAAATGGATGGAATCCGAGGTTTACTCTTAGGCGCTTGTATCGGCAACCTGTTAGCTGGTGTTTCCGCATACCTAACCTATCGCCAAACCATACGCAAACTCGCAGGCGCTCAAGCCAACGCACAACAATGAATAATCAGAACTAAGCCCCTGAAGTGGGGCTTTATCGTTTTGAGGCCTTGTCTAAGTTGAAATGTTAGCTAGGCGAGTTTTAATTCACTAAAGAGCTCAAATAACTGGTTCGATTTATACGGCTTAGGTAAATAAGCATCCATGCCTGCCGCAAAACAGTTGTGGATGTCTTCTTCCAAAACACTCGCAGTGAGTGCGATAATCATCGTTTTTTCACGTCCTGCTTTCTTTTCCCAACGACGAATTTCTTTCGTCGCGGTCAGTCCATCCATCACGGGCATCATGCAGTCCATTAAAATTGCATCGAATTCTTCTCCCTTTGTGATGGCTTCTAACGCTTCTTGACCGTTGCTTGTTATCAAATAGTCATAACCTGCTTTATCCAGAAAAAAACTCGCTATTTTCTGGTTCATCAAATTATCCTCCGCAATTAAGATCCTCCGATGAGAGCGCGACGCTCGATATTCAGAGCTGACAACATTATTGGTGACATTGTCACTTGATATAGTCTTTTCAACCTTAGCTAAATCATCAATGACATGCTTAAATCGATTGCCAAGGAAAGGTAATGTGAGTACGGCATGTACTTTTTCTGCATTTTCGTAGGGAGTGGATAAATGATGCTGGCAAATAATCACACGGCGAAGATCGTAATTAAATGATAGATTATCCAAGACTTCATCGGTATTAGCGTCGTTACTGTGGCACAGAAATATGACATCAAAGTCATCATTTATCGCTTGCACTTCATTCACATTATTAACGCCAAAGAGATTGATTTTCGCTAAGCGACACTCTTTTAATATTTGGTCGGCGTAGTCGTAATTTGAGCAGATCAAAAGCCCTTTATTAATCACCTCCGAACGCCAGCCAAACACCGGAATTGCTTCAACCTCAATCGAGAATTCAAAGCATGTGCCCACTCCTTTTGTAGATGTTGCTACGAGCTTGCCCCCCATCATCGACACAAGCTGACAACAAATTGCCAAACCCAACCCTGTGCCGCCAAATTGCCTCGACACTCCTTCATCTTCCTGAGTAAAGGGTTCAAAAATCGTGGTTAACTTATCTTGATCAATGCCTATTCCGGTATCTTCTACTTTAAACGTCAGCACTCCACGTTCTTTCTCAAGTAACTCCTCATAACTAACATCAACGCATACATGCCCACCTTCGGTAAACTTAACCGCATTCGATACCAGATTCGTAACTACCTGTTTGACACGATGATCATCGACCATCACGCGAATGGGGATATTTTCAGCTAAATTAATACCTAACTTTAGCTGTTTAGATGTTGCTTTGGATTGGAATAAAATCATCGACTGATACACGACTTCTCGGATATCCGCTTCTACTAGTGACAGCTCCAATCGTCCAGACTCGATTTTAGAGAGATCCAATATATCGTTAAGTAAAGTAAGCAGTGTTTGAGATGAAGAGTCAATGTCATCAACAACTTCTTGTTGATGCGAAGACAACTCACTTTGAGAGAGTATTTCTGTCATGCCCATGATCCCGTTAAGGGGCGTGCGTATTTCATGTGACATGTTGGCAAGAAACACAGATTTTGCACGATTAGCCGATACTGCTGACTCTTTTGCATGCAGTATTTCTTCAGTTTGTCTCTGCATTTCTTCAACCACTCGATTCACTTGCTGAGCAAAAATGGTCAGTTCATCACTTCCATCAACTTTGACTTTTGTTTGCTTCTCTTCGGAGTTGATCAACGCGTTTAAAGTATGAATGATCGCATCGAGTTTGCTGTTAACTCGGAACCAAGTACTAAATCCGAGCCAACAAAGCAGGATAACCACTAAGGCGACGCCAAAACTGATCATCGCTATATTGGCCTTTTGTTCATGAACCTGCGTGAGAAGCGACTGCTCAGTTTGTTTGGTGAACCCATCAATGAGCACTTGTAAGCGCTGCACACGAAAATCGAGTTCTTTTAAATACGCGGCGTAGTCACTTTGTGACATGTCTCCTGACATTAATTGTCCGCGAGACGCCAAGTTTCTCTGATATCTCGGCGAAGTAAACAAGCCAAGCAATTTATCCACTTGCTCGTATGACCCACCTAAGTTTAAAAACGCATCCAAATTTTGCTGCTGTCGGTCAATCGCCTGATAAAACATACTTTGACTTAGCCGACTCTCAGGGTCTTGGACTAAACGGTTCGTCAGCCAAGCTTCTTTCTGTGTCCAAAAAGAGAGCTGAGCAAGGTAGGCAATAAAATTTTGCATGCGAATGCCGTCGTCACTGCCATACCATTGATGATTTTGCAACAAAGAGCGCGACATATTTTGGAGCTGTTGAAATGCCCAATCACCCAGGTCGTCCATCTCACTCAATCTACCTGACAATACCCCCAGCATGGCTTCTTTCAGTTCATCAGCATACTCAGCAGTATTAGGGTTACTCACAAACTTTTGATGCAAAGAAGAAATAACTTCACCTTGTTCTTCAATATTAATGGCTGCAGAGACTTGAAGATCAGGCTGTCGGCGTACTTTCTCTATGGAGTAAATAAAGTGGGAGGCCTTGGATATCAATTGGAAACCTTGAATATTGCTAACCGTTTGATTGAGACGGCTCACGCGCAACGCATTATCAGAAAACTGCTGAACTGCAAATACCACGATTACCACAGCGGGTAATAGTGCGAGGAGTGCTAAGCGTGTTTTTATTGATAATCTCAACATCCATCAGCCTAATGGTTGATTTCATCCGTTTATTTAATATTAGACTAGTTTCCCGCATTGAAAGGCATATACGACATTGTTACTTTCAAACAACATTCACCTACCTAGATTATGGTTATTGTGAGTGTTTTATCATCGGCTAATGAAGTGGCAATTGTGATTCAAGTCATATTTTTTGATCTTAAAGTTGGATGCAAACAATAAAGTTTCACTCACAACTAAGAGTCGCCTCACTTTTCAGGAAATCATCTATTGTATGTTTACCTATTGAGTTGCCTTATCGAGGCAAATCACACAAAAATGCAAAATATCCATTTTTGTCAACAAAACTAATTTGAAAGCAAACGTTATCATCGCAAAAAAAGTAAGTTACTTTCTAAATGTCAATACGTGAAAACCACTGCTTTAGTCACATTAATCCACCACTAACGTCCCCTTAAGTAGTGTTTTACACTGGATTTAATTTTCCTAGCAGAATAAGGACTCCGACCTTAGAATCCGCACACATAACTATTACAACCCGATTACATAACCCACCACACTCTTGCACGCTGCCGAAGAGGCAACAGCAGAGAGTATGGTTAGCCCCCAAAACGTGAAAGGTCTAATACAACAATGAGTCCAGAGAAATATCTCCAAGACTGGCAAACTAGCCAAACGATTGCTGAATCTATTTCCCCTCTAATTGGTAAGCTATATCGTCAAAAAGGAATCGAAGTGGTTCTGTTTGGTAAAACGCTTATTAATGCTACTACTATAGACATTCTCAAAACTCATCGCGTTGCAAGACGTTATACCGGTAACCCACTTTCGCTTGAGCACACGATGCCTATTATTCAAGCGCTTTGTGAAATGAGCATTTCTTCATGCCGTGTCGATGTTGGCCAATTGGCAACTATGTACTGGAATGAACATGACGATACAAGCTCTCTAAACGATTTCCTTATCACTGCACTTGATGGCGCTCGCGACGCAGATTCTTCATTGAAAGCGCGTGATGTGGTTCTTTACGGGTTCGGTCGCATTGGTCGACTACTTACTCGCCTTCTCATTGAGAAAAGTGGTCCAGGTTACCCACTAAGACTACGTGCGATTGTGGTTCGTGGCGGTAAAAAAGGCGATTTGGAGAAGCGTGCTAGCTTGCTGCGTCGTGACTCAGTTCACGGTCAGTTCAACGGTAGCATTGTTATCGATGAAGAGCGTAAAGCACTGATCGTTAACGGCAACTACATCCAAATCATCTACGCAAATAACCCAAGCGAAGTGGATTACTCAGCTTTCGGTATCAATAACGCGCTAGTTGTTGATAACACAGGTGTTTGGCGTGATTCTGAAGGCCTGAGCCAACACTTAGCGTGTCAAGGCGCAGAGAAAGTACTGCTAACAGCACCAGGTAAAGGTGACATCAAAAACGTTGTATTCGGTGTAAATGAGTCGGTAATTAAAGAAGATGACACCATCATCTCTGCGGCAAGCTGTACAACAAATGCAATCACGCCAGTCCTTAAGGCTCTGAACGATAAATATGGTGTTCTTTCTGGCCATATTGAAACCGTGCACTCATACACAAACGACCAAAATTTGATCGACAACTTCCACTCTGGTGACCGTCGCGGACGTAGTGCTTCACTAAACATGGTTCTGACTTCAACAGGTGCGGCAAAAGCAGTTGCTAAAGCATTGCCAGAGCTTGCAGGCAAGCTAACAGGCAACGCGATTCGCGTACCGACACCAAACGTATCTATGGCAGTCGCTAATCTAAACTTAGGTGAAAACGTAGACCGTGATTCATTGAACGATTACTTGCGTGAAATGGCGTTGAACTCTGAGCTTTCGGCACAGATTGACTACACCGATTCAACAGAAATTGTATCAACTGACTTAGTTGGTTCTCGTCATGCAGGCGTCGTAGATGGTCAAGCGACTATCGCACAAGACAAGCGTTGTGTACTTTACATCTGGTACGACAACGAATTCGGTTACAGCTGCCAAGTTGTGCACTGTATGGAACAAATGATGGGTGTTCGTTACCAAACATTCCCTCGATAGGTGAACTTTGCTCCACAACGTTAACCACATAGCGTAGCGGACAATATCTCATATTTGTTCTAAATAATAAGCGCCATGCGCATTACTAATATTTTTCCCCGTTTATACGCCTGATCACCCTCAGGCGTTTTTTCGTTTCATTCATTTGACACTCTCCGGACAAAGTGAACGTCAGCATTCATGTTTTGTTCATGTTCACAGCATTAATCTGAGCACATAAATTACAGAGAGGTCATGATTATGAATCGGATTATTGTAACTGCACTAGCACTGATTACCGGCTTTTTTACGTTAGTATTTAGCTTGATCATTGCGATTCCGTTGACCATCGCAGCATTAATTACCGGTAAACGTATTGAAAAGCGCGTCAAGAAAATGCAGAGAGAAATGCACGAAGAGTATGAGTTTAATACAGGTAAAGCAGATGCGATTGAAGGTGAATTTGAAGAGGTTCGCCGGTAAGTAAATAAGATTTAGATGAGTTTCTCTCCCCCGACCGCTCCTGAGAAACTTCTTGCTTTCACCCTGTCCTTAAAATGGCAGGGTGCTTTTTTGAAAAGCACAATATTGAATAAGCACCTAGCGGTTTATTGCTTTATCTTTTTGTTGTAGGAGGCTGTGTAACCAGCCTCCCATAAATCACCATCGACACCAGAGTATGGGTTGGATTCTTTCGGAGCGCCGCTTAGGCAAGCATCTTTGCCTTCCTTCTTAATTTCATCGATGTGATTTAAAACAAAGTCAAAGTGTTTAGGATCAGCCTTTTTTAGTAACCCGTACAAAAGGCCAAAGCCAAGCATCGTAAATACAAACAGTTCAAAAAACACCCAAATGCTCTTTGTTGAAAAGAATATCCAGGCAACGCTGCAAACACTGGTCAAAATTACTACTGGAGCTAAATCTACTATTCTTTGCATATTGCTCTCACCTTCTAAACGGTCATGAAGTCTCTACCCCTTTCATAGGGTAAGTAAGAGGAAAGTCCGTTTTTATCCAATAAAGCACTCTCGACTTAATATGCGACACTGTTAGTATTAACGTTAAGTGGCTATCGTTCTCATTATAACAATGCGTTGGAAAGTAGCTTTCACAGCAAATGAGAATATGAACCAAAGTAACACTATTGATAATATTAATTTTAGCAACATTTAGCGTCAGAATTACGTAAATTGTGTAAGGGTTACTGAGAGTAGACAAAAAAGCAGCCACACGGGCTGCTTTTAGTATTTCTGTCTTGCGAGCTTGTCTATACCGTTACGACCACTCTAAGAGCCAGCAGCATGAGTACTACTCCTGACAAACGATCAATCAACACTGCCTTAGAGCGAATTCTGTCAACGACTTTAGAGCTCGATAGCACTAGGGTAATAAAGGTGTACCAAAGCCCATCCACAACAAACGGCGTGGCAACAATGATCATCTGATTACTCAAATCATTACCGAGCGCGACAAACTGACTGAATAATGCGATAAAAAACAAAGCAATTTTGGGACTTAAAATCGAGATAAAAAAGCCTTCTCGCGCAGACTGGATTACCGTTGTTTCCTCACCTGACTCCAACTTCGCAGCCACACCACCTTTTGAACGCAAAGCATTAAACCCTAAATACGCAAGATATGCCGCACCCACAAGGCTAATCGTCTTGAACAGCATCGGGCTTTGCTGCAAAACAACAGCGAGCCCAATCAAGGTAATAAACGCATATATACCAATGCCAAACGCATGAGCCCAAGCCGTAGCTAATCCATTGATACGTCCACCAGCCAACGAGTGCTTAGCGACAATAGCTAAGCTGGGACCTGGTGACATAGCCCCTAATAAACACACGGTAAAAAGTGATAACCAAACTGTTAGTGTCATAAGAATCTCCCCTCTTTGACGCTCACTCTATCAACGGAAGAGGTATAATTAGAAATCAAAGTTATTCATACTAATCATGACTTCAAGTCATGGCTAAACGGTGTACGTATTAGCGAATGGAATATTCAGAGATTTGCATTACTGAGCGAATCTCTTCTCGCACCCATTTATGCGCAGGATCCGTGTCGTATTTGGGGTGCCACATTAACCAATATTGATGAATAGGTGTTTCGAGTGGTAATGCTTTATGGGTTAAGTCCCAATGCTTAGCGAGGTTAACGGCAATATGTTCAGGAGCCACCATCAGGTGCTCACTTGCAACTAAGCGATTGATCGCAGCAGAGAAGAATGGAACCTTAAAGGTAACGTGGCGGGTGTGCCCTAGCTCTTTCAATGCTAAATCAGTGTAGGAATCTTTGTCTCCGCCGCCAGTCACTTTGATGTGTGAATATGAAATCAAGTCTTCAATACTGATCTGGTCCTGCTTTGCTAACGGATGAGAAGATTTCATCAAACAAACTGATGAATCCTCACCAATTTTAACGCTCGACACACTCTGTGGTTTTTCTGGATACATAGAAGACGCGATATGGATGCCCGTCTCATGAAGTTTATCAAGAAAGTTGGGTTGCCACAGTCGGTACGCCATATCTAACTGTGGCGCTTGTTCACCCAAGTGAGAGGCAATATCGGGCAATACGTATTGCGCCACGTAGTCACTAGAAGCAATAACAAGCTCACCTTGCCACTGCCGCGGCTCAAAAGGTTGGTCATCGAGTAAATGGTCAAACTCAGCCAGTAATGCATCAAGCTTTGATTTTAACGCTATTGCTCGTGGCGTTGGTATCAGTTGATTACCTTGACGAATAAGCAGTGGGTCACCACACAGATCGCGCAATTGTGCAAGCTGTCGACTGACGGCAGACTGCGTAATGTGCAAACGGTCTGCGGTCCGGCTGACATGACACTCCTCTAAAAGTACATGCAAGGATCTAAGTAGATTCAAATTAATGTTGTTTAACATATTCGCTCAGAAGGGTTTTCAACATGGCATCCATTCATGGTCACTTCACAAACAGGTTCCCAGTCGTGTTAAAGAATTCAGCTAAGACGGTATGAGTCATCAGGTTTCGAAGCTCTGGATATCGTTGAATTTGATCTCTGATTTCATTCAAGCGAGCCATCGTAGGCACTTCGACAAAAACCATCATGTCCGTCTCACCGCTGATCGCATGACACCATTTTACGCCATCAATTTTGTATAACTCGTCCGCGTATGATTCGCAATAATACGTAGAGGTTGATTTATCGAACTTTAAGGCAAAATAGGCGCAAATCGAATCCCCACCCGAAGGCGCAATTTCAGCGTGATACCCTAGAATCACTTTGTCATGCTCTAGCTTACGAATACGGGCCGTTACCGCAGAACGAGAAAGGTTTACTTTATCCGCAATTTCAGTCACCGACAGCCGAGCGTTGTGCCTGAGCAGATCCACAATCTTATGATCAAACTTGTCCATACCGTTACCAAGCTTTCCTTATTTTTCTCATTCTATACCGATTCTAACTGCATAAGAAACCAACATTTTGTTGGAATTATTTAAAACAACCGTCATATTGACGGTTTAGTAAATCATTTTGTTATTAACATTTTGGATATGCTATTTGGCGGGCATGAGATGAGTGCTGTTATCCATTTCAACAGAAAATAGATAACACATTGAAATCAAATTCCCAACTTAAGTACTCAGCACATAAATAGCATCGCTTAAACACATAAAACGAAATAACCAGAAGCCACAAGCTTTTTCGTAATAAGCCTCATAACATTGGATGAATCAATTCGCATGGAAGAGCTCAAAAAAGACATTTCACTCACATCAGGTATCGCACAGTTATCCACCACATTAATGGGAACTGGGCTGTTTATGATCCCGGCTATCGCAGCAGGTATAGCTGGCCATTTTTCACTATGGGCTTGGATTTTATTGTTCATCGCGATTTGTCCTATTGCGCTGACTTTTGCTCAACTGGGTAAACGATACCCCAACGCGGGCGGAACAGCCTTTTTTGTACGCAAAGCCTTTAACGCCAAACTGGAAAGTAGTGTCGCTTGGCTATTTGTTAGTGTCATTCCGGTAGGGGTTCCGGCCGCGATTGCACTCGCCGCAGGCTTCCTACAACAAATATTGCCAGAGCCTATTAGCAACAATCTGTTTGCACAAGTTCTCACGGTAGTACTTCTTGTGTTCGTCAACTTGATGGGCACAAAATCATCAGGTCATTTACAAACTCTTATTGCTTTGAGTGTCTTCGCACTTGTTGGCGCATTTTTATGGAAAGGCGACGTTAACAGCGCCGATCTTGTGATGCCCGCCATCACACAAGAGTCAATTTGGCCTATTACCGCAGCGTTAGGCGTGATGTTCTGGTGTTTTGTTGGCATAGAGGCTTTTGCCCATATGGGGGAAGAGTTCAAAAACCCTCAAAGAGATTTCCCTATTGCCATTGTGGTCGGTTGTTTTGTAGCAGGGGCTACCTATTGGGCATGCTCTGTCGTTATTTTAAAATTTGGCGCGTATGGTAACGCTCAATTTGATAACGCATCCATCCCCTGGCTTAGTGCCCAACTACTAGGCGATGGAGCCAAATGGATAATCAGCTTGATAGGTTTCTCCGCTTGTTTCGCGAGCGTTAACTTATACACACAGAGCCTAGCGCGAATGGTCTGGGCTCAAGCTCGGGAACATCGTCCTTCTAGTCCACTAGCCAAGATTTCGCGTCGTGGTGTCCCTTTCTCAGCCACCATATTAGTTGGCGGCATATTATTGATATCTTGTGTGATCGGAACCCTATCACAGCTCGATCTGGAGTTTTTCCTAAAACTCGCAAACAGTGTATTCGTTCTGGTTTACATGTTGGCGATGTTAGCCGCTTTCAAATTGCTTCGAGGATTTGGTAAAACACTTGCGGGACTGTCCCTACTGCTTTGTACCGGTGTTTTTATATGTTTAGGCTGGTCAATGTTTTATGCACTTGGCATTTTTACTCTACTTTTACTGCCTTGGAAACAGTGGCGACATAAGCGACAAACACGTGTAGTTGAATAGTCATCGCTTCCCATTTCGAAATATGTGAGCTAAACGTTGGATACCAGCGTCTATGTTCTCTAACGCGATATTGCCGTAACCAAGCACGGCACCATGCCAGTGACGTGCTTGAAAATCTGGGTGTTCATAATAGCTCAAAGGTCGCAAGATGATCCCTTCATGCTCTGCTAGTTTTATAAAACGCTGCTCATCCATACCGTCTTGCCATTTCAACGTAACATGAAGCCCCGCCGCTTGGCTAACGACGCAAACACGGTCGCCAAAATGCTGTTGAATGGATACATGCATCTGTTCATGCTTAGTTTTGTACAGTCGACGCATTTTTCGAATATGACGTAATAACCCACCTTCAGTAATAAAGTCTGCCAATGCTTCTTGTGTATGCGTCGGCGAATCACCACTTAACGCATCCTTAACCACTAAGCATTGCTCTACTAAACGTTCAGGAACTACAAGGTAGCCAAGCCGCAATCCGTTAAACATCACTTTACTGAAGGAACCCACATACAACACACGATCATCTCGACCCATTTGAGCTGCTAGCCCCTGTAAGCTGGTATAGGGACGATGAGCAAACTGGAATTCGCTGTCATAATCGTCTTCGATGATCCAACGTGACTGTTCGACTGCCCAGTTGATGATCTTCCCTCTTTGCTCAGTATTGAGTGTGGTGCCCATCGGATATTGATTGCTTGGGGTGATATACAGGGCATCGGCATCGCTTGTGGTCACAGCTTCCACATCAAAGCCTAGTTTCTCTCGGACGAATAAAGGCTCAAATTTATACTGCTGGAATTGAATCAACTTCCGCATTTGCGCGTAACCTGGTTGCTCCATCAGAACCTTATCACCTTGTTTGAGCACTACCATCGTCGCAATCGACAACGCTTGCTGCGCCCCAGAGGTAATAATGATGCGCTCTGGAGAACAATTCACTGAACGGCTAGATGCAAGGTAGTCAGCTAAAGCACAGCGTAATGTCCAACTGCCCTGAATATCTTGGTTCCCCAACAAGCAAGTACGAGACATATGGCGAGTGAGTAACTTTTGCCATTGCGCCATCGGAAATGCGTCCAAATCCGGTACACCCGGTGCAAATGCGCGGTTGATATCAAAGTGAGCTTTCGGTGATGAGTCTCTCTGAACTGAACTAGGTTCAGGCAAGTACTGCTCTGGCAGTTCTACGGCAACATAAAAACCAGAACCTTTTTGGCTGTTCAAGTACCCTTCCGCCACTAACTGTTCGTAGGCAGAAATCACGGTATTCCTACTTAGATTAAGCTCTTGTGAAAGCTTCCGCGTAGAAGGCAGCTTCCCATTCTTCATCCACAGTCCTTGAACAATTTTCTTGCGAATAGCAAAAAACAACGCTTGCTGGCGCGTTCCTTCACTGTCTTTTAAATGTAGGTCACCGATATCAATCAAAGACAAACTGGATCCATCCATTAGTTAAAACTGGCTCTCTTTAAGCTACCAGTTAAACGCTACATTGCAATCAAAGAATGAGAATAAATCGCTCGTAATCGTGAGCAAGCAAGGAGAGAAAATGCTATCCAACACCAATAGAACGGAAATTAAAAAAGGCGCACATAAAGCCGTCTCTGATGTTAGCAAACTGCACGCCATCATAGATGAAAGCCTAATCGCTCATATTGCGATAACCAACGAGTCAGGCCCTGTGGTCATCCCTATGCTGGCATGGCGCGTCGATGATTACGTGTATATCCATGGTGCCAACAACAGTCGACTGTTACGCTCACTCAAACAAGGAGTGCAAACGTGCTTAACCTTTACTTTGTTTGATGGTTGGGTATTGGCTCGAAGTGCGTTTCACCACAGTGCGCATTATCGCAGTGCTGTGGTCTTTGGCCAGTTTGAGGTGGTGGAAGATAACCAAGAGAAAGACAGGTTGCTGAATCACTTTATTGAACAGATCGCTCCGGGGAGAACAGAACAAGTCCGTTTGAGTAATGAAAAAGAACTCAAAGCCACCATGCTGCTGCGTATTCCACTCACAGAAGCATCGGTGAAAATCAGCAATTTTGGCGTCAACGACGATGCGGAAGACATGGACATCCCTGTTTGGGCAGGTGTCCTACCCTACCAAACCGTCGTAGGTCCGCTGCAAGCTTGTGACGATTTGTATGAAGGTATCGCAGAGCCAGACTACCGCAGTGCCTACTCTAACCGTTGGCAGGAATAAGCACCGTAAAACGTGCGCCGCCTAAGTAACTCTCGCCGACAGAAAGCTCCCACCCCAGTTGCCGCGCTGCACTGGTAGCGATGGCAAGCCCTAAACCAAAGCCTTTCATGTCGGCGTTGCGGCTTTTGTCTAAGCGCGAAAATGGCATAAATACTTCTTCTCGCATCGCCTCAGGGATGCCCGGACCATCGTCCTCAATATCGATGCTCCAGCAATCCGCTACCGTTCGAATCGTCACCTCAACGCAGGATTCACCGTAACGCTTGGCGTTTTGCAGTAAATTATCGAGGACGAGGTTACCCAAAGTAGGCTGAAAGTGAATCAATTGGTTCGCGAGTTCATTTTCTGCTCTCAACATGGCGGACTCTAAGCCTAGGTAATTCATGCGGCTTTTACACCAAAGTGGCAGTTCCATGGTTTCAACAGAATCGATCCATGAGTGGTTTTTCACACTCAAGCGAGACAGCATGACGATGTCGGATGTTAAATCCGTCACTACATCAACGTATCGTTCAATATCGTCATGTAACTCTGCCTGCATTTCACCACTCGTGCGTCGAGCTAAATCCGTCGCTAGCTGAATACGACTCAGCGGAGTGCGCACTTCATGAGGAATAGCTTGAGTAAAGATGTGTGTTTGGCGCACTCGTCTCTCAATCTCTTCAGACATGCAGTTGAAGCCTTGGGCGAGCTCTTTCACGGGTTGCGAAAATTGCTTTAGATCGACTCGCGTATTCAACTCACCAGAACCAAATTGTTGTTGCGCAGCCGTTAGTTGCCGAATTTGGCGGTCAAGACGTCGTACAGGTATGTAAACCATAATGCCTAAACTGCATACAACAACCAAAAGCAGAGTAAGTATAAATACAATCTCAGAATCTTCATTCCAATCAACGTGTGGGCTAAAGAAATCCGTTTTTTCTTTGAAAACTAAACTCTTCGAAGTGTTAGGCAAAGGGAATACCGCAGCATAGGTACTGCCATCAATAAGATAAACAGGTATCCCTTGCATACGGTACAGCAGATTACAATCTCGACAAGGCGGTGATCCGTCCCAGTTTTCAACCAATGTTAAATCAAAGATAAAGAAATCTTGCTTGCCGTTTTCGGTTAACTTCTTGTAGAGAGAATCCGGAGTGCCTCGTTGCTCAATGTATTGATCGACAAAATAAGCACCGTCACTCAAAAAAACACCGACTTCTGTTTTGCGCATGTACTCTTCCCCCATAAAGAGAAACAAAGCAACAGTCAGCGCAAGGCCAGTTACTAACCCCACATATAGACGAGTAAACAGGGAAAACATGCGTCATTTACCTGTCAGCATGTAGCCGTGGTGACGTATGGTTTTAATGGTAGCCGTATGGATATGAGCCTTAGAGAATTTCTTCCTTAGTGAGGATATACGCATATCAATCGAACGATCAGTAATACAGTATTCAATGCCTCGGGCAAGACGGCAACATGATTCACGAGATACTGGCTTATCGACATTCAGCATCAGGAGCTCTAAAATTTCAAACTCAGAACTCGTTAAACCAATATCTTTTTGCAAATAAAATGCTTGGGAGCGACGAAGACAAAGACTAATGCCATATCGGCTCAGCTTTTCTTCTTCAACGATATCAACTTGACGACAATAGCGACGCAACGCTGCTTCAATACGGGCGAGAAGGATATTGCCTTTTATCGGTTTGGTAAGGTAATCATCAGCACCAAACTTAAATAAGCTCACCTCGCTCATTTCATCATCGGTCGCAGTCAAAACAATGATAATACCATGATAAAACTTACGCGCCTCTTGACATATTTCTGCGCCATTTTTTCCTGGTAACATCAAATCTAACAGCACTAGGTCCGGCTTGAGCCCCTTAATCGTTTCTAATGCATTTTGACCGTTATCGATGACAGTTACCGTATACCCTTCGGCTTCGAGGTACATTTTGGTTAATCGAGCAATCTCTGAGTCGTCTTCTACCAGTAAGATTGTATTACCCACCATGAATCATTTACTCCACCAATATGATGGAGGGAGTATATCGCTCGTCCTATACTGCGCAACCTACTTAAATGATAATTTTAATAAAACGCAGGCTTACATACGCTTACAAACCATACATATACGATAATCCTAATCATTCTATACCCCTAAAGCCATGCAATAACCTGAGGTTTTATTCATTATCAGAATATAGCTTCACATAGAAAATAAAATTCGGAATAAAAATCCACTATATTTTTAAATATATCGAATAATAGGTCTTACCAAAAAATAATATCAACATATATGACTTAGTTTGCTTATATAGACAGGACTTTATGTTGCTTCTAAGTTTCTTGCTCTAATAAAGTCTACGAGTAACATGAAATGAGATATTCCAAATTAACACCTTTAGCCATATTCTGCGCGATAAGTCTAACTGCTTGTGGCGGCAGTGAATCTAATCCGAAACCATCGAAAACAACACCTCCACCACCACCAATGCCAACATTGAGCACTGTCACAATCCCAACTGTCGTTTCTACAGAGTTTCCAGCCAAGTTAAAAGTGGCTGCTGATTCGGGCTTCACCCACTATGTGAAAATCTCCCTTTCCGAAGCAAACAACAACGATACATTTCACATTGTGGCTGTTGATGACGGTGCGAATAATGAAAAAATCTTTCGTGCAGCCAAAATCATCCAACACCTTCTCACAAACCAACCAGACTCTAAGTACGGTGCTGACAAGTCTCGTATCGCTAAGACATTAGCCGAGCGTGATGCCACACTAATGCTGACCGAAAACGACGAACAGAATGATGAGATGTTAACCAAAATCTTTATCAACGAACTGATTCGCCAAGACAAATTGAACGATGCAGTTGCAAACTCGGGCTTAGCACACTCTTTTGATACGAGTTCTCTAGAAAAGTTTGTTGTAAGCATGATGGTACTTAGCGAAGATGATATGGATACACTTGTCACATCTATCGCGTCAACATTAGTAACTAGTAAAGAAACACCAAACTGGCTAAGGAATAGCCAATCTTTAATGTATCGAGAACTGACAGTTGAAGGCGATTGCCATTACATGAGTAATTTTGCCGATTACTGCGCCAATCTTGGCAAAAAAGCCGAACGAGACGCCGCTTTTGAAGAAATTTTACACTTGGTCCAAGCGCAAGGTATTGCACCTAACACGGAGACTGCGGCACTGCAAAATGACATTCAAGCTCATGCGTTAACAATCTATAACGATATTAAATCGGGCAAACCGACGGTGTGGCGCCCTACTCAGTATGACTGGGACGATTGGAAATCGGACGACTTCGATCCTGAAAGTGTTAAACAAACGGGCCCTTCATATTCTCACGAATATTTTGCTGCCGCTTTTGAAGCTTACATGGGTGTAGCAAAAGCAAACGGACATGGTTTAGATGGCTACCAAGCGTTAACGCGTGAAGAAATGCAAACCCAAGATCCACAAGCCGTTGATTGGATCAGTGGCTTATTCCACGGATACTTGCAATATACCGCGAATATCGACTCTGCGGGCGTCAAGCTCTACACAGAAAAGACAAATCCAGGCACAGTACCTACCTTCCGTATGGCTCCCAACAAAGACGGTTTGATAGAAGCGTACACCTACAAATCTCAGTGGTTAACAAAAGTGAAGATCATTGGCGACGACGCGATGAATGTGATCGGTAATGATCAAAACAATACTTTTGAAGGCAACAGCAAAGACAACAGCATTTATGGTGAAGGCGGTATCAACACCTATATCGTGCCACACAAACTGGCGGAATGTACTGTTATCAAAGCAAAGAGCGTTTCTGTTGAGTGCCCAAATACAGGCACTGACGAGTTGTACGACATTCAGAACATCCAATTCACCGACCAAACCCTAGATGTAACCAAGCTATAAACAATGAAAAACATGAAGAAACTTATTTTATTCGCTCCCTTGCTCCTTGTTGGTTGTGGTGGCCTAGCCGTCATGGATCGTACTGATGCCGTAAAAGCACAACCAGAAATGCTGATCAAAACCGACGGTGATTTTTGGGGATTCGGTGCGGATGGCCATTTTGATTTTGCTGGTAAGTACAAAGGCAAGTATTCACGCAGTGCTTCTAACTCAAGTTGGTTTAACCGTATCTCTTTCAAAGAAGGTTCAATGGGCGCAGAAGTGACTCGTATCGACAGCGGGGAAACTTGGCTTTTGAACTGCACTGGAGGCGGTATGTCGGTTAACTACATGGGCGTCGATTTTGGTGGGAATGATCCTTACACCTGTGACATTACTCAAGATGGTAAAAAAGTCGGTGAGTTTGCGATGGAGCCAAAATCCGCTCTCATCGACATCAGCTTTGAGAAAAAAGAGACAGGCGTAGTGCGTATTGGTAGCACCCACTTTAATGTAGAAACTGTACATACTAGTCCTGACGCCATGATGGCGGTAGACATTCCATTGGGTTATAGCTTTAAGGAGGGCACACAAGAAATTGCCGCAGTGCAGACGAACGGTACCATTGCGGTACAGATGCTCCCTGAACTTAGCGAACAAAAAAAGGATGTAATTGCCATCGGCGCTGTTGCAAGTGCACTAAGTTGGCGTCCTAAGAAATAGCCACCACATAAAACGACACAAAAAAATAACAAAGCCCTCAACTTTGAGGGCTTTTATTGCTTGTACTCATAGAGATAAGTGGAGCACTACTTCTCTAATCTTCCCGTATACTGCTTGGGCGTTAATCCACGATGTTTCTTAAACATACGATTGAAGCTCGCCACATTGGTGTAACCAAGGCGCGTGGCAATGTCATCAATACTCACGCGCTTACTCAACAAACCAGCTGCAATATTACTCAATACATAGCCAGAAACCGTCGAAAAATTGAGCCCTAATTTATGCAAACGACGTTGAAACTGCTGTTCAGATAAATCAAGCAGAGAAGACACGCGCTCTAACGTTGGCAATCCATAATGGCTGCTGTAGTTCACCACTTCATAAATCACTTTCAACTCGTCTTCTGGATCGGGCATATTAAGTAAATCATCCAAATCGGAAAAACTCATCGCTAGACGGCTGTCTTCTCGATGGCTCACTTGGCGAGAAGCTAGTCGGTCATCTCCCGGGATCCATATCTCTGTTTTTGGCTGACTCCATTCCACCTCGCAGCCGAAATATTCCCGGTATCGCTCAGTATTTTTTCTCGAGCCTGAAACCTTGACACGTAAAGGCTGGTAATCTTTGCCAAGAAATTCGCGTAACACCTTAATCATAAATACCGCACAGCGGATACTATCGTGCACCTTTACTGACGTTTCTATAAACGGGTTGTGGTAAGTCCATTTGATGATTTTACCCGACTGTTCGCCAGCAAAAAACGCCCCTGATTGTAGGTTGCTCACACCATAATTCACTCGCCGAATGGTACTGGCTAAATCATTGCCGGAGAATAACCAGCGTCCCACTGGCCCTAGCTTTTGCAGTTCAATACCTCGGCTGAGACTCAACACCACATCCGGGTCACCACTAGCTTGTTCAACACAACGATACCATTCCGCAACGGCTTTTAGCGGGATCAGTGTCATTGGGTTACGAAACACCGATGCTGGGATCCCTAACTCATCCGAGTCCAAATTGTATTTAGATAACGCGAGGTTATGCATGTTTAGAATGCCCATCGCGCGAATAAACCGAACCGTTTTCATGACCAATTACATCAAATTTAATCCTATAGTGATTGAATCTGTCACAAAGAAAGCCGCAAATCAAATTCAGATCACAATACGCCAACAGTTTGATAGAGGAGTGTTTAATGAGTTTACTGAGTGTCCCATTTGTCGGTACAGGCGCAGATACGGCGTTACATGTTGTCGCTGCTGTCGTTTTAATCGCGAGTGTCGCGGGCGCGTGTTACGGCTTTTGGAAAATCCATGAATTACCTATCAATAAAGCACACAGCAAAGACCATCATCAGATAGGGCTCATCACTGCGCTTACCTGGATAGGGTTTGTCTGGCACTGGGTTTGGGTGCTAGCCGTGATCTTTGCATTCGTTGATATGGAAAAAGCCATCATCAATCTGCGTGATACATGGAAAAGTAAACCGCAAACAGAAACACAGCCAAAAGAGGAAGCATAATGTTAGAAGGTTTAGCGGTATGGGCACTCTTCATCTATCTGTTGCGTCTGGTTGGCATGCCTTGGAACAAAGCAACCAAATCGTTCGCTTATCTTGGCGGCTTGGGTTGGCTAATGTTCGTCTGGGTAGGTTTGATTAACTTCACCCCGATGGATTTATCCGGCGGTTCTGTCGTGCAGTCACCACACATCCAATTGCGTCCAGATTCAACCAATGTAAAAGGTAAAGTTGACCACATTTACATTGAGCCGAATCAGAAAGTTAAAGAAGGTCAGCTCATTTATGAACTTGACCCAACGCAATACAAAATCGCATTAAATCAAGCGAACGTATCCGCTGATTCTGCTCGCGTTGCATTAGCTACAGCAAAAGGCGACATCGAGATTGAAGAAGCTAATCACGAAGCGCTAGTGCAAGATCTAGAAACATCAAAGAGCCAGTTGGAAGCGGCCAAAGTTGACTACAAATTGCAGAAAAAAATGCTAGATCGTTATGTTGAGCAAAACCGAGTGGTGCAAAACACCATCACGGAAAGCGACATCGACAAACAATCGAGTGCGGTTGATATGGCACGTCACAACGTGTTGACCCTTGAGTCTCAAATCAAGAAGAAACAAGTCGATATTTCCCGTGCAAAACTGGCGATTCATAAAGCGGAACTTGCAGTTGAAACCAAACAAGCCGAACTGCGCCAAGCTGAAGAGCAAGTTGCAAAAGCGCAATGGGATTTGAATAGCACAAAAGTTCATGCCCCAACAGATGGCTTTGTCACCAACTTTATCCTGCGTGAAGGTCAGCGTGTATCGATGATGCCGCGTATCAACATGTACACTAACGAGAAGTACGTGCTGATGCGAGTCAACCACCAGGCGATTCGTAACATCAAACCGGGTCAGCCAGCGGAATTCTCTTCGTCCGTTTACCCAGGTAAGATCTTCTCAGCGACCGTCGAAGGCATTGTTGAAGCAACAGGTGAGTCACAAGGTAATCTACTGGGTTTCGATGATTCCGTACGTGTCACCACTGGAAAGAACTTACAGAACAAACACCACTTTGTTCGTCTTAAGATTGATGAGCCAGAAGGCTACGACATCCCTGTTGGCTCTGTTGGCCTCGCATGGGTCAGCGGTGAAAAACCGATAGGCTTCATGGCCTTCTTAGATGTGATTCGCGGGATCATCATCCGAATGAAGTCTCAACTGTACTTCTTCTACTCTATCTAAACTCGCAAACCGCCAGTTACGCTGGCGGTTTTCTTTTCATTTGTATCCAAACATATCCTTTTCCCGTATAACAATTAGTTAGTAAATAGCGGAGAAGATTCATGTCGGCAAAGGAAAGAAGCCTACCTACCCATCGCATCTCAAGATTCAGCAAGTTCGCTTCACTTGCTACCCGTGTCGCAGGCAATGTGATTGCAGAAGGCACGAAGCAGATAGCCAAAGGTAACAAACCAAAAGCGAAAGACCTCTTGCTGACGCCACAGAACATCGCGCGCTTAACTGACCAACTTGCTCACCTGCGTGGCGCTGCAATGAAGCTTGGTCAAATGCTATCAATGGATGCTGGTGATGTTTTAGAACCTGAACTTGCCGATATTCTTTCCCGTCTTCGTTCCAACGCAGACCCAATGCCTGCAAAACAACTCAACGCAGTAATGGAAAGTTCGCTGGGAACGAATTGGAAAGCTGAGTTTCTGTCATTTAACTTCAAACCAATCGCCAGTGCATCAATAGGACAAGTGCACCAAGCCTACAGCGATGCGGGCGATAACCTAGCCGTCAAAGTGCAATATCCGGGCATACGGAAAAGTATCGATAGCGACGTCGATAATGTCGGTACACTGCTCAAGGTCGTTGGGTTGATTCCCGAGTCTGTCGACTACAAAGGACTGCTCGAAGAAGCGAAAAAGCAGCTACATGATGAAGCCGATTACGCACGAGAGGCGCAATTTGCCATTCGTTATCATGACGCTTTGAAGGAGCACCCTCATTTTGTCGTGCCGAAGATTCATACTGAAAATTGCTCAGACTCCGTTCTCGCGATGGAATTCATTGATGGTAGCCCGATTGAGAAAATCGAACATTATGATCAGAGTACACGGGATTTTGTCATGCACAGCCTACTCGAATTACTGTTCAGGGAGCTGTTCGAATTTAAGATGGTACAAACCGACCCAAATTTCGCCAACTACTTATATATCGAAAACACTCGTCAAATCGGCTTGCTAGATTTCGGGGCCACTCGCGAGTACAGCGAGCGGTTCAGCACTGGTTATCGCCAAGCTTTCGCATCTGTCGTTAACAATGACGAACAAGGCTTGAATGATGCGCTTGAACAAATAGGCTTCTTCAGCCAAACCATCCTTCCAGACCAACGCCAAGCGATTCTCGATCTAGTGAAAATGGCATGTGAACCTATGTTGGTCGATGAGCCTTATGACTTTAAAGCCAGCGGCTTAGCACAAAAGCTTCGCGAGGCTGGCACCATTCTAAGCATGGAGCAAGAATACTGGCATACTCCACCAGCAGATGCCCTATTTTTGCACAGAAAAATCGGCGGAATGTACTTGCTGGCAGCCCGTATTGGCGCAAAAGTGAACATTCGCCAATTGGTACAGCCATATCTCACCATCAACAGCGAATAGCCTATTGTTTTTCTGTTACTTTCAAGTACCTTGAGCAAGGTTAAGATGCATAGTTGTGCATCTCAATAACATGCCATACTTCCATAAAACGAATTAACTATCGGGGTACTCGGTGAGCAAGTTTCAAGATCTCTCCACTCTAATCCAGCAAATTGGCCAAGCCGAAGAAGCGGATCAAGTCGCAACGCTCAATGAATCTATTGAAGCGGGCCTCGAGCCCGGCGCGGTTGCCCTGATTCTAGAAGCCTTTCCAATCGACGATCGTGTTCGCTTATGGCGAGCTTTACCACTAGAGCTACATATCGACGTGTTAACGGAAATGCGTGCGGACGTACGTTTCTCTATCATCAACGCGTTATCTGAAGTCGAGCTAAAACTCACTCTCGCTAAACTCGACACCTTGTCGCTCATCGAATGGGCCGATTCGTTGCCAGAGTCGATCATCAACGAAGCGCTCTCGTTGATAGAAAAAGATGAGTTGGAACTTTACGATCAAGCAAACGAGTATGCTGATGAAGAACTCGGCCACTGGGCTGAACGTAAGATCATCACCCTGCCCTTCAACATTACGATTGGGACAGCTAAGCAGTTAATGGAGCGCTATAGCTACGACACGCCTCAACAGGTATATCTGATTAATCGTAATAAACAGTATCGTGGAACGGTCAATTACTTCGATATCTTACGTGGTGACCCCGATACTCGCTTAAAAACACTCGTTATTGAGGCTGTGACGGTTCTAGACAGTAAAATGATGCTTCCTGAAGCGGTAGAGGCATTAGAACACAGCACACTGCCCGCTCTCCCTGTAACTGATGCAGACCAAACACTGATAGGTGAAGTCGATTGGCAGTTTGCATTGAGTACACAGCGTGAAATCTACGAAGCACGTTTGATGGCCGGTACAGGTATGGATGAAGGCGATGACTTGTTTGCGCCAGTATTAAAAAGCTCGCAAAAGCGCGGTGTTTGGTTAGGCATCAATTTGCTTACTGCGATTTTGGCGTCTGTCACTATCGGACTATTTGAAGATGTAATTGCGCAGGTGGTGGCTTTGGCGGTGCTCATGCCAATTGTTGCATCCATGGGGGGCATTGCTGGCAGCCAAACGCTCACTCTAATGATTCGTGCGATGGCGCTTAATCAGATCACCCCAGGTAACCGTTTCAAGCTATTGAAAAATGAGTTGGGTATTGGCTCTCTGAACGGCATTGCTTGGGCGTTAATCATCGGCGGGCTCGCCGGATTGTGGTTTCAATCTCCGGTTCTTGGGGGAACCATCGCGCTGGCCATTATCGTCAATATTATTACCGCAGCTTTATTTGGTGTGCTGATTCCCATTATTCTGGATAAGTTTAAATTGGACCCCGCTTTGGCTGGCTCGGTGATTCTAACAACAGTGACAGATGTAGTTGGTTTTTTCGCCTTTTTAGGAACGGCGAGTTTAGTCATGCTTTAAAAGGTTCATTGTTTATTAATCAATCATTAGCATAATAGAGTCAAATTGCATAACGCAGTTGCAAATTGCAAACATACTCAAACTTTAAGCAACGCATGTCACAGAAACTACGTATTTTAGGGCATATTAAAGTTGGCACAGTAACTGCATTATATAAATCGACCCTTCTTAAGCCGAGGGTCACCTAGCCAACTGACGTTGTTAGTGAACTTGATTTTGTTCACATGTATATAAGCCAATCGCACTCTTTGCGGTTGGCTATTTTTTTATGTGGCTATTGCCCTCTTATCCTCTGACCGAGCTCGGTTGTACTTTTCTTACCCACAACAGATTGTTTACTGTTTATAAAATTCAAATATTCGCCCACTAAGCCATTAGAAATGCCAGCTTCAACAAAAATAAATCACCTACATAAAATAAAACCAAGAAAACACACCCAAGAAAAGAACAAATAACGTCCAAACCAAAAACCTCATCATGAAATCGTTTTCTTTTCATAGAAATCGACTGAACAATCCAGAGTTATAGATAAATTTAACCCATAAAAACAAATAGCAATTCAAAACATTAATTTCACATAGAAAACCTGTCTATAAATCATAGAAAATACGTAAAAACAAACTTTCAAATTTTAGAATTTAAAAACCAAACCATTGTTATTAAAAGAAAAAATACATATAAAAAACCAAGCAAACGTTTAAATTTCAATTTTATAATTGACTATTAAATTTACATCACGATAATACGCGCCGTTTGCCTGAAAATCAGGTGCTATAATTTAATATTTCAATGTGCGGAGGCAATAATGGCTGGAGACAATAACTACAGTCTTGGACCAGTTCCCAACACGGCCAGAAAAGGCGTGGCGTCACTAACCATGGTGATGTTAGGACTCACTTTTTTCTCCGCAAGTATGTGGACAGGGGGTTCTCTCGGTACTGGGCTCTCCTTTAATGATTTTTTCCTCGCTGTTCTCATCGGTAACCTAATCCTCGGTATTTACACTTCTTTCCTCGGTTACATCGGCGCTTCTACTGGTCTCTCTACCCACCTTCTTGCTCGTTTCTCTTTTGGTTCTAAAGGCTCTTGGCTTCCTTCCGCTCTTCTTGGCGGTACTCAAGTTGGGTGGTTTGGAGTTGGTGTCGCCATGTTTGCGATTCCGGTGCATAAAGCAACGGGCATCGATACCAACACGTTGATCCTTGTATCCGGTTTGCTCATGACCGCGACCGTTTACTTTGGCATCTCCGCACTGATGGTGTTGTCAGCAATTGCCGTTCCTGCCATTGCGCTACTTGGCGGCTACTCTGTCATCGAGGCAGTAAATAGCGTTGGTGGTATTGGCGAACTACAACAAGTTCAACCAACCGAGCCACTCGATTTTTCAATAGCTCTCGCGATGGTTGTCGGCTCTTTTGTCAGTGCTGGTACATTAACGGCGGATTTCGTGCGCTTTGGTAAAAAGCCGCGCAGCGCCGTGATGATCACCATGGTGGCATTTTTCATCGGTAACTCGTTAATGTTTATCTTTGGCGCGGCAGGTGCGTCGGTGACGGGTCAATCAGACATCTCTGAAGTGATGATCGCGCAAGGTCTTCTTATTCCAGCTATCATCGTTCTTGGCTTGAACATCTGGACGACCAACGACAACGCGCTCTACGCATCAGGTCTTGGATTTTCCAACATCACAGGCTTACCAAGTAAATACATCTCGATGGCGAACGGTCTTGTTGGCACACTTTGCGCTCTCTGGCTCTACAATAACTTTGTTGGCTGGCTGACCTTCTTATCTTTGGCAATTCCACCGATTGGCGGTGTGATCATCGCTGACTTCTTCACGAACCGTAAACGCTACGCAAACTTTGAAGCCGCCCAATTCCAAAACGTTAACTGGGCTGGCATTATCGCTGTCGTGATTGGCGTTGGTGCGGGACACTTCCTGCCTGGCGTAGTGCCGATTAACGCTGTACTTGGCGGCGCAATTAGCTTCCTGATTCTTAATCCTATTCTTAACAAAAAAGCACTGGCTACACAGCCAGCGTAAGGAACCATCATGACAACACTACTGATCAAAAACGTAACGCTAAAAGGACAAGAAGGTCTGCAGCAAATTTTGATTGAAGATGGTCAATTCAAGCGCATTGAAAGCAACGATGTGGAGCTTAGTCATAACGGTGACATCATCGATGCTGAAGGTGGTATGGCGGTTGCGCCTTTCTGCGAGCCACACATTCACTTAGATACAACTCAAACCGCAGGCGAGCCTAGCTGGAACATCTCTGGCACATTGTTTGAGGGTATTGAACGTTGGGCTGAGCGCAAAGAAATGCTGTCGATTAAAGACGTGAAAGCGCGCGCAAAACAAACCTTAAAATGGCAGATAGCAAACGGCGTACAACACGTTCGTACCCACGTCGATGTTTCAGACCCTACCCTAATTGCCCTAAAAGCGATGGTAGAAGTGCGTGAAGAGATGAAAGAGTGGGTAGATATCCAAATCGTCGCCTTCCCGCAGGAAGGAATTCTCTCTTACCCAAATGGCAAAGAGCTGCTAGAAGAAGCCGTCAAATTAGGTGCGGACGTGATTGGCGCGATTCCACACTTTGAATTCACACGCGAATATGGCATTGAATCGCTGCACTACGTGTTCGAATTAGCGCAAAAATACGACCGTCTGATCGACGTGCATTGTGATGAAATCGATGACGAACAATCTCGCTTCGTTGAAACACTGGCAGCATTAGCGCACAAGTTTGATATGGGGAATAAAGTCACGGCCAGTCACACCACAGCGATGGGTTCCTACAACGGTGCATACGCATCTCGCCTGTTCCGTTTATTACGCATGTCCGGTATCAACTTCGTGGCAAATCCATTGGTGAACATTCACTTACAAGGCCGTTTTGATGATTACCCAAAACGTCGCGGCGTAACACGAGTGAAAGAGATGCTGAATGCCAACATCAACGTCTGCTTTGGACACGATGATGTATTTGACCCTTGGTACCCACTAGGCACTGCAAACATGCTGCAAGTGCTGCATATGGGTCTGCACGTGTGCCAGGTGATGGGTTACGACCAAATCAACAACTCACTGGATCTGATCAGCACCAATTCAGCACGTACACTGAACATTCAAGATAAGCACGGCATAGAAGAAGGCAAACCTGGTAGTTTACTGATTCTTCCCGCAGAAAATGGTTTTGACGCAGTACGTCGCCAAGTGCCGGTTCGTTACTCTGTTCGTCACGGTAAAGTGATTGCAGAAACACAGCCTGCGACGACTCATATTCATCTTGAACAAGCAGAGCAAGTAACGTTCAAACGCTAAAAAGATCGGCGAAACGAGCAAGGCCTGACGACATCGTCAGGCCTTTTTTCTACTGGTAAACATCACTGCTCGCTCTGTCTATTCTTGTCTCATAAACCGCTGAACACATTGAAAGGCCATATAAAACGGCTCAGTACCAAACGTTGCACAAGGTTCTGGTGGCTGAATCTCAATTACACCATCGCACTTGGAAATTATTCTAAGCGTTGGGCATACTTCTGACTTCATTTTAGTTGTAGATATGAACCATGACGTCATTAAACCAGATAGAACTGCAATTTTTGGAATTTATGCAGCAAGAGATGCAAGTAGATGCAGCTCATGATCTTAAACACGTAAAACGCGTGGTCAAAACAGCGAAACAGCTCTGCAAAGAAGAAAATGCAGACATCGCGATTGTATTACCGGCTGCCTATTTGCATGATTGCTTTACTTACCCGAAAGATCACCCAAATCGCAAAGAGAGCTCAATCATCGCAGCCAAAAAAGCGGTCGCATTTTTAGAGAGTATCGATTATCCGCAGCAATATCATGATGCCATTGCTCATGCGATAGAGGCACACAGCTTTAGCGCAAACATCAGGCCAAATACGTTGGAAGCTAAAATCGTCCAAGATGCCGACCGTCTGGACGCTTTAGGCGCAATTGGCGTGACGCGATGCATTCAAGTCAGCACTCAATTTAACGCGCAACTTTACAACGACAGCGATATATTTGCCGAAGAACGTGAACTTAACGATAAACAATTCACTCTGGATCACTTTCAAACCAAGTTATTCAAAATCGCTGAAACCATGAACACAGAGTCAGCAAGACGCGAAGCGCAAAAACGCAAAACCTTTATGCAAACGTACCTAGAGCAGTTACACGACGAGGTAACAGCGTAAATGTCAGAAAGCTATACGTTAATTAAAGAGCTTAAACGCCAACTAAAGTTAGCTGGGCTGCATTATGCCGATGTTGCACAACACCTTGATTTAAGTGAAGGAAGCGTCAAACGTTTACTCGCTGAAGGTCAACACATTAGTCTTGAACGCTTAGAACGCATTTGCCAATTGATTGGTTTAGAAATGGCGGAACTGTTTAAGCTTGCGGCTGCGCACAATAAAGGTCTAGAGTCGCTAACGTTAGAGCAAGAAAAGCAGTTGGTTAACGATAAAGCCCTGCTACTCGTGGCAATCTGTGTTGTAAATGGCTATCAGTTTGAACAAATCGTTCAGCAATACACCTTCAATGAGTTGGAACTGGTGCAAAAGCTTGCTCATTTGGATCGTCTGAACATCATCAACTTGCAGCCAAATAACAAAATTCGTTTGCGTATATCTCCGACATTTAAGTGGCAGATGGGCGGCCCTATTCAACGGTTCTTCCAACAGCAAGTTCAAGACGCCTTTTTCCAAAGCTACTTTTCTGGTGAAGATGAAAAGTTCTCCATGGCAACAGGATTGATGAGTGTACCAACCAACAAGAAGCTACAACAGAAACTGCAAAAGGTCATCGATGAGTTTTATCAGGCTTGCCAAAGTGATAGCTCTCTCGATATGGACGAAAAACACGGCACCTCTCTGATTATTGCGATGCGTCGCTGGACGTTCCCTTTATTTGAACCATGGGAAAGAAAACTCACCAATAAGTCTCGCAATTAGTAACTCAATAAACAAATGGAAATAAAAGTAACGAATTTCGTTACTTTTGGTGGCATACAACGTCACTTGAAAGAGAAAGCTGGTTTAATCGTTCATTGAGCATAAAGTGCTCCCATCTCATTCGACTTTGTTTAATCGGGGCCCGTATGTTTTTCTCAAAACGCTTTTTTCCTTACTTTGTGACGCAATGCCTTGGCGCACTCAATGACAACATCTACAAAAACGTTCTGTTATTGATGGTGACATACAGCCAAATTGATAACCTACCAATATCCGTCAATCTATTCGTTAATTTGGCGGCAGGCTTATTCATCCTACCTTTCTTTCTATTCTCAGCGCATGCTGGTGCCGTCGCTGACAGCATGGACAAAGCCAAATTAATCCGACGTCTAAAGCTCATCGAGCTGGCTATCATGTCTTGCGCAGCAACCGCTATTGCCACCCAAAGTGCCATGCTGATGCTGGTTCTGCTGTTTATGACAGGCACTCAATCGGCCTATTTTGGTCCCGTGAAATACGCCTTGCTACCACAAGCGCTCAAACCAAATGAGCTTGTTAAAGGAAATGCTTGGGTTGAAATGGGCACGTTTCTTTCGATTCTTATAGGTACGCTTAGCGCAGGCCTGCTGCTAGCCATTCCTAATGGTACCTTGATTGCTTCTTGTACCGTGATTGCCTTGTCTTTGCTTGGGTTCATGAGCAGCGTGAATATTCCAGCGATGCCTAGCCAATCAAATGACAAAGCGAAATTTGAACCGATTTCTGGTTTAAAGAACACGTTAAAAGTGGCAAAAAAGCAGAGAGGCATTTGGATGTCTATTCTAGCCATCAGTTGGTTTTGGTTCATGGGTGCGACTTACCTAACTCAATTCCCTAACTTCGCACGCGAACATTTGTTCGCAGATAGCACTGTCGTTTCTTTACTGTTGGCATTGTTTTCCATTGGTATCGCTACAGGCTCTTGGTTGTGTGAAAAACTTTCTTTCAACCACGTTGAGCTTGGTATTTTGCCATTCGGTATCCTTGGTCTGACAGTCTTTGGCGTCGACTTGCTATGGGCAGTCCCAAGTTATCTATCACTTCCGGTGCACTTTTATGATGTGCAAAACTTCGTTGCTGAATCAAAACATCTACGCGTCATGATTGACCTGTTCCTTGTTGGTGTAAGCGGCGGTATCTTTATTGTTCCTCTTTATGCGTTCATCCAATCGCGTTCAAACAAAGGGGAGTGTGCACGTGCCATTGCTGCTAACAACATCATGAATGCGTTGTTTATGGTGGTGTCTGCTTTGGTTTCGATCGTTGTACTCAGCGTACTGGAGCTTTCTATTGTGGAACTGTTTGCCATGATGGCAATAGGTAACTTCTTCGTGGCGATCTATGTCTATCGCCAAGTACCGGAATTTACACAACGCTTTATCAGTTATTTACTCAGCCATTGTATGTATCGTGTGTACGTAAAGGGGCGCCAACATATTCCTGAACAAGGTGCTGCGTTAATCGTGGCTAACCATGTTAGCTATGTCGATGCATTGATTTTGATGGGAACCTCTACTCGCCCGGTTCGTTTTGTGATGGACAAGTCCATCAGCGAGCTACCTGTTCTTAAATATGTATTCCGTCATGCCGGTGTTATCCCGATCTGTTCTCCACGTAAGTGTGCCGACACTTACCGACGAGCATTTGAACAGATTGAACAAGCACTTAACGACGGTGAGGTTGTCTGTATCTTCCCTGAGGGTCGTTTAACGTCTAACGGTCAATTGGGTGAGTTTCGCCCAGGTGTAGAAAAAATCCTTGAACGTAACCCTGTTCCTGTCATCCCTATGGCGTTAAAAGGGCTTTGGGGTTCTTTTTTCAGCCACAAAGGCGGACATGCTCTCACAAAACGACCGACTCGTTTTTGGTCAAAAGTGGATGTTGTTATCGGTGAAGTGTTAAGTCCTGCGTCTTTAAATCGTCATCAATTACAACAACAAGTACAGGATTTACTGGGCTGAGTCGCTTGCTATACCGATCAAACTTTGCAGCAAAACGTAAATATGCACCACAAAGGGCAAGTAGTTCTTTGTTAATTAGAGTAGGATATCTACAACGTCATAAATCTAGGAGGTATTATGAAAATCATCATCTTACATGGTCTTTATATGCATGGGCTGGTCATGCAGCCTCTTAGCCAAAAGCTGAGAAAACTCGGATACGAAACGCAAGTACTCAGCTATAACACTGTTGCTATCGATGAGTCTTCACTGTTTGATTCTATTGATCATTCGCTTAATCCACTGACCACAAACGTGCTCGTGGGACACAGCTTGGGAGGCTTGATGATTAAGCGCTATCTCGCCAACAGAAAACCGAGCACTAACTTAATCTCTCATGTTGTCGCTATCGGTTCGCCTCTGAAAGGCGCGTCCATTGTAGGTCGAATTCAAGATCTCGGATTGGGTGCAATTTTAGGCAATTCGCCACACCACGGATTAAACAAACATGATGACGCTTGGGATTTCCCTCAAAAACTCGGCAGTATCGCAGGAACGATGCCGATTGGCGCTCGCCCATTGTTGATCCGTAATGACAACACCATGTCGGACGGTACCGTTACCGTAGAAGAGACAAGACTGGACGGTATGCAAGATCATATCGAAGTGAAGCAAACGCATACGAGCCTGATTTACAACACCTTCGTGCCGCAGCAGATTGATCACTTTATTCGCACAGATTATTTCCGTCGATAGCACACTTTTCCATCATACAGATGGAATCGACTTTCCAAGCTATTCAGTTCGCAGTACTATCCTAGCTCCACTTCTTCACAACTTGGATGAAGTGGTACATTTTTAATTGTTCTCAGGGCGGGGCGAAATTCCCCACCGGCGGTATACTTTTTCAAGTGAGCCCGCGAGCGCTCGATTCGTCGAGGTCAGCAGATCTGGTGAGATGCCAGAGCCGACGGTTATAGTCCGGATGAAAGAGAATAAGAATACACCAGCATAGCGAGTCAGATCGCTAAGAATGCTGGTGCACTTCTTTTTGATCGTATTTTACGGCGATCTCTCATACCGCCCTGATTCTGGTGAAATTTAGGAGTTAACCATGAATCAGTCATCACTACTTGCCGAATTCGGCGACCCAATTACTCGCGTTGAAAACGCACTTATCGCTTTAAAAGAAGGCCGTGGCGTACTGCTTCTTGATGATGAAGATCGCGAAAACGAAGGCGATATCATTTATTCAGTCGAGCACCTCACTAACGAGCAAATGGCATTGATGATCCGCGAATGTAGCGGCATCGTTTGTTTGTGCTTAACAGATGCTCAAGCAGACAAACTGGAACTGCCTCCAATGGTGGTAAACAACAACAGCGCAAACCAAACCGCATTCACGGTTTCTATTGAAGCGAAAGTTGGTGTAACAACGGGTGTTTCAGCAGCAGACCGCGTAACGACCATTAAAACGGCGGCAAACCCGCACGCAAAACCGGAAGATCTTGCTCGCCCGGGTCACGTATTCCCTCTGCGCGCACGTCCAGGTGGTGTAATGACTCGCCGTGGTCACACAGAAGGTACGATTGATCTGATGCAAATGGCAGGGCTTCAACCCGCTGGCGTACTGTGTGAAGTGACCAATCCAGATGGCACGATGGCAAAGGCACCGGAGATCGTAGCATTCGGTCGCCTGCACAACATGCCGGTACTGACGATTGAAGACATGGTAATGTACCTGAACCAGTTCGAGTTGAAACTGGCATAGTCAGATCTCAGCTCTTGAAAAAAGCCGCGCATTTGTGCGGCTTTTTTGATCGATCCTCTTTGCACTTGAGTAGTTATACTTATTGAAAACAAGGGGAACAACACCATGAAAGGATTACTGAAACTCGCCGCTCTCGTTAGCTTTCTCTCCATGAATTCGCTTGCTCTTGCATCTGAGTGCCCTGATATTCTTCAAGGTAAGCAAAGGTTGTTAAACTCAACGGAAGAAGTCGATCTATGCGAAAGCTTTAAGGGAAAGACACTACTAGTCGTCAATACAGCAAGTCAGTGCGGCTTCACTCCTCAGTTCGAACAGTTAGAAACCCTCTATCAAACTTACAAAGACCAAAACTTCACCGTTATCGGTTTCCCGAGCAATGACTTTCGACAAGATAGAGGAAGCGAAACAAACACAGCGAAAGTCTGTTATCTCGATTACGGGGTAACCTTTCCAATGATGGCTCGCTCTTCAGTATTAGGTGTAGATGCGAACCCAGTCTTCAACCAGATTACTAACCAAGCAGGCATAAAACCAAAATGGAACTTCTACAAGTTTCTAATTAGCTCTGAAGGTAAAGTTATTGCTACTTTTCCAAGCTCCACATCACCGACAAGTACTACGCTTACCAATATGATAGAGCAACAATTATAAGGTGACGACCATGACAACACGCTCAACCATGCTACAACTCGGTTACTTAGGCTTGGTTCCATTTGTGTTTAGTTTAGGGCTGATTTTCACTGACATCTCACTCTTCAATTTAAGTGGTCAGCAATTTTTCATCGCATATAGCGCCGTTATATTAAGTTTTTTATCCGGCATCCTTTGGGGTAATGGCATTGAGCATTACTACCATCGCCTTAGCCGAAATGTATTAATTCTCAGCAACCTTTTTGTCTTACTGGCTTGGGGCGCATTACTGCAGGGCCACAAACATTACGCAGTCGCAACCCTACTATTAGCAATTGGGTACCTTGCTGTTTGGTATGCAGAAAAGCTCGTGAGGAAAGTCGAACAAGACGCCGAACCCAAGGGATATCAAGGAATGAGGAGCAAACTGACCTTCGGCGTAATCGTAATGCACGGATTGGCTTTAGTTTCATAACCTGGTCTGTCCAGTACTAAGATCACAAAAAAACGTCTTTTTATAAAACAATGTTCATTTCGTGAATGCACACATATTTTGAACACTGTTTTGTTTCATTTATGAATCAATCCACATATAAGTAATTCAAAGCATTCACAAAGGATATGAATATGTTTTTTCGCAAACTTTTGTTTAGCACTGCGATGATCAATGCAACGACAGGTTGCGTGTCTTACCAGGCACAACAAGCCGCCGCTCAAACAGTAAATAATACAGGCGCTGTGCTTACCAATGTGATTAAAACCACGATTGCTCAGCCATGTAATGTTGCAATCACTGCTGCTAGCTTGTTTTATCCGCATGCCATATTTATGACTAGTGTTCCGACTCAAGCATGTACAAGCGTTCTTAGATAATACGAAAGTGATAAGCATAAAAAATGGCGACTCTACCGTCGCCATTTTTAAGCATCAATGCTATTTACAGTTACAGCGTCAATAAGTAATTAACTAATTGATTGTACTCGTCGTAAGTACGAATTTCGTTGGCCAAAACAATGTATTTATTGTTCACAACCACACCCGGAACCCCTCTTAACGTGCTGGCAGAGAATTGCTTATCAAAACCTTTCTGCATTGAGTTTACGGCGAAACTGTTGTACGCCGCATCAAACTTCTTACCTTCTACGCCATTATCAACGAAGAGTTGTTTCAGCTCAGCTTCGTCTTTTGGCGCTTGTCGCTTTTGATGAATTTGGGCAAACATGGCAGGAATCATTGTATCTTCAACTCCTAGCGACACCATCGTCGCGTAGGACTTGGCCATCGGAATCGCCATATCTCCGCCCATGAACCCCACATGCACCTTTTCAAACTTTGCCTCTTTTGGCAGAGCAGGTTTTAAACGCTCAATAAGCGACTCAAACTTGTAGCAATGTGGGCAATAAAAAGAAAAGAATTCCGTCACAACAGGTTTCGATGCTTTCTTTACATCCAGAACTTTGTAGTGCTTCCCTTCTTCAAATTGCGCTGCATGAGCGGTAAAAGTCAGTAAAAGTGCACTACATAAGGCAAGTAGTTTTTTCATTGTTTATTTCCTTGTGGCATTCAAATGCCAAATCATTTCATTTGGTAAAAAGGGGTAAACCCCAAGTAATTTGAGATGAGGAATTAAACAATCGGAGGACGATAAAGCTTGGTGATCACTGTCACTACTTTTTCGACTAGAGGCCTACCAATCAAGGCAAGGCTATAAGGAAGAAGCAGTAAGTCGTTTTGAGATAAGTTGGCGGGAATTTTGACCATGCAGGAAGAGCTACAACTCGTGTGAGATTGTTGTGCCTTATTGATGGCTGACTCATCGTGATGTGATTCTACGCAGTCGTCATTGACGCCAAGTTGTTTGTGTAGAGCAGCCTGTTGAACAATAAGATCGCGTACTTCAATTGTTTTCATCGGAACGGAAGCCTGCGCCACAGGAGCGACACTACTCAAAAGCATAGCAACTAAGCAAACTATCGCAGTCAACAATGTACGGTTAAACTTCAACATAGCTACATCAAGGAAAATGGTGATTTAAGATAATACATGATAACGGTTTGACTTCAAGATACGGACTCTCGGCTCGCTAACAAACTCTGTTCTTTGACCATTTTAGGCTAGTGAATTTTCTCTCTAACGCTCCCTCAGTACACGAAACCAGCACAACGAACTATTCACCGTTCGGATACTCCCCTCATCAGATACCAGCAACAATTCGATAAAACTTGAAATCATTATGAAACACGAGTAATAGTTAGAACAGTTTTTGTACGAACAAGGAAAGATCAATGCTTAAAAAGAGATTCTTTAAGACAAAAGATGAAGTCGAAGTCACGTTCGAGCTAGATAAAGATCAGTGGGACTCTGTCCAAATTGCTGGAGACTTCAACAACTGGCAGCCAGAACCGATGAAATTAGTGAAGAAAAGTCGTCAGTTTAAATTTAAAACCCGCTTACCTAAAGCGCAGAATGTTCAGTTCCGTTACTTGCTCGATGACGCGAAGTGGGAAAATGACCCACAAGCTGATGCTTACGTTCCAAATGCATTTGGCAGCGACAACAGCGTCGTGTGTACCACCGAATAAGCGGTAATTTCGCTTTAAGATTCCATACCTAGGCGCAAACGTTGCGCCTTTTTGCATCTCTCTAAATGTGATAGGTGATTAGATTTAAATCATTAATTGGCAATTTTATCCAGTTAACTCATCCGATAACCTTATTCTGAGAAAGCTTTATTTGAAATAATTCGTAAATTTGTTTAAGTTCCATTGATATTAAATATTGTATACATCACTTAAATGAACGCACAACAAATCAAACCATCTCTAATCATTGTGGAAGACGATCCCAAATTACAAACTATGTTGGGTGAGTATTTTGTTGAACAAGGTTTTCAGGTCAAATGTATCGACAATGGGACGGACGCACCCAATGCGATTATTGACACACAACCAGACGTGGTGCTGTTAGATTTGATGCTACCCGGGCAAGATGGTCTGAGTGTATGTCGTCAAATCCGAGAATGCTACAAAGGCAAAGTGTTGATGCTGACAGCAAGTGATGATGACTTCGATCATGTCGCCGCATTAGAAATAGGCGCAGATGACTTTGTTACTAAACCCATCAAACCTCGCGTATTGCTGGCTCGTATTCGCATGCTATTAAGAAGAAAAGAGGCGGCGCCTACCGAGTCCGAAAACGGCCTACAAATTGGTGTTCTGTGTTTAAACCGATTGCGTAAATCGTGCGTAATGAACCAAGAAGAAATTGCGCTGACAGACGGCGAGTTCGATTTGTTGTGGGTTCTTGCAACGCATGCTGAAAAAACACTATCACGCGAATGGCTGACCAAAACACTGCGTGGTATTGAATACGATGGAACAGACCGCACCATTGATAATCGCATAGTGACACTGAGAAAGAAGCTAGGCGATGCTTCTTGCTCACCACAAAAAATCATTACCGTTCGCGGCAAAGGCTACCTATTTATGCCTGATGCATGGAATGAATAATGAGACGGATTTATCTGGAAAGCTTTGTTGGCCTTATCATTCTGTTTATGGCTAGCTTGTGGGGATACGAGTTCTTAGTTTATGAGATCAACACAGATTATGACTACCTGTTACAAGAGCATGAGGGTCAAGCTTTTCACGATCTGATCTACCCTATCTATAAAGAACACGGATTAGAATATACTCAACAACAATTGGAACAATTTGCCACATCAAGCCATCGTTTGTTGGTGCCTCATACGCTTGAAGAGCTTCCAACAGACATCAAAAAGGCGTTTGAAAGTGATACCTCCGTTAACGTCGCTTACGATGAAGAAAGGGATATCTGGTTCCGCCTAGATGCGAGCACGCCTATCTTTAAAATGAGCGATAATCCGAATAGTCCTGTGGTTAAAGCTGCCAACTTTGATGACAATATCGTTTGGTTGTTCTTTTTAGCTGGATTTGCTCTGTATTGCATATTGTTGATCTGGTTCTTAAGCCGTCGGATTCGAGAGCTAGAGAGAGTGACCGTTGAGTTTGCCTCAGGTAACTTCAAGGCTCGAGCTAGTACCTCAAGCGCTAAGTCTGTTGGGACGTTAAACAAAAGCTTTAACACGATGGCCGATAAAGTATCTCGCTTGATCACTAGCAATAAAATGCTAACTAACGCCGTTGCACATGAATTGCGTACCCCAATCTTCCGCTTACAATGGCAAGCAGATTTGTTATCGGATTCAACCTTAACTGAACAACAGAAAAAGTATGTTTACAGTATCGTCGAAGACATTGACGAGATGGAAGAAATGGTTGAAGAATTGCTTTACTACGCAAAGATGGAGCGTCCTGACACAGCATTACAAACTCAAGAAGAAGTCGTCCTATTCAACTTAGTCAAAGAGTTACGACAGAGATGGCAAAAAGAGACTACGCTCGCTATCTCGCTTCAAGAAGTAAACTCAGAAAACGTTCTTGCGTTTGCTGACCCAAAATTGTTAAAGCGAGCCTTAGATAACTTGCTGCGCAATGCAATGCGATACGCAGATAAGCAGATTTTAGTAGAGATAAAACACGATCAGCACCGCTGCTTCATCAATGTTCATGATGATGGCATAGGTATTGAAGAAAAGCATTGGCCTCATCTATTCGAACCATTTTACAGCGCGGATGAATCTCGCAACAAAAAGACGAGCGGGTTTGGGCTCGGGTTGGCGATTGTCAGACAGATAATGGAGCTTCAACGTGGAGAAGTTTCGATTTGCCATAGCCCACTTGGAGGAGCTTGCTTCACACTTAGCCTCAAAAAATCAGACAGTTAACTTAACCTTCCTACCCCGTTTACAGAAGACGACACTTCAATACACTCAAGCGACAGAGCCCAACAATAAAACAGTGTACATTTAATCCATAAGATTCACACACTAAATGGATAGTACTCATGTATAAATCTTTTATCCTGATTATGGCGCTTACTTCTACGCTTACAGCTTGCGCCTACAACCAAAAACCTGTCGTCGACATGACCAATGTCGACCCTAGTACATATGAACAAGACTTTCTTTACTGCCAAGGCTATGCAGAAAATGTCGACAAATCAGAGGCAGCGAAATCTGAAGCCACTAATGGGGCAGTTACAGGCGCATTGATCGGCGCAGCTGCTGGTGCGCTAGAAGACGGATTAGGTGGAGCGGCTGTCGGTGCTGCTGCCGGCGGTGCTGTAGGAGCTGGAGCTGGTGCTTTGAGTGGAACAAATGATTCAACCAAAACTCAATCTCTCGTATTGCGTAAATGCCTCCAGCACAAAGGCTATACCGTCTACGATCTTGATTAAATAAGCACTTTTCTTAAATTATCACGCGATGGATTCTATTCACAAATGTTTCACGCTGTAACGATTAATCTCGTTACCTCTCTGGGATATGTGTTCCATCCCAATGCTTAAATAGTAAGGTCATATTTTGAAGCCAGGTAAAACAGGTATACGCCGTGTCATGGATGCGACCGGCTATTCATTTCAAGGATTGAAAGCCGCATGGACACACGAAGCCGCTTTTAGACAAGAATTGATTCTCGCCTTGGTGCTTTCCGTCTGTGCTTTTTTCCTTCCTGTCACCACATACGAAAGAGTGCTGATGATCAGTAGCCTGTTCTTGGTATTGATCGTCGAACTCATTAATTCCGCCGTAGAAGCGGTTGTCGACCGTGTTAGCGATGACTGGCACGAGCTCAGTGGTAGAGCCAAAGATATTGGCTCAGCAGCAGTATTTGTTGCGTTAACTCTTGCCCTTTTTATTTGGGCTTCGTTCTTGCTCTAATTTTTATTCAAGACACTCATTATGAAGACACATGATTTACAACAGAGAGGTATCTCTTACGTTACCTTTACTTTCCTGTTGGCGCTGTATTTCGCTCTCGTCGTAAATATCCCTATTTATAAAGAACTGATCGGCATCTTTACACACTTAGATAATGTCAAGATTGGATTTATTATCACAATACCAATTTTCTTTCTTGCCGCGCTCAATTTCCTTTTTAATTTATTTAGTTGGCCTTGGATCGGCAAGCCGTTCTTTATAATTTTAATCATTGTTTCAAGTATGGTGAGCTACGCAAGCTATAACTATGGCACACTTTTCGATTCTGGAATGATTGCCAATATTGTTGAAACCGATTCGAGCGAGGCGAGTTCTTACCTGAGTGCTCACTCTGTAATTTGGACGCTGATTATGGGAGTTATCCCAGCGATAATTGTCTTTAAGGTCAAGCTGCAATCTCAACGTCACCAATTACTGTACTTCTCTGTTACCAAATTAGTATCGATGCTGTCGTCGCTAGCTGTCATCGCCGTCATTGCCAGCGTGTACTATCAAGACTACGCATCTGTAGGGCGCAACAATAGCCACCTGAAAAAAATCATCATACCCACCCAGTTCGTTTATAGCGCGACCGGGTATGTGAAGGAGAAATATTTCACCACGCCAAAGCCATATCGAGAAATCGGCACAGATGCAAAGCAGTCAGATAGCGCCGTACAGCAAGCACAGAGCAAACCAACACTACTGGTTTTTGTCGTAGGAGAAACCGCTCGAACGCAGAACTACCAACTCAATGGCTATACACGAGAGACAAACCCTTATACTAGTAAATTGGATGTTATCTCATTTCAAGACGTCGCATCTTGTGGCACCGCGACTGCTGTATCTGTGCCTTGTATGTTTTCACAGCTCACGCGAAACGAGTTTGAACGCACCAAAGCGGATAACCAGGACAATGCTCTCGATATAATGCTGCGCGCTGGGGTTGACCTCATTTGGAAAGAAAATGACGGTGGGGATAAAGAAGTAGCCCACAAGATCAAGAAAATTGAAGTGGATCGAAAGCAAGTAAGCCCTATGTGTAATGGCCAAACTTGTTACGACATGGCGCTATTAGATCATTTTGATCAGGAAGTCGCGGATATGCACGGTAACCGAGTGGTCGCCATGCACCTTATAGGAAGCCACGGTCCGACCTATTTTCAGCGTTACCCAAGAGACAACGCCTTCTTTAAACCAGACTGTCCACGTGCAGATATCGAAAACTGTAGCATCGAACAAATAGTGAACACATATGACAATACAATACGCTACACCGATCTTGTATTGGCAGAAACCATCAAAAAACTTAAAGCGTTAGAGTCTGAGTATAATACCGCGCTAATTTACATATCGGATCACGGTGAGTCACTAGGCGAAAACGGATTGTTCTTACATGGTATGCCTTATGGCCTTGCACCAGATTTCCAAAAACGCGTTCCTTTGATTATGTGGCTGTCTTCAGGCTTTAAACAAGCGAAGCAGATCAATACTGACTGTTTGTATAAACAAGCACAGAATGCAGGCCAATACTCACATGATAACGTGTTCCACTCTTTATTAGGCATTATGGATGTACAAACTCAAGCCTACGATAGCAAGTTAGATATATTCAAAGCCTGCCGAGCCGTTTCCTAAATCATTCAATAAAGCCTGGCTCAAAGTGTGAATCAGGCTTTTTCTAACAAGGTATTTAAACTCATCGCCGAGCCAAGCGTTATACTGACAGTCCGCGATCCATACATCGAGATAAGGACTAGGATGAAAATTGGTATTATTGGTCTAGGGGATATCGCTCAGAAAGCATATCTTCCTGTTATCACTCAGCTTCCAAATATCGAACTTGTATTTTGTACCCGCAACCCAAACACACTTGAGAGCCTAGCTAGGCAGTATCGAATCTCAGAGATCTGCCAAGACTACCAGCAACTTCTGCACTTTGGCGTCGATGCCGTCATGATTCATGCGGCAACAAGCGTACACCCTCAAATAGCGGCATTTTTTCTGCAGCATGGAATTCCAACCTTTGTCGACAAACCATTAGCGAATAGTGCTGATGACGTGGAAAAGCTGTACGACATTGCCGAAAAAGAGAGACAGCCACTCTATGTGGGCTTTAACCGTCGTCACATTCCACTTTACAACCAACATATGCCACAAGTGCAGCAAGGCAACATATCTGACTTAAAGTCGCTACGCTGGGAAAAGAACCGTCACCAACTACCGGGGGATGTTCGTACCTTTATATTTGATGATTTTATTCACCCATTAGACAGCGTTAACGTCACAGCCAAAGCCGATCTAAAAGATGCTTATGTAACTCATCAACTTGAAGGTGGTCAGTTGGCGCGTTTAGATATTCAGTGGCAACATGGAAATACTTTGCTCCACGCCTCGATGAATCGCCACTTCGGTATCACTACAGAGCGCGTTCAAGCTTGTTATGCAAACAAGGCAGTTGAGTTCGACTCCTTCGTTGAAGGCAAACTATGGCAAGCTAACCAAGAGCAAAAAATCAATTTGAAAGACTGGACGCCAATGCTGACGAGTAAAGGTTTCCATTCGATGTTGCTCGATTGGTTTGGCGTCGTTGAGTCTGGAAATATTGCTGATGAAGTAGTAACACGCAACATTGCCAGCCATCGATTGGCAGAGCAAATTTGTCAATATCTCGAGAAAGTTGTCTCTAGATAATGCGATTCTTGGCTATATGCTTGATTGAGTATTACGCTCTATACTAAAAAGACTTGCATTAAGGAAGGCATTCATTCTCTGTTAAGACTACGGCGATTATTCTATCAATCAGGTGAATGAGGGCACAAAAGCACACATTGACAAAACAGACGGTTTAGATTTGTTTTACGGTGCTCTCAGGTATCTGAATCATCACATTCAAGAATAAAGGAAATAGAATGAGAACACTTGGTAACATCATTTGGTTTGTATTTGGTGGCGTATTTATGGGGTTGCTATGGTGGTTTTTTGGTATTTTGGCCTTTATTAGCATCATCGGAATACCTTGGGGGCGTGCGTGTATCGTTATGGGTAATTTTTCCTTTTTCCCATTCGGTAAAGAGGCCATCTCACGCGATGAATTGACCAATGAAATGGACATTGGCACGAGTCCGCTCGGCGTTATTGGTAACGTCCTTTGGTTTGTATTTGCAGGCCTTTGGTTAGCTATCGGTCACGTACTTTCTGCCGCAGCATGCTTTGTCACCATAATCGGCATTCCGTTTGCGCTCCAACACCTCAAGCTAGCGGTTATTTCACTCGCACCAATTGGTAAAACGGTTGTATCGTCAGAAGAGGCTGCAATGGCTCGATACAACATCAATCGTTAGCAAAAAGCTAATGCGCTTTCTATCCTCTGGGCAGTCATGCTCAGAGGGTAACGCCCGTCAAAAGTAAGCCTATAATCGCTATCGCATATTCAATAATGGCTGATTGTATATTCATACCGTCACCTTTACGTTGAAGTTTATCCTAGCTCAGCACTGCTTTACTTTTATAATTAATCAATACACCCAAGTGAGTTCAAGATGCTAGACTCATAGCGTCGTCACTGATTCAAACTCCAAGAACGACGTAACGAAAAAGCGAGCTATCCTATGCTCGAAATATGGGTTCTTTCCCCCTCGAAGTAGAGTTCAACAACAAAAAAGACGAACTATAAGCATAGCCAAAATTAATGCTTTTCGACCTAAAATATCTCACATCAATCAAAGAAAGCTTCTAAGATTTTCTCTTTTTGAGTAAATATAGACAGTTACAGTAGCGAAATTCTTCTCGGTAAAACTCCCCACTCAATCTCATGATCAGTTTTTTTAAAAAACAACAAAAATTCGTTGTTATCTAGAGTAATTATTTTATTTGTCGCAGAGCAATTCCATCAATATCATTTGCGACATCGGAGTGCTAGAGCATTGAACTTTTTAGCATTTATCACAGGTATAGAACGTAAAAAACCTTTTATTACTTATTTTTCTTTTTACATATGTTCTAACTCAACGTCTATTCAGACAGGAATATACCGTGGATAAATATCAAGCAGCTTATGCTAAGCGTCTAGAGAAACTAAATGGGGATCCATCTCCTAAAACGATAGCCCGCCTTTCGGCTTGGGATGCGTTTTTTAACAAGGAGTACGAGCTCCAAGACTTGGAATACCGACTATCGGACGCAGCGCACCAGCACTATGAACAGTCGCATGCGAAGAGCGATATTAGCTTCAAAGAATTCAAACGAGCGTTTTATAATGAATCCATCAAAATTTACAATTTAACGGATGGCGCTTCTATCCAGAAAGTATTCACCCCATTACTTTTGCTTACAACGCTCTGGATAGTGTTTGTATGCCTATTTAACAAGTGATCATCAAACTATTCCAACAACGATCAGTATGGGACTACAGGTATGGCTCTATGTAAGGGGGCTAGTCGGCTCTCCTTCACTAAATTAGCGACTCAATTACCCGCAATTCCATAGGCTAAAAGTGACAAGGGCATCCATCGATGCCCTTTTTATTCAAAGGAACGCAACCTAGACCTTTGGCCCACTTGGGTATAAAACCATTATGCGTTAAGCTGCACGCTATTATCCGATTGATAAAGAGTGGAGCGAAGTGATGGAAAAAGTAGGCTCTCGAGCATTGATTGTCGAAGGTGGAGCCATGCGAGGCGTATTTTCATGCGGCATACTCGATCATTTTCTTGCTAGCGAGTTCTCTCCATTTGATAGCTTTTGGGGAGTGTCTGCGGGTGCTAGCAACTTGGCTGCCTACTTAGCTAAAATGCCCGGACGTAACTTAAAAATCTACCTCGATTACAGCTTAAGAAAAGAATTTATCTCTCCATCTCAACTTCTACGTGGTGGTGATATGATGAACTTAGACTGGATGTGGAATGTCACCCTCGAAGAACTTGGCATCGATAAATCTGCGCTCAAAGCTGATTCACGACCTTTCTTTTTAGGCGTGACGCGTCAAGACAATGGGCAAGCGGAGTACCACCTTCCTGATATCGACGACTTGGCAGAAACAATGAAAGCCAGCAGCGCACTGCCTGTACTTTACCGAAATGGCGTATCACTGAACGGAATTCAATACGTTGATGGTGGCGTCTCAGACGCACTTCCTGTTGCAGAAGCAATAAAGCGAGGAGCCAAAAAGATTATGGTTTTACGCAGTCAGCCCGCAAGCTATCAAAAGCCAAGAGGAAAATTCAGCGCCCTAACTAGGAGGATGTTGAAAGAAACGCCCGGATTAATTGAACCTATGTTGACACGTGAAGTTCGCTACAATCAGACCTTAGCGCTGATCAACAACCCACCACCTGGTATCGAAATCATTCAAGTGTGTCCTCCTGAAACATTCAAGTTGAAACGGCTGAGTCGATCGCCAGCACCACTGCGTCATGCTTATGAGTTAGGAATTGAAGCAGGAAAGGAAGCCATCATACGATGGAGTCAGAAGTAGAAAAAAGCCACGTGGATTAAACGTGGCTAACGCAAATTCGATGGCAGTGGATTATCGTATTTGCTTCTGGTCGAGCCCAATATTCAGGCTCAAAACTGTTTTAATTTGCTCGCTAACTGAAAAAGCGAGTAGGCAGTCCAAACTAGTAAGTTTCAAACAACCCAGAGTTGTAATCTTGGATGGCTTGTTCTATCTCTTCCATGCTATTCATGACAAAAGGGCCATAATGCACCACGGGTTCATTAATTGGCTCACCAATAAAGATCAGTGCACCACTCTCTTTTTCGGCCTGCAATTCAACCCATTCACCTTTCGAGAAAATGGCCATTTCGCCTTGATTGATCTCACGACCTTTTAATTGAATACGACCTTTATAGACATAGAGCATCATGTTGTTGTCTTGATCCGTGTTCAAATTCAAAGCTTGCCCCCCCATCGCTCTCCAATCGGCTACCGTGGCAGCAACACCTGTCTCTGTTAGCGGCCCCTGAATTCGTTCGTTGTTTATAGTCATATGACCCGCAATCAAACGTACAACCCCCGTATTCGGAGTATCAAACTCAGTGATCGTTTCAGGTTGAAAGTCATGATATTGAGCTGGCTGCATCTTATTTTTCGCAGGCTGGTTAATCCAAATTTGGAAACCATGCAATTCGCCTTCCTTCATAATAGGCATTTCGCTATGGATGACGCCTCTTCCTGCCGCCATCCACTGTGCACCACCGGAACGAAGCTCACCAACATTATCCATATGATCACGATGCTGGAAATGACCTTTCAACATATAAGTAAGCGTCTCAATACCTCGGTGCGGATGCGGAGGGAAACCGCCGATATAGTCAGCGCGGTCTTCTGATTTGAGTTCATCCATCATCAAAAATGGAGAAAAACTAGCATGATTGAAACCCGCTACTCGGCGAATTTTCACTCCATCACCATCAGCAGTAGGTTGCGCAGGAATAAGCTGACGAATTTCTCTGAATGTACTCATACTAGTTCTCCTAGTTTATCTTTGTGACCGCTTGCAAATCGCATGTTTAATCTATGGCTATCTATAAGGTTCTATTTTAGGTTGATGAGCTAAAATTATGAGCCATACTATTCGTTCTACTTATTCAACTTTTTCGAACAATACAATTTATCGAGTTAATAATGAGCACATTTAATTTATCTAAAATAAATGTAGCTATTTTCTAAACAAGGTGTATAGTGTGCCTTGGCTCTTAGAAGAGAGCTGTTAATGCAACATTTAGTTTAAGTTTCCTCTCAGTAAAATCTTGAATCCCCAATTCAGACACCTGCGTACAACTTCCTCTTGATTGAACATTCAATAGCTTAGAAAAGATCCACAAAACAAATCATAATTTTAATGTTTAATTCAAAGGTATTTTTATGTCTAAAGTAACTGGTTCAGTAAAATGGTTTAACGAAACTAAAGGCTTCGGTTTTCTATCTCAAGACAACGGCGGCCAAGATGTATTCGTACACTTTAACGCTATCGTTTCTGACGGTTTCAAAACACTGACTGAAGGTCAGAAAGTAAGCTTCAATGTAGAGCAAGGTAAAAAAGGTCCTCAAGCGACTGAAGTAACTCCTCTATAAGACTGCTTTTCTTGGTGTAGCATGCCCATGCTGCACCAAACCTCTCTCCTTCAAAAATATTCTTTCATCAATCACTCAGCCTAATTTTAGGCATTGCTTTGTGCTATCTAAAATAAACTGAATAGTACTGCTTAATTTATTATTTATAGGAAAAATCATGTCCTCAAAAAGAACTGGCCGTCAAAGGCATTGGTATCAATTACTTAACAAAGAGAAAATCACTAAAAAACAGGAGAATAAATGTTAGAAATTGAATTTAATTTAGAACAACCTCAAACCTCTTGGAACGCTAAAATACATCAATTAAATGGTGATATTTTACGAAGGCACGTATTACCGAAACTTCTTTCTCATAGCTTCATGATCGATTTTGAATATTGTGAGAAAACGCAATCTGGAACTATTCTCTGTGATTCAGGTTCAAAGTTAGGAAGTTTTACTGTTAACTGATTCAGTTTTCATGCATTAATGGATAATGCAACTAATTTGGAAGGTATCCAATGGCTAGAAAAAGTAAGAAGCAGTCAGAAAAAGACAAAAAAGAGTCTGAACAAAACGCGGCGGCGGTAAAGCAGAAAACTCGACGCCGCATAGAAGACATTATGGAACAAAGAGAATTTGATAAGTTATTCGATCTATAAATGCTCTCTAGTGCTTTCTCTGCCTTTATCGTTGTGCAAGGTACCGCCACCTACCTTTGCTCAAACGAATCTCCACTCTTTTAGACTACTCTTCTAATTACACGTGCCTCTCACACACGCAAAAACAACTGGCTCCTCTATACTCAAGTGACTTGCAAATAGTCGTTTCGCTCACAGGAAAACCCGTGACTAATGACAGTTAGGTTATTTGCGTATAGCCAAAGCGATATTTTTGCGTATAATCCCTCTCGTTTGCTTCGTATAACCCCAATGATATGGTTTGGGGGTCTCTACCAGTTCCCGCAAAGTGCTGATTACGAAGAGTTGAGATCATCGTGGGTCTTACTCTTTGTGATAGCGTTCGATTTATTTCTATCTATACCTATTCTTAGAGTAACTGCATCCACAATACACATAAGGTGGAATATGAACGCATTTATTCAAGGTCTTCCAAAAGTAGAGCTGCACTTACATATCGAAGGTTCACTTGAGCCGGAACTCTTATTCAAATTAGCAAAACGAAACGGCATCGAGATCCCTTACTCTTCTCCGAGTGAACTACGCAGCGCATATCAGTTCACAGACTTACAATCATTTCTCGACCTCTATTACCAAGGAGCGGGAGTTCTGCGTACGGAGCAAGATTTTTACGATCTCACTTGGGAATACTTACTGCACTGTAAAGAAGACAACGTTGTTCATACCGAAATCTTTTTTGACCCTCAAACACACACAGAACGCGGCATAGACTTTGACACTGTTATCAATGGAATCGCTCGTGCGCTAAAAGATGGTCACGAAAAACTTGGCATTACCTCGCAAATTATTGCGTGTTTTCTCCGTCACCTTTCAGAAGAGAGCGCCATAGAGACCCTACAGGCTATTCTGAAACACCGTGATAAGATCATTGGTGTTGGACTAGATTCTTCAGAACAAGGTCATCCGCCAGCTAAATTCAAGCGCGTATTTAAACAAGCAGTAGAAGAAGGCTTACTTACCGTTGCTCACGCAGGTGAAGAAGGCCCCGCACAAAATATTAGCGATGCAATTGAAATGCTTTACGTGAGCCGCGTGGATCACGGTGTTCGCTGTGTTGATGATGAAGCATTAGTTGAATCCTTAATCGAAAGCCAAATGCCACTGACAGTGTGTCCGTTATCGAATCTTAAGCTATGTGTATTCGACGATATGAAAGATCACAATATTGTGGATTTGCTACGAAAAGGTGTCGCCGTAACGATTAACTCAGACGATCCTGTGTACTTTGGTGGCTACATGACGGATAACTTTCTGGCCGTCAACAACGCACATCCAATGAGTAAGAGTGAACTTGCCCAATTTACAATGAACGCGATTGATGCCAGCTTTATCGATAACGAGTTAAAGGCGAAATATCGTCACCTTGTTAGCCAATACGTAAACCAGCACGAAGCGTTGCAATAAAGGCATAGTGCCACGCCTTAGGTCAAACGCGTAGGTATTAAAACCCTACAAAAACTCTGTGGTTAACCGCATTTATAAACGCTAGACTGAGAAAGCTAAACTAGCACACAAAAAGGAATAGAATCATGATTCAACAAGGCCAAGCTCTACCAGTTGCAACTCTAAGTGAGTTGACTGCCGATGGTATGGTGAACCACGACGTTACAGAACTGTTTGCGAACAAGAAAGTCGTACTCTTTGCTGTACCTGGCGCATTCACCCCTACCTGTTCAGAAGCCCATCTACCAGGCTATGTGGTATTAGCTGATGAGCTAAAGGCAAAAGGTGTTGATTTAATTGCGTGCGTTTCTGTAAACGATGCATTTGTGATGCAAGCGTGGGGCGAAGCTCAAAACGCTTCTGAGATTTTGATGTTGGGTGATGGCGACGCTAGCTTTACTAAAGCATTAGGTCTTGAAATGGATACAGGCGGCTTTGGTGGTATTCGCTCACAACGTTACGCAATGATCATTGAAAACGGCACAGTGACTAAGCTAAACGTTGAAGAGCCAAAAGAGTTTGAAGCAAGCAAAGCAGAAACGATTTTAGCGGCGCTTTAAGCTTACTCCTAAATACAAAAACGGAAGCCATCGCTTCCGTTTTTTGTTGGTTAACGCATTCTCACAACACTCGTTTGTTGCTTACGCTGCATTTCCGCAAAAGTCAGCACAAACGGGGATGACTGCTTTACACGGCTTGGTAATGAAGAAAGCGCATTGTAGGCATCCTGCTTCGTTTTAAAATCACCAACAGTTACCGTATACCAACGCGTGCCTCGGCTGTTTTTCCAGTTAACCCAAACCGGATGCTTAGGATCGATATAGCGAATATAATCTTTCACATCTTTTTCTTGCTTTAGCGCGAGTACCTGCATCGTGTAATGGTTTGGGTTTAAATAACCATATGCATCCTGAGAGGTCATGACTCCAACACATTGGCCGCTATCGACCTCCTGCTGGTAAGGCATAGCGCAGCCCATGAGCGATAAAATCAATGTCAAAGATAAAATCTTGTGCACGTGTCACTCCATTCTTGTTCTAGTTTCTTTTCTCTCGCACCCAAAAACACAAAACGCTCTTGGTCAGGTAAAAACACACCCTTACAAGAGGGCCTGTGTTTTAACGCAACGAGTATTCCAAAAACGTAAGGCGACCACGTTGGTCGCCTTAGTAAACTGATTTAATAGAAAATTAACAAGATAGAGTGATATAGACAGAAGTTCGCTACTGTTTAGAACCAGCTAGCGACCAATTGCTTAAACCAGTCTAAAATTCGCTTGAATAAACTGCCTTCCTCCACGGACTCCAATGCAACGAGCTCGGCTTCATTTACGACCTTACCGTCGACTTTGTAAAGCACTTTACCAACCACTTGTTGCTCAGAAATTGGCGCAACTAAATCACCGTTGTATTCAACTTCCGCTTGCAGATTTTTTACATCTCCTTTTGGCAAAGTGAGATAAACATCGTTAGCTACGCCGACAGTAAGCTCGTCTTTTTCGCCCATCCAAACTCGAGCTTTCGCAAGTTCCGCACCCGCCTCAGTCGGCATTACCGTATCGTAAAAGCGGAAGCCATAACTCAACAGCTGCTTGCTTTCTGATTCACGAACATTCTCACTCTTCGCTCCCATCACTACGGCAATCAAACGCATATCACCTTGTGTTGCAGAAGTCGCTAGACTATAACCCGCGCCGCTTGTATAACCAGTTTTCATGCCATCGACATTCATACTACGATCACGAAGCAAGCCATTACGGTTGTATTGAGTGATGCCATTGTAAGTAAACGAGGTTTCGCTATACAGCGGATAGATATCAGGTAAGTCACGAATAATCGCTTGGCCCAACTTGGCAATATCATAAGGTGTCGAATATAAACCGTCACTGTCTAGGCCGTGAGGGTTGGTGAATGCCGTGTTAGACAATTCAAGCTTGGCGGCCCAACTATTCATCAAACTCACAAACCCTGATTCACTTCCCGCAACATGCTCAGCAATAGCGACACTGGCATCGTTACCAGATTGAACAATCAGACCACGGTATAAGTCAGACAAAGAAACGGAAGTATTGACTTCAATAAACATTTTTGAAGAATCTGGGAAATTTTTTGCCCAAGCATTTCGGCTGATGACAACCTCATCATTCAACGTAATATTGCCTGTATTAATTTCTTGACCAGCTACATAAGCAGTCATCAACTTCGTTAAACTCGCGGGGTTTAAACGTTTGTGGGCATCACGTTCAACCAGTACTTTCCCCGTATGGAAGTCCATCAAAACATAACCACGAGAACTGAGTTCTGGCGCATTTGGCACAACTGAAGGCGCAGCATAAGCCAACGAGGATACAGCAGCGAACCCTGTAATTAACACTGTGTGTAATATAGTACTTTTTCTCATCATGACATCTTATCTTAGTAGCATTTAAGGCTTACAAACGGTACCCGAATTAATTCAAAGCGCGGGATTACCTAGTTAAAAAACGAGTATATTGAAACGGCGCTCAGTTACAGCCACCTTGTTACGATTGGTTACTTTTACTCAATGTTTGTCGAAAATAATGAGAGGTAGGTAGAGCTTTCGTCTTGAAGAATGAAACAGGAGCGAAAATAATTCCGTAACGCTATGTTTTTTGAGAGGGGAGAAAAAGCGCGCAAATCAATTCAGGGAGTAAGTTGGTATAGGAAAAGTAGTTGAGCTTTTATCCATATCTAAATAGGAAACAACAAAAACAATCAACAATAAGTCCAGCTAATTACTTACCAAGAAAACATATTGAAAACGCATCATAAAATCGTAATTAATTATCGATAAATTTAAAAACCTAATATTATAATTTATGTAAATTTCATTTATTATTAAACTGGAGAAAAATACAGCTTTCCTTTTTTAAAACTAAGAGACGATTTTTTCGATGTTTTTAGGTTTATCTCATCAGAGAACTTGGTATAACAGTGAGGGATAAGACATCCGGACTTAGCGCGAAAGGATAACCCACTGTTATTTAAGTTCACACGCTGCTTTTTAATGACTAGAGACTTTAAACTGCGGTTACCTTCGGTTTGTGCGGCTATTCTTTGACGTATCCCAACCCAGTACGACTCAAACGACGACATCATACATATCCTCTTTCATGATATAAGCATTAATAATTAAACATCGCTAAAAGCTAAGCTTGTCTTAAATAAAAGTACTAGAAATTGATTTTATTTCTTCAAAACAAATCAACCCGCATATTCCACATAAATTTAGTGGTTATGTCAAATATTAATTATCATTAATTTTATTTATAATGGATATAAAATCAGTTTATAATTTTTAAATAATTTAATTATTAGAAAGCAGTATGACCAGTCCATATTTAACATGGAAATATGAGCTTTGTTTTGCATCATAATATATAAATACATTAAAAATTCATCTACGAACTAAATGCTCTTCAAGAGGTGATATAAATTAGCATTTCGAGACTAAATGAGAATAAAAATAGCGCACCGTATATGGTGCGCTATAGATTTGATTAAGGTCACTGTATAAGCATAGATAAAACTAAACTCATTTGACGTAGCTAAGCCAAGATTGCTTATGGTTTAAGTTTCAATACTTTATCAATATCTTCTGCGCTGTGGCGCTCAGGTAACTGCTCCCATTCTTCACCCCATGAACGGTTCACAATTCGACCACGTTTTACCGCTTCACGCTCATCAATTACTTTTGCCCAACGCACAACGTTTTTGTAGCTTTCTACGTCTAAGAATTCAGCCGCATCGTAAGCACGACCCAACACAAGGTTGCCGTACCATGGCCATGTTGCGATATCAGCGATGCTGTACTCATCGCCACCTAGGAATTCATTGTTCGCAAGACGCTTGTCTAATACATCTAACTGACGTTTTGCTTCCATTGTAAAGCGGTTGATTGGGTACTCGAACTTCTCTGGTGCGTACGCGTAGAAGTGACCAAAACCACCGCCTAGATATGGCGCAGAACCTTGCAGCCAGAATAACCAGTTCATTACCTCAGCACGCTTAGCGCCTTCTTTTGGTAAGAAATGATCAAACTTCTCTGCTAGATAAAACAAGATGTTGCCAGATTCAAACACGTTCACTGGCTCAGAACCCGAACGGTCAACCAATGCCGGAATTTTAGAGTTTGGGTTAACAGCCACAAAGCCAGAGCCAAACTGGTCGCCATCGCCAATCTTAATCAGGTATGCATCGTATTCTGCTGCCGTTACGCCAGCCGCCAAAAGCTCTTCAAACATGATCGTCACTTTCTGACCATTTGGGGTACCCATTGAGTAAAGTTGGAATGGGTGCTCACCAACTGGAAGCTCTTGCTCATGACGTGCGCCAGAATCCGGACGGTTGATGCTCGCCCACTGACCGCCGTTTTCATTATCGTTTGTCCAAACTTTTGGTGGAATGTATTCGTTAGCCATTGTTTTCCCTTATTGTGTTTGAATGCATCTTCAAACTGACGGGTCTTACGCGCCAGCAAGCATTATTAACATCACCTCTTCGCCAACTGCGATTAGGCATACTCAAGATATTAGGTCGAATTCGCTAAATAAAAGTCCTGTAATCTCTTTTAGTTAGAACCTTTGGTTATGGGATTTTCTTTCACGCTATAAGTAAAAACGTCACGGTAATGTGAACTAGGTTCGAGATGCCAACGATGAGTAAGCTACACTCGGCGGCGCACCTCTATTTGGGGATTTAGAACAACCGCTAAACTTCAAAGTCACCAAGAATGAAGTTGTTCTGGATACCTTAGTTCAAACAACTTACGTGCGTGATAGGCAGTTAAGTTAGATAGTTAGAAAGAAAAACGCCCTTCACTAAATCAATGAAGGGCGTTTTAATGTATTCAAAACCGTTACTTAGCTGATTCAAACAAACCAGAAATACCTTTCAAAGGGAAAAGCCTTGCTTGCTCCAACCCTCTCAACGTTACAGTATTCAGGTCATCAATAAAGAAACGACTGGTCATCGTGTGTTTGCCACCATTAATGAAAATCTCGATGACAGAATTGTCGATATATATATCAATCGTCTGCTTAGCGTCCAATCTTGGTGCTTTTCGAATGCTACCAAATTCTTCTGCGTACAAATGAGACATGTGACGACGGTCCAGCATAAACTCGTGCTTTGTCGCACTAAAGACGATGTTGTCACCTTTGAGGTTACTCAGCTCAAGTTCAAAGCCATCGCCCTCAAGGTCTAATTGGATCAAACAACTTGTGCTTTCCAGTGTATGGGACTGTGCAAAGACTACCTCTTCTTTTCTTAAACTCTCCAATTCAGGGAGTGGAGTTTGAACAAGAAAACCATCTTTCAACGTTAGTTCTCTAGGAAGAGACAACATTCCTGCCCACTGGTGTGTGACCGATGGCGTGTCGATTTCTGGCAACCCTATCCATGCAATAAGAATGCGACGCCCATTCTCATCTAAATAGGTTTGTGGGGCGTAGAAATCAAACCCATAATCTGGCTGTAAAATATCTTGGTGGTTTTCTAAAGTCATCGACTCTAGGTTCAACTGATCACCCACGATATACGCGACAGAATAGATGTTTTTGAAATCATAAGGATTACTACTGCTCACGCCCTGTGGAGAAAACAGCATCACCGATTGACCATTAATCTCAAATAAATCAGGACACTCCCACATGTACCCAAGGTCAGAGAACTTGGTCTTGATAGGACCTTTATGCTGCCACGTTTTCAAATCTTTGCTTTGATAGAGCGCCATAGAACCATGCTCGGTTTTGGTTTGAGCACCCACCACCATCAAATAGTCGTCGCCTTTCTTCCAAACTTTTGGGTCACGAAAGTGCTCCGTGTAATGTTCGTTCTCAATGACTACACCGTGCTTTTCAATGCTGCCGTCTGAATCCATGGTGGCAAAACACTGTGTTGGGATTCGATTCCAGTTTTGGTCACGCTTGTTGCCAGTAAAAAACAGCAAAGCCTTGTTGTTTTCCACCAAAGCGCCGCCCGAATAGACACCATGTGAATCGTAGTCTTGGTCGGGATGAAGACCCACGCCATGATCAGTAAAATGGATGAAGTCTTTAGTAGAAAGGTGATACCAATACTTCATTCCATGGACTGGTCCCACAGGCGTCCACTGGTAAAAGATGTGGTGCTCACCATTGAAATAGCACAACCCATTTGGGTCATTTAACAGCCCAAATCTAGGGGCGATATGAAAACTAGGAAAGCCTTTATCTTGCTGACGTGAAAGTGTCATTTCTTCGATATCACACTGAGGGATTTGCTCAAGTCGACGATATCTTTGCTCTACAGTCCAACGGTTGTTTAAGCTCATAATTTTTCTCAACTGAAATTGGATCTGAAGATCATTGCCCAATAAATTGCAGCAACTCTGTCTGGGTCGGAAGCGCGGTCATTGCGCCTTTTTGCGTCGTCGCTAATGCACCACAGCCATTTGCCCATTGAATCGCAGAGCTAACAACAGGATGATTTTTCCAATCGTCATGCCGAGACAGGCATGCCAGTAGCCCTCCGACAAAAGCATCACCCGCACCTGTGGTGTCAATCGGACTAACGACTTGACCTGTGATCAGTTCACTCTGACTTTCAAAGACGCGCCAAACACCTTTCGCACCTTGTGTCACCAAGACCAAAGCAATATTCAAAGAGGCTATTTGTTGTAAACCTTGCGCCATCGACGTTGAGTCAGTTAAGAACAAAAGCTCTTCTTCAGAGAACTTAACCACATCGGCCATCGCTACAGCCTTCATCACGACAGCTTGGATTTCTGATTGATCTTGCCACACTTCATCACGCAAGTTAGGGTCAAAGCTAATGAAACCACCAGCGGCTTTTGCTCTTTTGATCGCCTCAAATGTGCTGCTTCTACTTGGCTCATTTGCCAGTGAAATTGAGCAAACGTGTAGCCAGTCACCTTGCTTAAAGTTTGGGATGTCTTCAACAGACATAAACTGATCAGCGCTCGGTTTTACCATAAACGTAAAGCTGCGTTCACCTTGATCATCTAAATCCACCACCACTGTTGATGTTCTTTGCTCTGGGTCTTTAACGAGAAACTCCGTGCTCACGCCCTCTTGATCGAGCGTTGATTGCATGAAGCGACCAAATGGGTCATCACCTACACGTCCAAAAAACGCACTCTTACCAGATAGACGAGCAATTGCTACGGCGACATTCGCTGGTGCACCACCGGGACATTTGAGTAAAGAAGTCTCAGATTCCGGTATTAGATCGACAACAGCATCACCAGTTACCCACACTTGATTCATCTTGCTTACCTTGAAATTAAAGCCCTGATAGTCCAACGTGTTGAACACCTTCACTACCAAGTAAAAATTGAAAAAGGCTAGCCAAGCCATTAGTGCTTGGCTAGCACCCCAAACATTTAGGAAAAGAAGTGGATTTTGGGGGACTCCACCCTTAAGGAGTTCAGATTAAGCCGCTGCTTTTCTACCGGCTTTAGCGCGGTCACGCATACCAAGAACAATGGTGAGAACAAATGCGGTCAAGAACGCGATCACCATACCCGCGATGTAGTACCCAATCTTCTCTGGCGTAATAGAAATGATGCCTGGAAGACCTGCTGCACCCAATGCCTGAGCTTTCACATTAAACATTGTAATGAACGCGCTCGATAACGCCGCAGCGCAAACTGCCGCAATAAATGGGTAACGTAGTTTTAGATTAACACCAAACATGGCTGGCTCTGTAATACCCAGCAAACCCGTAACACCCGATGGAATCGCAATACCTTTCATCTTCTTATCTTTGCTCATCACGCCCACCGCCAACGCTGCCGCTCCTTGAGAAACGTTAGACATCGCCGCAATAGGAAAGATAAAGGTGCCGCCCGTCGTCGCAATATCCGCAAGAAGTTGAGTTTCAATCGCAATGAAGCTGTGATGCATACCAGTAATAACAAACGGAGCATAAATAAGACCAAATACCGCACCACCAACAAAGCCAGCAGTGTTGTATAGCCAGTTCAGACCATCACCCAATAGGAAACCGATATCACGCGTGAACGGACCGACGACAGTAAACGTCAGCAAACCCGCTATGAAAATCGCCAGTAATGGCGTTAAAAGGTTGTCTAAAACAGAAGGTATGACTTTACGTAAGCCTAGCTCAACCTTCGCAAGAATGAATGCCGATACCAAAACCGGTAACACCGAACCTTGGTAACCCACTTTTTGGATTTCAAAGCCAAGAATATTCCAAACCGGAATGTTGCCAGACACAGATGCGCCGCCGAATCCCCAACCATTCAGCAAGTCAGGGTGAACCATCAACATACCTAGCGCCGCCCCTAAATATGGGTTACCGCCAAACTTCTTACTGGCTGAAAATGCCAGCAGAATAGGCAGGTAAACAAACGGCGCGTTCGCAAACGTGTTGATCATGTTCGCCAAGTCTGTCAGTCCTGGGTTGGCATCAATCAAAGATTTGCCATCAATGAACAAGCCTTGAGCAGTCAATAAGTTATAGATACCCATCAACAAACCACCAGCGACGATTGCGGGAATGATTGGGACGAAAATATCAGACAGCCCTTTCACCGCGCGCTGAACAATGTTTTGTTTCTCTGCGCCAGCAGACGCAACGTCGTTGGTGGACATTTCATTCATCCCCGTCAACTTCGCCATTTCTGCATAAACTTGGTTTACGATGCCAGATCCAAAAATGATTTGGTACTGACCCGCAACTTTGAACTGCCCTTTTACTCCTTCAAGGCTATCAATCGCTTGTTCATCTATTTTTTGCTCATCTGCAACGGCAAGGCGTAAGCGTGTCGCACAATGCGCAAGTGCGGTGATGTTGCTTTTACCACCTAATAGAGTTAACAACTCTTTTGCTACTGCCGGATAATTCATTTCATACCCCATTGGATTATTATCTGAGCTTGCGAAATTTTCGGGAACGTTTGCAAAATAGATTTTTGCTCAATAAAACCAAATGATCAAAGATAAAGCAGAGAGAATGTGAGAATGATCGTCAAATTCTCTCCCTAAGAGCAGTATAGGAGGTTAGAATCGCTACTTATCAAAGAGCTTTTCATCTTCTCTTTGCAAACAATCCCAAAAACGAAAAACAGAATGGATAGGAACAATGGCGAGTCTACATGATGTCGCCCGTCTGGCTGGCGTATCAAAATCAACAGTGTCACGGGTTATAAACGATGAATATGGCGTAAAAGAAGCGACAAAACTGAAAGTCCGCCAAGCAGTAGCGGAGTGTGGCTATGTGCCGAACCAAGTCGCTAAAGATCTAAAATCTCAAAAGACCAATCTGGTTGGTGTCATTGTTCCTCGGGTTTCCTCTCATGCCACATCCCAAGGTGTCGATGGATTAACCGATGTCCTTGAAAAAGCCGGGAAACATGTCTTACTTGCTAGCACTCACCAAGCCCACGAAAAAGAACTGGAATACATTCAGATCTTTAACCAAAAACGGGTTGAAGGGATCATTCTTTACGCCACCCACCTCGATTCCAAGCTGGTAAGAGCAATTCAAAACTCAGCCGTCCCAGTTGTGCTCGTCGGTCAAGATGGGTCCATGTTTAATATTCCAAGCATCATTCATGATGACGCACGAGTAGGGTTTGAAGCGGGAAATAGACTGGTTGCAAAAGGTTGCCAAACCATGGGTTTTATTGGTGTGCAAGGTGACGATATCGCGGTAGATAAGCAACGCTCTGAAGGATTTGTTCAAGCGCTACAGCATCATGGTTTTGAGATCGCCTTCCATGCTCGTGGTGACTTTACCATCGATTCTGGCTATTCATTGGCAAAACAACACTTAACAAAGAACCCTAAGCTAGATGGCTTGTTCTGTGCGACAGACCGTATTGCTATCGGTGCGATGAGAGCGATTCAAGAGCTCGGGTTAACACCGGGTAAAGACGTTTTAGTGCTAGGAGTTGGTGATGATGAGCTCGCATCAGTGTGCACCCCAACCTTATCAACATTTAACTATGCATTTGATAAAGCGGGTGAAAATGGTGCGAAACTGCTACTAGATAGAATTGCCAACAGAAGTTTTGAAATGAGTAAGATGGTACTAACCTTCAAAACAATTGAGCGTCAGTCCTGTTAATGAAAAAGCGCCAACTGAAATCAGTTGGCGCTTTTCTTATTACTCTTTGTCGGTTAGATCCCTTTAGAACCAAGTTTCCATTTGCAGTGCAAACAGAACTTCACCACCATCACCCATCGTTGCAGCACCCGCATCCTGGCTAATCGAGTAGCCATTCAAGTCTTCGCTCCAATCAACGTAGCTAACTGCAAAACGTAGCTCCGGACGGTCAAAGAAACCTGCAGCGGTAGACATCTTAAGCGTTGGTGCAATTGTCGCTTTGTAAAAACTGCCACTTGCTTTATCAATCGCATTGTCTAGGTCCATGTATTGGTATGAGCCTTCATAAACCATCTCAAAGTTCTGCGTAAACTCTTGCGCTAAGCGGATGTTGAACGATGCCCAAGTAAATTCATCATTTTTAGCAAAGCGATCTTGGCTATGTTCTGCTAGCAACGCAGGTGCTACACGCCAGTTGTCGCCGATGCGTGTTACACCATAACTGAACAAACGTACGGCTTTTGCGTCTTCTAGCAAATCACCGTTTGAACCAATGCCTTTAAGTTCTGCACCCAGTCCATCACCCATCAAAATACCAGTTTTAGAGAAGCCTTCACTCATGCCAAAGAAGTTATCGCCATGGTAGGCAAACATCGCATGTAAACCTTTGTCTGCTGCACCTTCTACGCGATCATTGTTATCAGCAGACGTCATGCCGCTCAGCATCAATTGCCAATTACCAAAACGGTTGTTCATTGTCGCGATATAGTTTTCAACATCCGTTGACGAGCTATCAATCTCACCAAAATCACGACCATAGATCGAGAAGTTTGCTTTCCATGATTCGCTCATTTGGACGTCATACACACCAGCACCAGTGCCAGATAAGAAAACAATATCCGAGTCAAAGAAGTGAATGTCAAAGTTATCACGGTCAAATCGTTTACCAGCCCAAAACGTCGCGTCAGCAAACGCACTTGATTCAGAGAACATGCTCAACTTGTTTAGCTCAGCATATACCTGACGAACGTTTAATTGACTCTCGCTCGCCGTCCATTCGTTATTGGTTTCCGTACTATCTGCCAACATGATTCGGAACAATGCGCTGGAACCATCATCTGCAAAACGTTTGTGAATAAGGTTTGCTTCCACATAATGATCATCCTCTACCCCTAATCGCCCAACTGGAGCGCCAATAGCACCAGCTGCCGTCATGTAAGGACCAGTGCCCACTGCACCATTCAGATCGTCATTAATGAGCAGCCCGGAACGAGCGTAGCCATGAAACTCAAAGCTTGAGGCTTTCTCATTTGCTTCTGTGGATACTTTTTCTGTCTGTTCAAGTCTCTGTTCTAATTCATTAATTCGCTTTTCAAGAGCGTCAACATCTGTTGTTGCGAATGCAGGTGCTGTAACCAGCCCAAGCGCTACTGCCATCGTCAAAGTGTGTAGTTTCATTTCCATAGTCTCACGTAAATTTATACTTAGGTTATTTGCAAACGTTCCCAAGTAAAATTGCAAACTTATGGTGACTTTAAATACCCATCTAAAGTCTGAATTTCAGAGCGCTCGTACTCAGAGCGTATCTACCACTTGTATCAATATCAATGAGGGCGATAATATATAAACTTTTCGGGAACGTTACCGTTAAGAGGCCATTTTGTTACTTCTATCACGTTCAATTGTGTTACTTACAGAAAAATCATTAACCAGCGCACATTTGAATTAATTGTTAGCGCTAGAGGAAGTAGTTTGAAGGTGACAGGCTACAAAGAAGGGGTTTAGTGTTCATTTGAGAGAATAGTGCTCACTCGCTTCCCTATGCTACTTGATGGTAACTCATCTCTATTTGTTGATGAAAAGTAGCAGCTAAGGTTGAACGTAACTAAGAGCGAAGCGGATCTCGATACCTCATTTCAAACAACTTGAAAGGCTGTTAAGACGAGATAAACGACCTTCATTTTCTGTGAAGAGCGCTTTGTTGTTCTAATTCAAGCTAACGAAACACTTTTTTGGACAGAAGTACGTTAGAATACATACCCTAAAGTAGTCATAGATTTATTCAACCACTGCCTGAAAATGGGCCAGCCGCTCCCATTAATCAGAATGATAAAATGCCCAATAGAGATACATGAAAAAGCCAACTGTAATCACAGTTGGCTCAGTATTTCCCCTTGAACTTTTAAGCCTTATATTGACTAGAGCGTTAGTTCGGAAAGTGTTTATTTAAGAAGTCCAAAACATGAGTAACGTACTTCTCGGTATCAAAGACAGGTGCACTGTGTCCTACACCTTCTTCAATGAAAAGTTGGTTGGTAACTCCATGCTCATCAAGCTTAGCCTTAAGTATCTCACTTTGAGATAGAGGCACTCGCTTATCCAAGGTGCCGTGTAACTGTATATATGGTGGAGTATTTTCATTCACATAACTCGTCGTTGATGCTTTCTTGGCAAGCTTTGGAATATTGTTTGGAATATCTCCTAAGAAACGAGATACAGACGATTTTTTGCTGGTTTTCTTGCCACCTTTATTACTTAACTCAAGTAAATCGGTAGGGCCAAAAAAGCTTACTACGGCTGAGACCTTGTACTTTGGTGGCTCATAGAAATCTACTTGGTTGTATGCCGAGTTAGTCGCACCAATAAAGCCAGCGAGGTGCCCGCCAGCAGAGCGTCCCATTATCACAACATTGTCCGCTTTAATACCGAGCTTTTCAGCATTGTCGTACAAATAGTTCAGTGCATCATTAATGTCTTGTACTGGTTGAGGAAAGATCGCTTCTCCACTTAAACGATAATCAACTGAAGCTAGCGCATAACCTTCATTCAACACAGACTGAAGTAATAATGGGTTCTTTTCTGGGATGGCGTCTTTGCTCCCACGTTTCCATGCACCACCATGTACCCAGACTAATAACGGGTACTGAGTATTTGATTCAACCGAAGGAGTATAAAGATCGAGTTTAATCTCTCTTTCACCTATAGTTTTGAACAAGATATCCTTCTCTACATTGAACTCCCCAGCCAAACAGACAAAGGGCATAAGTAGCAGAGAGGTCATCGCAGACTTAATTTTCGTATTCATTGTTTTGTTATTCGCTTAAAAAAGTAAGTAGATTAGAAAGTCGCTTCAGCAGCTAACCAGTAGCGTCGGCCATCTTCAATGTAGCCAAACTCTTCCTCTGTGATTTGCTCATCGAACAAGTTATAAACCGCTGCCATTAACTTCACATTCTTAGTTACACGCCAGTTCACACCGAGATCCACGTAAGTAATAGAAGGTGCCAACGTTCTTGTGCTATCACTAGTGATGTTGTTTTTCTCTTTGCCTTGATAGTTCATGCGGGCCCATGAAGCAACATCATCACGCACTGCCCAATCACCATTAAGTGAGAAGATATGTTCAGGTGCTTGTACAAGAGGCAAGCCATCATCATCGTCATTAGTGTTCTTTTCACTACGAGTATACGAGTAGGTTGCACTTAGTGTAATTGACTCTGTAATACCCTTAGATACGGAACTTTCTGCACCATAGCTGTTCGCATCATCAATGTTGACGTAAGTGCGGTCGCAACTTCTGCTATCAGTACACGTCGGATCGACAAACTCACTTTCGATCTTGTCTTTGAAGTCGCTGTAAAACAAAGTAATGTTTGCAGAAAGGTCTCGCTCATTAACGTAATACAGTCCCATCTCTGTATTGATGGAGGTTTCTGCTGTTAAGTCTGGATTACCGTAAATAGAACAACGCCCTCTACAGCTCTCTTGAACCCACTCTTCGTCCATTTGTGTCAAACTAGGTGCTCGATAACCCGTAGACACACCACCTTTTAGCGTCCAACTAGGGTCAATAGACCAGACCCCGTAAGCTCTTGGGCTAAATTGCCCGTCAAAGATCTCATTGTCGTCGTAACGTAAACCAAGGGTGAGAGCGAATGTATCCGTGAGATACCACTCGTCCTCAGCAAATACTGCCCATTGCTTGTTTTTAGAGGTCAATGACAGTTTATTATCAGTCAGATCCTTTTGCTCGAAAGATGCGCCCAGTGTTAAGTAGTGAGCATTAAGAGGCAGACCCCATTGCGTATTAATTTGACTATTCTCGACTTCTTTATCTGCACCGATATTTTTTACTGTTTCATTACTGATAAATGAAGAACTTGTACCCCAAGAGTAGTTTCCGTCGTGGCTAAAACCAATAGATTGGCGTTCATATTCTCGTACTGCAACTTGAGACTCTCGCTCCACTGATTTACCTAGAGTGGTCTCTCGCTCTTGGTTATGATTGGTGAACTCCAGAGTAAAAGTGTCATCCGAGGTAGGTGTGAGGTACAAAGAAGCTCGATAGTTGTCGAGTGTCTTACCTGCATAACCACCTTCAATTTCATCTTCTTTTCTTTCCTGATACAGTCCAGTCAAAGAAGTACTCAACAGACCATCAATGACAGGGCCAGCAAGGTAAAGCTGCCCTTGATAGCTATTTCCAGATTTTGAATTTTCTTGAAGCGTCGTTTCTGCACGCAAGCTTCCGTGCCACTCTTGATAATTTTTACGCGTAATAATATTAATCACACCCCCCAAAGCATCAGACCCATAAAGGGTTGACATAGGGCCACGTACAACTTCAATACGTTCAATTGCACTCAACGGGGGAAGCCAGTCTTGTTCAGTAAACGTACTACCATTAGTTTGAGTTTCTCGACCAGACTGCTTCCTGCCATCAACAAGAATGGCCGTATATTGAGCAGGCATACCTCGAATTGAGATATCTTGGCCATCACCACCTCCTGTAACGGTTACCCCAGGTATATCACTTAAAGCATCAGTCAAATCTTTATATGAGCGATTTTCAAGTTGCTCTCGGGTGAGAACACTTATTGTTGCTGGCGCTTCTGTGACATTCTGTTCGTAACCAGAGGCTGTAACCACTACGGTTTCCATTGCTGTTGTATTGATACCAGTCTCAGGTAACTGGTCATTTGCAACAACGACCATAGGTACAGTAATACAAGCAGAAACAACTGATGTAGAAAATAGAAAGTATGTGAAAAGAGGCTTCATATTGAATAGGCTTAAAATGTAATTGCATTTAATAATTATTATCAATTAAACCTGATTATCATAATCACTGACAAGTTAATCACTATCGAGAAAAGAGAATATCACTATCCAATATACGAATAGTTAACCACGAATTACCCGATATAAGCATTTAAGCTAAAGTATCGGTTCCAACATAGAGCTGTTTAAAGATCTCTCGTACCCATTCACACATAGGATCATCGTTAAAGCGTTTGTGCCAATATAGGAAGACTTCTTGAAAGTCCAACTGTAGCTCGGCAGGTACTTCTCGAACGATCAAGCGAGGGTCTTGACAAGCTGCCTCTGCAAAAGGTGTCGGTAGATGAAATATAATCTCAGTCTCCGCAGCGATACTTGGAGCAGAACTAAAGTTATTCAGTTGCACTGGCGCTGATAAACGCTTTTTTTTGTTCGCTAACCCTAGCTCTTGGTATTTATGCTCAAACGACAATCGCTTCTCACCCTGCAAAGAGACTTGTCCAAAGTCAAATTCGGCCAAACGCTCTGGAGTTAGCTCTAAATCGGCCAGTGGATGATAGCGGCTCATAAGCAAACGGAAAGTACGCTTAGCAACAACCATTCGATAGATATTTTGCTCAGAGCTTGGCGGTTGATGAGAGGAAAGTGCGAAATGAACATCTCCAGCCACCAACGCATCAAAATGACGTTTTGGTGCTGAGTCCAAACTGACCTTAAGGTTTGGAGCCTCTTGCCGAATCTTAGCGATAACCTTAGGCATTAAGGTATTAATCTGAGGAAGAAGGCCGTAAACCTTAACGGTGCTTGATACAGTGCTCGGATCAAACGAGTCTCTATGGGCAAGTTTTTCTAAACTGGTAATCACATTATTGATGTCTTGCCTTACTGACTCTGCTTTTGGAGTCAGTTCATAGCCGTATTTCTTGCGCACCAGTAATTCGTCATTAAAGAAAACTCTCATTTTTTGCAGTGCTCGACTTACCGCAGACTGGCTCATATTTAAAGCCATAGCGGTGTTAGATACATGCTTCTCTTCGAGTAAGTGCTTTAAAACAAAGAGCAAATTCAGATCAATTTGAGATAAGTTCACGTCAATACCACCCATCAAGCTTCCAGTAGGTGGTATAGTACATAAATCTCTAGAGTTTGTGGTAAGTGTTTTCGATACTACAAGGCACAATTGAAACACAAGTCTGGTAGCAGGACAGTTTCCGTGCTAACACGAAAAGGGGCAAAAGTGTGTTTCAGTTCTTAAATGGGGAAGTGTTTTCCTCATATACCTCAACCAATACAGCTAGCCTTTCAAGTTTACAAATTAGTCTTATATTTGCTTTATCGAAAGGCATTGAGGTTACTTACCTTGGCGAGATTTTTTAAAGTACTCAATACTGTGTTGTATACGACATTCAACACTTGTACTGTTTCCCTAACGCCAGAGCTATTCATTGACATATCAACAGTTTTTTCTTTTACATCTGGCTTGCGGGCTTCGTAAACGTAATCGAGTTAAAGCTCTTTCGACACTCGATACATCTGGAGCGAGGAGAGCCAGAATGCCCTTTTCCATGTTCACGAACGGGCTCTGTTTTATTACAAAAACGATATTGAACTTGGATAGTAACCATGAGTTAAAAACATCAGAAATCAGGTGGCTATATTAACATCTATCAACCGATTTGAGTTATGACCAATAAAAGGATAGTTAGGTTTTTATTGCGTAAATTATCGGTAAGATGAAGTCATATAACAGGCAATATGTCAGGTGTGTAGAATTATTCTATTTTAGGGATTTTGCTCTAAGTCTAAATGAATCTTTGCATTTCAATTTCAATAAAGCTTGGTTATTGATCATGTTTCTGAGTATGCGAATTATTATCAGTTATGCATATGATTGCTCATTGTCTAGTTTGACTTGTGTAACGTCACTTCAGCACGCACTACGCTGATTGTCTGTGTTTTCGTGTTGACAGTTTGGTACTAGGTAAAAATCAACAAGACTATGATTTCGAGGAACATTTTATGTTAAAGAAACTACTAAGTTGTTGTATCACCTCCGCACTCTGTTTTCATTCTTCTCTCGCTTTTTCGCAACCCAATGAGATTGCGGACAGTGCAGAGTTACAACAAGCTCCCGACACATTGCCTGCCACTTTGATGCTTGCACCGGACGACATCGCCATTGCAGATCGCTATATTGTGGTATTTCAACAGCCGCAAATGATGGTGAGCAATTCAACGGAATTCGAGCAATTCACGCAACAATCCGTAGACCGCATGTCTGGTTTGTATTCGATACAAGTGGAGTCGGTTTTTGACCACTCGATAAGTGGATTTGTCGCTAACTTGAGTCCTGAGCAACTAAAAGATCTGCGTTCTGATCCTCGTGTGGACTACATTGAGCAAGACAGAATCCTATCGCTTGACCCAATAGTCTCGGCAGACGCAAATCAAACCAATGCCATTTGGGGACTAGACCGAATCGACCAACGAAACTTGCCACTCGATAACAACTACAGTGCCAACTTTGATGGGACTGGGGTAACGGCTTATGTCATCGATACTGGTGTGAATAACGCGCATGTTGAGTTCGGTGGTCGCTCAGTTTCAGGGTATGACTTTGTCGATAACGATGCAGATGCAAGTGACTGTAATGGACACGGCACACACGTAGCTGGCACCATTGGCGGCAGCTTGTATGGTGTTGCGAAAAACGTCAACCTTGTCGGCGTGAGAGTATTGAGCTGTACCGGATCGGGTTCTACTTCTGGTGTTATTGCCGGTGTGGACTGGGTGGCTGCGAACGCTTCCGGACCTTCAGTCGCCAACATGAGTTTAGGCGGCGGTCAATCCGTCGCTCTGGATAGTGCGGTGCAAAGTGCGGTTCAGTCAGGTGTCAGCTTTATGCTAGCAGCAGGTAACTCCAACGCCGATGCGTGTAACTATTCTCCAGCACGCGTTGCTTCCGGAGTAACTGTCGGCTCGACCACCAGCACGGACGCACGTTCGAGCTTTTCAAACTGGGGCAGTTGTGTGGATATATTTGCGCCAGGTTCACAAATCAAATCTGCATGGTATGACGGTGGCTACAAAACCATTAGTGGCACTTCGATGGCGACGCCACATGTGGCGGGTGTAGCAGCATTGTATCTTCAAGAAAACCGTTCACTGTCTCCAAGCCAAGTAGAGTCCTTGCTCGTTAGCCGCGCAACTAGCGGAAAAGTGACGGACACAAGAGGCAGCGTGAACAAGCTACTTTATAGCTTAACGGATGCAGATTGTGGCCAAGACTGCGGTGGCCCAGATCCAACACCGGACCCAGAAGGCAAATTAACCTCGGGCGTGCCAGTAAATGGTTTAAGTGGTTCAACTGGTCAAGTAGCGTATTACTATGTTGATGTAGAAGCTGGGCAGCGCTTAACCGTACAAATGTATGGTGGCAGTGGCGATGCGGATTTGTATCTCCGTTTTGGAGCAAAACCAGCACTGAATGCATGGGACTGCCGACCTTTCAAATACGGTAACAATGAAACATGTACGGTCAGTGCGACGCAAAGTGGACGTTATCACGTCATGATTCAAGGTTACTCAAACTATAGCGGTGTCAGCATTCAAGCGAGCTACTAGTTATTCTTCTCGTTACTAAAAGAGAGCAAAGCCCGCTTTTCGGTGGGCTTTTCTTTTGGGAATACTGTGCTTTAGGGAATGCAGTGTTTAAGAGGAGACGCCCGACGCTATTCAAACGTATTGGCCTTTTGCTTCAAAAACTCAACTCGAAGCGAAATCGAAGCTTTCTATTAGTAGTACTCACATAAGTCGGGTTCCTCAAACAAAAACGCCCTTCATATAAGTAAAAGGCGTTTTTATTTTGGGTTTTGATTAACGAGCTATAATACCAACCCACCGTCAATCTTGAGCACTTGGCCTGTGATGTAGGCGCTCTTGTCTGAGGTTAGGAAAGAGACGCCATTGGCAATATCTTGAACTGAGCCCATGCGCCCTAATGGGGTTTTGCCTTCCATCATTTGAATGACTTTCTCTGGCAGGTTCTTGGTCATGTCGGTGGCGATAAAGCCTGGCGCGACACAGTTGACGCGTATCTGTGCACCCTTTCTTGAAAGTTCTTTCGCCCAGCCTTTGCTCATTGAGATGACGCCGCCTTTACTTGCGCCGTAGTTGCTCTGGCCGATATTACCATCCGTTCCCACTATAGAAGAAATGCTAACAATACTGCCTGTGCCCTGCTCTAGCATGACAGGAGCAACACGTTGGGTGAGTAAGAACACCGCTTTTAGGTTCACGTCGATCACGCTGTCCCAGTCTTGCTCTAACATATCTGGCAACAATGCATCTCGAGTGATGCCCGCGTTGTTAACCAGAGCATCGATTCTTCCGTGCTGCTCTACAACACTTTCTACTACTTCACTTACGGCTTCGGCATCACACAAGTTGACTTGATAACTGCTTAGCTGCGCCGACTGACTCCATTCCACGGGCGATATGTCTAGCCCGATTACGTGGAATCCATCCTCCAGTAATTGTTCACAAATCGCTTGGCCAATACCACGAGCCGCACCAGTGACTACTGCTACTTTTTCCGGTTTCATCTTGGTCTTCCTTAAATGTTGAGATTACAAATTCGCTTGTATCCCTAGCGTTTTTGTTTTTATGCCTAGTCGCGTTACAGCTGCGCTTCTCATACGCAGGGTCTTTTATATCTTATAAAAACTATAGAAACAGTCTGGGAGTCGGATGTGAACTAATCAAGGCAACTTGATGACTATGGCAAGATCAACGTAAGAAAGTGTGTTGGAAGGCGCAAAGTTACACGATTGGAGGGCTTGGATAGAAAAGTATTGGTCTGATTAATCAAATACTACTTCATCAGACCAATATTACTTGTCTCTTAATCTCTTACAAAAGCTGGTTTTGTTATTTTCACCAGAAAAGGCTGAAGCAAGAGATTAAACAACATGCCAGCAATAAACAGGGTGATCACAATACTCGCACCACTCGGTAAGTCATAGCGAGCCGATGCGGCAATACCCGATAAGATCCCAACAATACCAATGCTGATACTGGCGACAAAGAATCGAGTTCCCTTCAATGCTGCCGCACATAAAGCTGGAATCACCAACAAAGCAAATTCTAAATAAATGCCGGTTAACTTGACCGTAATGGGCATCAGAATAGCAAAGATCAGATAAAAACCACTACCGCGCATAAACGCAGGTTTTAACCAAACCAATAGCAACATCGCAGCGGTAATGAGTGCCAAAGGCCAGACGTCTGCCCAAGTCGCCCATAACAGTTGCCCATTAAGAATGCCTTGAATAAAGTCTCCGCCGTGTGGGTCTTTGCTCACCAGCAGGATTGCCAGCGATGCAGACACGACAAACAAGCTGCCAATCATGGGCTCTAAATGCTGCTGGTATCGTTTCTCCATAAGGGCGATCAAACCGCAAAGCATCAAAGACATCACCCAAGGGCCAATCATTTCGCCAAAGAATGAGCCTGAGAACAGCGCGTATTGGCTCAACCAGTAGTGGCTAAGTGCTGCCCCCAATGCCGCGATTTGCGCCACCGCCAAATCTATAAAGATGATCTGACGATTAAGAACTTGTTGCCCCAGAACGATGTTGCCAACTAACGCAATTAAACCACACAAAACCGCAGGTAAAAGCCATGCATAATCAGCCATGGCTTAGATCTTCACAGGAACGGGCGGCACTAACACATCCAGTAAATCATCAATGACCTGATCGTACATCTCATCCAAGTTTTCACCCTCAGAAACGGTCAATGGCAGTTGAATCACAGGTTTGTCAGTATGATCTTGCAACCAGTTCGCTGGACGCTGATCCTGATGAGAGGAGTAAACAATCGCATCAAAACTGTCAGCATCTAACTTGGTAAGTGATTGCAGGTGAGATGTGGTCGGTGAAATGCCCGGTTTAGGTTCGAGATCGGCAATCTGCTTCATTCCGAGCCAATCGTACAAATAACGATACGTCGCGTGATAACCGACAACTTGCTTACCCTTTAAAGCAGCCCCTTTCTCATTCCATTCTTTAAGCTTTTTACGCCAATGGGCACGAAACTTCATACCATTCACTTGGTAACTTTGTGCGTTGTCGGGATCAATCGCTTTTAGGCGCTCCGTGACTTTACGAGATAATGGAATCATGTCATTTGCCGCAAATTGAACATGTGGGTTACCGTGAGCGTGTATATCTCCCATGCTACGGTCAACGTGAGCGTGAGTATCTAACATACGCACGAAGTCCGTCGCGTAGATCATGCTCGGCGCACCATTTTGCACCGCCGCATTGCTGCTACGAACTTGCAGCATAGGTAACCATCCCACTTCTAGTTCTGCACCCGAGCACATTGCCATGTCCGCTTGGCGCATCTTCGCAATCAAAGAAGGACGAGCTTGTACGTAATGTGGGTCTTGCTTAGCCGTTGTCGCTGAATAAATACTGGCATCTGGCGCGTGGCTTTCAAGAAAGGCTTTCCATTCTGGCTCACAAACGAAAATGTTTAGAGCCGAAGCAGGCGAAGCAATGATGGCAGCTCCTGCCGCCATCATCACCAAACTGCATTTATTTAATGTCAGCTTAGAACGCATGAGCACCGTGCGCTCCAAATGTCATCACGTATTGCAGAGTGAACACGTTGTCTGTCTCACTGTCTTGGTTATCAATGCGAGTGTATTGCGCACGGATAGTACCGAAGTGAGAAGAATCCCATGCGATCATCGCATCCATTTCTTTATCATTCAGCTCAGTAAAATGCATGTGGTCGCCATGTGCATGACCATCGTAGCTTTCTGCTTCGCCGTAACGTAGACCTGCTGACCAGCTTGGGTTGAAGCGATAAACACCCGAAACATAGTAAGCGCTTAAGTTGTCTGGTGACTCTGCATCGTTTTTATATTTGCTGTCTACCACACCGTCTAACAGCATGTATTCAGCCGATAGCGTGAAGTTGCTGTATTTGTAATTACCGTCTGGTGCCCATTTCCAAACAAAATCAGCCCCGTAAAGGTTCGCACCTGTCACTGCTGCGCCATGATGGTGATCGTGATCATGCTCTTCTTCATGACCGTGGTCGTGATCTTCGAACTCTTTAACCTTGCCGTTTTCGTTGCGCAGGTAACTTAAACCAAACTGCCAACTTGAAGATTCGGAGAAGTCATTCCCAAGCTTCAGCGTCGTGGTGTACACGCCAACTTCAGAACCATCTTCGACAGAAGACATTTTGCTACCACTAAGCGCTTCTACACCAAATTTTACGTAAAGGTCGGTTGGCAACACGATGTTTGCACGTACACCATCATCGTAGTAGTGCGAGCCAAGGAAAGTACGATAAGCAATTGGACGCTCAACAAAGCTATCGGTGTGCATGTGTTGGTTATTCAGATAACCAAAGTCAGATAGGAATCGGCCAGCGCGCACATTTACACCATATGGCAATGCCAAAGTTTCGATGAATGCCTCTTCAAGCTCTAATTCTGTATCATCACCATGACTTTCAAGAACCGCGGTCAATGCGCCGTAAAACTTGTCGTCGATATTTGATGAGAAGTTTAATTCCGTATGGCCTAGACCAAAGCCTTCTTCGCGCTCAGAATTATGACGCTGGCCATCTTGGTAGTAGCCATCAACAACAACACCAATCTGTGGGTTCGATAGTGTGTCGGCAAAAACAGGGGATGCAAAAATGCTACCGATCACGAGAGACACCAATTTCTTATTCACTACTTTTTCCTTTTTGTTATGTTATAACATTTAATTTTTCGATGTTATAATATAACAATTCTCATTACACAAGCAGAAATTTAAATTAGGCTCCGATTTCATGTTCGTACTCAATCCATGAATTGGGCTATCAACAAATGAATCAATTGATGTTTTTTATACGTATACTAATGAGAATTAGTATTTAAATAAGTAACGGAATTTCAATATGTTGAATATGGATTTTTCAAAAAGAATCGTGATAGATACTGCTCAACAGGAATGGATCGCCAGCCCTTCCAAAGGTGTGTGGCGCAAACCTTTGGAACGAGAAGCCAAAGAATCAGGGCATACCACCAGCGTCGTTAAGTACGAGCCAAATTCGCAGTTTTCGACTCATCCTCACCCTCAAGGAGAAGAAATATTGGTGCTCGAGGGGGTATTCTCTGACGAATACGGTGACTATCCTGCCGGCACTTACCTTCGTAACCCTCCAGGAAGTCAACACGCACCATTTAGCAAAGAAGGCTGTGTGATTTTAGTTAAACTAAATCAGTTCGAATCTGAGGATCTTGAAACAGTTCGCATTAATACAAACCAAGCGAGCTGGCAGAGTGGTGTCGGTGGGTTGCAAGTCATGCCGCTGCATAATTTTGAGCACGAACATGTCGCATTGGTTAAATGGCCAAAAGGTGAGAAGTTTCAACCACACCGTCACTTTGGTGGTGAAGAAATTTTCGTATTGTCAGGAGAGTTTAGAGACGAGCTAGGTACCTATCCCGCTCTCTCTTGGATTCGAAGCCCACATATGAGTGAGCATTTTCCTTTTGTAGAGCAAGAAACGATCATTTGGGTAAAAACTGGTCACCTGCCGCTCCAAGCTCCTGCTCAGCACTCCTAGTGTTTGCACACTTGGCATCGTCCATTGGAACTAAAATCGGCCCGCAATTTACGAGCCGATGATCATTTCGTCACTAAGAACCCATTATTCGCGAGTGGAGCCAGTCTTTGAGCTCAGCCCGGTTATGTTTTAACACGTTCATTTCGTGATCATCAATCGGGCTTCCTTGAAGTTCTAGTACGCGGATTTCCTTATCTAAAGCATTGTAGTTCTTAACGGTTTCAGCAAATGATGCATCGCTTTCGGTAAGCTGAGTAATGGTATCCAAATGTTCTGGGAATTCATGAGTTAATGAGTGATTTTCACCTAACATAGAGACCTCTTGGCTATTATTTGAGTACAAAACAGTGCCTAATTTTTGAGCACCACATGTATAACCGTAGCATCTAATGAGACGTTAATTCGTCGCACCGTCCACAAAAAGAACAACAAAGTTATTTTCAATTTTTCCTAGAAAGTGTTTTCTTTTTAGTCTCAATAGTCGAATGCAAAAGATGCCACTATGATCGATCTATAATAACCCTCAACAATGAGAGCGATCATGCGAAAGACAATTCTAGTTACTGGATCTACTGACGGTATTGGTTTAGAAACCGGGAAAATGTTAATTAACCGTGAACAACACGTAATAATCCATGGCCGGAATATAGAGAAAGTTCAACAAGTTGAGCAAAGTTTGAGGGAGATGAAAAGTGGTAAAGTTGAAAGCCTTGTTGCTGATTTATCCTCTCCCAATGCGGTAAAACAGATAGTGATGCAGATAATAGAACGGTTCAATCATTTAGACGTCATCATTAACAATGCTGGTGTGTACGCAACACCAAATCCAAGAACTAAAGAGGGTCTTGATGTACGCTTCGCAGTCAACACCATTGCTCCCTACTTACTCACTAGAGAGCTATTGCCGTTGCTCGGTGATACGGGTCGTGTGGTTAATTTGTCTTCAGCTGCACAAACAACAGTAAACACTAGCGCTTTACTCGGTAACAAACCATTGTCAGATGGCGAAGCATATGCCCAAAGCAAATTGGCATTAACGATGTGGTCACGAGCAATCGGACTAAAGCTTAAGAACACTGGCCCTATGTTGGTATCAGTAAACCCAAAATCATTCCTAGGTAGTAAGATGGTTAAAGATGCTTATGGGGTTGCTGGTGGTGATATCCGCTTAGGAGCAGATATTCTAACTCGCGCTGCGCTATCAGAAGAGTTTGCTCAAGCGCATGGTATGTACTTCGATAATGACATTGAAGCATTCGCGCCCCCACACCCTGATGCATTAGATCAAAGCAAAACACAGCAGATAATTGATACTATTGAATTAATCTTAAGCAAACTCTATTAATAACAATTAAGAATTATCTTGAGGTTCGTTTTTATTCGGACCTTAAAAACAATGTATTCGATAAGTGAAACTTGTTATCACTTTTCCGCAAACTCCCAATAAGGTGGCGTGCCATAGTATTCAGCAAAGAAATCAATAAAGGCACGCACCTTAGGCGCAATTAAACGAGAGCTTGGGTACACAGCCCAAATCCCAGCATCCATCGCTAAAGGGTGATCTTCGAGTACTTCCACTAGCTGACCACTTTGTAATTCTTGATAAACACTCCAAACCGAGTTGATAGAAATACCTAACCCGTTTACCGTCGCGTCTCTCATCGCATCACCATTATCAGTTTTAAAACGACCAGAAGTTCTTACATTGACCATTCCATCTTTTGTATTGAATGACCAATTATTCATTCCAACTAAGTTAATACATTGATGATTCGTCAAGTCTTGGGGCTTGTTAGGTCTCCCAAATTGTTCAATATAATCTGGTGATGCAACGATAATACGACGATCTGGCGCAAGCTTTCTTGCGACCAATGAAGAATCTTTCAACTCAGCGACACGAATGGCGACATCGAAACCTCCCTCAACCAGATCAATAATGGAATCAGAAAATCGGCAGTCCACGGTTAACCCTGGGTAACGCGCCATAAAACCTTTTAATGCGGGCACAATATGCAAGCGACCAAAAGTTGCAGAGGCGGTTATACGTAATACTCCCGTTGGCGCGCTCTGCCCTGAGCCAACAGCTCCCCTTGCTGCCTCCACTGTTGCAAGGACCTCCTCCGCGTGAGGTAAAAATGCCTGCCCCTCTTCAGTTAAAGAAACTTTGCGTGTGGTGCGATGAACTAAACGAACTCCTAAGCTGTCCTCAAGTTTATTGATGTGTGCGCTAGCGACAGCAGGAGAAAGTCCAAGCTCCTGACCAGCCATGCTGATGTTGTGTGTCGAAGCCAAACGGACAAATAGCTTTACATGATCGATGTTCATTTAATTTTCAATTATTTGTAAAAAATCACCATATAGAGCTTAGCATTTTCTTCCTTACGGATAGTAAATAAATACTCCAGTTAGAAAAAGCTGATGGGCAGATAGAAGTCCAGCTCAAACGCCTCATCATGGCTGAGGAAATGGTTTTTATGATAGTGAACATAAGCGGGAGTAGAACGCTGCTTAAAGCCTGAATTCGGCAACCACTTCTCTAACACCATACTCAATTGAGGAAGAAGCTCTCCATATACCCCTGTTAAGCGAAAAACAGCATGCAAACCACCCGGAATCGTCATTTGATTCACGACACCGCGTACTTTAAGCGGCTTATCAATCGCCATACAAGCCACATAGCGACACTTATCGAGCTCGACCCAAGCGGGGTTGGAGTGATGCAAACCGTATTGAACCGAAAAGTCCCGATTCTCAGAGCTTGCCCACGCCTTCAAAATCAGCCACGCATTGCGAATGGAACGGCTATAACCCTCATGCCGCACATAAGCCGCAAAGCGTTGTGGAACCTCCATAATTTTAGGTTCTGGCAACTCGCGTTTCGCAACCCGATGATAACCCGCAGCCACTTCCGGATCTTTTAGATACGGCTTTTCTGCGACTTGTAAATCATGCTTTCGCCACGCACCAGGAGACATAGCGAACGTTGCTTTAAACGCTCGGCTAAAAGAAGATACCGAGCTAAAGCCGCACTTGTTAGCAATGTCTAACACCGATGAGCTGGTATCAAACATCAGTTGATTGGCGGCGTATTCCATTCTTGTGCGACGGATATATTGATGGACAGACTCCCCTACCACATCTTTAAAAATACGATGGAAGTGCTGTTCAGAATAGGCTGCTACATCTGCTAGCTCTTTAGCCGATAAATCTCTGCTAATGTCCTGGTGAATGTAAAACAGCACGTCATTGATTCTGGAAACTTGTTGATGGCTCACGGAGTAAACTTTCGCTTAAATAGCATAAATGGACATATTTAACAGCATAAATGGACACACCAAGCTTGGCAATTTACCTATACTATTTCTGACATAAAAAAAGACAATTACGAGAAGCACAGCACATGGAAATCGCACAGTCATTACAACAAACTAAGTCATCCTACATCCGAGAGATCCTCGCAGCAGCAAGCGATAAGAACGTCATTTCTCTTGCAGGTGGCTTACCGGACGAAAAAACCTTCCCGATCGACTTAATGAAACCGACGCTAGAAAACCTCGCGAATATGCCAGAGGTGTTTCAATATGGCGCAACAGCAGGCTACGCACCGCTACTTAATTTTTTGACCGATTATTACCAGCTGCCGGAATCTCATTTGGCTATGATCACAACGGGCTCTCAGCAAGGGCTAGATTTGATTGCGCGTGCGTACGTAAATCCGGGCGATAAAGTGGTGATGGAAGCACCGAGCTACCTTGGTGCTATGCAAGTATTCGGTCTAGTGCAAGCCAACATCGTGACCGTTTCACAAACCGAGTGTGGCCCAAACCTTGAAGAACTCGAACAGTGCTTTGCCACGCAGCAACCAAAAATGTTCTACGCCGTACCCGATTTTCACAACCCAACGGGCGTATGCTGGGCGCTAGAGACTCGCCAAAAAGTTGCCGAGCTTTGTATACAATACGACGTGGCATTCATCGAAGACGCGCCATACCGCGAGCTGCGTTTTTCTGGTGAAGCGCTTCCACTGGTTTCGGACTTCTGCCCACAGCACTCCATCGTATTGCGCTCTTTCTCCAAAATAGCTTCACCAGGCTTGCGTATTGGTGTAGTTACGGGCAAAAGCAGCTACCTTGAGCCACTCATCAAAATTAAACAAGGTGCCGATCTGCACTCTAGTATTCCTATGCAAGCTTTGCTGCATGGTCTGCTGCAACATGACAACTTCGAAACGCACATTTCAACCATCTGTGCGCTTTACAAATCACGTTACGATGTCATGTTTGCTGAGCTGCAAAAACAGCTGCCAGAAAGTTGCGTACTCAAACCCGTCGATGGTGGCATGTTCGTTTGGGTCGAGATTCCAGAATGCGACACCTTCGAACTGGCGAAAAACCTTCTCGCAAACTGGGTTGCCGTAGTGCCGAGCCCGGTCTTTTATCCAGAAGGTTCAAAGGTAAAAGCCGCTCTGCGTCTTAACTTTACCAATGCTACACCAGAAGAACTGACGACAGCTGTCTCTCGACTCGCGGATGTCCTCAACACGTTGTAATTGAACGCGAGTGTAAGAACCTGCCTTTGAGATTCAAAAAAAAGTCTCAAAGGCAGCATCAAAAAAGTTCCCAAAAAAATTTATATTTTTCCTTCAAATCAACTCTCTACAGTAAGTGCCTGTTTTCTCTTGAACCTCTCACTCATATAAAAATGAGAACTCAATCACGTATTTGATGGTTAGAAAAGTTACGTCTATCTTTCAGTCAAAGACATCAACTTCGCAGCGTTAATGCTCTCAATTTCAGACACTTTATCAATCGTGGCTTAGCGGTTGATAAACGACTAAATAAGCATCTGTGGGCATACCCACTACGAAGGGTTGACCAGAACCATTCTGAATGTCGCGAGCCAATCTTTTGATTGGCAATTACGTCAGTGAATCGCACCAAATGACAGAGGGGTTATCAGGATGAATACTCGAACCACGACAGGACTCGTCACCATCGGCTGGTCCGTTACACTTTCACTTTTTACCGCATTCGCCGTGTATGCCAATACGTCGCCAAACTGTAGTGACGTATTAGCGGGCAACACAACCGCCGCATCGCAAAAAATGATGGTTTTATTGGGCGAAGACATCACCAAATCCAACCGTATCACTACGGTGATTCCTGCCGAAAACAATCCATTTGTGACCGAAGAACTGGTTTCGGTTTCTAACGACGTATCGCCAAACGGTCGTCTTTCACAAAAGAGTTTGGAAGAGATTCGGAAAGTCCGCTCAAATCTAGAGAAAGCAGCACAGGAAGTAAGCCGATTACAGGGCACTTTTGAAGTGGCTTTAATCAGTTTGATTGATGGTTACTGCCAATTTTCTAATCATAAACGTACTCAACATGCCAAAATCGACTTTGACCATTTGGAAGGCCTCACTTTGTATTCAATCCCCGCTTTAATAGCAATGGTCGATCAGTCGTACTACATGGCAAAGAATCGAATCGCTAATGAGCAGAAACAGTTAAGCGACATTGAAAAAGAGAAACAGAGGCAGAAACAGCAAGCAACTGCGGCGGCAGCCGCTCGTTACCAAGACAGTAACGTACTTGTAAGAGTCGAGAACTTTGATGGCGCTAATGTGACATTTTCCGTTACTAACATTGGTTCACAAGGATCATTGCAACCAAATTTCAACTCGTTTAATGCATATCGCACAGAAAGTGGAGAATTAATCTACAAGTCAGAGTCTTTATTACACCTGGCGGATACTGCAGGTAACACACTTGAAACAATGGGTATCGCTGAGCTCTCATCACAAGGTGGAAGTGACATATCGATCTCTCCTGGAGAAACCCGAAAATTCGTTACTAGCATTGCTTCAGAAGTCGCGCCACATACGCAGTTGAGCTTAGAGTTTCCAGCCAAAGTGCTTAATACCGAGCGAGACTTTACATTGTCGTTTTCTGATACATCAGCGGTGGCGACAGCAAACGTTAATTAACGCAAAGTCTCCAGTATTTGTAGAACGCATCAAAGACAGGCGAGCAGCGCCTGTCTTTCAATTATGAGCAAGAAAATCGCTACTGTTTGCACTTGTAAGCATTTGCAAACATCGTCACTGACGTAGAAAAGCTCAACGGTTGATACAAGTACAAGGTATCTGCGCCTAAATCCACCGCCTTGATGCGCATTTGGTTTAGCGTCCCCCAAACCATGTCTTTATCTGCGTGAAACCAGTAATCGTAAAAGTGTCCTTCTGAGCCGATCACGGTACCCATTAGTTCACAGTTTTCAATCGCATTCACATTGTCCCAAAGCACCTGTACTTGCTCAGATTCTTGAGTTGGGAACGTCACACATCCCGTTAATGATGCCGCTAACGCGAGAGTCATCACTCGCTTTTTCATACTTATATCGCCAAAATTTTTCATAGATGGCAGATTTTATGAATGGCTGATGTGATGACTAGCAAAAACTTTTTATCGCGTGTTCAAGCAGAATTAATGGACAACGGAAAAGATCCAAAAGGTGATCATGCAGCTAGCGAGCAAAAGCCTAATCACTCAGACCTAGCAATAAAGCTGTATCTGAGATACAACAGTAACGATTAAATAGCCGCGAGGGATAGAGTTTGGTTGCTAAAAATAAGCTAATTCGCTACACAGCTACGGAAGTCGCTGATGCATTTGACAAAGAAGATGAGCTCATTAAACAAGTTCAGTCCAACCAACTCTCGCAAGTGCTATTGCTTTGGCAAGTAAAAAGTCCAACGCTCGTGCTTCCCGCGGGTAAGAAATGGCCAGTGTCTAATGAGTTAGAACATGCGTTAAATACGTCTGGCTGGAAGCTCTTTTCTCGTAAAACCGGTGGTGCCCCAGTCCCTCAGGTGCCAGGTATTATCAATCTATCCCACATTTACCACTGGCCAGAAGGCGAGCCTTACAACATCAAAAAAGCGTATCTCGATTTATGTGCGATATTAACGGTTTTCTTTAAACAGCTCGGCGTGAAAGTGGATGTTCATGCTACGCCTTATTCCTACTGCGATGGCGAGTACAACCTCAACATTGGCGGGCAAAAAGTCGTGGGAACCGCGCAGCGTGTTTTACTTAAAAAAGGCGGCGGACAAGTGGTATTGTCACAAGCATGCATTCTGATTGATGCCGACGTCGAGAAGATTGTCGAACCAGTACGAATGTGTAATCAGCTTTGCGGTCACAGCGATGATATTCGTGGTGATGTCCACACACCGCTCTTCCATCATGTATCCGACCGCCCATCGGTAGATTCGCTCTTTCAGCAATTGACGAGTGCGTTTTTAACGCATGCAAAAGCGGAGTAATGAAAGGAGCAAGCCTCCCCCACACTCCGAACAGCATTTGATAAACTAAAACTGCATACCGTGATAGCGATGTAAGAATGGGCATCGCCAACGTAAAACCATTCAATCGATCGACCAAACCAGTTATCAGTTTTGCCTGCCAAAAAGAAATGAGATCCAGTTCAAATATTTATCCATGACGGAATTAGTTGAAGCCTGCGCGTAAAAGCCTCAGAATGTCGCACTTTTCGCACCGATTTGTTTTCGGCGCGTTGTTATCTAACTCTACAATTGAGAATCATACATATGGGTTTTACCTCGTTAGGTCTATCTGCTCCAATCCTTAAAGCTATTCAAGAGAAAGGCTACGACACCCCTTCGCCAATTCAGGCAAAAGCAATTCCTGCTATTTTGGAAGGGAAAGACGTAATGGCAGCAGCGCAGACTGGTACAGGTAAAACCGCAGGCTTTACGCTACCGATTCTTGAGCGTTTATCGAACGGCCCTCGCGTTCGTGCTAACCAAGTTCGTGCACTTATCCTGACGCCAACGCGTGAACTGGCGGCTCAGGTGCAAGAAAACGTGTTTATGTACGGCCGTCATCTTCCACTAAGCAGTGCGGTTGTTTTTGGTGGTGTGAAGATCAACCCGCAAATGCTGCGTCTTCGCAAAGGTGCGGATGTGTTGGTTGCGACACCAGGCCGCCTGATGGATTTGTACAACCAAAATGCAGTGAAGTTCGACCAACTAGAAGTTCTGGTACTGGATGAAGCAGACCGCATGTTGGATATGGGCTTTATCCGTGACATTCGTAAGATCCTAGCTCTGCTACCAAAACAGCGTCAGAACCTACTGTTCTCGGCGACTTTCTCGGATGAGATCCGCGATCTTGCGAAAGGCTTGGTGAACAACCCAGTTGAGATTTCAGTGAATCCGGCAAACTCGACAGCGAGAACGGTTGAGCAAAGCATCTACCCAGCAGACGTTAAGAAGAAAGCACCGATGTTGGTTAAATTGATCAAAGACGGCGATTGGAAGCAAGTGCTGGTGTTTACGAAAACGAAACACGGCGCAAACCGTCTGGCGAAGTTCCTGATCGAACAAAACCTACCGGCTGCTGCCATCCACGGCAACAAGAGCCAAGGTGCGCGTACCAAAGCACTGGCGGATTTTAAATCGGGTGAAATTCGTGTGTTGGTCGCGACGGACATTGCTGCGCGCGGTATCGATATTCCGCAATTACCGCAAGTGGTGAACTTTGAGCTACCGAAAGTGGCAGAAGACTACGTTCACCGTATTGGTCGTACTGGCCGCGCGGGCGAAGTAGGTAAAGCGATTTCACTGGTGTGTGCGCTAGAAGCATCTGAGTTGTTTGCGATTGAACGTTTGATTCGAGAAGTACTACCACGTAAAGAGTTGGAAGGTTTTGCGCCAACCAATGTGGTGCCAGAATCTAAACTGGATACGCGCCCAATCAAACCGAAAAAACCTAAGAAGCCGAAAAAACCAAAAGCGCCAAATGCTGCAAGTGAAAACGCCCCAGCAGCCGAAAAGAAAGCAGGCAATGGTGCAAACAAACCTAAACGTCTCTTCAACGGTGGTAACAACGGCAACAAAAACAGCACCAACCAAGGCGGTGCAGACAAGCCTAAAGGTAACCGTGAAAACCAAGGCCGTGCACACAGCAAACCAGATGACCGCAAACCTAACGGCAACAAGCCAAATGGCAATAAACCGAATGGAAATAAACCAAACGGTAATAAGAGTGGCAACGCTGGTAAACCGTCTGGTAACCGCAAGCCAAACAATGCTAAGCCTGCAGGAAACAAACCATCAGGCCAACGCCGTAAGCCTCGTCCGCAAGCTGCAAACTAACCTGTAAACGGCCCCCGATAGCAAATACAACAAAGCCGCTGATAATCTCAGCGGCTTTGTTTTTCTTAGAACACAGTTTTTTATAACACAGCTTTGTTAAAACAGCCTACATTAAAGGTGTGATTCGAATATCTGCGATTTGCGCTTCGTTCTTTTCACCCTCAATACCACCAGCGTAGATGTAGGTTTCATTCGATGTGAGGTAACTCATATTGAAGTGGTCCTTCAGCGCGATCTGATAGGTTTTCCCCTGCTCCAACGCTACTTCAATTGGCGTCGAGTAACGCATACCTTGGTTTTCACCAATATGGCCCATCTGCAAGTAACCTTGGCCAACCACTTTACCTGCATCATCCAATACCTCTAACAATTTCACGGTGTTCGTGATACCAGTATTAAGTTGCCCTAGGTTATTGTTGTACCAAGCATCGAACTGGTAAGTGCCCGTTACAGGAGCTGTAAACGACTCTGCACCTTTTACGACGCCGCTGTCTTTGCTCACCGTAACCACTGAGACATTGTCTTTGAGTGGCTGATATTCGCCATCAAGTTTGATGCGGATCTCTTCACCGACACAAACTGGCTGGCTTGGGTTAGAACGGAAGCCTTTATCGTTAATGCTTTCAGCCAAATAACAAGCAAAACCTGTTGGCGTATCGGAATAAGATTGAGCAATCACGTTCTTTTGAATCAGCTCGCCATTGCGATACAAGTTCACGTTGTACTTGCTCGTCACGTCAATCGAAACCGAATTATCAACGCTTTTTACCACCAATGTTGGCTCTTGCGGAGAATAAACGCGACTGTCTTCACTCACATACGGTTTCACACCAGAAACCAAAGTAATGCTGCTATCTACATTCACAAGCGCACCCAGTGTCACGTGGAAATGCCCCTCTTCGTCCATCGTGACATTTTCAACTGGGTAGTAGCCCGTTTCATCTTTGCTTACTTCAGGCAAATCAATGGTTACCGAGTAGTTCTTTCCTTTGAAGGCAAAGTTTTCCAACTTGATTTGTTCAGACTGAGCCAACAAGTTATTGCGCACCCAACTTGTGATAAATGGCTTCACTTCCAACTTACCCGTTTCGGTATGGATGCCGAATAGGGTCTCTACCACCATGTTCAAGTAGCCACCCACAGACCAAAGCTGACGCTGAGAGTTAATCACTGGGCCATCCAAGCTCGGATCTTCGCCATGATCACTATGGATGATGAATGACTTACCAGAAAGCCACTCTAAGTTTTCCATGTTGGATAAATTGGTTGCCGTACCACGAACCAACGATTGAATGGCATTGTTCGCTGCTGCCACGTTTTGTGTTTGATGCGCGGCACGCAAGCTGTACGCGGTAACAAATGGCCAAATTGCGCGGTTATGGTACACAGGCACGTCTGGTTGTTGAGGGAAATAAACCGGCACGCCAAACTCACTGTGTGGGTAATTGGCCATGATTTGTTTCGCCTGCGCATCACTTGCCACACCACTGATGATCGCAAGTGCTTCGCCCAACATGTCGTATTTGTCGACCGCGATGTCTTTGCCATTATCAAACAAATAGCTTACGTACATACCGCGTTCGGCATTCCAAAACTGCTCGTTGATAGCGTTTTTTAACTGAGCAGCCCATTCAGTGTATTTGACCGCGTTGGTTGAGTCGTACTTCTCTGCCAACTTAGCCGCGAGCTGAATCGCGCGGTAGTGAACCACGTTTGTCGATAACGCTTTGCTGCTACCAATCGCATTGACATCGTTTGGCGTCCACGTTGAATACGTTTCCTCACGCCAATCAAGGAATGATTGCTCACCAGTGTATAAACCAGATTTCGCATCAAAAGCCGCCAGGCGATCGGCTTCAAGTGTATTACTGATCGCTTTGTAAGCGCGCTCGGCAAACTGGTTGTACTCTTCTCCATCCAATGCCGAAAGTAAGCGTTCTGCACCAAGCGCCCAAGTCGTGCGGTCGGTACTAATTGGCCAGCTACCGCCCGTGCCCGTATCTTGCACAATCTGCTCGCCATCGTATTGCTGATCGGTCGTATCGCGGAAAGCGGACAATTTGAAATTCAAACCATTTTGCACGCGAGTTGGATTCATCAATGCAAGCGAAAGGTCTGCTGCGTACGCCAAATCACGCGTCCATACGTAATGCCACTTCGCGCCCGTCTCAAAAACTTCCGCTTTGATTGGGTTGTTGTAGTTGTAATTGCCGTCTTTGATTTCAGAAACGGCAAGCTGGTCTAGCTCTTTCATCGTCAATGCAAACAACGCGTCAAACGCGACATCACCCGACACCACTCGCGGCCCTGTTTGCTCATTAATCACTAAGCCTTGGTCGAGCGCATCACGCAATTCTGTCGTCGTTGAAATACCAAATTCACGCAGCTCCGCTTTAGGATCTTTCACCGAGAAAATCACGGTATCACTCGAGTCATCGTAATTGGCGAACAGTTTCACTTCTTTGCTCTGATGCCCTTCATGCACCATTGCAGGGTCGAGAATCGCATCAGAGTAGTATTTTTCCGCTTCTTCTTGTGTTGCTTTCGTCACAGTCATTGACGCGCGACTTTCATCGGCAAAGCTCACAGAAAACTTGTAATACCCTTTGTCTTCAAACGTGATCTCAGAGTTGCAATCATCGTTCATACACGCTTCATTCGTGTCCGGTTTTGGCAGGTACTCTTGAGCTTTATCGAACGCCGCGGGCTCCTCAAAATAGGTGTATTGGATCTGCCAACCCGGATCAGCAATCTTGAACTGATTGCTACCTCGAGCGACGCGCAGTACGGTTTCGTACTCGTTATTACCCAAATAGTTTAGCTTGGCATGCTCTGCCGTGCCCCAATCCCCATTTAAACCACGTAAATATAAGTCGGCTGAAATAATTGGTTTGTCGACCGGCACAGGCGCATCAGAGGAATCTGACCCACATCCAGCAAGACCAATACAAGACGCGACAGCAAGCGCAATAAAACTCGGTTTCATGTTCATCCCTTAGATTGTTGTTTTGGCGACAGTCTAAAGAACACCCTTTTGATGGGAAAATAGGAAGTCAGGAGCGAGCTATAGATAACATCTATACGTCAAACCCCAACAGTGATGTAGATCTATGAAATGCGCATAATTTCAATCAAATGAGATTACAGATTTGTGATTTATAAATGAAATTGTGCAAAATACCCCTCGTTCTTAGAGGGGAAAGAAAATGGACAAATCTCTGCAGCAATTTTTACTGGTTGCACGCTGCCAAAGCATCAGTGCTGCGGCAAGAATGGCAGGGTTAAGCCAGCCAACGGTAACAAGCAATTTAAAGAAGCTGGAAGAGAATCTCGGCGTGACGCTGTTTGAACGTCATCCTAATGGCATGGTGTTGACCGAATACGGACGCATCCTCTATCGCCATAGCAACGCGATGCAGCATGAATACAACCAAATGATGCAAAGCATTGATGAACGAAAACAGTATCAAGTCGGAAAAATTAAAATAGGTACTGGCGATGCGTGGTGGCCGCTGTTCGTCAAACAAGCACTCAATGACCATCTGACCAAGCAGCCTTCGGCATCTACGCACGTCGAATTTGGCAACCACTTAGGCTTGATGGATTCATTAATCAACGAACAGATTGAATTCTTCATCGGCCACGAGATTGTCGGATTGTCGTCTAAATGCGATGTTACGTTTATTCCGCTATTTCAAACGGTTGATGCCTATTTTGTTTCCCCAAACCACCCACTTCTAGAGAAAACCGTCACCGAAGATATGCTGCACGAATACCCCGCTCTTTCGGTCACTTATGACGCTAAGAAATTCGCTCACGTCATCGATAACCCAATCCCGAAGCAAAATGAACGCGAAAGGCAGCAACTGGATGACAGACCGACTTACGAAGTGGATTCTCTGCTCGCCAGTATTGATGTACTGAAAGAAAGCGTCGCGGTGATGTCTTATACCCGCCACCTCAAACCGTATTTGGAATCCTTTGGCTTACGATGCTTAACCATGGAAAACGAACCAAACCCTGGCACCGTCGGGATTTATCGCCACCGCCGCGAAACCTCTGAATCGCATCTAGATCTGATTGCTGGTATCACTCAGCGCGCTAAATTGCTCAACTAGAAAGTCCAAAAACAGGCGAACTCTTTTCGGTTGATATTGACGGCTTTGATAAATGACATGCAGATCCGCTTCAGCGCCTTGCGAAAAGGCGCTGAAGTTTTTCATATACCCATCCAAAACCGTTACTAAACGTTGTTGTTTTAGGTCTTGCTGAATATCTAAAATCGATTTCAACGCAATCCCCGCACCGTCCAACGCCCATTGTCGAATCACTTCACCATCATCAGAAAATCGCTTTGGCGTGACCGTGATCGTTTGGTGAGACTCTTCATCTTTAAAGTGCCACGTTTTTAATTCTTCATTGCTGCGCACCATGGCTAAGCAGCGATGAACCGCGAGATCTTGTGGGCAGTTTGGGACACCTTGCTTCGACAAATAATCCGGTGACGCACACAGCACACGTTGACTCGACGCCAGCTTGCGCGAAATGAGATTACTGTCCGCTAACTCACCGTAACGAATCACCAAATCGAGCCCCGATTCAGCCAAGTTCGATAAATTGTCATTAAGATAAAGATAAGGCGTCACATCCGGATATTGCTCAGAAAAAGCCGACACCATCGGCGAAATAATTTGTTTGCCAATATCTCGTGGAGCTGAAATTTTCAACGTTCCGCGCACTTCCGAAATACCAGTTTGAAGTAAGTTTTCCGTCTCTTTCACGCTATCAATGATGTTCAGACAAGCTTGATGGTACATTGCCCCTGCGTCCGTGAGTGATACGTGGCGTGTGCTTCGGTTGAGCAGCTTTACACCATAGCGTTCTTCTATCGCTTGCAGCCTTGCCGTTACCGTCGCCGGAGACAAACCTAGCTCCCTTCCCGCCGCTGCCAGACCTTGATGTTTAACGATGCTGACAAACAACGTCATATCCGAAAACTTATCCATCTTCGCGCCCTTATTGTTTAGAAAAACTGAATAATCAATTCAGATATTACCCAATTATCAAATTAAGTCGAATCCATATACTGGCCCTATCGACATTGTTTAGAACCAGAACGTTATGTGACAGGGCAAAGTTAAACGCCGTAACGCTGTACAACGCACAACAACACGCCCTGCCCAGCCAGAGATAGGAAACAAAACATGAAACTGTACATTTATGAACATTGCCCCTTTAGCGCCCGCGTCCGTTTTGTTGCAGGCATGCTGAATATTCAGCTCGACGTCATCAACATTGCTTATGACGACGAGAGCACCACCACAAACCTTATCGGCGCAAAACAAGTTCCTCTTTTGATCAAAGACGATGGTGAAGCCATGGCGGAAAGCTTAGACATCATCAACTACTTCCTTGAATTGGCATCTTCCAGCGAAAACAGCCAACCCTCAGCACCGGTTTTAGACTGGCAAAAACAAGCGTTTTTACCGCTACAAAAAGTCGGGTATCCGCGTTGGTCAAACATGACGTTACCGGAATTTGCAACAGAAACCGCTAAACAAGCATGGCGTGCAAAAAAAGAAACCGAAGCGTTAAATTTTGAAGCCTTGATTAACGATACACCAGCGATTGCGAAAGAAGTCGCCGCTTTGATAGAACAAACTAAACCCTTGCTCAACCTAAGTTCAGAAAAGCAAACGTCACTGGTTGATCAAGCCATTATGTTTTCCATTCTACGCGGTTTTTTCAGTGCGCCCGAAGTGCAATGGGATCCAGCCGTACTTCACTGGATGACAACCGCTCGGAAAGCGACCAACGTGCCAGTACTTATCTAAGGAGCGCAACATGAAACAAAGAACAAATAAGCTGTTTGAACCAGCTCAACTGAAAGCGTTGTCACTACAAAACCGTATTGTCATGGCACCAATGACTCGCGCACGCACCACTCAGCCGGGCAACATCCCGAATGAGATGATGGCAACGTATTATCAACAGCGCGCTTCTGCCGGGCTGATCATTTCCGAAGCCACACAAATTTCAGACGATTCTCAAGGCTATTCGTTCACCCCTGGCGTTTACACCGATGCGCAAGTGGCGGGCTGGCAGGGTGTGACCCAAGCGGTCAAATCACAAGGCGCAGCGATGTTTTGTCAGCTATGGCATGTGGGCAGAGTGTCTCACCCAACATTCCAAAATGGTGAACAGCCTATCGCGCCATCTGCGCTCGCTCCGGTAGAGACGCAAGTTTGGATTGCAGATGAACAAGGCAACGGCAATATGGTCGATTGTGTTGAGCCACGCGCCATGACACAAGCGGATATCAACCGAGTTGTCGGTGATTTCGCGAACGCAGCCAAACGCGCTATTGAATCGGGTTTTGATGGTGTAGAAATCCACGGCGGGAATGGGTATCTGATCGATCAGTTCTTAAGAACCAACTCAAACCATCGAACAGACAACTACGGCGGTTCACGAGAAAATCGTATCCGTTTTCTTATCGAAGTGGTGGATGCAGTTATCGCCGCTGTTGGTGCGCATCGAGTTGGAGTGAGATTGGCACCATTCATTACGTTTAAAGATATGGACTGCCCAGATATCGTGCCAACGATCCTAGAGGCATCAAAACAGCTACAGGAGCGCGACATTGCCTACTTGCACTTGTCCGAGGCCGATTGGGCCGATGCACCAACGATTCCTGAGACGTTTCGAGTCGAACTTAGAAAGCGCTTTCGCAACGCTATTATTGTTGCCGGTCGCTACGATCCTCAACGAGCAAACGAAGTATTAGAGAAAGGCTACGCGGATCTTGTCGCATTCGGACGGCCATTCGTAGCAAACCCAGACTTAGTCTCTCGCTTGCAACATCACCATCCGTTGGCAGAACTCGATGGCTCAACGTTGTTTGGCGGAAACGAACGAGGCTACACCGATTACCCTGCTCTGCAACAGGAATGCGCAGAACAGGCCTAACAAAAAAGCCCCAACCTAGCAGCTACGGTTGGGGCTGTCACCAAACTAAAATTGGTTTTAGCTAGCTTAATCTGGCTAAGAGTTAAATCACTTCTAACGCGCCGCAGCGCCAAGGTTCGATAACGACTTTGATGTGGTCATTTGGCGTCATTAACTGTCTAAACGCATCTTCCACACCATCGATCCCTACTTTGGCAGTGAGCATTTTCTGCCAAGGCAACTTATGTTCGGCAATCGCTTGTAGGCATTGCTCAAACTCGTGCGGTTGGTAGTAGTAAGAGAATCTCAAGTCGAGCTCTTTTACCGTTGCGTACGCGTAGTTAATGATTGCGGGTGTCGTATGGATACCCGAGATGACGATTCGCGCTCGGGCAGGGGCGCGGCGCATAAAATCGTCAATCAAGGTATGCTTGCCCACACATTCATAAATGACCAGACGTGAGTTCATCGCGTACTGCTCACCAACGGCGATCTCGTCTTCCTTGGTCGGGTTGATCAATCGATTTGCGCCAAACTCGCTGGCAAGTTGCAGCTTTTCTTCCTGAAGATCGACCGCAAGAATATTGCTGACGCCACGTTGTTTCAGTGCAGCAATCACAGCCAGCCCTATAGGACCGCAACCGACAACCAGCGCTGTTTCTTCCGTCTCGATTTCACTGCGATTGACCGCGTGCAAACCGACCGCCAGTGGTTCAGTCAGTGCCGCCGCCTCAGATGGCATTCCGTCTGGCACAGGTAGCAATAACGCTTCATCAAGCAGGAAGTACTCAGAGTAAGCGCCATAAGTACCCGGAGTAACACCAACGCCCGCGCCATTTTGGCTGAGCAACATCGGCACTGAGGTGACTCGGCTACCAACGGACAACGTTTGCTGCGTATCGGCACCGTATTCGATAATTTCCGCACAGAACTCATGCCCCAACATCACTTGAGCGTGCTCACCGGCTTCATCAGGCATCAACCCGAGCTGGTGGAATACATCAAATACCTCATCCGCGTGTCGAGTAATGTGAAGGTCGGAGCCACAAATGCCACAAGCTAGACTACGAACCAACACTTGTCCCGCTGCAGGTTTGGGGATTTCGACTTGCTTCAGGCGGACACTACCATCCTGCATTATGATACTGTTCATCTGTTGCATGGGGTTACTCCGCTAGCTCATCGCTTAGGCCAGCAATCGCACCCGGTTTGATGTAGCGCGCAGTGAAGCCTTGTGCTTTCGCTGTTGCAATAACAACTTGCTCAATCCAACCTGCATCCATGATGTTGATGAAGTTACCCTCGTCGTCAAAGTTAATGTTCGCACCTTGGATCACCATAAAGCCATCTGCACCACCCGACTCTTCTGGACAGTGAAAGGTATGAATCGAACCACCTGGCTCATACAAATAACTACCAGCGGTTTGGACTTGGTTTGGGTATTCAATGTAGTGCCAAGCGCCACTCAGTGTATAGAAATGCACCACACCAGTGTGGAAGTGCTTAGGTAAAGTCACGCCCGGTTTGAACTTGGCGCGTATCACCCAAGTTCCGTTTTCTGGATCAAGAAACAGGGGATAAACATCCACACCCGGTAATGCGTCTTTGATGATCGACTCTTCATTGGTATTAAGAGTTAATAAGAAATCTTGGTGCTGAATAACTTCTGGTAATGACATAACTTACATCCTCGCTGTTGCTGTAATGTGGCGTACTCGCCTATCCCATAAGTGGGTACTTAAAATTCTCGAAACCGTCAGATGCGCTGATGGTACAACCGTTGATACAGTTGGCTTTCTCGCTGACCAGAAACGCCACCACATCAGCAATCTCTTCTGGTTGTGTGAAGTTTTGACGCATCTGTTCTTTGCGGATGTGGTCCCACAGGCCAATCTCTTCGTATTGCCTTAACATCGGAGTATCAACGCGTCCCGGAGCGACAGCGCAAACACGAATACCCAATGGTGCGAGTTCTAATGCGGCGCATTTGGTCATCATATCGACTGCGGCTTTACTGACGTTGTAGGTAAAGGTCATCTCAGACGCCATTCGTGCGTAAACAGAAGAAGTATTGAGGATCACGCCCGGCGTGCCTTGCGCTTGGAATTGTCGCCCAGCGGCGAGAATTCCGTAGTAGACACCATTTTGGTTGACCTTTGAGATCGGCTCAAAATCAGCAATTGGGTCGTGGTCAAGCAGAGGTTTCGGTGCACCGATGCCCGCGTTGTTGACCATGATGTCAAGTGAGCCAAATAGTTCGACCGCGTACTTCACCATGGCTTCGACTTGTTGGTAATCGGTGACGTCCGCAACAAAGGTTTCCAACTGCTTAGGGCCAAAACTTGCGTACATTTGCAGTGATTGCTCTGAAATATCGACAGCAAGCACTTTGGCTCCTTGCTCTCTTAGCTTTGCAATAATAGCTTGCCCAATTCCACCCGCAGCGCCAGTCACGATGGCCGTTTTATTGATAAGTTCCATACACCTTCTCATTCATGCGTTTTTGTTATCAAAATGTAACCTAGATCAACTCACTGACACTCACTTGACCTTTTGCGAAGTAAATTTGATACATTGCGACTTACAACCTGTTAACATTTAAAAATCGAGACATGTATATCGTACGAAGTGGCGCTGCCGATAAATTTGATAGCTTGGTTTCCGAACTGGGGCAGAATCCGGTTGAGATTATGGCTGCCGTCGGGCTGTCTGCGGCGCAGTTTCGCAATCCCGATACGTATCTCGCCTACCCTAGGCTGGCTGAATTGCTGGAGGAAGCGGCTGCTCGTTGTCAGCAACCGTTGTTTGGTGCGTTACTCGCTGAGCGTCAAAACCTACAGAGCTTGGGGGACTTACCAATGCTGGTTTCTCGCGCGGAAACGGTTGGTGATGCCTTGGCGCGGGTGAATGATTTTCTCTATCTACATTCGTCAGGGGTAACTCTCAACATGACGCCACAAGATGATTGGGTACGGTTGTCGCTCAATATTGATGTGCACAGCGAACGAGGTATCGCGCAGTTGATGCAGCTCATTGTGTCGCATCTGGCGATGTTTGTTGCGAGCTTACTTGATATTGAAGCAAGTCACTTCGCGCTACATTTGACTCAACACGCAACATTGGAAGTAGAAAAAAGCAAGTTTGCCCAGCAGAACAAACTGCGTTTCGGTGATAAGTTTGACGGTATCCTACTTAAAGCGACTCTGCTTAACGCTAAGAACCACCAAGATGAAGACGCACTAGAGCGCCATTTTCAACAGCACCTCAAAGAGCTGCAAACCCGTTACCCCAACAATCTCAGTGACCAAGCAGCAAACATGATTGGCCGTCTGCTCTCAACCGGAGAATGCAGCGTTGAGCGCGTTGCAAGAGCATTGGATCTGCATCCGAGAATGCTGCAAAACAAGCTGAAACAACAGGGCACAAATTATCGGCAGCTTTTACAACAAGTGCGTCAGGATTTCGCCGAACAGCGATTGCATGAGAATATTCAGAGTATTACCGATATCGCGTTGCAACTGGGCTATGCAGAAACTGCGGTCTTCAGCCGCCACTTTCGTCGCTGGACGGGAAAATCGCCAAGGCAATGGCGACAAGAAAAAACTCAGTTACAAACGTTTAAGCCCATCAGATAAAAGCATAAATAACCTATCGCTCAAACTAAAAAGTGTGAGGTGGGAGGGTTGGTATCGAGAATTTCAGCAATCACAGATAACCCGTGTTTGATGTAGCCTCGGTTTGTTTCTGCTCCCAAACTGATTCGCACGTAAGGCATTGGCTGATTAGTATCGAGAACAAACGGTTTGTATCCCGTGATCTGCACCCCTGAACGCTTAGCCGAAGCAACCAGGTCATCGCTATTCCACTGCTCGGGTAGTCTCAACCAAATATGCTGTCCATTCGGGTGCGAGCTATAAACATGCCCTTCTAAAGCGGCTTTTGCTATTCGCTGTCGCTTAGCAAACTCATTGACTTGAAAGCGAATAAGTCGATTTAACGTACCGTTTTCGATCCACAAATGAGCGACTTCAAATGGTAATGGAGTCGCAGACCAACTCGTAGCCGCTAAACGACCAATCGCGTGCTGCAGAAAATGACGTGGGACCGTCAGATAGCCAGTGCGCATGCCTGGCGCTACAACTTTGGTTAAACTGGTGACATAGAAAGCTTGTTCGGGTAACAATGTGGCAAGGGGTGGGACACGGTTAGGTTCTAGTGCTCCATACACGTCATCTTCAATGACATAGATGTCGTATTGCTGCGCAATATTCGCTATCGCCTCTCGGCGTGCAACATCCATATGCGCACTAGTCGGGTTAGCCATGCTCGGTGTGCAACACAATACCTTGATTGGTTTGTGTTTACATGCCCATTCAAATGCATCCGGCGTTATACCAAACTCATCCATTTCAAGTGGTTGCAACTTAAATCCAAGCATTCTCGAGCGAGAGATCAAGCCATGATCAACCAAGTGACCACAAGCAACTAAATCACCGTGTTCAACAACTGTGCTTAAAGCCAACGTTAAACCATGGCATGCACCATTTGTGAGTAATATTTGATCGGCACCCACATCCAGCCCTTGGCTACTTAGAAATCGTATTCCTGACTCAATATGATGAGGCTGACCTGTTACCGGCTTTGCTTTACTGATCAAACCACGATTGTTTGTTTGCCCAGCAATCTCCATTAACGCCTGATTAAAAAGCGTAATGTGGCGATCGGTCACCACTGGATGTGCAATCGACATATCAATTTCATCCGGCGTTTCTTTCATCTCTTGTGTCAGCATGAACTCCGTGTCCGTACTTTCATCCACAAAACCTGATTTGACAAAAGTACCATTCCCAACCCAAGACTCGATCGCCCCTTTTTTCTCTGCATAACCATATGCATGGCTCACCGTTTGTACGCTGACGCCAATTTGCTCTGCAAACTCACGATGTGTGGGTAATCGAGTTCCCGGTTTTAGATAACCACTGCGGACACATTCGACAAGATAGTTACCAATGGAGATGTATTTAGCGGTGCCTGGCCGAATGATCGGGTTCAAAGAAATTGTCATGACACAATATTTTAATTGATTCATTTTTAATGCTCATTGTAACTTCCATTTAACAAATGGCGAACTTTAACTCACAAAACGAGGTGAAATGCACAAAAATAAACCACAATTGTAATGATTGACATGAAATGTATGGGTTAAACAAACATGTTAAACAGCATCGTTCAATCCAAATACAACCCCAGAGGTAAATTGCAATCATTTTTAACGCAGATCTGGCTAGCTGGTAGAAATACCTCAGCGTCTCCGAAGGCCCATAAGGCGTCGGATTTCTAACAAGGAGAAAATATGAGAGGCGTTGCTTTGCATTTTACACTGGATGAGTTCCAGGATCGGTTAACGAAAGTTCGGCAATCGATGGAAGAAAGAGAATTGGATGTCCTTATCATTCATGACCCTTCTAACATGGCGTGGCTGACAGGCTATGATGGGTGGTCTTTTTACGTGCCACAATGTGTCGTTGTTGGTCCATCTGATGAGCCAGTTTGGTTTGGACGCTGCCAAGATGCCAACGGAGCATACAGGACTGCGTATATGTCGGCAGAAAACATCACCTACTATCCAGACCATTATGTAATGAATCCGCCGCTACACCCGATGGATTTCCTGGTCGAAGCCGTACTGGCTCCGCGCCTTTGGGATCGTGGTCGCATCGGTGTAGAAAAAGATAACTATTACTTTAGCGCCACCGCTTACGAATCACTCACTACGCACCTACCGAATGCTCAACTTCTCGATGCAACTGGACTAGTCAACTGGTGCCGCGCCGTTAAATCCGATCAAGAACTGGCATACATGTACCGTGCCGCTCGCATTGTTGAAAATATGCACCGCGTCGCGTTCGACATGATTGAACCAGGATTACCGAAACACCACCTTGTTGCCGAGATTAACCGCCAAGCCGTGCTCGGGCATGAAGACCACTTTGGCGATTACACCGCGATTGTGCCGCTTTTGCCATCAGGTTCTGATGCTTCCGCACCTCACCTGACTTGGGATGACAGACCCTTCAAGAAAGGCGAAGGGACGTTTTTTGAAATCGCTGGGGCGCACCGCCGTTACCACTGCCCACTCTCACGCACTATTTTTCTTGGCGAGCCTGACGACAAGTTCAAACGAGCCGACGAAGCCCTGACTCTAGGACTTGAAGCGGGCTTGAAAGTGGCAAAGCCCGGAAATACCTGCGCCGACATCGCCAATGCACTAAACCAGGTTCTCGATAAAGCGGGATTCTCACGCGAAGGTGCCCGTTGTGGCTACCCAATAGGTTTGAGCTACCCACCAGATTGGGGGGAACGAACCATGAGTTTGCGAGACACCGATAAAACCATCTTGAGAGAAGGCATGACATTCCATTTTATGCCGGGGCTGTGGTTCAAAGATTGGGGGTTAGAAACAACGGAAAGTATCGTCATTACCCATGATGGAGCAAAAACTCTGTGTGACTTTCCACGCCACTTATTTGTTAAACACTAATTTTTCAAACCTCAGGCTCTGTTGAGCTAGGTCTGAGAACTAAAAGGACTTGATATGCAAAAAAGCTCGATCACAGCCACCATAGACTTTGACCGAGAAGGTGTACAGCACGGCTTTTTAACGCTGCCCTATTCACATGACGACTCCGCCTGGGGCAGTATTATGATACCTATCACCGTGATCAAAAATGGTCACGGACCAACCGCACTGCTTACTGGCGGTAATCACGGAGACGAATACGAAGGCATCACCAGCCTGCTAAAATTGACGAACTCGCTTCAGGCAGATCAAATCCAAGGTCGTGTCATTATTGTACCCATGATGAACTTACCTGCGGTACAAAATGCCTCACGTACGTCGTTTATCGATAAAGGGAATTTAAATCGCAGCTTTCCCGGCAACCCCATAGGCACAGTGACCGAGAAAATTGCGGATTATTTTACTCGTTACCTAGTTCCTAAGTGCGATTTTGCGTTAGACATTCACTCAGGTGGTAAAACGTTAGATATCGTGCCGTTCGCCGCTGCCCATCGTCTCGACAATCTCGATCAAGAAGAAGCCTGCATATTAGGTGCAAAACTGTTTGGCGCACCTTACACCATGATCTTGCTCGAAATGGACGCCACCAGCCTGTATGACACTGCCGTGGAGTCTCAGGGAAAAATCTTTGTTACCACCGAACTAAGAGGAGGCGGAACCAGCACTCCAGAAACCATCGCTTATTCCGACCGTGGCATTCGCAACTTCTTGCGCTTCTCAGGCAACTTGCCCGGTGACTACGAACAACCAACCCAACCAACTAAATTATTAGATATGCCTGATGCAAGTTGTTATGTGCAAAGCCAACACCACGGCATCACAGAATACTTATTTGATCTTGGCGATACCGTCAAAAAGGGCGATGTATTAGTGAGAATCTTCTCGACCGAGCGCACAGGTACCGCCCCCGTTGAGTACAAGTCACAGCGCAATGGTATTTTCGCGGCACGTCGTTTTCCTGCTATGGTGAATATCGGTGACACTATCGCAGTTATAGCCGAAGACTGCGGCGAGATAGGCTGATTGAAAAGCCAACTAAAGAAATCAAAACAAATGGCATACCAGAAGCAAACTGGAAAGCACCTTATAACAGCGACCAGTCATCAGCCTTTCATGAAATGATTAGTATTCAACAGGGAGACTCATAATGCGCCTCGATCGCTACGACGTAAAAATTCTACAAATACTTCATGATAATGGTCGTATCACCAAATCTCACCTTGCCGAGGCCATCAACCTATCCGTGAGCCCTTGCTGGGAGCGTGTCAAAAAACTGGAAGAAGCAGGCATCATTGAAGGTTACGGAGCAAAAGTAAATACCGATATTTTGTTCAAACGAACGTCAGTTATGGTTGAAGTTACGCTCAAAGAACACAACGCCCAAGCGTTCAAACGCTTCGAGCAACTGGTTCAACATTCACAAGAAGTCACTGATTGCTATGCCACGGGCGGTGGTGTCGATTACATCCTTAAAATTCAGTCAGAAGATATCGACCAATATCAGCGGCTTATCGACAACTGGTTAGACTCAGATGTGGGCATTGAGCGCTACTTTACTTACATTGTGACAAAAACAATCAAACGTGATGCGGGCACATTCGAAGTAAACCAAAACGCTTTGTTATAAAAGGGAAAATGCGTATCAGGCGTGAACAGAAAAAACACCATATTTAACGGCACTAAAAAGAAAGTTCTGACGTTTTAAACCTCGGTATCAGAAATTATTTCGGTCACTTCTCCATTACAGTTTCATTATGGACAACGATGCTAGGAGAAGGACTCATGGGAGCACTGCACAGCTTACACGCTGAAGAATTAAAAGCCTCGCACGACATGATGGCGATAATGAAAGACGTACGTTTGGTGAGAGGTTTAGCGTACGTGAATGGCAAATGGGTAAGTGGTGATCAATTTCATCCGGTGGATAATCCAGCAGATGGCACGGTCATCGGTTACATCACTAAGCTATCTCAGCAACAACTCTATCAAGCGATTGATGAAGCCGACCAAGCCTTTCGTCAATGGCGAAAAATGCAAGCAGAAGAGCGCGCTGAATTTCTCATGCGTTGGCACGACCTGATTCTAGAATCAAAGCAAGACCTTGCTCATTTGATGGTGATGGAGCAAGGAAAAACACTAGGTGATGCTGTAGGTGAGATTGACTACGGCGCATCCTTTGTTCGTTGGTTTGCCGAAGAAGCACGCCGCTGTTATGGCGAAACCATCCCAAGTCATATTCCGAATGCGCAGCTATCAACGGTGCGCGAGCCAATTGGTGTCGCAGCACTGATTACGCCATGGAACTTTCCTAATGCCATGATCACACGCAAAGCCGCAGCCGCACTAGCAATAGGCTGTCCGGTGCTCATTAAGCCAGCCAGTGAAACGCCTTTTTCTGCGTTAGCGTTGGCAGAGTTAGCAGATCGAGCTGGCTTTCCACCTGGTGTGTTTAACGTGATCACTGGCGATGCGGTGATGGTGTCACAAACCTTGTGTCACTCCGATAAAGTCAAAGCGCTCTCGTTCACAGGCTCAACTCGAGTAGGCAAACTATTGCTACGCGACGCGGCACAAACCGTGAAGAAGTGCAGTATGGAACTCGGTGGTAACGCCCCTTTCATCGTGCTGCCAGATATGGATGTCGAGCAAGCAGCCAAAGCCGCCGTGGATGCGAAGTTTCAAACCGCAGGACAAGACTGCTTGGCCGCAAACCGTATTTTCGTCCCTGACGATAAGTACGAAGCGTTTTTGGAAGCGTTTGCCAAAGAAATGAGCCACATCGTTTTGGGCAATGGCTTAGACGAAAAAACCACCATGGGACCACTTATTAATCGCACTGCGGTGGATAAAGCGCATGATTTGGTGCGTGACGCGCTCGACAAAGGCGCGCGATTGGTAGCGGGATACAACCAGCCCGTACCAGGCGAAAACTTCTTCGCGCCGACATTGCTAGCCGATGTAACCCCTGAAATGGCGGTGTATCGCGAAGAGAATTTTTGTCCTGTGGCAGGCGTATTGCCTTACCAAGACTTAGATACCGTGATTGAAATGAGCAACGACACTGAGTACGGCTTAGCTGCCTATGTTTATGGTCACGATATTCACCAAATTTGGCACTGCATGCGCGGCTTGGAGTTTGGCATGGTGAGCGTGAACTCCGTCAAAATGACAGGGCACCCTATCCCATTCGGCGGCGTGAAACAGTCTGGTCTTGGACGAGAAGGAAGCCGTCACGGATTTGAAGAATACAGCGAAATCAAATACTGCTGCTTAGGCGCTTTACCAACCGTCAGTGGCAGTTGAGACACGAAATATGGATATCCAATTATTCGAGGAGAAGGATCATGAGTAACAAAACCCAACAACTTTTAGAGATCGATCGTCAGAGAGTATTTCATGCCTCAACCCACCTGAAGCAGTATGCGGCCGGGGAGCTTCCGGGAAGAATTATCTCGAGCGGAAGCGGAATACGCATCACCGATTCAGAAGGCATCGAGCTGATAGACGGCTTTGCCGGGTTGTATTGTGTAAACATTGGCTATGGCAGGACCGAAATGGCCGATGCGATTTATGAGCAAGCCAAAGAACTGGCGTACTACCACACGTACGTCGGTCATACGAACGAAGCGCTCGTGACACTGTCAGATCGCATCATCAAAATGGCGCCTGAAGGCATGAGCAAAGTTTACTACGGCATGTCAGGCAGCGACGCGAACGAAACTCAACTTAAGTTGGTATGGTATTACAACAATGCTCGTGGTCTACCAGAGAAGAAAAAAATCATTTCGCGTGACCGCGGCTACCATGGTTCAAGTATCGCGTCCGGTTCAATGACAGGTTTGCCGCTGTTCCACGCCCATTTTGATTTACCACTTGAGCGTATCAAACACACCATCGCGCCATATTATTATCGCCGTGAAGACGAGAGTATGTCTGAGCTCGAATTCTCTCAATATTGCGCAGATCAACTCGAAGCGATGATCTTGGAAGAAGGCCCAGAAACGGTAGCAGCAATGATTGCAGAACCAGTGCTCGGTACTGGCGGTATTGTGCCACCACCAGCAGGGTACTGGCAGGCGATTCGCAAAGTGCTCGACAAATACGATGTGCTCTTGATTGCGGATGAAGTGGTGTGTGGCTTTGGTCGCCTCGGCTCCGATTTTGGCTCACTCCATTACGACATGAAACCAGATCTCATCACGGTAGCGAAAGGGTTAACCTCAGCGTATCAACCGCTGTCTGGCGTGATCGTCGGTGAACGAGTTTGGAGTGTGCTAGAAAACGGCACCGACCAATGGGGCGCTATCGGACACGGTTATACCTACTCTGGTCACCCAATGGGGGCGGCAGCCGCGAACTGCAACCTCGATATCATTGAACGTGAAGGCTTAGTGCAAAACGCGGCCGAAGTCGGCGCTTACTTGCAGCAACGTATGGCAGAGACGTTTAACGATCATCCATTAGTCGGTGATACTCGTGGCGTTGGCTTGTTGCATGCGTTGGAGTTTTCTTCAGACAAGCTTCGCCGAGCACACTTTGATCCAAACTTGAAAGTAGGCCCGCAAATCGCGGCGGCCTGTTTAGAGCAAGGCTTAATCGCTCGCGCTATGCCACATGGTGACATCCTCGGTTTTGCTCCACCGCTTATCGCGAATCGCAACGATATAGACACCATTGTCGACAAAGCGCATCAAGCGGTAAACAAAGTGATGGATAACCTCGTCACATCTAAACAGTGGCAGCCATAACCCACCTAGATTTCAGTAATGCTCGCGGGCTTTGGAGAAGGCCCGCTTTGCACTTTCCATTAAAGAGATAACAAGCCAACCAAACATTTTAGACCCATAGAAAGCACTATTATTTACTACAAGTGGCAATAGTGGGTAAAATGCCCAAAATTGCGCACTAACTGGATAAAACATGGCAAAACTTACCCTTCAAGAACAAATGCTGAAAGCTGGCTTAGTTAATGAAAAGAAACTAAAGAAAGCGAAGAAAGGCTCTAAAAAATCACGCGTTCAAGCACGCGAAGTAAAAGCGGCGGTTGAAGAGAATAAACGCCAACAGTTAGAGCGTGATAAACAATTGAGCGAGCAGCAAAATGCTGAGCGATTAAACAAAGAGATCAAAGCGCAGATCAATCAATTGATTGAGATGAACAAGATCGACTTAAAAGATGGCGACATCAAATACAACTTCACTCACGGTACGCTAGTGAAATCACTTTATGTAGATTCACTTATCCGCGAGCAGTTGATCAAAGGTATTTTGGCAATCGCAATTTTTGGTGAAAGCTATGTTGTCATTCCACGTGGAGTAGCGAATAAAATTGCTCAACGTGATGAGTCCGTCATCATCGAACAAAAAGAACCTGAATCGGACATTCCAGCAGAAGACGATCCATACGCAGATTTCGTCGTGCCTGACGATTTGATGTGGTAACAATAAATAATCGATGCATCAACGAAAAGAGCCGCTGATGTAACATCAGCGGCTCTTTTTATAGAAAAATAATCTACGGAGATGATGTGTTGTTATTGCTTACTTAGTAGCAAATTCGCACCTGATGCGGCTAAAAACAACGAACATCCGCGATTGAAACGTTTCGCCATTTTTGGATTTGAAAACCAGTGCCTCAAGTACAAACCAAAGATGGCATAGATTGAAATGGCGACCATTTCTAATATCAAAAACGTCGAGCCAAGGGCAAAAAACTGCTCTTGAACGTTGGCATTGGCATCAACAAATTGCGGCAAGAATGCAGTAAAAATAAGTATCGCTTTCGGGTTGCCAGCAGCAAGCGTAAATTCTTGCTTCGCAAGTCCTGCGTAATTGCGCGAATTGTCCAAGTCAGAGATCGGGCTGGACTCTGAACGCCAAAGGTTAAACGCAATCCACAGTAGATACAGCGCTCCTACCAACTTTATTGCCAAAAATAGCATTTCTGACGTATACAAAATCACAGCCAGACCTGATGCAGACAACGCAATCATCGCTGAAAAAGCAGCAATTCTGCCTAAACTGGCCGTAAACGCGGCCCTAAAGCCGTAACAACGCGCATTATTCATTGCCAATAAATTGTTTGGGCCTGGAGCCATATTTAGAGCGAAGCAAGCAGGAATAAAAAGGAGAAGCTGCCAAATATCCATAATAAAATGGTCTTAGTGAGTGATTTTGATCGGTACCCTAACATCTGTTAATAAAGTGAGTAAACCACAAACCGATCTTAAAGCAACTCAGCATCAAATCGTGCCGTGCGAGCTTGAACTAACGTGCAGTTCGTTTCAGCCATCAGCTCCGCTAGGGTGATGTTTGGGTTTTGTCTCACCAAACGTATCAACTTCACGTCCAAAGGTTCCAATTTGTCTTGGTGAGCAAGTAGAGCTTGTTCGATCTTGTTGATCGCAAATCGCATCGTCTCTGCTTCTTCGTTTTTGAGATGCTCTAAAAACGCTTTTACACCCAAAGCCTCGCCCGAGATTTGCCAGTGACGAGATCGTCTAATTCGCTTAAGATCGCACTGTTTTTCTGCTGCGAGTGTTTTCGCTCGCTTGGCATGGTCGCCCCCAATACGGTGAATCAAGGATGGGAGCGAAATCGTAATCTTCGTCTCTTTCATGGCCTTTTCTTTCATCGTCTTAGCCCTCAACCACCGACACATTCTCGCCAACCCAAGCCAGCAACTGTTTTGCCGCTTTGGATAACACCTGATTTTGACGCACGATGTAGCCAAAATCAGTGTTTGGAAAACTTGGCAAAGGCGTAACTTCTCGAGAAAGTTTTAATCTCGGATCGAGCGAAAAATCCGGCACAATAGCAGTCCCAAACCCCGCTTCCGCCCAGTCGATTTGTGCTTCCACACTGCCCACTTCCATCACGCGATGCTTAGGCAGATTTAGCTCAGGTAAAGACGCATCAATCAGCTCTCGGGTTCGAGTATCGTGCCCTAGCAGGATCAGCGTCTGGCTCTCTTTTCGATTGTCTTGCCACTCAAAAATGTTATCGCCAAACGCACACCAGTGAATCTGCGTGAGAGGCGTAAAATGCAGCGGTTGACTCTCTTTTTGTGCGATAACAAAGCCGATATCGGCACGCGCACTTTTCACCAAATCCACCGCTTGAGAAGATGTGGTGTTGAACAATGCCAAGTCGATCCCCGGATATTCACTTTTGAATTGCTGAAATGGTTTGATAAGCAGTAAACGTGAAACAATATCGCTCGCCGCAATAGAAAGCGTCCCCTGCGTAAGATCGTTGATGGCATTGAGATCTGACTGACAAATTTGCAGCTCATTGAGCATCCGCTGCGCCGTAGCTAACAAACGCTTCCCCGCTTGCGTCAACTGCACGGGATTTCGCTCAATCAATTTCGTGCGCGTGGCTTGCTCCAACTGCTTGATATGCAAACTTACGTTCGGCTGCGTCATGTGCAGTTCCATCGCTGTTTTACCAAAGTGTTTTACCTCTGCAAGAGTTACGAAGGTTCGCAGCCAGTTCAAATCTAACATTGCCAATTCCGATATGAAATTCTTATCAAGTTAATGAGTATAATTAATTTCTCTTATTATGGCGAACACCTTAAGATTTTTGCATCTGTTTTTGGAGATTAAATTATGTCGTCTATCGTTGTTGTGGGTGCAAACTGGGGTGATGAAGGCAAAGGCCGCATCGTTGACTTTTTGGCAGAGCAAGCTTCTGCGAGCATTCGTTTCCAAGGTGGTAACAACGCGGGTCACACCGTGGTTAACGATCTAGGTACGTTTAAGCTGCACCAGCTACCAAGTGGCGTATTCAACCCAGACTGTTTGGCAGTGTTAGGTCCGGGTATGGTTATCAGCCCTGCGTTGCTGTCTCAGGAGATTGCGGAAGTTGAAGAAGCGGGCGTAAAAGTGAATATGTGCATCTCTGATCGCGCAACACTGTGTCTACCTCTACACGCACTAGAAGATACGCTAGAAGAACAACGTTTAGGCGACAAAGCATACGGTTCAACTCGTCAAGGTATTGCACCTGCGTACGGTGACCGCGTAATGAAGAAAGGCATCCTAGTTGGTTGGTTAAAGCAACCAGAAGTATTGGTTGAGCGCCTTCAATTCATGATGGATTGGAAACTGCCGCAACTGCGTGCACTTTACCCGACGTTCGAGTTTGAACAAACCGCTGAAGAACTGGCGAACTGGCTGCTAGAAGTCTCTGCACCTTGGCGCAATTCAATTTGCAACGTAACGCTTCCTCTAAAAGAACTACAAGCGAAAGACAAAACTCTATTGTTCGAAGCGCAGCTTGGCGCGGGTCGTGACCTTGTTTACGGTGAGTACCCTTGGACAACATCTTCTAACGTTGTATCAATGTACGCGGGTATCGGTAGTGGCCTTCCGGCACTTCGTCCTGAACGCGTTATTGCGGTTGCAAAAGCCTTCAGCTCATCAGTGGGTACTGGTACGTTGATCACTGCAATGGAAGAGCAAGACGCTTTCCGCGAACTTGCTGGCGAGTTCGGTGCAACTACGGGTCGTCCACGCGACATGGGCTACTTCGACGCAGTCGCTACGAAAAATGGCGTTGAACTGCAAGCCGCAACTGAAATTGCACTAACGAAAGTAGACTGTTTGACTGGCCTTAACGATCTGAAAATCTGTGTTGGCTACGAAGGCGACCACAGCGAAAACCCAATCTGGCCTCAAACTGCCTCTCTTGCGCCAATCTACGAGAAGATGGAAAGCTGGAGCGAGGACATCACAGGTTGTCGTAAGTTTGAAGAGCTTCCAGTAGCAGCACAGAAATACGTTCTACGCATTGAGGAACTCATGGGCGTACCAGTAAAAATGGTGTCTGTGGGTCCTGGTCGTGAACAAATGATTATGCGATAAGATGTGAATTAACACATCATTGGCAAGCGGCTTTTATCTGTTCCGGGGTAAAGCCGCTTTTTTTTACACTGTAAACTTTGAAAAATTGCACGGCTAAATTCATGTTTAGTAACCTCATCACGAGACTCCTACCTCCTTTATTTATAAATCAATAAATTATAGGGCTTAACACGTTGTGCACGTTACTAGCACATCTCACTTGTTAAAGAAGCACGTCAATTAGGTTAACTGGTTGATTTGATATTCTTTAAGTGATTAGTTGATCACGATCTTCATCTGCAATTTGTTGAACTAGTACTCAAAAAATCTAACCCGCTGTTTTTAGGATAGATGAGTTCCCCAACATCCAACCTAACAGCAGGTGATTCCCATGACGAAAAATCTTTTCCGCCTCAGTACGATAACCCTTGGTTTGTGCCTTAGTTCTTTGTCTTTCGCGCAATCCGATCTTCCGAACATTAAAATTCTTGCCACTGGCGGCACCATAGCAGGCGCAGGTCAATCTGCAACAGAGTCAAACTACACAGCAGGTAAAGTCGGCGTTGAATCATTGATTTCTGCGGTGCCGAGTATGACCAACATTGCCGATATTTCTGGAGAGCAAGTGGTCAGTATCGGTTCACAAGATATGAATGATGAAGTGTGGCTAAAATTATCGAAAAGAGTTAATGAGCTACTCGCTCAAGATGATGTTGACGGCATCGTCATTACTCATGGTACGGATACGTTAGAGGAAACCGCTTACTTCCTTGATCTGACCGTCAAGAGCAAAAAGCCTGTCGTGATCGTCGGTGCAATGCGTCCTTCCACCGCAATGAGTGCTGATGGACCAGTCAACTTATACAATGCAGTCGTAACAGCCACCGATGAAGATTCAGAAGGACGTGGCGTGCTAGTCGCAATGAATGACACGATTTTCGATGCGCGAGATGTGACAAAAACCAATACAACCTCCGTCAGCACTTTCCAGTCACCCAACTTTGGTGCTATCGGCTACATTCATAATAGCGATGCCAAATATCAACGAAGCCCAGAGCGTAAACATACGACAGAAACCCCATTCGATGTATCAAAGCTTACTAAGTTGCCTAAGGTCGGTATTGTTTATAACTATGCAAATGCCTCCAATTTGCCAGTGAAAGCCTTTGTGGATGCGAAGTTTGACGGCATCGTAAGTGCTGGTGTCGGTAATGGTAACTTGTACCACACTGTGTTTGATGAGCTAGAGAAAGCGAGTAAAGATGGCGTTGTTGTTGTAAGAAGCTCCCGAACGCCTAGCGGCTCAACCACTTTGGATGCTGAAATTGATGACGAAAAATACGGCTTTGTTGCCGCTGGTACATTGAACCCACAAAAAGCACGTATCTTACTGATGCTGTCACTGAAGCAGACCAAAAACTATCAAGACATCCAAAAGATGTTCCAATACTATTAATTCTGTCTAAGGTTCATTCGATAGAGGAGGTACACACCTTACCTCCTCTTACACATAGCGACATAAGCGTCTCTTGTTAGCCAAACAAGCGACGCTTCATTCCTGCTTTTTCCAGAATACGCGTAGTAATTTCCTCAACAGACAGAGAGGACGTATTGATATATGGGATCGCCTCTCTTCTAAACAACGCCTCAACAGTGTCTAGCTCCAGCTTGCACTGCTCTGTGCTAGCGTAATCACTTCCAGACAAACGATTTTCACGGATTTCAGTCAAGCGCTCGGGATCGATAGTCAGCCCAAACAACTTATGACGATGGATCTCAAACTCAGGCAACAAACGCATCATCTTCACATCTTCCGCAATGAACGGATAGTTCACAACACGTAAACCAAATTGCATCGCCATGTACAAGCTAGTCGGCGTTTTTCCGCTGCGCGATACTCCCAGCAGGATAATATCGGCTTGTTCCAACCCTTTTAGCGTGATGCCATCATCATGCGCCAATGTGTATTCAATAGCCGCAATACGGTCAAAATAGGTGTCGGAATCTTTCCCCACACTGCGAGAACGCTGCAACTTAGGCTTTGGTGCCATCTGAATGTCGTCTTGCACTTTCTGCACAATACTCTCCAACACATCGTAACTGTATGCCGGCGCTTCAAGCAGCATTTCACGTACTTCTGGAACGACAATTGAGAAAAAGACCAGAGGTTTGACGCCATTGCGCTGGTAGGAAGTTTCAATTTCTTTGACTACGTCAGTAGCTTTGTCCTGGCTTTCTACGAACGGAAAGGTTTTTTCGTTAGGAATGAACGGAAATTGACCGAGAACAACATGCCCTAATGTCTCACATGTTATCGCCGTACCGTCAGAAACATAGAACACATCACGACTTTGGTTATTTATTTGCATTTCTGTTTAATTTTTCAAAATCTTTTGAGTAGGATGGTACACATAATATTAATAAATCAGTTTGGCTTTCAGTTAGGTTCACCACAGCTTTAAAAATTCGTTTGAATTTTTTTCAGCCAGAACGTAATCGTTTGCCTTTGATATCAATCTGAATGAAGCAATGTATGGTCAACGTGTAATAACAGCCAACATGCGATTGTTTAGATCGATTTAAGTCCCCCTACTAAGCTGCAATGTTTCTGGAGAAAGACATGCAAAAGAACACCCTCTGGTTCAATGGCCTATCCATGGATGATGTCGACAAAGTCGGCGGTAAAAATGCTTCACTTGGCGAAATGGTTTCTAACCTAGCGAACGCAGGCGTTTCTGTACCAAATGGTTTTGCGACAACCTCATACGCGTTTAACCAATTCCTTGACCACGAAGGTTTGGATGAGCGTATTCACCAATTACTCGATGAACTAGACGTTGAAGATGTAGAAGCTCTGCGTAAGACAGGTGCAAACATTCGTCAATGGGTATTAGAGGCCCCTTTCCCTGCGGACCTTGAACAAGAAATTCGTGAAAATTACCAAGAACTGATCGAAGGCAATCCTGAGCTTTCAGTCGCAGTTCGTTCATCTGCTACGGCAGAAGACCTACCTGATGCTTCTTTTGCTGGTCAGCAAGAAACGTTTTTGAACGTGAAAGGCATCGACGCAGTACTAGAAGCAACTAAGCACGTTTACGCTTCTCTATTTAACGACCGTGCGATTTCTTACCGCGTTCACCAAGGGTTCGACCACCGTGGCATCTCGCTATCTGCGGGTATCCAACGAATGGTGCGTTCAGATAAAGCCTCGTCGGGTGTTATGTTTACACTAGACACTGAATCGGGTTTCGACCAAGTTGTCTTCATCACCTCTTCATGGGGTCTAGGCGAGATGGTCGTTCAAGGTGCAGTAAACCCTGACGAGTTCTACGTTCACAAGCCAATGCTTGAAGCAGGCGAACACCCAATCGTTAAGAAAACATTTGGTTCTAAGTTGATCAAAATGATCTACTCAGATAACCAAGAAATCGGCAAACAAGTTGATATCGTTGATACTTCTGATGAAGAGCGCAACACGTTCTCATTGAACGACGACGAGATCAAAGAGCTCGCAAAACAAGCAATGATCATCGAAAAGCACTATCAGCGTCCAATGGACATTGAATGGGCAAAAGATGGCATTGATGGCAAGCTGTACATTGTTCAAGCGCGTCCTGAAACCGTATGTTCGCAAACGGAACAAAATGTGATTGAGCGCTACGAACTACAAAACAAAGCAGATGTTTTGGTTGAAGGTCGTGCAATCGGTCAGCGCATCGGTAAAGGCGTGGTTCGCTTGGTTGACTCTCTGGACCAAATGTCTTTAGTCCAAGAAGGTGACGTGCTAGTTACAGACATGACTGACCCAGATTGGGAACCAGTGATGAAAAAAGCATCTGCAATCGTAACCAACCGTGGTGGCCGTACTTGCCACGCTGCCATCATCGCTCGTGAGCTTGGTATTCCTGCAATCGTTGGCTGTGGCGATGCGACAAGCAAGTTAACCGATGGCGCAACCGTGACCGTATCTTGTTCAGAAGGTGAAACGGGCTACGTTTACCAAGGTGAACTTGAGTTTAATGTAAAACGCTCTTCTGTTGATGAACTGCCACTGCTACCAACAAAAGTGATGATGAACGTGGGTAACCCTGATCGTGCGTTTGACTTCGCACAAATTCCAAATGAAGGTGTTGGTCTTGCTCGTCTTGAATTCATCATCAATAAGATGATTGGTATCCACCCGAAAGCATTACTTAACTTTGATGCACAAAGCGATGAGCTAAAAGCAGAAATCACTCAGCGTATTCGTGGTTACAAAGATCCTATCGATTTCTACGTAAGCAAACTGACAGAAGGTATCGCAACCATTGCTGCGGCATTTTGGCCGAAACGCGTTATTGTTCGTATGTCTGACTTTAAGTCTAACGAATACAGCAACTTGGTTGGCGGTAAAGCCTACGAACCGCATGAAGAAAACCCAATGCTTGGCTTCCGTGGCGCGTCTCGTTACATTTCTCCAGTGTTTGAAGACTGCTTCGAGCTAGAAACTCAAGCAATTAAACGCGTTCGTAACGAAATGGGTCTGAAAAACGTTGAAATCATGATCCCATTTGTGCGTACACCAAGCGAAGCAGCATCAGTGATTGATTTGCTAGCGAAGTTTGATCTGCGCCGTGGCGATCAGGGGCTTAAAGTCATCATGATGTGCGAACTGCCATCCAACGCGGTCCTTGCCGATGAGTTCTTGAAGTACTTTGATGGCTTCTCGATTGGCTCAAACGACATGACTCAGCTAACGCTTGGACTTGATCGTGACTCTGGCGATGTTGCACATCTATTTGATGAGCGCAACCCAGCGGTTAAGGTGATGCTTCAGATGGCGATTGATGCGGCAACAAAAGCAGGCAAATACGTTGGTATTTGTGGTCAAGGCCCATCAGACCACGACGACTTAGCGGAATGGCTAATGGATCAAGGTATTAGCTCTGTATCACTAAACCCAGATACGGTTATCGATACTTGGTTAAAACTCGGTAAAGTTAGCAGCAAGTAACACACGATAAACTCTAGCCCTCACACTCCACTTGTGAGGGCTTTGTTATTCACACGTCATTTCACAATCAGTTCGTGATTCCTCTCTCAAGTTCGTCATTTAGTCAATTTCATTATCAAAGTCTGATGACCTAAAATGAATGGTATATCGATAACTCCAGAGAGAATTTGATGAAAAAGCCTATCGCACTCCTTACTACATTGATGCTCCTGGCATCCCCTGCTTATGCCGATTGGGATGAAATTTCCAATAAAATGTCTGAGCTTGGCGACGCAGTTTCTGATACTGCACAAGATGCTTGGGACGACACCAAAGCGTTTTCAAAACAAGCGTGGCAAGATTTCACGAACTGGTCCGAGGAAGCGATCAATACCGCAGGCGAATGGACAGAAGCCAGCATCGAGAAAAGCAAAGAATGGATAGATGCTGCCGACAAAAAAATTGATGAGCTGATGGAAGGCGATACGCCAGAAGAAGCTCGCCAAGCCGTGGACTTAATGGCAGATAGCGCTTTGCTCAAGTTATTTAATGAAAAGCCGGAGGCAAAAGCTATTTACGACAACGCGTACGGCTACGCGGTCTTTGATTCTCGTAAATTATCTTTGCTGTTTCACACCAACTCAGGGTCAGGAGTCGCAGTGAATAAGGAAACAGAAGAACGCACTTATATGAATATGTTTGGTTTGGGCGTTGCACTTGGGGCTGGCGGCAAATTTTACCAACAAGTGGTTCTGTTTGAGAGCAAAGAAGACTTTGATACGTTCGTCAACGAAGGATGGGAGGCCACAAGTGAAGCCTCTGCTGTTGCGGGCGAAGATTCAGAGCAACTTTCAAAACAATTTAACAGCGGCGTCGCCGTCTATCAGTTGAACGCTAAAGGTTTGCTCATCGATGCTAACGTGTCTGGTTCTAAATATTGGGTTAACGAAGAGCTCACTAACTCGCAGTAATGCATAGCAACTAATCGCTTAAATAAAACCGTTGTTATGCACCCTTATCAATAAGTTAACGGGGATATGATTCCTCAAAACTGAGCACTTACGCAACTTTCTCTATGGAAGTCACCAGAAGATGGCGACTTCCCTTTCTCGTTGGATGGCTTTTGGTTATGCTTGCGCAAAACCACCTGCAATTCGGTATCCCATGCCTGACAATAACTTTAATAATCTGCTAGCAGAAGCAATTTCTGCTCTTAACACGCCTAACTTTACTCCTAAACTTATGCGTGTCATTCGCACTCTTTTTCATTTTGATTGCGCAGTTATTTTAGGTTACCGAGAAGGTAAACATCCTATTTATCTCTACGACTCAATTGAGAACGAGCGAGAGTTACTTTTTCAACGCTACCTTACTGACTCATTTCAAAATGACCCTTTTTTTCTCAAACTAAACGAGACAAAGCAACAAGGCGTATTTACGCTCAAAGACGTGGCGCGTAAAGGCGTTGACTTCACCTCATACTGCGAGCAGTTCTATCATCAAACAGGGTGGAAAGACGAGCTTAGCATGCTAGTCGAAGTTGAATCTGGCCGTTGGGTCATGCTGTACTTCGGATATATGACTGATGGAAAATACTTTTCTCAGCAACAAATCAATAAGCTAAAGCCCTATTTCCCGATAATTCAGTCGCTTTGTCAGCAGCATTGGAAACAAACGGAATTTACCTTTTCTGAGCCTGTTTTTGCACAGAGTGCTTATTCTGGCAGTATGCGATTAGCCATTGAGCAAGCTTTAGCAACGTTTGGCGTAGAATCACTCACCCGTCGCGAACAAGAGGTGGCTTCGCTTCTCGCTCAAGGGTTTGACACCAAAGAAATTGCCGCGCGGTTACACTTAGTTCAAGGCACGGTCAAAAATCATCGAAAGCGAATTTACTCGCAATTAAATGTGTCTTCATTGAGTGAGTTATTCCAGCTTTTCCTCAATCACCTCATTCTCCATTCAAGATAAAAAACTGTCCCTTAAGGGATATATCGAGAAAAGGTGTCGCGTTTTAGTCTGAATGTAACAACCACTAAAACAGACAAAAAGAATGACGACACCATTACTGCAAGATTTACAAGATCGCGGCTTGATTGCACAAGCCAGCGATTTGGAAGAAATTCAGACACTTCTCTCACAGCCACAAACCGTTTACTGCGGCTTCGATCCTACAGCTGGCAGCTTACATATCGGCCACCTCGTGCCTTTGATTATGCTTAAGCGCTTTCAAGATGCCGGACACCAAGCTGTTGCCTTGATTGGCGGTGCAACGGGCATGATTGGCGACCCAAGCTTTAAAGCGACTGAGCGCAGTCTGAACTCAGAAGAAATCGTCTCAGGCTGGGTTAACGATCTTTCTAATCAAATTCAGCAGTTGATGAATCACCAACTGACCAAGCCGATGATCATGGTGAACAACGCTGACTGGATGAAAGCGATCAATGTGATCGACTTCTTCCGCGATGTGGGTAAGCACTTCTCGATCAATACTATGGTCAACCGAGAATCGGTAAAACAACGCCTGCAACGACCTGACCAAGGTATCTCCTTCACCGAATTTAGCTACGCCCTACTGCAATCGTATGATTTTGCCGAGCTAAACCGTCGATACGGTTGCCGTTTGCAAATCGGTGGCAATGACCAATGGGGAAACATCGTCAGCGGGATCGATTTAACTCGCCGTCAAAATGGTGAGCAAGTATTTGGCTTAACTCTGCCGCTGATCACCAAATCCGATGGCACCAAATTTGGCAAAACTGAAGGTGGTGCAGTATGGCTAGATCCTAGCAAGACCTCTCCTTACGCGTTCTACCAGTTCTGGCTTGGCGCAGAAGACGCCGACGTTTACCACTTCCTGCGTTACTACACGTTCTTGAGCTGCGAAGAAATTGCCAGCATTGAAGCGCAAGACCAAGCAAGCCAAGGTAAGCCACAAGCACAACGTATCCTCGCTGAGGAAATGACGCGATTTGTTCATGGCGAAGAAGGCCTAGCTAGCGCCGAGCGCATCACTCAAGCTTTATTCAGCGGTAATGTGCAACAACTGAGTTTGGGTGAATTAAAACAATTGGAGTTGGATGGTTTACCAAGCATTGAGAGCACACAGCAAGATTTGGTTGAGCTGTTGATTGAGTCGGGTTTAGCAAGTTCGAAGCGTGTTGCACGCGAACACATCAGCAACAACGCCATCAGTGTAAACGGTGAAAAAGTGGCGGCTGATAACCCAAGTTTGAGCTTCCCACTGTTTGATCAATATTGGTTACTGCAACGCGGTAAAAAGCACTTCTGCCTCGTAAAGCGTGCCGCGTAGCAACACTCGAAGTACAAAGCCCATAAAAAATTCCCCTCACCGCTTTCGTGATGAGGGGAATTCAAATTTGAACGATTTTAAGCCTAACAATAGGCAAAGGCGTTGCTTATTGCGTTCTTAAACGGTGCCAGTACTTTTCGTAAATCGCTAACGTTTCTGCGCCAACATCATTAATAAACTCGCCTTTTTTCATGTCTTCTGATGAAGGGAAAATAGTACGGTTGTTTTTCAATTCTTCTGGCAATTTGTCACGCCCAGCGTTCGTTGCCGACGCATAACCCAAACTGGTCACGATTTCCGCTTGGTTCTCTGATTGGTACATGAAGTTAATAAATTTATGCGCCAATGCTTTGTTTTTACTGCCAGACGGAATAGTGAAGTTGTCCATCCACAATACCGCGCCCTCTTCCGGCATCACGAACTTCAGCTCAGGCATTTCAACCTGTCCTTGGAATGCGTTGCCGTTCCATTGCATGCCGACCGATGTTTCACCGGACACGTAAGGGACTTGCGGCGCATCTGAGTTGTACAGTAATACGTTGTTTTTCAGCGCGACTAGAGAATCAAAAGCCTGCTCGATTTCTGCTTCGTCTTTTGTGTTCACGCTATGGCCATTTTTCTTCAGCGCCATACCGAACACATCGCGAACGTCATCAATCAGCATGACTTGTTGTTCGTATTGAGACTCCCATAAGTCTGCCCATTTGGTCACTGGTTGCTCAACCATGGATTCGTTGTAGCTGATCCCGGTAATGCCCCAAATATAAGGCAGCGAGTAATCATTTTTAGGATCGTGCGCTTGGCCAAGTAAACCGTCCATTGTGTCTTGCATGTTTGGCACTTTAGCGTGATCTATTTTCGAAAGCAGCCCTTCTCGACCCATTTTTTCAATGAAGTACGCAGAAGCAAAAACCACATCGTAACCAGAACCTTTTAGCAATTTTAGCTTGGTGTACATTGATTCATTATTCTCAAAGGTCGAATAATTAATCGTAACGCCTTCTTGTTTTTCAAACGCTTTTAACGATGCTTCCGGCAAATAGCCACCCCATGCATAAACGTTCAACGTTTTGCTATCTGCATGAGCAAACATGCTGAGCACAAGAGCACTCAGCCCCAATCCTTTGATGATTAATTTCATGGTATGCAATCCAACCAGTCCAGCGACGCGCTGGGATTCGGGTGCATAATTAGGTAATTGTTACCCAATTGAAAGAAAATTTAATTAATCTTTAACAGCAAAAATATTTATCGAATTTATAAAATTAACGCATGTTTTTAATAGCGACTGTGCATACCAAAATGATGAGACATTCCATCTTCCATTCGACCTCCTTTCCAGCCACCAGAACCGAGTAAATTAAGCACATCTTGAGCGGTATAATCGACACCAGCGAAGAAGTCATGCGCCACGTCTGAGCGTATTGCTTGCAACTCTGGTTGATTTTCCAAATCAAGATCTTGCGGATCCGCATATAATGCCAACGCAATTTTTTGTTGGCACGCGCTTAACTCGCTGGTGCTCGTCTTTACCTGACCAACCGAAAAGTACTCACGACTGCCGTATCCCACTATCAATCTGGTACTCATTAGTTTAATCACTTTCTTAATGCGGCGACGTTGTATAAATCTCAACATGTTTTGTTATTCCTGTATTAAGTTGGCTATGGTCGTATTCTTTTGTTCGAATTAAAACACTCTGTTTTATCCGCGAAATTTCTCTAGCGCTTTTCGCGATGATCGGTTGTATAATACGATCCTGAAATATTTTGTTACGTTACCTCGGTAACCCCTGAGACTGCAACATGAACAACAGCAGATGGGTCGGCTTTATAGGCGGCACGATTGTCTTACTTAGTACCTTTATCCTCTTCGGATCTTCCGTCCACGCTGCTTGGTACCGAATCCCTGCGGAAGCCATTCATGGTATCGCCTTCACTTTGGCTTTTGGTTTAGGGTTAAACAGCCTGCTGGCGTACGCGACGGCAGTGATTACTCTTGCTGCACTATTCTACATTGGCTTTGTCGTTAGCTATCGGGTCCATCAGAAACTTAAATAGTCTTCTGTCTCAACCTGAGCTTAATAACGGATACTTGGTAACTAAAAAGGGAGCAAACGCTCCCTTTTTAGTTATCTGCATATAGATGTTCTATGCCCGCTTTAATCATTAAGGTGGCATACCCTCAACGACTGCTGCATACCTGAAACATCATCACCTAAATACTCAACCGTCATTGGAACGTTGACCAACAGAGTAAAACTGGAGTCACTGAATCTTCCATCAGCATCACTCTCCAAATGAACAAAAAACGCAGGCTTATCTGCAATCAATGTAATTCGCCTCCCTTCAATAGAGACATCTATATTGGCTTTCGCTATCGGCAAGGTTTTTAGCTCGTGAGTACTAAACCATGTGTTGCTTATTCTGTCTTCACCGATTTGCGCTTCAACATAGAAGAAGCCTGACGTAAGTTCATCCTTCTCGATCAATTCATCCAACTGCCACAAAATCGTATTGCTGTCTGCTATGACTGTTTGTTCTAAGCTCCAACATTGCTTTTCTTCCCCTTGCCAATCTACCCACTTAAGCAGTACGTTGACGCTTGCGGACTCTTTGGCATCATTGAGCAAATGTAGGCTCAACTTGCCTGTATGCTCGGAAAATACCAAATACTGTGGCGCAAAAAATCGCTTCGCATGGTAGTGCAACTGCTTCCATCGACCACTGTATTCCAAACTAGACCAAGAACTGACAGGCCAATTGTCGTTGAGTTGCCAGTACAGCATGCCGCGACAAACTGGAGAAATGGCACGCCAATGATCGCATGCAGTTTTGATCGCGATTGCCTGCTGAACTTGACTTAAATACAGCATGCTCTCGAATCCAGAGGGAAAACGAAAATAGCGCGTGAACATCTCTGTGATAATACTATTACCTCGAAGGTTCTTCTGATGTTGTTCGAAAGTTGGGGATGTAATATTCCAGTCTTGCTCAGGGACAAACCGCTTAACTTCAGCAAAAGATGGCCAAGATTGAAAACCAAACTCAGAGCAAAAACGAGGATTCACGTCAAGGTAGGCACTGAATGATTTTCCTGAATGCCAAACGTCCCAAAAGTGCATATCGCCTTTACTATCATCATGCCACGCATCACCGAAATCCAGTTCACCATTACATGGGGAACTTGGCCAGAAACGGCGAGTGCTATCTTGCTCGGTAATCTCCTTCTCAATCATGCGGTTGAGGCGATCGTAGTTAACCGTGTATTTGACTTTACTGCGCTTAGATTCGTCATACCAACCAATAGCTCCAATCACTTCATTGTCACCACACCAAAGTGCGATTGATGGGTGCTCCTTGAGCCTCGGGATTTGGAATCTAAGTTCTTCTTCTACCTCTTTTAAAAACTCGTCGTTTGATGGGTACAACGAGCAGGCGAACATCATGTCTTGCCACACCAACAAGCCAAGTTCATCACAAAGGTTATAAAAGGTTTCACTCTCGTACTGACCACCGCCCCATACGCGAATCATGTTCATGTTGGCGTCAACCGCACTTTGCAAAAGGTTGCGATAACGTGTTTCGTACTCTCGCCCCGGCATTGCGTCAATAGGGATCCAGTTGGCACCTTTAGCATTAATCGGTACGCCATTGACGATAAATTCCATTGCAGAGCCGTGCTCATCAGCTTGGTTATTTAGGGTTAACTGACGCAAACCAATGTTGTGCGTTAACTTTTGCTCTCTGCAAGAAATGGTAATGGGATAGAGATACGCTTCGCCATAACCCGATGGCCACCAGCGTTGAGGCTCCAAAATGTGGAACTGGCAATGATAGTGACCACTTCCTTTTGTTTGAATACATTGACGCTCACCATTAAATTCAACAATCATTTCATGGCGTTGACTGTCCGTTTCCACTTCAACTACTACATCAAGAAACACACTCCCATCGGCTTGCCATTGCTGCTCTGTCGAGAAGCCTTTGAGCCAAAGCTCATTCACAATGTCGATTTGAATGGGGTCGTAAATACCCGATACCATCAAGCAAATGCCCCAGTCCCATCCGGAATGGCATTGTGTTTTGCGGATCAAGTTCATGTGTGGAATTTGGTTGTTGCCCATTGCCGATGGAATAGGAAATGGCAATTTTTTTGCTCTTGCGATACCTTCTAAATCCACCCGAGCAAACTCAACCCGAATCGTGTTAGTACCTTGCTTTAAATGCGGTTTAATATCCACACGTTGCTGGGTAAACATGTTGCTGCAAGTTAGTGCTAACTCACCATTAACATAGAAGGTTGCCAAGGTATCGAGACGAGTTAGCGTCATCCAAATTTGCTTGGCAGACAACGTAAACGCGTCGACTTCAAACTCACGTGAGATATGCCACTCACACTCTTCAATCCATCGAACTTTGTTTTCATTATCGGCAAAATAAGGATCTGGAATCTGCTCTGCTTGTAAAAGCGCCGACACATTATCGCCCGGAATAAACATCGGAATTTCAAGATCGGGACGCTGTGGCGAGGTAAGCATCCACTGCCCGTTAAGTTCGAAGTGAGCCATTGAGTTAAACCTTAGCTTGGGAAAAACATGTTTTCTCAATGTAATCCTGATAATCCCATGCAAAAATAAGGGAAATGTTAATTACATACGAAATGCGGTGCATTTCACGTAAAAACTCTTTCTTTTGATCTCTACCCAAAAATCAGCAACTTGGCTAACCTGTTAAAAATTAATCGAAATCTAAGGTTATATTTGCAACTTCGACATGTTAACATCATCGGCTTTTTGAACATCCTCACACTTTTCGTTGAAACGATGTGAGGGGAAATGCACGGCTTCATAGCCCTAAAAAGCGAAGTAATTATGTCAAATATGACGAATGCCGCCTCCCACACAGCGCCTATTCAGGATGCTGACTATTCTGCTATTCATCCCCCATCTTTACTCAAGCGCCTCGAACTCACCAATCCTGTCTTTTGGTTAAGTGGTAGCTTCCTCACTCTATTCGTTTTACTTGCTCTAACGAATACCGACTCTCTAACCGCAATGGTTAACACCGGCTTCGGCTTTGCTACTAAATATTTCGGAGCTTACTGGCAAGTACTGCTTCTTCTGAATTTCCTAATTGGTTTGGCTCTTGCGTTTGGTCGCACTGGTTATGTGCGCCTAGGTGGTCTAGCGAAACCTGATATTGATAACTTTAAGTGGTTGTCAATCGTACTCTGTACTCTACTTGCAGGTGGTGGTGTGTTCTGGGCCGCAGCTGAGCCTATCGCGCACTTTGTGACTGCTCCGCCTCTATACGGGGAAGCCTCACCGAAAACTGCCGCAATCAATGCCCTATCTCAGTCTTTTATGCACTGGGGCTTCTTAGCTTGGGCGATCCTTGGTGGTCTATCTTCCATTGTCTTAATGCACTTGCATTACGATAAAGGCCTGCCTCTTAAGCCGCGTACTCTGCTTTACCCTGTTTTTGGTGATAAAGCCATTAAAGGCTGGATTGGTGATGTTGCTGACGCATGTAGCATCATTGCAGTAGCAGCAGGAACCATCGGTCCTATCGGCTTCTTAGGTTTACAAATTAGCTACGCGCTAAACTCATTGTTTGGCCTGCCAGATACGTTCGTAACGCAAAGCATGGTTATCATGGCGGCGATCCTGATGTATACCCTTTCCGCACTGAGCGGTTTGAGCAAGGGTATTCAAATCGTCAGTCGTTACAACATCATTTTGTCTGTACTATTAATTGGTTACATCCTGTTCTTCGGGCCGACAAGCTTTATCGTTGATGGCTACGTGCAAGGCGTTGGTCGTATGGTGGATAACTTCTTCCCTATGGCACTTTACCGTGGTGATACAGGCTGGCTAAGTTGGTGGACAGTATTCTTCTGGGGTTGGTTTATCGGTTATGGCCCAATGATGGCGATCTTTATTGCTCGTATCTCTCGTGGTCGTACAATTCGCCAATTAATCATGTCTATTAGCATCGCGGCACCGCTGATTACTTGCTTCTGGTTTAGTATCGTTGGTGGCAGTGGCCTTGCGTTTGAACTTGATAACCCTGGTTTGATTTCATCTGCGTTTGAAGGCTTTAACTTGCCTGCAGCACTGCTAGCGATTACTGGTGAATTACCTTACCCAATGATCATTTCGGTTCTGTTCCTGATCTTAACGACAACATTTATCGTGACGACGGGTGACTCGATGACTTACACAATCAGTGTAGTGATGACGGGCTCAACAGAACCAAACGCAGTGATTCGCTCGTTCTGGGGTCTGATTATGGGTATTGTCGCTATTGCGCTCATCTCAATGGGCTCTGGTGGTATTTCTGCATTGCAGTCTTTCATTGTAATTACTGCCGTACCTGTGTCTTTCATTTTGCTGCCAAGCATTTGGAAAGCACCCGGCATTGCAAGCAGAATGGCGAAAGAGCAAGGCCTCGTTTAAACCGCCTCTCTAACCAATATGCGAAAAAGAGCCCTTCATTGGGCTCTTTTTAATTCTGCGCTTTATCCTACGCTATCAATGCGAATCATCACTGCGTCTGGACGCCAATACTCGAATTCGCAGTCCATTAAATGCCCATCTTGTTTGTAGTTTACCCGCCGAATTTTCAGAACGGGTTGTCCTTCAGCTAGGTTCAACGCCTTAGCGACATGAGCAGGAGCTGACGTGGGAATCACATCAAAACGAGAGCGCTTTGTCTCGTAACCATACTTCTCACGATAAATGCCTGTCAGGGACATGGTGAGGTTCTCAGACAATATACCCTCAAACAGTGCCGCTTTGAGCACGTTCTCAACAAACAATACCGCTCGCCCATCAATAAAACGTAACCGTTCAATTACATAAATTGGGGTAATTCGCTCCACCTCTAACGATTTGGCATACTCACCTGCGGCCATTTCACTTCGCACGTTGAGTAGCTTAGTTTCTGCAATACGATGCTGCTCTCGAATCATCTGATGGAAGTGAGAACGAGACAACGGGTTGTAACAGATACGCTCAGGAGATACATACCAACCCCGGCGCTCTTCTCGATAAATAAGACCTTCCGTTTCCAAAGACACCAACGCATCTTTGATTGTGATTCGAGTCGTAGAAAACAGCTCACTGAGCTCTCTCTCTGACGGCAGTTTTTGTCCTTCCGACATGATGCCGGAAAGAATCTGCTGTTTTAAGCTGCTTCTAATTTTTCCTAATTGGGTACCAAATTGTCCGGTGCCTGTCGCTCTCATTCTGATCTAGTCCAACGATAATTTGACGAATAACATAAGGCGTTTACGTAACAAAAATATGACATTAATCAACAGAACACATACTGAACGTATGAAATATAAGTGCCATATAAAATCAGCAAAACTGTCAAATTACTTGCGCTAAATCGTCACATTCCATCCATAGCATACAAAGCGAACTTACTGACCTAGTCCAGAAGGATGGAGACAATGAAAACTTTGCTAAGTCGTTCAATTACCGCACCAGCGGCAATCATTGCGGTAACGCTCGCTACGCCAACAGTAGCGAAAGAAGCCGATATTGAATCTTTGGTAGCAGCAGCACAAAAAGAAGGGGCGGTTTACAGTGTGGGTATGCCTGACAGTTGGGCAAACTGGAAAGACACTTGGGCTGATTTAAAGTCAAATTACAACCTTAAGCACCAAGACACGGATATGAGCTCGGCTCAAGAAATCGCAAAATTCGAAGCTGAGAAGAAAAACGCGACCGCAGACATTGGTGACGTAGGCTTTGCCTTCGCACGTGTAGCGGTAAAAAAAGGCGTCACTCAGCCATATAAACCAACAACTTGGAATGACATCCCAGATTGGGCAAAAGACGAAGATGGTCATTGGGCACTTGCTTACACTGGCACTATTTCTTTTATCTCCAACAATAACCTCGTAAAAGACGCGCCAAAAACGTGGGGTGACCTATTAAAAGGCGACTACAAAGTGACCGTAGGTGACGTAGGCGTAGCAGCACAGGCAAACAACGCGGTTCTCGCCGCAGCGTTCGCCAACGGTGGGGACGAATCCAACCTCAAGCCTGCGCTCAAATTCTTTTCTGAACTCGCGAAGCAAGGTCGTCTTTCATTTACCGATCCGAACATCGCCAACCTAGAAAAAGGCGAAGTGGAAGTGGCGATCATGTGGGACTTCAATGCATTGAACTACCGCGACAAAATTGACCGCGACCGCTTTACAGTGAGCATTCCTCAAGATGGCTCTGTGATTTCTGGTTATACAACCATAATCAATAAATACGCGAAGAACCCTAATGCAGCAAAGCTTGCTCGTGAATACATCTTCAGCGATCAAGGGCAAATCAACTTAGCAGAAGGTTATGCGCGTCCAATCCGCACCAACATCACACTGCCTCAAGCAGTGCAAGACAAGCTAATTGCTAATGACCAATACAGCAATGTTCACCCAGTGACTGACTTCTCAGCTTGGGAAAAGTCCGCACGTAAGCTGCCACGTCAATGGCAAGAAAGTGTCTTAATCCACCAGCAATAAGAGTAAGTCGTTATGAGCAATAAGGTCATCCTTGTTGTTCTAGATGGACTGAACTATCAGGTAGCCCGTGATTGCATGGGCTACCTCAATGGTCTTCTAGAGCAAAGTCGTTCCCAACAAGAAACTCGCGCAACGCTTTATCCTGTGCAGTGTGAGCTGCCCTCTATGTCTCGCCCACTTTATGAGTGCATTTTAACGGGCGTTCGCCCTGTAGAAAGCGGCATCGTAAACAACAATATCGTTCGTCTATCCAAACACGATTCCATTTTCAGTTTGGCAAAAGCCCAAGGAAAAGTGACCGCTGCGGCTGCCTACCACTGGGTAAGTGAGCTTTATAATCGCGCGCCATTTGAACCTGTTCGCGATCGTTTCACGCATGATGAAACCCTGAATATCCAGCACGGCTACTTTTACCATTGGGATCATTATCCTGATGAAGCCTTGTTCCTGGACGCAGAGTATTTACGTCGAAACTATCAACCTGATTTCTTACTGATCCACCCGATGAATATCGACGATACAGGACATAAGTTTGGCCTAGACTCTCGCCAATACCGCAATTGTGCGCGAAGTGCAGACATTATTCTTTCCAACTACATCGATCAATGGCTTGCTGATGGGTATCAAATCATTGTGACCAGCGATCATGGCATGAACAACGATCTTTCTCACGGTGGGATTTTACCTGAAGAACGAGAAGTTCCCCTGTTTGTCATTGGTGATAAGTTTACCCATCAAGATTGTCATATTAAGCAGACTGATATTTGTGGCACCGTTTGTCAATTGCTAAACCTTGACCACACGAAGCCATACACTCAGGAATTGTTAGCACTATGAGCAGTTCAGTCCTCTCCCCAAGCTCCAGCGAATCACGCTCAAATTTGGCAAGTACTTGGTTAAAGCGCTTTAAGCCAGCCATTTGGTTGGTGCCTTTCGCGCTGTTTTTCTACCTATTTCAACTCGCACCGATGATTTGGGTACTGTTAAACAGCTTTATCTACGATGGCGAGTTTGCCTTCGATAACTACATTGAAGTGCTCGACTCCGCCTTTATGATGCAGGCGTTTGGCAACAGTTTGTGGTTAGCTGTATGGTCGAGCATTTTTGGCTTAGCCATTGCGACTCTGTTGGTCTCTTCTCTACGCAGAGTCGATTCTAAAGTCCGCGACGGTGTGATTGCGTTTACAAACATGAGCAGCAACTTTGCAGGCGTACCTCTGTCATTCGCTTTTATTATTATTTTGGGCACCAATGGGGCGATTACCCTTTTGCTCAAGCAGTATGGCTTACTCGGTGATTTCGACCTTTATGGTAAATGGGGCCTGCTGGCCATTTACATCTACTTCCAAATCCCGCTGGCGGTGTTGTTGCTCTACCCTGCGTTCGACGCGTTGAGTGATGATTGGCAAGCAGCAGCTGCGCTACTGGGAGCCAAAACATCACAGTATTGGGCGAAAATCGCTCTGCCAGTGCTCTCACCAGCCTTATTCGGTACCTTTATTATCTTAATAGCCAACGCAATTGGCGCTTATGCGAGTGTTTATGCGCTGACCTCCGGTAACTATAACGTCATCACAATTCGAATTGCGAGTCTGGTATCGGGAGACCTGTTCCTTGAACCTAATCTCGCCGCTGCAATTTCAGTGATTCTAATGGCGTTACTTGCCTTTATCACAGTGATTAACCAATGGCTCATTTCGAAAAGCTATGCAGGTAGGAAGTAGTCATGAACAACGTTAATACTCGATTCCATAAAACGGTGGTTTATTCCATTGTTGGGATCATGCTCATCCCGATTTTAGCGACCTTTGTCTATTCGCTTTCATCACGCTGGGGTGCCACGGTGCTTCCAGATGGTTTCACTTTTGATTGGTACGTTAAATTGCTGACCGACCCACGCTTTTTGCAAGCGTTTGGGCGTTCGCTGTTTATTTGTATTGCTTCGCTAACCCTCAGTGTGCTTCTGGTTCTGCCAGCGATATTCGTGGTGTTTTACTACTTTCCGAAGCTCGATAAGCTCATGAACGTATTGATTTTGCTACCATTCGCTGTACCACCAGTGGTGTCCTCCGTCGGCTTGCTTCAACTTTATGCTGACAGTGAAATCTCCCTTATCGGTACTCCTTGGATTCTAGTAGGTACTTACTTCACCATCGCGTTACCGTTCATGTATCGTGCGATTTCTAATAGCTTCGAAGCAATTAACCTTAACGATTTAATGGACGCTGCACACTTGCTAGGGGCAAGCACAACCAAAGCGTTTTTGATGGTCATTTTACCTAACCTCAAAAAAGGACTGATGGCATCGCTTTTCCTTTCATTTTCATTTCTATTGGGAGAGTTTGTGTTCGCCAATATTTTAGTCGGCACACGTTATGAAACCCTGCAAATCTACTTGTATAACATGCGTCAGACGAGCGGCCACTTTACGTCTGCCTTAGTGATGACCTACTTCCTATTTATTTTTTTACTGACTTGGTTGGCAAGTCGTTTCAGCCGAGGAGTCAAACAATGAGCTACGTAACAGCGAAAAATCTGACTAAACGTTTTGGTGATAACACCGTATTTGAGGACATTCACTTTAACATCGAGCAAGGTGAATTCATTACGCTTTTAGGCCCTAGCGGTTGTGGTAAATCGACACTACTTCGCAGCCTTGCTGGGCTTAACCCTGTCGATGGAGGCGAGATTTGGGTAAACGGAGAAGATATCACGCATCAAGTCCCGCAAGAGCGTGGTATTGGGATGGTCTTTCAATCGTATGCGCTGTTTCCCAATATGACCGTCGAAGGCAACATTGCATTTGGCTTAAAAATGAAAAAGCTTGCGAATGATGATATTCGACGTGAAGTGGCTAAAGTCATCAAACTGGTGGATCTGGCAGGTAAAGAAAAACACTATCCGCATCAACTTTCTGGCGGTCAGCGCCAGCGTGTCGCACTCGCTCGAGCGTTGGTGGTGAAACCTCGCATATTATTGCTTGATGAGCCACTTTCTGCGCTTGATGCCAAAATCCGCAAACACCTTCGTCAGCAAATCCGAGACATTCAGAAAGAGATGAATCTCACCACTATCTTCGTAACTCATGACCAAGAAGAGGCGATGATTATGTCTGATCGTATCTTCCTAATGAGTAAAGGGGAAATTGTTCAAGCAGGAACACCTGAAGAAATTTATACTCATCCTGCTAACGAGTTTGTGGCCGGTTTCATGGGGCACTACAACCTTGTAGAGGCCAATAAAGCCAAGCAACTCTTCAACATTGATACCGAATGGAAAGTAGCGATTCGCCCAGAGTCTATATATGTAAAAGAGCAAGGTCGTCAATATGATAGCCACATCTCAGCGCCACAAGTAGGTACGATCACCAACCACCAGCTTCTAGGTAATGTTATTCGCTATCAAGTGAACGTTGAAGAGTGTGAGCTCACTGTTGACTTACTTAACCGCTCTTCAGAACGCTTACTAGCGAATGGCAGCCAACTAGAACTACTCTTTAACCTAAACGAAATTCAACCAGTGAGAGCCTAAACATGTCCAAACCTTTGTATGTTTTTGATATGGATGAAACCCTAATAAACGCTGACTGCGCAATGATTTGGAACGAGTTTATGGTTGAGAAAGGCATCGCGACTGATCCTTTATTTATTATGGAAGATCAGCGTCTAATGGCCTTGTACTCTGAAGGCAAAATGGACATGGAAGATTACCTAGCGTTCTCCATGAAGCCACTAGAAAACATGCCGATTGAAGAAGTAAACGCCTTGGTTGAAGAATGTGTTGAAAGCCATATTTTGCCTAAACAGTTCCCTCAAGCCAAAACCCTGATTGAGCAACTGTCTCGTGATGGTATAGATATGGTTATCATCTCTGCCAGCGTCACTTTTTTGGTGGAAGCCGTTGGTCGCCGTCTTAATATTCCAACCGCACTCGGAATTGATTTAATCGAGAAAAACAACCGTTATACTGCTGAAATCGACGGTATCCCGAGTTATCGTGAAGGCAAAGTCACGCGATTAAAACAGTGGCTAGAAAATCAGCCTGAGCCTTATTCCGAAATCCATTTCTATACCGATTCAATCAACGATTTACCGCTTTGTGAATACGCGAACTACGCTTATCTGGTAAATCCATGCCCACAACTCAAAGAACACGCCAACAGACCGAATTGGAGTGTGTTAAGTTGGGGGTGATATAGCCTCACAAGACCGTTCTTCCTAAGTAAATACTTTTCTATTTGTTCAAAGAGCAGTTCTTTCTGCTCTTTTTTACTTCTCTTCATCACAAATTAATCACTTGATTAAATACTGATTAATTTTTCACATGTCGCATGAGAAATCAGCGTCTTATAATTAATCAAATGTTTAATATTTTGAGAGAAGATTGTGACGGAAGCGCATCGAAGGGCGGGAAGACCCACAGATAATATCGACGCAAGGGAAAAACTGATTTTCCACGCGCGCGAACTCTTCACCATTATGGCTTATGACAAGGTCTCTACTCGCCTAGTCGCGCAGAAAGCAGGCGTGAACGTGGCGATGATTCGTTACTACTTTGGCAACAAAGAAGGCTTGTTCGAGACCATGTTGCGCGAAACACTGTCACCGATGCAAAAGCAGATGCAGACGTTGGTATCCAACAGTAACGAGCAAAACTTTCTCGATCTAATGCGCACCTACTACCGCGAAATGATCAAGGTACCACAGTTCCCACGCTTAGTTGCCCAAGTTATGAATATGCCCCCATCGGAAACCCAACGCAAACTGCTCGAAAAAGTCTTCGCAGATATCAGTAAGCCAATGCAAGGCGTGATCTTTGATAAGTTGATCGACAGTGGCGTTTTACGAAAAGACGCCGACCCTCAACTTTGTCGCGTCTCTTACATCAGCTTGATGGTATTTCCTTTTATGGCACCACCAGCACTGCTCGCCATTCATGGCATTGAACTTTCAGAAGCCTTCTTGAACCGATTATTCGAACACAACATACAACTGATGAAACATGGATTTTTAGACTCGGGCGACCAATATGAAGATAAATAAAAAGCTGCTGTTCTTTCCTGCTCTTGCGGTGGGGGTCGTCATTCTGTTTTTGGCGATTAGCCTCAAACCAGATTTGCCCGTAAAACCCGCTGGAGATCGTGCACGGTTGGTCGAGACGATTCCACTTGAGCTCAAAGCCATTGCTCCAGTAGCCATAGGGTTTGGCAAGATCGCCCCAAAAGTGGAATGGAAAGCGATAGCCGAAGTGACGGGGAAAGTGGTCTACCGCCATCCGCAGCTGGAAAAAGGACAAGTGTTGCAAGCAGGGACAGAAATCTTGCGAATCGACCCACTCGATTACGAACTGAAACTGGTTCAAGCTCAAGCCGATCTCAAATCTGCTCAAACCTCTCTGGCTAAGCTGAACCAAGAAGAAGCGAATCTCAAAAGCACACTCAAGATAGAAGCCAACCGTCTGGCTATCGCCAACAAAGAGTTAGACCGTAAACAAAACCTACGTAAGAAAGGCTTAACCTCGCAATCGGATGTAGATCAGCAAGAGCAAAGCGCGCTCTCTCAACGTAAGTTAGTACTGGATATTGAAAATCAAATTGGTTTGATGCCGGATGAGAAACGAGTCGCGGAAGCCCTAGTTAAAGTTAATGCATCAAAAGTGGATGAGGCCGAACGCTCGCTTGATAAAACCATCATCACGCTTCCTTACGATTTGCGTATTGCTGACGTAGAAATTGAGAAAAAGCAAGTGGTTAACCTCCAACAAACCATGGTGACAGGACATGGTATTGATGTCATGGAAGTGGAAGCTCAACTATCCATTCATGACATGCAAACTTTGGCGGCGAGCATCGGTGAGTTTGTCCGCGATGAATCTGGTATTCCACAACCTGATATGAATGCGATTCATGCCAACATTGAGCTCAGCAGCGGTAACCTCTCTGCAAGCTGGCCTGCGAAAGTTGCACGCATCAGTGAAACGGTTGATCCAAGCCAAGCGACTGCCGGTGTGATTCTGGAAATTGAACAAGACTACCGTGCATTAAACCCAACGTCTGCGCCTCCATTGGTGAACGGCATGTTTGTGCGTGCCTTGATTGAGGGACAAGAGAACCCGAGTTGGGTCATCCCAGAGCGTGCGCTTCATGGCGATAAGATTTACCTGATGGGAGATGACAACCGTCTGCAAGTCGTCACGGTTGAAGTGTTATATCGTCGCAATAACCAAGTGGTGATCGATGGTGAACTAGAGCAAGGTCAGAAGCTGATCATCAACGATTTGCTGCCTGCGATTAACGGCATGCTATTGAAAGAGTCACCTGAACAGTCAGAAACGGCTATTGAGGAGTCTGATTCATGATCCGATTCTTCGCCAAGCACCCAACGGCAGCTAACTTGCTGATGCTAACGCTGCTTATATTGGGTATCTCTTCACTTTCCACGATTAAGCGGGAAACCTTTCCTGAGTTTGATCCGCCCTACATCCTAGCTGGTGTAGTCTACCCAGGAGCTTCCCCGCAAGAAGTCGAAGAGAGTATCTGTGTCCGAATGGAAGATGCTGTTGATGGCCTTGCTAACATTGAAGAAACGCAATGTGAAGCGATTGAAGGCTCTGCGCGTCTTATCTTAAAACTGAATGAAGAAGCCGACATCGGCCGCATGCTGGTTGATGTTCAAACCCAGATCAACTCGATTAATGACTTCCCACAAGAAATTGAGTCTCCTGTGGTCCAAGAGCTAGATTGGAATGAGCCAGTTGTGGATATCGCGATCACTGCAGACACCACATGGCCAGAGCTAAAAGCCTATGCAGAACAACTTAAACGCACATTAAAGCTCGATTATGATGTGTCTTTGGTTGAAGTTGCAGGCTTCTCTGACCACCAATACCGAGTAGAGTTAGACACTCAAGCCATTCGACAGCTTGGCTTAAGTGTTGGCGATATTGCTGAGCAGATTGGTCGTCAGAACGTCAAGTTGCCAAGTGGTAATGTCGAAACGCCAGATAAGAACTTTCTGATCCGCTTTGACGAACGACGCGTGACGCCAGAAGAGCTTGAGACTATCGTCGTGGGCTCTGGTCCAAATGGGTCAATCATCCGTCTAAGAGACATTGCGACGATTACCGACCGATTTGAATTGGACGAACAGAAAGTCCTCTTTGATGGTCACCCTTCTGCCCTACTAAAAGTCAGCAAAAACAAAGAAGACGATGCACTGCGCATTAAAGAACGTGTTGCTCAATTTGTCGAAGAACAACAAGCCATCGCGCCAGACGGTGTGATGCTACAAATGACCAATGACCTTTCATCCGTGCTTTGGGATCGCCTGACCATGATGGTCAAAAACGGTTGGCAAGGTATCATTCTGGTCTTCGCCACCATGTGGTTGTTCTTTAGTTTTCGCTACTCTTTTTGGGTCGCAGCTGGTTTACCTGTTGCCTTCTTAGGTGGGTTATTTTTGATGGCGCAACTTGGCCTGTCCATCAACATCATGTCTTTGGTCGGGTTACTCATGGCCATCGGTATCATGATGGATGACGCCATCGTTATTGCCGAATCGATTGCCGCTCACCTAGACCGAGGAGAAGAGATCGATGATGCCGTAACTAAAGGAGTGAAAAAGGTACTGCCGGGGGTGATCTCTTCCTTTTTAACTACGGTGTGTATTTTCGGTAGCTTGTTATTTTTGCAAGGTGAAATGGGTGCGGTACTTAAAGCGGTTCCTCAAGTTCTGATCCTCGTACTGAGTTTAAGTTTGGTGGAAGCCTTCTTGATTCTACCTAACCACCTTTCTCACTCACTACACAAACAAAAGCAAGAGCGAAAAACACCGAAGTTCAAACAAAAGCTGCTCGCTTCTTTTGAAAACTTTCGCAACACCACCTTGGTCAACGCAGTGGATAAAGTGGTCGAGTATCGCTATGCCTTTATGGGTGGTGTGGTTGCCTTGCTTCTTATCTCCGCAGCCACGTTAGTAGGTGGTTTACTCAAGTTTCAACCCTTCCCTGAACTGGATGGCGACATTGCAGAAGCGCGCATTATTCTTCCTCCGGGTTCTTCTCTGTCTCAAACGGAAGCCGTCGTCGATAAGATCGTCGCTTCCGCTCAAAAGCTAGATAAAGAATGGACAGAGAAAGTGGAAGACGGCAATCCATTGGTTCTACACATCACCAGTCAATTCAACGCTAACGCCGATGCGAATGAATCTGGCCCTCATATTGCCACGGTGCGTCTGGATTTGCTGGGTGCAGAGAGTCGTAACACACTCATCGATGAATTTATCGATGCATGGCGCGAAGACATCGGTGAACTTGCCGATCCTATCTCGCTGGTATTTAAACAACCGACCATGGGGCCGGGTGGACGAGCGATTGAAATTCGAGCGAAGCATGATGATCTGGATGCGCTCAAAGCGGCCTCTATCGACATTCAGCAATACTTGAATGAGTTTGACGGTGTCCATGGCGTGTTGGATGACATGCGTATGGGTAAAGAAGAAGTTTTGGTTAAACTGCGTCCGGGGGCAGAAGCTTATGGGGTTAACGGCCAACTCATCGCCAATCAGTTACGTGCGGCTTTCTTTGGCCAAACCGCAGACGAAATCCAAGTTGGGGTAGAAAACATTTCCATCGAAGTTCGCCTCGATAAAGCACAAGCTGGTGACTTACAGCAATTGGCAAACTTCCCAATTATCTTGTCCGATGGCAGTCAAATCCCACTCGCGACCATTGCGACTTTGGATTTCCAACGTAATTACGTAAGAATCCAGCGCATTGATGGCTTGCGCACAGTGAGTGTATTCGGCGATATCGACAATACGAAAGCCAACTCAACCGCCATTATTCGTCAGTTCCAACAAGATGAAGCGCCAAAGCTTATGCAAAAGTATCCTGGTCTTCGCTTTGATTTTGAAGGCGAAGCCAAAGATACCGCTGAAACTGGCGCATCAATGGGTAAAGGCTTCTTGCTTGGTTTGTTTGGCGTGTTTGCGATTCTGAGTTACCAATTCCGCAGTTATTTGGAACCATTCGTGGTCATGCTTGCGATTCCACTCGCCTTTATTGGCGTGGTATGGGGACACATCCTACTCGGTCACTCATTAAGTATGCCGAGTATGATGGGCTTTGTCTCACTAGCGGGGATTGTGGTGAATGACTCGATTCTGTTAGTTCAGTACATACGCCATCATGTCGATGAAGGGGATAATGTGCACGACTCAGTAGTCAAAGCCAGTCGGGAACGCTTTAGAGCAGTATTCCTGACATCAATGACCACTGCAGCAGGTTTGCTTCCGTTACTGACTGAAACCAGTTTGCAAGCACAGGTTATCCAACCACTGGTTATCTCCATCGTGTTTGGTATTTTCGCATCCACTCTGCTGGTGTTGTTTATGATCCCTGCTGCGTATGCCATTTTAGCTGACTTCGGCCTAGTCCATAAGCACGAAGAAATCTAAAACAACTGATAAGTAAACTTATCAAAATGAACAAGAGCGGCTTAGGTCGCTTTTTGTTCAATACCAATGCGTTAAAAAACACACAATCACTTAACAAGCAGAGGGTTATTGTGTCTCATTAAGTGTAAATATGAACAGTTAAGGATTAAGTATGTTGAGTTTTATATAACCAAATCAAATAACCAACACAAGATTTATAATATGTTTTATTGTCAAAAACGGCATTTCACAGAGTAAAAATACACGCAGGCAACACATTCACAATTTAAACTCACGATAATGAAAACATTGATTGAAGAATTAACATTTTAACAATCATTACAACAATGTTAACTTTAGCCTCGTTGGTCGCGCTGGTGGTAAGCCTCTCACCAAGCCTATTGTCAGTTTTATATGGACGTTCGACCACCTCCAAAATGAATAGACACCCAATTTGGTGCCCTTTTTTCGCCCGTGAAGGTATTCTTCGCGGGCTTTTTTCTTTAAGTTAAGTATGAACGCTCTGGATCAACTTTTTTTGCCAACCTTTCGGATTTGGAGGTAGTATGCGAATCAATAAGCGGAGACAGTGCTAGCAACTCTAAAACGTTTTTTTCAAAAATTTCATCCGCGTGTCTTACCCAATCTAAAAACTTTTTTTGAGCAAACATAGGTTCGATTTCATATAAAAATTCAATACTAAAGTAAAACTCATTTTTGATAGGCAAATTGTACACTCTTCGATAGTCTTTTTTATACTCCAAATTTCCTTCTACATATTTTGAAAATGTATTTTCACCAATCTTGATATCTTGGCATTTGATTGGAGGATAACCACGAAGAAACTCTCCTACAAGGAACTCTTCTTTCGCTCTCTTTTTTTCTTCGTTTATCGGGTCTGTTCCCCAACGATGATTTGCGTACGCAATGGCATCATTCATCAACTCTGTATGATCACCTTTTCGAGAGCCGTCAGGTGACTCTACAGCATGATAAAAATCCACGTACTCTTTCTCTATAAGTGAAGATAGTTGATTAGCACTAGTAATACATTTATCTGCAGACTTAATCCTTAACCTAATATATAAACCACCTTGTTTATTGATTGGTAATAGTGGATTGATTATTTTCTTTTGAAAAGAAAAATAAATCGTGGCCAATTTTATACACTTTTCATGTCGCTCTACTTTTGAATCAATATTGAACCGTTGTAATTCAATAAAATCTTGGTATACATGACCTTCATATATATTGTTCGGGCATTCAAATGATAGTACTAAGTCATCTATCTGGAATACATTATGTAACAAGTGTGCAAAATCTGGTTTCCCTCTAAAACCATCTTTAAAGATCTTGATAAAATCCATATTTCTATCTCTTGTTATTTAAATATTTATTGATATTTGTGGTAAGCTCTATACTAAATCCATTGGCTTTATATGCACCATGAGCACAAGGGTAAATAGACATCCAATTAGATTCATTTTTCTCTCATGGCTACATACTTTGCTAGCTTTTCTTGACACTGACGCTGTGTTACTCTGCCTTAGTTTCTTCGTTCAATCCCTTTACTGCTTTGGCTGTATACGAGTCGATGAGCGGAGACAAGTCCAGTAATTCCAATACTTTTTTTTCAAAAGTTTCATCAGCACTTCTCACCCAATCTAAAAACTTTTGCTTGGCAAACATCGATTCGTACTTATACCAAAACTCGATGCTCAGGTAGAATTCATTTTTTATGGGTACATTGTATACTCTTCTTAATTCAATCTTATAATTAAGATTACCTTCTGAGTATTTTGAGTATTTGTTTTTTCCAACTTCAACTAGCTCACACTTTATTGGTGGATAACCACTTAAGAAACCTCTAATTAAATATTCTTCTTTTTCTCTTTTTCGGTCTTCACTTTCTGGAATTTCTCCCCATTGTTTATTCGCACGCTTAGTCAATTCTTTCATCAAGTCTGTATGATACCCCCTCATAGAGCCTTCACTTTGCTCCGGGGCATGATAAAAATCATAATACTCTCTCTCTAAAAATGAAGACAATTGACTAATATTATTAATATCTTCTCCAGCAGATTTAACCCGTAACCTAATATATAATCCACCTTGTTTGTTAATAGGAAGCAAAGGGTTTAATATTTTCTTCTGAAACAAAAAATATACCGTAGCTAACTTTACAAACCTTTCATGCCTCTCTACTTTTGATTCAACATCGAACCGTTCTAAATTAACAAGATCCTGGTATACATGTCCTTCATATATGTTGTTCGGACACTCAAATGACAGCACTAAGTCATCTATCTGGAACGCATTATGTAATAAATTAGAGAAATCCGGCTTTCCTCTAAAACCATCTTTACACATTTTAATAAAACTCATATGTCTATCTCTTATTCTTCAAATATGCATCAATACCTTTAAACGAGAGCCTGCAATATGAGTTCTAATTCAAGTAAAGGTAAGCCACATACTAAGGTATTATGAAGGTCAAAAAGGAGATCGGATCTTTTCTAAATTTTAAATATCTAACATCACCTCCACTTTACTGAAATCTACACTTTTGAAAGTTACATCCGCTCCATCCAGCAATAGCTCATCAAACACGCCAACTATTGATAATAAGCTTGAGGATCTGATCTCCACCCATGAAATGAGAAACAAAAAAGCCAGCCTTAAAAGGCTGGCAAGTAGAGCAACAAGGTCAGTGCTTACTGCTAACTAACACCGAACTCGTATTGGATTCATTTTCGTCTGTTAGTCTCTTTTAGCGGCGTTTATGACTTGCTTGCTTTCTCTTTGTGGCACGTTACCTTTACTAACTGTTCTTGCTCATCTTTAATGTTTTTCACGATACGCTCATCACGTGCGTGAATGGCATCCATGTTCATTTGCTGAATATCTGCTATAGCTTCATGTTTCATCTCAGAAAAGTCCTGACGTAAATCTGAGCTCCACTCCTCTTTGTCTAAAGTGTTAGCAGCAGCGATTGGTGATGACATTACAGCAATAAGACTTAGAGTAGATAGAAATACGCTTTTCATAATAAGCTCCTTGAGGATTAGCAGTTAATTTTAATTACAATTTATATATTGCACATACGATGCCAACTTTTATTTTGTTATTTTTCAATAACTTAAATCATGAGCCATATTCAGCGTTATCTTCGTCTGGTAAATTTCGCTAACCAAGTGTCAAATTAACCATGCGAATTCAATACATTAAAAACATACATATTATAAATGCTTTGTCAGGCAGTTTTCTCATCAGATAATTACGTAACTGCCCACTAAAAAATCGCTTTGAATCAAAATGCGGAAACAAAAAAGCAGCCCGAAGGCTGCTCCTAATCGTTAACATCAAGCTTGTTAACTCGATACGCTTGCTTCAACGCTCGACGTCACTGGCGACTTTCTGAAACGATTAATCAAACGATGGATAAACCTCTTAATCGATCTGAAAATATTTTTAATATCTTCAAGCATTAAATACAAACAAGGCACCAACACTAAAGTCAGAACCGTTGCGTACAACACTGCAAAGCCCAAAGCGACAGCCATCGGTATGACGAAACGCGCCTGCAAACTCGTTTCAAACATTATCGGCAATACACCCGCAAACGTCGTTATTGAGGTGAGCGTGATAGCTCGAAAACGAGCACAACCCGCCTCAACAACCGCTTGTTTGATGTTCATACCCTTTTCTCTCACTTGATTTACGTAATCTGTCATAACCAGAGAGTCGTTGATAACCACGCCAGCAGCGGCGATCAAACCAAATGTCGACATCATACTGATGTCTAAACCTAGCCAGAAATGGCCCCAAATCGCCCCCGTCAGACTAAACGGAATGACGGACATTACAATCAAAGGTTGGGTATAACTTTTTAACGGTACAGCTAACAAGATGTAGACGATGATCATGCCTGCAATAAAGAACAAAATCTGTTCATTACGCTGCGCAGCCTGCTCTTCAATATCACCGCCCAATTCTGTTTTCACAGTTGGGAAGGCTTGCTTCATGTCCGGTAAGATATTGTCGTCAATGACCTTCACGATTTCTTGAGGTTCAACCAATTCTTCGTCTATCGAACCATAGACATAAACGGTTTGATACCCGCCTTCACGTCGAATGCTACTCACGCCCGGCTGCTCATTGATCTTCACCACATCACCCAACATGACCTTCTTACCTGCTGGTGTTGTAATCACGGCGTAACGCAATGATGAGAATGCTTCACGCGTCAGTTGCGGGTAACGCACCATAACTTTAATTTCTTCACCATCACGAATAATGCGCTGTGCTTCGCCACCATAAAAGCTGCCACCAACTTGCTCTGCGATCATGGTGAGATCCAGACCGAGATCGTACGCTACAGGCGCAAGAGACAAGAGTACTTCTTTGCTTCCAGAATCAATAGAAGATGAAATATCATATAACCCTTCTTCCTGCTGTAAACGCTCTATCAAGTAACGCCCAGCCTCGTTGAGCTCATTGATGTTAGAACCAAACAACAAGTAGCCAAACTCATCCCTGTCACCACCACCCGCACTCTGCTCGCGGATTTTGATGCTCTTCATACCTGGAATAACAGGCATAGCTTCACGCCAACGTCGAGCCAGTTCAAATGTATTGAACGGGCGTAACTCTTCATCAACCAGAGGTACTAATACACGACCTTCGGTGCGGCTTCTGTTGTACGACAGCACATCACGAATCATTCCTTGACCATGTTCTGCAATGGTCTCAGATTCGATCTTTTGCATGACACGTTCAATAGTCTTGAGTGCACTGATTGTCTGCTCACTTGAAACGGTATCATTCATTTCAATAGTGATCGCAGGATAGTCAGTCGGCACTTTAGGGTTAGGGATCACCCGAACATAATTCGCGTTGATCAAAGCCGCGCTGATCAGCAGTAAACCACAGAACACCGCAAACACTGTCCAGCGCCAATGGGTGCACGTTGTTACAAAGTTACGATATGGACCATTTACAAAACCAAAAAAACGTTGGTTAAATCGGTCACGCCAGCCACCTGGTTTAACTGGCTTAAAATGGGTATGCGCCAAGTGCGCTGGTAGGATCAACTTTGATTCAATCAAACTGAAGATCAAACAAAGAATCACGACCCCCGCGATACCATAAAAGAAGGCACTATCAATACCGCTAGACAACAAGAAAGGGGCAAACACCGCAATTGTGGTTAACACACCGAAAGTGGCTGGTGTGGCAACACGTTTTACACCACGAACCACGTTTTCGACGCCACCGCCTTTTTCTTCAATTTCGCTGTAAGCGCTCTCTCCCATCACGATGGCGTCATCAACTACAATACCGAGCACCATGATGAAAGCGAACAGCGAGACGATGTTCACTGTAATACCCAAAGCTGGCATCATCATCACCGCACCAAGGAAACACACTGGTAAGCCGATCATTACCCACATAGCCAAGCGGAAACGTAGGAAAATGGTCAGCATAATCGCGACTAATGCAGCGCCTTGCAGCAAGTTTTTCAACATCATGTCGAGACGCCCATTTAAATAATAAGTCGTATCAACCAAGACTTTGAGCTTAACATCCTGCGGCAATGTCTTGTTTTTTGCTTCAATATAATTACGAACGGACTGTGCAACAGGGATAATGTTCTGGTCACGAGTTGCTTCAACAGACATGTAGATCGCATTTTGACCTGAGTATTCAAAGTAGCGCTCTTCTTCCGTAAAGCCATCTTTTATTGTGGCAATATCTTGCAACAGAACCTTTGCACCATTTGCGCCAAGCTTTACAGGAATATTTCTAAACTCATCACCACGGTAGTATTGGTTTTCAATCCTTACTGCAATCATCCCTGAGTTTGTTTTTACTTCGCCCGCAGAAAAGTTGGCTGAGTAACGGCTGATCGCGCTGCTGATATCGCTCAACGTCAGGTCGTATTTACGAAGAACAAGTGGGTCAACTTCAATCGCTATTTCTTCTTCTGGCGCACTCAGGTACACCAGCATGACGTTTTCTAACTGAAGTAATTCATCTTCGATTTGCTTAGCAATCGGTTTAAGCTCCTCGAGCGGTCGGTCCCCAACTAACCCCATTTCAATTACATCTTGGCGCCATTCAACTTGGTAGACATTGATTGGTTCCATACCCGCTGGTAAGTTAGACAAGGTATCAATACGTTGGTTTACATCATCCAAGACACGCTTGATATCGGCATTAACGTCTACCTCGATGGAAACATACGCGCTACCTCTAGAGGCCGTTGAGACTGCTTTTTTAATCCCGGTGACGTCTTTAATCGATTCCTCGACCTTAACGAGAATACTCTCTTCTATCTCTTGAGGAGAAGCGCCAGGATAAGTCGCGCGAACATCAATGTAGTTCACCTCAATATTCGGAAACATCTGCCTTTGAATAAAGAGAAAACTCACCACACCCATGATAATGATGAACATCATCAAAAGGTTGGCAGCGACGGGGTTATTCGCAAAATAGGCAATCAAGCCCTTTTGTTTAGTATCTTCCATGACAAACTCCTACTTACTGTACGACGGTTTCGGAGTCGTCACTCTTTTTTGCGATTTGTACCGCCATGCCTTTTTGAGGGTACTCTGGTAAGGTCAGTACCAACTTATCACTTTGCTCTAAACCTTCGCCCACCAGCAAAAACTCACCTTCTGCTCTCAAAACCGTGACGGTTCTGGGTTGAAGTTGATTATCGCCATTCACCACCCACACGGTACGGTTTTTAACTAATTCCTGTGGTAAGCGATAGATATGCTTAAGTTCCTTACCAGTGAAGCTCACTTCAACGTAGGAGCCGAATTTAATTGGAGGCTGCTGGTTATCGACACCGTATGGGTCCGCGATTTGAATGACCATGTTAATCATTCGGGTAGCGCTATCAATCATGCCTAAATCACGAACTACTCGACCTTCTCTAGTGGTAGAAAACACACCTTGCTGCGTCACTGTCGCAGTGAGTTCACCAATGGATTCGGGTAAAAATGCACTATCAAAACCGGCAATGGGTACGTGCACCTCTGCCACTTCGATGTTGTTTAACGTGGCAACTCGAGAACCAGATGTAACAAATTGACCAACACCAATATCACGCTCAACAACCAGCGCATCGTAAGGTGCAACGACTTTGCAATTTTCTAACTCTCTTTTTGCTCGTTTGAGTGCCGCTTGAGCCGACTTCACTTGGGCTTGTGCGCTCAAAACGTGAGGTTTGCGTAAATACAGATCCGTCACTTGCTTATCGCTCAGTCTCTTTGCCTGACGTTTTGCCACTTCGGCTTTCGCTTGTTCCTCAATCAAGTTTGCGCGTGCACTAGCTAAATCGGCTTCAGCTTGTAAAACCGACGCTTCATAGTTGTCACTTTCAATTGTGAAAAGAACCTCTCCTCGTTTCACGATGCCACCCGTTACAAAATTCGGGTGCCAACTTATCACTTCACCACTGACTTGCGCGGAAAGGTGTGTTTTTTCAAAAGGGACTAATTCACCGTGACTGGTAATCACCACTTTGTGATCAGTAGGAAAAAGAGAAGAAGCCTTAACAGTAGGTTCTGTAATTGCATCTTTGGTTGACTCTTTTTCCGGCGCAGTTGCGGCAATTGCTGCATATCCTGCATAAGAGCCTCCAACGACGACGAAGGGTAAAAGCCAACGTAATATGGGTTTTGCTAACATCGAAAATCCTTTTTTATTGTTGTTTTCAACACCACACTTTTATTCAGTCCATTGCTCCCGGTAAGCATGGTGGTGAGAGAATTGAATTTGAATAAACATCAAAGCGGCACTTGCCTAGTCTTTTAAGCAGCTAACTAGATAGTTATTGCCAATTCAAAGTTAATAAAATTAACAAAAAATTAACCAACTGCGCAAGTTGCTCTGACTTAACTTTTATTCTAAACAGCAAATGACATGCCAAGCATTTATTTATTAAAAATCATATGGTTATATAAAAAGCATTATTTTATCCAGTGTGCTATTGGTCATAATCACCAGATATTAGTGATTATGACCAATACGGCCATAATGATAATTAAAATAAATGATTATCTGCGCTCTAAAAGTTGAACTTAGTGCAGGCTCTATGGCAATTCATTGATTAATCGCTCGTTATCAAACGGTTCTGGGTGCATGTGGCGTCAGCTTAAGTCTATAATTTGGAGTAGGTAACACTCTGTAAGACAAGGAAATGTGCTTTGTTACAAACGCTCGCCAAGTTGCTCTTCCCCTCGCTGCTCACTATTTTATCGGCATGCTCATCCGTATCGTTGAATGACGCTAGTGAAAAGTCCACCGGCTTTCAGCTCGGTTATCAAAAGGATTCTGTTCTTGCGCAGTACTTTGAAGCTTACGGGAGAGACCCTAAGTCCATAACTGGCTTTGCACCGTTAAATCAGGGACACGATGCCCTTCTTGCTCGAACCTCTTTGATCGAGTCCGCCCAGAAAAGCCTTGATCTTCAATACTATATTTACCGTGGTGACGAAACGAGTCAGCTAATAACGTGGCGCTTGTATGAAGCGGCAAAGCGTGGTGTTCGAGTAAGGCTGTTGCTTGACGATATGCAAAAGCGAAACGACGATGTGATGGCTGCCCTCAATGCACATCCTAATATAGAAATCCGCTTATTTAACCCGCATCAGTATCGCGACTCCCGTTGGTTCGCTCTTGCTAGCGATTTTGAACGCCTTAATCGTCGTATGCACAATAAGTCTCTGATTGCAGACAGTGTTTCCGCCATTGTCGGAGGTAGAAATATCGGCAATGAATACTTCTCTTTTGAATCGCAAGTTGAGTTTGGTGATTTTGATCTTCTGCTCTATGGTGAGGCGGTACAACAAACTGCCGATCAGTTCGACCTCTACTGGAATAGCGCCTATTCGATACCAATGGAATGGATTACACCGAATTCACAGCAAATTACCGACCAAGCGATTCAAAAGCAGGTCAATAAACTCCGGTTAGAGGAAAAGTTTTCAACCGGCCGCTATGACTTCACTCAACTGGATATGTACCAAGATCTAAAACAAGGCAAACTCAAGCTCTACTGGGGAGAAGCGAAAGTATGGTTTGATCTGCCCGATAAAGTCGCGACCCGAGAGAGCCAACTTATTGATAATTTAACGGAGCTGGTTAAAAGTGTTGAGGATTCATTTGTGCTCATCTCTCCCTATTTCGTTCCAACTGAAGTAGGTACTCAAGCATTAAGTAACGCGGCCAAGCGAGGCGTTGATATCACGATTGTGACCAATAGCCTCGCGTCTAACGATGTGTTTGCCGTGCATGGTTGGTACGCAAAATATCGAAAAGATCTACTCGAAGCTGGAATAAAGCTTTGGGAAGTAAAAGCGAGCGCGAAACTCAAAAGTAAGTGGAGCCTCACGGGGAGTAGCAGAGCAAGTTTACACGCTAAAGCAATGACGATTGATAACAAAACACTTTTCGTTGGTTCGATGAACTGGGACCCACGTTCGGCCGCTTTGAATACCGAAATGGCCGTTGTTATCGAACAGCCAGAATATGTGCAAATGTTTCTAGAACAACTGCCGAGTCAACTGTCGAGTAACGCCTATGCCTTAACTCTGCGCGACGGGGACATTGTCTGGACCGACGTAAAAACAGGCGAAGAATACGACTCCGAACCAGAAGCAGGAGTATGGCGAAAAATGGGCGCTTGGTTCTCCGGAATATTACCGATTGAAGATCAGCTATAACAGCTGCCAATACTGCAAACCTCCCCAGTCAAGCAAAACAAAATGGACGCTAGTTTTGGGCAGTGGACACAACCAACATAAGGAAGTTCAATGCCAGCGCAATGGAATGAATACTATCAGAAAATTTTAAGCCAACCTCACCGCCCAAACGTGGAGAATGCCGTAAACCGACTTAAGATAGAAGGCAAAGTCGCTCTCGATATTGGCTGCGGAATAGGTCGAGACAGCCACTTTCTCCTCGAACAGCGATTTAAGGTTCACGCATGTGATAGCAATAAAGATGCAGTAAAAACTTGTTTAACACGCTTTGAAGGTAATAAGCGATTTTCAGTTTCGCAGTGCTGTTTTACTGAATTTAATTACCCTCAGTGCAGCTTGGTTATCGCAAATGCCAGTTTGTTCTTTTGCCCTGACACAGGCTTCAAACAAGTCTGGACAAAAATAGACAGCGCATTACAACCGGGCGGTATCTTCTGCGGCGATTTCTTGGGAGTGAAAGACTCGTGGGTTACCTCCGAAATGCATCCAAACATTACCGCATTAACAAAAAAGGAAGTGGAAAGCTTATTCGAGGGTTACGACCTCATTTCATTGCATGAAAGAGATGAAGACGGGACCACTGTAGTAGGAAGCCAAAAACATTGGCATATGTTTAGTGTGACCGCTCGAAAGCGCTAAAAATGGTCTCTCAATAAAGAAAGCAGCACTTCAAATCAGTGCTGCTATCAGAGATTAATTGACGGGATACACCACTTCAAAACGCTCTAAAACCAGCGTACGTTTCTCATGCCAATCGATGTTCAACTCATCGCATTCAGCTTTAAAAAATGCAGTATGAGCATCACGCCACCAGTTTAAGGTTCTATCACCTTCGCCTTCTGCGAAGGCAAACTCTGCGGTTACATCCTCATATTTGCATGTACTTACGTCAGTAATTCGTATCACGCAAACCGGGTCCCCATCCCAATTCGTCACTACTTGTAAATGACCGACTTGGGGCATGGTTTCACCATGTTCTCGATACCAAAGCTCCAAACTGCACGATGCAGTTTTCTGTCCAATACGAACCAAATCTGCGCATACATTCGCGTTGTATTCATCGGCACAATAATAGTCAGCACTGACTGATGGTACAGCTTCCCTTTGTTCTGGTGATAATAGTTCTAGGAATTGTTCTAAGTAATCCTTAGCTCGCGCGTCCATGCTCACTCCATTAATCATAAATTCGCAAGGAGGATAAAAGATATCACAACAAATAACCACCAGGAACAAGCTGAAAAACAACAAGAATATGACTTCTACGTAGACGACTGTTATTTCTTTTGTAATAACTTTGCTAAACGTTTGTGCTATTTGCTATTGTTGCATGGTCTATCTGTACTCTTCTCGTGAAAGGACGTTATATGCGCTTATTTATTGGTATTTTTTTCTCGCTGATACTTGCCTTGCCAACAATGGCATCGGAGGAAAAGTATTCAGAATCGGATCTGTTAGATAGACCATTAATGGAACGCTATATTTTAGATGAACTAAAAGCGCTGCGTCAGGACTATCAAAGCCTAGAAAAGCGAATGATCACAGAGATCACCGATCGCGAGCTAACGGTCGCAGATAAATCGTTGAACTATGCCAACGTGACCGTTACATACTTCTTCTACATCATTGCTGGTGTCGCATCGCTGATTGCCTTTGTCGGATGGCAATCTCTGCGTGAGTTTAAACACAACACCAAAGAGATGGCTGATAAACGATTGGAGAAGATCGCCCAAGAATACGAGAAAAAGTTTGTCGCCCTTGAGCGAGATTTAAAACGCAAAACTCGCATTATCAGTGAAAACAACAAAGAAATTGAGAAAATCAACGAGATCCATAACTTATGGCTACGTGCACAAAGCTCTCAAACTCCAGAGCAACGTATCGAAATCTATGATGAAATCTTGTTAATTCGTCCAGGTGATTTAGAAGCGTTGACGTACAAAGCCGACGCAGCGATGGAAATCAACGAATACCATTGGGCACTTAGCATTTGTAACCGCGTACTTGAAGTCGATTACACCAACGGCCCTGCACTGTATCAACGCGCGTGTGCATACTCTCGCCTTGGTATCGAAGAGCAAGCTATTGAAGACTTGGAACGCGCAATTGAATACAGCCCATCCATTCGTGATTTACTTGCTGAAGAACGAGACCTCGAATTGCTGCACGGTAATGAGCGTTTTGAAAAGCTCTTACATCTAGCAAGCGAATAATGGAATAAACAGCATGAGCAGCCACTTTAATCTAGAAGACGCTAGCCAAGTATTGGTTGGCGCTTTTGCCCTAGCAGTCCCGATCTCATTTTCGGAGGAAGCGTGGCGATTGGGTGAGAGCCTACCAATGGCAAACTTGCTCATGCTGTTAAGTCTTTCTGTCATTTTCCTCAGTTTTTTCGCGTATCAAAGCGTGTTTCAAAGCCACATCAAGAATCGCGTATCCATCTTTATTTTTCGTGTGGTTATCGCGTACCTCATTGCGGCCGTTGTGGTAGCGTTAGTTCTTTTCTGTCTTGATAAGCTGCCACTCATGAATGAGCCTTTGGTTGCGATAAAGCGCGTTATCGTCATCACAATGCCTGCTTCGATGGGCGCGATCGTAGTCGACAGTTTCGACAAAGAATAGAGATAATCGCTACTCTTCTTCTAACGTTAAGTTCGACCCCGAGTGGTCTTTCCCTAATACATCTTCTGGGTTTCGCAGTGCGCAGGTTTCTAACGACAAGCACCCGCAGCCAATGCATCCTCCTAAATCGTTTTGCAACGCTTTAAGTTTTTGAATCTTTTGTTCTAACTGTTCATGCCAATGGCTTGCCATTTCTTCCCATTGCGCTTTGTTAGGGGCTTGGTGTTTCGGCAGTTCATCTAACGCATGTTTAATTTCTTCTAACGACAACCCAACTTGCTGCGCTGCTTTGATCACCGCAACACGGCGCAACACACTGCGATGGTAGCGACGCTGATTACCTTGATTTCTCCAGCTCGAAATCAGTCCTTTTTGCTCGTAAAAATGTAGGGCAGATACTTTCACTCCAGAACGTTTTGCCACTTCTCCTACGCTGATTTCCATCCTTGACTCCCTGCGTATCAATTTTGTTAAAAAAATGCTTTACCTCAAGTTTACTTGAGGTTTTAAAGTTGCACCATCTTAATTAACGCTAAACCCCGGCGATCTCAAGATAATGTGTTCAGCGCGAACGACTTGGTTGTTAACCACAAGACAGTTGGACATCAACCTTTTGAAATCCATCGGGAGTTAGAGGCAAACATAATGAAAAATAAAACTCAGCCGTACTTAGCTGGCCGCTTCTTCGACAGTATCTCCTCTGGCTTATTCATGATGGCGCTGCCATGGGTCATGCTTTCCGAACCTAACATGGGCACTTTCGTAGCTTTAGTTTCTCTGAGCTGCACCGCGATTTCTTTTCTAGCAACGCCTTTCTTTTCCACTTTAATTGACCGACATTCACGCAAAGTACTACTCGTGCTCAATCAATGGTTTCAATCGGGTATGGCTTTGGTGGTGTTCATTGCTTATTGGTTAGGGTTTGAGTCACACTGGTTGCTGGCTTTTGCGCAATTGGTGTATTGGGTTTCGAGTAATTTTGCATGGACGACCAACAATGCCTTCACCCAAGAAAATTATCAGCACCATGAGTATGCGAAAATTTCGGGTCAGCAAGAAATTGTAATGCAATCCACGACCCTCGGAGCTGGCGCGTTGGGTATTGTTTTGCTTGAAGTGTGGGGCATGAAAGAGTTTGCTTTGTTTGCGGCCAGCGCCTCTGCGTTAGCAGCGATGTTCTATATTCTGACGCCTTATACTCAACAATTAAGGGCATCAAAATCCGTTGCTTTCATCGCGCAACTCAAAGAGAGCAAACAAATATTCCGTCTCGAACCCCGATTTTATGGCTTTATTCTGCTCTCTTGCCTCTCTTATCCTGCATTGACGTATTTGAGCAAACTGGTGCCGATTTGGTTTTCTGAACAAGGCATCTCTGGCGATTGGTTTGCAGGGTTCAACATCAGTTTTGGCCTCGGCTCGTTGCTAACCGGCTTTATTGTCACCAAAGTGCTAAACCGTGCCTCCCATAGCCACATTATGTTCGCTTCGATGGTTATGGTCTCTTTTGCGCTTATCGGAATGAGTTTTACGATGAGCCCGCAGATCATCTTGTTGTTTACGGCGCTGTTTGGCGTATTTAACGCGCTAAATCGCATTGCGAGAGTCAACTGGATGCATCACACCGTAGCGGTTCATCAACGAGGTCGCGTCGATGGCGGCATCAGCATGTTTGCCACCACCATTCAATCTCTCAGTTACGTCCTGATTGCAATATTGAGTCATTACGAACTAACACAATACGGTTTTGCAATCGCAGCTGCTGTCATGGTGTTAGCAGTGATTTTAATGGGATTACTCAGCCGAGACGTCGAGCCGTTTAACGACCTGCCCCTTCATGCAGCAGCAAAGTGAAGCATAGAAATTGAGAAGTTGGGAAATTGAGAAGTTGAGAAATTGAAAAAGCGAGATAGGAAGGCAACCAACATCGTCTTCCTATTTTTTACGCCAGCACTTTTACCTCTATCGCTTATCAGCAAGGTTGGGTATTCTGAGGTGACCAACATGAGCAGAGGGAAATCTCAGTGAACTTAAGGCAATTAGAAGTCTTTTACGCCATTATGCAAGCAGGAACGGTGTCAGGCGCGGCTCGCTTACTGCACGTTTCCCAACCTAATGTCACTCGAGTTCTCGCCCATACAGAACAACAACTGAGCTTCGCTTTATTTGAGCGTGTAAAGGGCCGTCTCGTTCCAACTCAAGAAGCCAAAGCCTTATTGCCAGAGGCTGAAAAAGTCTATCAACAACTCGGACAATTTCGCTCTCTGACCAACAAAGTCAAACAGGGAACTCAACATTTACGAGTTGGTGCTCCGCCTGTTTTGGCCGCACACTTGTTAGCGCCGACTGTCGCGTTGTTGTCGAAAGAGCACAGCATCTCCTTTGAGCTCTTAACGGCCAATCGCGATGAGCTGTGCTCAGGATTACTGAAACATGAACTGGATGTCGCCATTGCGTTCGGTGAAGAAACACCACCAGCGATCATGGGGCACGTGTTATTGAAAGAAAACTTAGCACTGATCGCTCCTAAAAGCGCAGCGATACCCGCAGAAAAAACCGTCATTTTAGAAGAACTCATCAGTCACGATTTACCCATTATCGGTTTAGATAGCCGAGACCCTCTGGGCTTATTGCTGCATCAAACCTTATCAGCGCGTGACGAGCATTATCAACATGCCATTACCGTCCGCAGCTACTCCGCGGCGGCTGAACTGGTGAAAAACGAAGCAGGATTCGCGATTGTAGACCCTTGGACTGCAAAACAATATCGCCAAGATAATGCCGTTTCCGTGCATGCTTTGGAGCCAAATATGTCCTTCTCTGTCTCTATTTTATTCGCAGAGCACACACCTCAATCCATTGCGACAAAGCAATTTATCACCGCCCTAAAACAACAGATGGTTTAAAGGTATAACCTGAAGTTATACCTGCCTAACAAATAAGCATTCGGTTTCCTAAATCAGTCTGGCTACATTAATGAGCAATAACGATGACGAAGGGAACCATCATGCAAATTGCTCAACCTTACCTACTTTTTCTTGGCGATGTAACCGATCCACTCGCAGCAAAAACCGCGCGTGGCATATATCAATGGCGACCTGAGATTTGTCTTGGCCAAATCCGCCTGACGCCAGAAACCGTATCGCTTGGTTTAACCGACATGACACTACAACAAGCGCAGCAGCAAGGAGCAAAAACGCTGGTGCTTGGCACTGCAAATCCAGGAGGCGTCATTCCCGAAGCTTGGCAAGCAACCTTACTTGAAGCGGCAGAGATGGGATTTGAAATTGCATCGGGCATGCACCAACGTTTGGCGGAATTTGCTCCCCTTGCCGATCTAGAACAACGCGGATTAACCAAACTGTATGATGTTCGCCATTATGATGCCCCGCTCAAGGTCGGCAATGGCAAAGCTCGCGCAGGCAAGCGAGTACTTACTGTAGGGACAGATTGCTCCGTTGGCAAAATGTACTCTGCCCTTGCCATTGAGCATGCATTGAAGCGTAAAAACTGTCGTGCAGAGTTCAAAGCAACGGGTCAAACCGGAATTCTCATCGCAGGCAGTGGCATTTCGATTGATGCTGTAGTTGCCGATTTTATCTCCGGCGCAGTAGAAGCGATCAGCCCTGAGTTCACCGATCACGATTGGGATATCATCGAAGGGCAAGGTTCATTGTTTAACCCTTCGTTTGCTGGCGTAAGTTTGGGCTTACTTCACGGCGCACAAGCTGACGCTCTGATACTGTGCCATGAGATTGGTCGACCACACATCCGGAACTTACCACATGTGAGCTTGCCAACCATTGAACAAACGATAGAAGCGAATCTGGCCGCTGCTCGCCTAACAAATCCAAACGCTCAATTAGTGGGTATTTGCTTAAACACTTCTGCGCTCAGCGAAGAAGATGCAGCCCAGTTATGCCAGGATTGGAGCGACAAATACCAAGTGCCCGTCACCGACCCTGTACGTTTTGGCGTTGATGCGGTTGCAGATAGGCTCCTTACAATTTAAGAAACATTTACGGTTTAGAAAATAACTGCGGTTTAGGGAAAACTAGTGAGATGAAAATTCATGTAGAACCTGTCACGATTGCCATGGCGACACCATTTCGCATCTCTCGCGGCAGTCGGACAGAGTGCCACGTAGTCCGCGTGACAATTGAACATCGAGGCATGACCGCCCAAGGTGAATGCACGCCATACCCTCGTTATGGTGAATCGGTTGAATCGGTGATTAAGGCGATTTCTCACGCCGCGCATGAACTGCAAAGTTTGTATGCCAAAGGCGAAGCTGATGTCATGGTTCTCAAAAGCCAGCTTCAATCGTTATTACCCGCAGGGGCGGCAAGAAATGCATTGGATTGCGCCCTTTGGCATCTTCACGCGCTTTTGAGCCAAAAGCAGCAGGTTCACGACCTCTTTACGTTACCCGAGGCGATTGTGACGGCGATGACGGTTTCTATCGACACGCCGCAAGCGATGGCAAAACAGGCACAAGCTTACCTTAGCCAAGGCGCAAAACTGCTAAAGGTAAAACTGGATGGTGAAAACGTGATTGAGCGCGTTGCAGCAGTACGCGATGCCGCGCCGCACGCACAAATTGTCTTAGATGCGAATGAAGCGTGGCAAAACCTCGACCTCGCGACGGTATTTGCTCAACTCGAACCGTTTAATATCACCATGATCGAGCAACCGTTGCCACAAGACTGCGACGACGTACTCGCCAGCATTCCACACCCCATTCCACTTTGCGCCGATGAAAGTTGTCACACCAGAGAGCAATTGCATCAACTGCTTGGCAAATACGAGATGGTGAACATTAAGCTAGATAAAACTGGCGGGCTCACTGAAGCACTATTATTAGCCGACGACGCCCAAAAACTCGGTTTTAGCCTCATGTCCGGTTGTATGTTGGGGACGTCGCTGGCGATGCGAGCCGCGTTACCCATTGCTGCTCAGGCGAGCGTTGTCGATCTTGATGGCCCGGTGTTACTAGGACAAGATGTAACGCCAAGCTTGGTTTATCGCGACGGCGAAATCGTTCTTTCCAAATAGCCTAAACAATCCAGAGGTTTTACTCCAAAAGTCAGAACCTCTGAGTTTATGATCTCGATAAAAAAACAATCAGCCCCATCATGAAATAAGTCACATAAATTATATGGTTATTGAGGCATGCTAAGATTCCAGTAGTCCAAGAAGGTGATCTTATGCATCGAGTCATCCGGAAAATGACGTGGAAAACGAATAGGCGGTAATCCCGCCCTACTCCAATGCAGTGCGTGGGTTTCTATAACAACCCACTTCCTAGCAATTCGTAGGTTTTTCACGCCATCTTGCAAGGAGGCTCTATGCCTATCAATAAAATACGCAATATCGCTTTTGTCGGTCAAACCGGGACCGGTAAAACCACACTGATAGAAAAACTGCTCTTCACCTGCGATGCCACCCACCATTTAGGCAGCGTAGAAAAAGGCGATACTGTTACCGACTTCGACCCTCAATCCATCCAATATCAACACAGTATTGAAGCAACGCCAGTCGCACTGCGCTGGAATAAACACCGGCTCAATATCATCGACACTCCGGGACAAAACGAGTTACTTGGCCGTACTATCAGCGTTTTTCCTGCCGTTGAAACATCCGCCCTTGTCATCGACCCTCAAACACCGCTTAACCAAACTTCCGATCGCTTATTCACCTTTGCAAAAGAGCAGCAAAAATGTCAGATGATCATCATCAATAAGCTCGATAACCACGGTAATCAGTTAGAGAGATTGATGGAGAACATCGTTGAGCATTTTGGTGACCACTGCTTGCCGATCAACTTACCTTCGACTGACGGGGAATCTGTAGTTGACTGCTATTTCGAACCAGAATTGGGACGAGAAACCTTACTTGCAACGTTAGATGAAGCTCATGAGACCTTGATTGACCAAGTTATCGAAGTCGATGAAGAACTAATGGAACTGTATCTGGAACAAGGCTCCGAACTCACCGCAGAGCAACTGCATGATCCGTTTGAAGAAGCACTAAGAACTGGACATGTGATTCCGGTCTGTTTTGTCTCAGCACAAACCGGCACAGGCGTCGAGTTGCTGCTGCGCACCTTGGCGGAGATCATGCCCATGCCAAACGAGGGTAACCCTCCTCAACTGGAAAAGAACGGCAAAAAAATCAAAGTAAATTGCGAAACCTTAGAGCACACCGTCGCACACGTGTACAAAGTCAGCGTCGACCCATATATGGGAAAACTTGCCTACTTACGTGTGTATCAGGGGGAAATCAATGCGGGCAGCCAGCTTTATATTGGCGAAAGCAACAAGGCATTTAAAGTTGGGCACTTATATCAACTGCAGGGCAAAGATAGAACCGAGATCCCTCGCGCGCTTGCGGGCGACTTCTGCGTTTTAGCCAAAGTGGATGATCTCGAATTCGATTCAATCGTTCATGACTCTCACGAAGAAGATGGTGTTCAACTCAAAACGTTGGACCTTCCTGACTCCATGTATTCTTTGTGCTTGAAGCCTCTTAAGCGTGGAGATGAGCAAAAATTAGGAGATGTGCTGAATAAAATTGCCAGTGAAGACCCTTCTCTGCGCATCGAACATCGCGCTCGCACCAACGAAACCATCATCAGCGGCCAAGGGGAGTTTCACCTCAAAGTCGCATTAGAAAAGATGGCGAACGTGTACAAACTGGACGTCGAAACCTGCCAACCAAGCGTCGAATACTTTGAAACCATCACCAAACCTGCCGAAGGGCATTATCGACACAAAAAACAAAGTGGCGGTGCAGGCCAGTTTGGTGAAGTGCAATTGAAGGTTCGTCCACTCGAACGTGGTGCCGGATTTAAGTTCATCAACAAAGTGGTGGGTGGCGCCATTCCAACCGCGCTCATTCCTGCTGTAGAAAAAGGTATTTTGCAAGCGTTAGAGGAAGGCGCGATTTCTGGCAACCCAATTAAGGATGTGGAAGTCACCGTTTATGACGGTAAATATCACTCCGTCGATTCGAAAGAAATTGCGTTTGTCATCGCAGGTAAGAAAGCCTTTTTAGATGCGATTAACAACGCAGATCCTATTGTGCTAGAACCCATTGTCCAGATGGAACTGCACATCCCAACCGCGAACGTTGGCGATGTTTCTGGAGATTTATCTGGAAACCGAGGCTTAATCGAAGGCACCGAGCCAATCGACAGCAGCTTCACCTTACTCAGAGCCAAGTCACCTGTAAACGAGCTGCAAGATTACGCTCGTCGATTACGCTCTATCACTGGTGGTGAAGGCAGCTTTAGTATGACCTTAAGCCATTACGAGCCTGCGCCACCAGCAGTGCAAAAACAGGTCTGCCAAGGCAGTACACAACAAGGTTAATTCCCTAAGATTCAAATCAATCACATAAACAAAAAAGCGCCCTCATTTTGAGGGCGCTTTTAGGTAAAAGAAAAATTATTTATCGAGAGACAAACCTATCTGACTGATTTTGCTTTCAAACTCTTCGATGCTGTTCGCTTTGTAAGTCGGAGCACCGTTAAAGTAGCGCGGTTTCTCTGGCAGCATCGCATTTTTCAGCTCTTGTTCTTGATCGATATTGTCATGGTAAACCGTTACACGATTTGGAATATCCTGCTTCATTACAGCCATTTTGGTTCTCCTTTATTAAGACGAATAGTAAGCGTAGAACGAATTTATCGGAGTACAGGCGTAACTGTGTAAAATTTAGACACCAACGACAAAATCATATTTAAACAGTTGCATTTAATATTTTTGAGGCACTTTGTCGTGGCTATTGGCAAACGTGAGTGCAGCGATTAAGGTGAGCTCTCTCTACATGAAGACAGGAAGTCCGGTGTCGCAGCAAGAACTCAACCAAATGGGCAGTGCCAAAGTTTTTCTCATCGAAAAAGATGGCGTCCAAGTAATAGAAAAACGTAACCCTACTCAAATAGAAGTCGCGTTTTATCAACGCTATGCCGAACAGTTTAACGCGCTTGGAATACACGTACCGCGCTTGATTCAACTCGACGACCAGAAAAACGTTCTGCACATTGAATACGTTCCCCACGCAGTCGAGCAAGCATTCTTGCTTGAAGATGATCGAGTCATTGAACAACTCGTCAAACTGCACAAACTTCCACCAACATCAGATGGTGTTTATCACCGCCATCAGTGGACACCACATGCAACCCAACAAGCACTCGCAACACTTAAACTGGGCTCAGAGACAGAACAGTTCTTCCACAACCTCCAACAACGATCGGCGCACCTTTTCGAAGGGCAGAACTTGATCTCCGGAGACACCAATGCTGGAAACTGGGGACAGTGCAAAAATGGCGAGCTGGTGCTGTTCGACTGGGAGCGTTTTTCTACAGGGCATGTCGCGATAGATTTAGCGCCGCTCATCGAGGGCATGGGCACATTTGATGATTACTTGAACGTAGCAGGCAAGTATATAGAGTGCGCAGAGAAAGGTGAAACAACAGCATTGGCGCGCGATATCGGACTAGCAAAAGCGTGGATCGTTGTCGAGGTAGTCAACATACTGGTCTCCAGAGAGAGTCCGCAGACCAGCAAATATTTGGACTGGTTTCGACGAACCTTGCCGCAATGGGTCAAAAGCCTTAGCGCTCAGGTGATGAGTTAGGCTCTGAGATTTGATATAAACGCCTTTCAGGCTCTGCGCATGAGGTTTCACAATTGCACACCTTGTCAACGCCGACATTATTCAAACCACCACAACTCCCTTGAATGCGCTTGTTATGAAAAATGACGCCAAGTGACATCAACAAAATGATTGCGAGAAAACCAAGAAAGGTAAATAACCAAACCATATTAACCTGCCTTATTAGCCATCGACTCTAGCTTAAGTATAGCAGGGCTAGATGTCGCTTTGAGTAGCGCTTTAGGTCTTGCCAACAAGGAGGGTTTTGATTTTGGGCCACCACAGGAGCCGCAGCCACCTTTTTTCTGATGATTGGTTGATGGACGACCTTGCGATACGTCTGTCAGTGGCTCTCTCGGAACGGCAAGTACATCTTCCAATGAGCTGCGAGTAGACAGCCTAAATACTGGCGTGCCACTGCTAAGTAGCTTTGCCAATACACGTTCACCGATATTTCGCACAAGAACAGCATCCACATTGTACCCTTGTAGAGACTGAATCAACTGAGACTTCGCATTGCAACCCGCTTGTGGCATAGAAGCAATGTTCGCTAAGTTTTTTAGCATACCGTCAGTATCAGAATAAATAGCGATGTATGGTGCTTTTACAAAGTGGTTTGCCACCCGCTCACCATCATTAGGAATAGCATAAATCATAAGTTTGACTCCTCATTCGGAAAAACTAATGCATGACCTTCAACTAAACTTTTTGCGACTTTCAATCTTGCACTTTTTACTGTGTTACCAAAAGTTTGTCTAGAAACGCCCATCTGCTCCGCAGCTTGCTGCTGGCTAAGCCCCTCTAAGTCGGCTAAACGTAGCGCTTCTAACTCTTCTGGTAATATGGCGACTTGCTCCAACTGATTAAATGGAATGCCATTGGGCTTAAAGCAGTGGTGAGCCGCACGTCCGCATATTCGTCTTTCTATCTTTGGTCTTGCCATCATTGTCCCTCAAAAACACAGAGTCAAATTACGCCTTAAACTGGCATATGCCAATAAAATTTTTAGCATATGCCAATAAACTAAGTTTGCAAAAATCAACACGACAAATACGTAATACATCAGCATTAATTAGACATCTAATAATTTAGGAATTTTGATGACAAACGAACAAAAAGATCAATTCTAATTAACCGGATAATAAAAACGTTAGTTTGCGCAGATTTTTCATACAAATACACGCTAATGTGTTCATTTTATTGAAGAAGAAAAACTATAATCCAAGCAAATCATTAGTTTGAACACTAATGATTGTTTTATTTAAAAGGATGTATACCTAAGGAACGAAAAAGAGAAGTTTGACGACATTGGCCTGAGCTTAAAGGGTAATACTTTCGATACAGAACCTGTCGAACGACCATTACTTGGCCTAGGTGCCCTACTCTTCTTGCCAAATTAAGTTTCTTGAGAGCGCTTAGGTATATCAGAAAAAGGAAGTACATATGTCTGACTCAAATTGGCTCAGCGAATTCCCGGAAATGGATGCCTCTGATCTCAGGGCGATTCGCAAAACACTCGACGGCGCCTATAGAGATTTCTCTCGCGAGTATGGTGAACTCATTGAGTCTCTGTTTGATCCGCTCCTTTCGTTTCTTGTCTGGTTTGAAAAACTTCTGATTTCTACACCTTGGTTCATTATTTTAGGTGTCTGCACCACTCTCGTTTATGCCGCCAGCCGCTCTTGGAAACTGGCCGCTGCATGTTTTGGTTCGCTGATTCTGATTGGCTATTTTGGAATGTGGGAAGACACTATGCGCACGCTCAGTATCATCACTGTATGTACCATGCTTGCCATCGCACTTGGTATCCCTATCGGCATCGCTATGGCGCGCTCTAATCGCATTCAGTCGGTGGTAACACCATTACTCGACGTCATGCAAACCATGCCGGCATTTGTGTATCTCATTCCAGTTGTGATGTTATTGGGCATCGGGAAAATTCCTGGCCTTATCGCAGTAGTGATCTACGCGATTCCACCGGTTATTCGTTTAACCAATTTGGGCATTCGTCTAGTTGATAAAGAAGTATTGGAAGCCGCAACCGCATTTGGTGCCAGCACTCGGCAACGGCTTTTTGGGGTTCAGCTTCCGCTTGCAATGCCAACCATCATGGCGGGAATTAACCAAACGATCATGATGGCACTGTCAATGGTGGTCATCGCATCAATGATTGGGGTAAAAGGTTTAGGTCAGCCTGTTCTAAAGTCTATTACCAATCAATATTTCACTCTTGGTCTTCTCAATGGTTTAGCAATTGTCGCCCTAGCAATCCTTTTTGATCGTGCTTCACAAGCGTATGCGAAACGCACTCAAGCTCATTTAGGAGATTCAAAACATGACTAGTCCACTTATCGAAATCAGCGGTCTGTATAAAATCTTCGGCCCCAAACCCAATAGCGTGATTGAGCGCGTTAAGTTGGGACATAGTAAAGAGCAGGTTTTAGCGGAAACGGGCCACACGGTCGGACTAAAAGACATCAACCTGCAAATTCAAAAGGGTGAAATTTTTGTCATTATGGGATTATCCGGTTCTGGAAAATCCACCATGATTCGCCACTTCAACCGATTAATCGATCCAACCATGGGGCAGATTATGGTAGAAGGGGTGGATGTCATGCAACTTTCTAACAAAGAGCTTGAACAGTTTCGCCGTCACAAGATGTCTATGGTGTTCCAACGCTTTGGCTTGCTGCCTCATCGCACTGTTATCGACAACATCGCATATGGTTTAGAAGTTCAGGGAATAAATAAAGAGGCGCGCTTAGAAAAAGCAAATGAATGGTTAGAAACCGTTGGACTGACGGGTTATGAGCACCAGTATCCTGCTCAACTATCGGGTGGACAGCAACAGCGTGTGGGCCTTGCACGGGCACTGGCTACCGACGCCGAAATACTGTTGATGGACGAGGCTTTCTCAGCATTGGACCCTCTGATTCGAAGCGAAATGCAAGATCAGTTGGTAGAGCTGCAACAGAAGCTGCACAAAACCATTATTTTCATTACTCATGATTTAGATGAAGCGCTTCGACTTGGCGATCGCATCGCGATACTTAAAGACGGTGAACTGGTCCAACAAGGTTCACCAGACGAAATCTTACTGCATCCTGCCGATGAGTACGTTGAAGCCTTTGTAAAAGACGTCAATAGAGCGCGAGCACTGACGGTCGAAACGCTGATGCAGCCACCTTCGTACTGTGTTAGCGCTGAAACCATTGAAGATGCGCTGAGTGAAATGAAACGTGTTAAACGTGATTATGCCTACCATGAGACCAATGCAGGCTATCAAGGCGTGATAACACAGCAAGGATTGCTAAACGCAGCGAAGTTAACTCACCTATCAGATTGGCGTGATGATATCTATGAAGAGGCGCCTACCATCTCTCCACATTTAGCCATTGAGCAAGTGCTGACTGAAGTCATGTCGTGTGAATATTCACTGCCCGTCATCGATGAGCACGGCAATTTGAAAGGCGAATTAAATCGTCAGGTTATTGCGGAGCTGTTTTCTGTTCAACGAAGCACAAAACGGGGCACTTCACGCTCAAGCTTCAATAACGTTTCTTAGATGATGTTGATAATACAGCTCACAACAATGTGGGCTGTTATCAATTAACTCGCTCCCACTCCCCTTTTTAGATATTTATCTGTGGGCTCAAGCTTGATACCCAAATCAACATTTACATTGTTCTGATTTTCCTGACAATTTCATGCTCATATCCGGTTTTATTGACATAGTTAGATCATTCTATTGCTTTTTGATGACGCAAATCCCCGATAAATGTCTACTATTATTCTCATACAAAATCTTGATTTAAAGAGGGATAAAATGAAAAAGACAATGTTGGCACTAACAGGCGCGGTAATCATTCTTGCAGGCTGTCAAGATGAGAAACCTGCCGAAACAAGCGCAGTTGAAGTACCTCAGGCAACGGAAACTGAAGTCACCACCAGTGCAGACGTTACGACTGAGACAATTGACACGTTACCAGTAGAAGAAGAACAGGTAATTACTGAAGAGACATTTGTAGACTCTGAACACAACGCACAAAGTGCTCTGGACTGGAACGGCACCTACAAAGGAACACTACCTTGCGCGGATTGTGCTGGTATCGATATGACCATCACACTAAATCAAGATGGCACTTACGTACTTGAAGAAAGCTACCAAGACAAAGAAGACGGTCAATCAAAATCTGAAGGTCAATTCACTTGGGACGCAAATGGCAGCATCGTAACGTTGACAAATGAAGATGCACCAAACCAATACTTTGTTGGTGAAAACGTACTTATGAAGCTAGACATGAATGGCGAAAAAGTAACGGGTGACCTAGCACCACTATACAACTTAACGAAACAGTAAGAAGTTAGTATCAATACCTGATAAATACCCCAAATCCGAGCCACCCCAGCTCGGATTTTTTCGCTGTTTTAACGAAAGCTATTCCAGCAACCTTTCTATTCTGAAGCAACATTCTGCTTCTTACCCTGATTGTTCATTACATTTCCATACGCTTTGCCGATAGATGCTTACAACGTCATTTTGTACAGTGTTCAAAACAAAACAAAACAGAACAACTCGGAAAAATGATGAAAAAAACATTAATTGCACTACTTACTCTGACAGCTGCTGGCTCAGCTTTCGCTGGCGATACTTACATTCGTAACGGTAACATCTACAACAACGAAGGCGGTTGGAACGTAGAAGCTGGTGTGGCTCAAGGCAGCGATCTTTTCAAAGATCAAAAGCATAATACAGCACCAATTCTCAACGGTGGTTACCATGGTGACGACTTTAATGCCGACCTAAGTGGCATTAACTACCGCTTCTTCGGTAACACCAATGAGTTAATCAACATGAGTGCCTACCTTGTAGGTAGTGGTGTAATGCGCGACGGTGATACAGCGAAAAGCCTGAAAGGCACAGATAAACGCCGTTTCGCCGTCGATCTAGGTTTAAACGCAGACTTTACACTGGATCAAAACAACGTCATTTCTACATACCTTCAGCACGATATCAGCGGTGCTTACAAAGGTTACTTAGCGGGCGCGACTTACTTCCACATCATGAAATTCGGTAGTGTTGATTTTGTTCCTTTTGCTAACCTAACTTATCAAAGTGAAGACTACGTAGATTACTACTTTGGTGTGAAACAACGCGAAGCAAACGCAAACCGCAAAGCATACAAAGGTGATTCAACGGTAAGCTATGGTGTGGGCTACAAACTTGTTATGCCAATCAACGACAACTGGCAAGTAAGCCAAATGACACAATACACGCGCCTAGGCAGCGGTATCAGCGACTCTTCTATCGTTGATAGCGCAAACCAATGGGTTGTTGGCGCAAGTGTGTCGTACAACTTCTAATCCGATACGCCCTTATAAAGCCATCATTTCGATGGCTTTATGCGTTGGACATTTGCATAATCTTGAACACCGACTCTAGTGTAAATGAGCAATCCATAACCTATGTAAATCGCTATAGCCTGTATTCTTCACCTGCACACCTCGCACTTGCTGTGTTTTTGTCACTTCTTCGTAGCCAACAAACAAAGGCAAATATAGGTACTGATCGCGCAGCGCTTTCTCTAGGTTTAATAAAGACTGTAGCGAGTGATCATCTGCCATCGCCCTGCGAACCTTTTCTCTATGGCTTAACATCTGGCTTTGATCAAAACTAAAACGCAGTCCAGTTGCTATCGACAGCCATTCGAAGATGCCATATTCAAATGGTGCTTCCATGACTTCCTCAATGAAGAGCAAATCTGCTTGGTGAGACACTACCTCAGGAAAACTAATGTCATCAATAACAATGATCTCTAACTCTAATCCCGTTGCACGAATCACACTGTGCAACCATTCGGAATGACGAATTAAACTCGGAATCGTCCAGACAGGTTCAGCTAATACCACTTTACCTTTCAGTTTAGGTATCACAACACCATCTGTTATTGATAAATCTTGCTCGTGAGTCTCTAACTGAATGCTGTCAACGGCACTTGGCGCATCATAAATTTGCTTTTGCACATGGATGTAATCAGCGAGTTGATACCAAGTCTCTTTTGTGAGTTGGGATTCCACGCGTTCGCGGTAGGTCAGATATGAAAATGCGCTAATTTTTTCCACTTCAACGTGATCGGAGCTTTGGTTAAAGCTCAACATATTTAAGGTTTTAACATCACCATGAGACAGCGTTATTTGATCTAACAATGCGCGTGCTGAAAAATACTCTTTGTGCGCTTCAAGAGTCATACTCTCCTGGTTCCAGCCGCTGATTTTAAATGGCCCAGTCCCTATGTGGTAGGAATAACTAGAACCGAAAGAGACGACATCTCGACACAGAATAGACGCATGAGGAGTTGCTAGCATGTATGGAAACAACTTGTTCGGATACTTCAATATGATTTTTAAGCAGTTAGATGTTTCTGCAACCACGCTATCAATGCATTGCCAGAGCTCGTGAACTGGTCCTTTTATCTCCCTAAGTCTTTCTATACTCCAAACCACATCCTGTATGTTAAGGGGCTCGCCATCATGGCGATATATGCCTGGCCGCAACCATAACGTCATTACCTTGCCTTCCATTTTCCATTCGTGTGCTAACGATGGCTCGATACCACCATTGGAATTTTGGGTCAGCAATACGTCATAAACGCTTTTCGCGACGTGTAATTCAGTGTGACGGTAAGTATTCGCAGGGTCGATTTTGGATACCCAAGGGTAAGAAGAAATCAAAATAGCGTTATTTGATTCATTCAATCGATTCACTTTTTCAGAAGCGATAGTCAGTGCTCTAACCGCGGTTTGACCGAACCAATCAATAAGTTTCGTTATTGAGTTCATTCTTCCTCTGCCAAGCTCCTCAACCAAAAACTCGGTCATCGCTTGTTGGAGGGAAATATTAATACTGAGACGGCTAGCGTTACTTCGGCCAATCGCAGGTTGCCAATCGACCCAATCGTAAGTGGCAAGCTTTTTCATCACAATAGAAACATTGCGCCTCGACGTGCAAATCACCGCTTCTAGCTCAGAAAGCGTAATAAGGTGATACTGGTGAGGTTCAAAGTGCTTTAACAGTAGATCCAGATACCTAAGATTGACATCGTTCACAAAGATTCCTAAGAGTTATTCCAAAGCAAAAAAATAGCACAGGACGCTTAGCAACTAAACTTCCTGTGCTATATCTAAACAAATTCAAAGCTTGGACTCAGCTCGACCAACAGAAGTCAAAAACGTTTACTAAGCCAAGAGGTAACTTGAATAAGTATTCTTAGAAACGGTAGCTCATACCTACAGAGAATACATTGATGTCTGCATCAACCGTTACTTTTTCATTGCCAAATTTCGCAATGTCTAGCTCAGGCATCATGTATTCCCATTCAACTTGTAGAGCAAAGTTTTCAGTAATAGCGAACTCTGCACCTAAACCGTACATGCCTGTTACAGTGCTGTCAGAAATGGTGGTATGGCCTGCGCTACCGTCAATCACAGAGTTGCTAATTTTGAATTCAGCATTGAAGTAAGAAAGACCAGCTTTAGCAAAAAGGTTGAAACGATCGCCAATCGGTAGAGTCGCTTTTGGCTGAATCGATAGATACTTCATATCACCAACAGTAACAACTTTGCCGTCTAAAGCATCGTAGCCACCAATGGCTGCTTCTAGAGAAATGTATTCGTTGAATTTGTAACCACCGAATACTTTGCCTGAAAGGCTTGAGTCATCTTCAAGTTTAAGTTTAGTGCTAGCGTTAGTACCACCACCATTGATAGAGCCATTAACATCACCAAACGATGCTTGACCTACAGATGCACCAACGTAAGGAGCTGCGTTTGCAACAGAACATGTTGCTAGAAGGGCTGTCATTAGCCATGTTTTTTTAAACATTGTATTTCACTGCCTGTTAATTATTGAGGTTGTGTTTTGCCCATCCTTAAGCATGCCATGCTATCCATTTCACTTGGTTTCAAAACCAAGTGGATGTTAATGAATAAAAACTCAATAAAACATGAAATATTTAGACACAACTTTGCCACTTTCTTTCTTAATTTTGACAATTTAGTCATTTCACAAGCATTGCTGCTTCAACCAGTTAGTGAGTTTGATGATTTCCGCTTGCTTGGCTCGACTCTTTTTATGAATAAAATAAAAGCTGTCTCCGGTTTCCAATCCATGAGAAGGGATGTACACCAAATCGTGCGCTTTATCTCTTTCATTGAGCATAAAATCATTCGCAAATGCGATGCCTTGGTCATAACGCGCCGCCTCTATTGCCAACAACATATGACTAAAATGTTGAACATCGACATCTTTCGGCAAGGTGTAACCGCCCGCTCTGCACCACTCAGCCCAGTCTTTTCCTCTCTCACGATAAATTGAGTCTGTCGACAAAATAGGGTATCGCCAAAGCGCTTCTGGAATCGGTTGATCTTGCAACTCTTTCCAAATTTTATGGCTGCAGACCGGATACAGCGTCTCCGCGTATAACTTTACCGACATGTAGTTTCGCTTTGGCTTTTCTACCGTGATAAAACAATCGCCAACGCTGTCTGTCTGTTCAGGATCACCAACGACCATATTGAGTGTCAGATCGATTTCTGGATGTAAGCGCTTAAAATCAGACAAACGCGGAATAAGCCACTTTACGGCAAGCGAGCTATAAATCGCCAACCGTATGCTGCCTTTGTCCCCTTCTCGCACCTTTTGGCTGGCCATCGCAATTGAGCTAATTGCTGGGCTAATATCCTCTAAATAGCGGGTGCCCGTATCGGACAAAGAGAGCTTTCTGCCTTGACGGATAAATAATGATTCACCCAAATAATCTTCTAATAATCGTATCTGGTGGCTAACGGCACTTTGCGTCACATTGAGTTCTTCAGCAGCAAGCGAAAAGCTAGAGTTTCTGGCAACAGATTCAAAACAGTGAACAGCTCTGAGTGGTGGCAATTTCATTATCTAAAAATCTCATACTTAAACTAATAAATATCACTTCACTTCATCCTATGACATCACCTACTCTTTGGCAAAGAAAGAGGAGAGGAAAAAGTGAAAGTTACATCGGTCGGAGCAGCGATGCTGCTATTAATTATTGGAAATCTCATTGCGGTGCTTTCGGACTCTTTAATTAAAAGTGTCGGAAATGAAGTGCCTATTTTTCAATTTGTCTTTTTCCGACAAATATCAGCGGTGCTTTTCCTGCTGCCAGTCTACCTGCTAACAAAAAATGCGCCTTTTCTTGAAGGGTTTAAGTGGCATGCTGTTCGCGCTCACGTATGGTTACTTGGTGCAATATTCATGGTTTTGGCGATCTCATCTTTACCGCTCGCAACTGCGAACGCGATCTTTTACGCCGCGCCATTGATCATGTTGCCACTTGCAGCAATCTTTTTTGGAGAACAGTTGTCTAAGCAATCGGTCGCTGCAGCGATAATGGGCTTTGCCGGTGTATTGGTCATCATTCGTCCAGACCAAATCGATTGGGCAGCCATTTCAGCTTTAGTTGTTGCAATTACTTTAGCAATCAATAACTTGCTCATTCGAAAACTGCCAAAAAATCAGTCTGTGATGCAAACGTTATTGATGACAAACTTGGCAGGTATTCCAGTAGCCTTCTTGCTTGTTCTGATCGAAGCAGAACCTTGGGACTGGAGTGCTTTCCCTGTTGCTGCTGGCTCAAGTTTGTTCATCATGATTTATGCAGCAACATGTGTCATCGCTTACCGCTCGATCGATAGCAACAAAATTGCTAGCGCTGAATACAGTGGCTTAATTGGTGCCGTGTTTGTGGGATTGATTTGGTTTGGAGAAGTGCCAGATATATTTATGGCAATAGGAACCATTATGATTGTTGTGCCTCTGGTTTGGCTTTCTAAACGAGAGCGTCGCAAGAAAAAGTTGCAAGAGCAACAAGAAGCGCACGTTACTTAAAGTTGTGCTCTAGCCCAAAGACTAAAAAACCGAGCCGTAAGTGCTCGGTTTTTTTATGTGGCTCTAATCATTTTTTACGTAAGCGACTACGTGAGATAAAAACTGCCTTGCAAAGCGATCATTAAACCGGATGCGATATTCATGCTCGGCTTCCGACACTAGACGCCAGCCTTCAGCAAAGTATTCTTTGATATCATCAACCGCCTCTTCTTTATTTTTGATGTGTTTCGCGTTCCACTGATAAGTGCAAGAGACAACGATCAGCCCACCCACCTTGGTGGTTTTTTTTAGAGCATTGATCACGCTAAGTGGCGACTCACATTGATCAATCACATTTAAACATACGACTAAATCAAAGCGAGATTGGAGAGTATCAAGCTCAAAAGGCTGGTTAATTAGCGTCAAATCAACATGAGCACATTTCTGTACGATATCTCTATTCTCTACCTCTAAAGTGTTTAAGGTGTTCACATCGTGAAGGTAAGTAAGCTCGACGCGTTGTTCTTCTATTAATAGTTGCTTCAAGCCATCCATTAACCTATTTGAAGGCTCCACAAGCGTCGCTTCTCTAAGGTTAGGTAAGCGTTGCACTAACTCATAATAATTTCTTCCCAGCGCCGCCCCAACCTCAAGTAGGGAATACGGCTGAACGCTGCTTTCGATTACCGCCTGCGCAATAAAATCAGCAACTTGGGAGCAGTGAGGTGATGACAAAAAAGAAAGTGGGACTTGTTTTGAGCGACTGGTTATCATCTCAATCTGTTGATCCTCAATGAACTTGTCGAACCATTGCGCTTCGAAATAACCAGCCAAACCGTGCTCGGTCAGGTAAAAATCTTCCATGTTTTTTCCGTTCGTACTTTTAGAAAAGTGATTGTATCGAACACGGAAATTAACGGGTATTTCTGGCCGCACATTCCAATAGGAAAACAGATGAAAACGCCGCTTGTGTGAAAAAGCCCTTTCATCTCAAAGATAAAAGGGCTTGTTAATCGCTTCGGTTAAGTCGCTAACTATTGTGGTAGAACAACGTTACCATCTTGAATTGGGAACGTTTTTGTCGCTGGCTTGCTCGCCAAACGAACCGTCGTTGGTGCACCTGAAACTTCGTAAGTGACGTCGTAACCCACTACTTTATCAGATGTCGTATATTCTGTATGACACTGTTTTTTCGTCGTTGTTACTACATCACCTTTTTGCACATTCTCCTGGATCTTACGACCTGTCAGTGCACCAGCAATCGTACCAGCTGCAGTTGCAATCACTTTACCTGAGCCACCACCGATTTGGTTGCCCAGCGCTGCTCCAGCTGCTGCGCCACCAACCGTACCAATAATTTTATTGTCATCCGCAGGGGCAACTTGCTCGGTTACTACCACGTCTTTACATACTTGGTGCGGCTTTTTCACCGTTTCAGTCACCGCTTCAACCAAAGTAATGTTTGCTTGAGTTGGAGCTGGTGGCGTTTTGTCTTTACAGCCTGCTAGTACAGCAACAACTGCCGTTGCAATTGCGATAGATTTCATATTCATGATTTACATCCCAGTATGGTTTGCTTTGATGAGCGTTATGGTAAATCGCAAAAGGGAAATCACATCAGACGAAAACAAACCCTCTGTCATTAACAAGTAAAGAAACACTGTTTTATAAAAGATACGTCAAGAAACACTCAGCAACGTGTCAACAGAGCTAAAACTGTATCACTACTGATTATGATTGGGCTGAACTAGTCTATGAGATTTATTTTTAAGCCAAGCTCAAAAATAGTTCGTCATCCGTTAAATACTTATGACGGTGGCTTAGATTACGCACGTGCATAAACATAAAATCAGGGAAACCAGGCGCTATAATGTTATTTGGTTCCCAGCATACACCGCCAACAAACACATATCGCCCCTGCTTGTCATCTTCGTGAAGGGGGTTATTAAGAGGAGAAGAAAACTCTGCTCGGCAACCTTCAACCACACAAACAATTTGTCCTTTAAAAAGGCCAATCACGCGCTTTACAAGATTTGCCTTGATACCACACTTCCATGCTTGGCGAGTGGCCATCTCATAGCCATATTTTCGGATCGCTTTCTTTTGCAAATGTACTACTAGGTTCATTTTGACTCCTGATTCAAGCAACTACGTGAAGCCCAAAGTCATAAAAGCAGATAGACGCCTATACCCGAGTGAGCTCATGGTACGTGGGAACAAACTACGTGATTAGACTGAGTTTAGTGTCGGATAAAGATACGCCGTCCACGATGCTGTAACGTATCGATTTACACCAATCAAAGGCAGATAACACATCAATTTTCGAGTGCTTTCCTGCGCTGTATCTGGTTACTTCTGTATATTACTATAACGAAATCACCCTCCACGTTTACCTATATAAATTTGTCGTAACGATAGAGGGTGCTTATCATGGAGAGAGGATAACGCCTACGCGTCGATGAGATAATTTTGACCTTCAGTTTCTAAACGATCAATCATTTTACGACACTCATTTAAATCAAGAGGTTGTTCAAAGCGGCGCTTGAGATTCATCAAAAAGAAGATATCTTCACACATGGCTTTCTCAGGTTCGTCACTGATTTTGGCGACCGGTGAACCATTGCACGTGACCATTTTTATCACGATAGAAAGTGGCTGGTAGGCTTCACCATCTTTATTGACATAATCACCCATATCATTGGCAAGAAAAGTACCGATACCAAAACTCACCTGAATACGTCCTTGGAAATACTCGCAAATATCTAACGCTTGTTCGAAGTTAAGTCCGTCGGTAAACACCAGTGTTTTTGTTAATGGGTCTATATTCAGCGACTGGTAGTGTGCAATCATTTTTTCACCCCAGCTATAAGGGCAACCACTATCGTGACGTACACCGAAGTACGCGTTACTTAGTTCTTCATCAAAGTCTTTAAGGAAAGCATCGATACCAATCGTATCGGTTAACGCAATACCTAGTGCACCATTAAACATTTTTTGCCAACGTTGCAACGCCACTTTTTGCGAATCTCGCACATTCACCAGAGCTTGGTGTCCCATAAACCATTCATGAGCAACGGTGCCGATAGGCGTCAAGTTTAGCTCTTTTGCTAAGTGATAGTTACTTGTTCCTGTCAAACATTCCGGCACTTCCTGGCACAAATATTCCAGCATAGTGCGCTGAGCTTGGAAGGAAAAACGTCGACGCGTCGACATGTCAGAAAATTTAAAGTTAGTGATTTTACGACGTTTTAGTTCCGACTTTAGGTGCCGAACTTTCTCTTCTAAAACAGTGGTAAATTGCGCAACAGGGATATCTGACCAACGCTGACGGCTACGAACTTCAGACACGATACTCATGATGATCGTTTCGTACAAGATGGTATCTCGCCACAAACCGTTAATGGTAATTCTTAACTGGCTTGAGCCATCAGCCATGGCTTTATTATGGAAAGAGACATCACTTTGTGGGTTGAAACGGAAATGGCGCAGTGCATCAACAAAGTCAGGATTCAGGTAAGGCGCGACACGCTTAATATATTCAATTTCTTCTTGCGTAAATTGAATATCTTGCAGTTTAAGGACTTCGGCTTTTACCTCAGGCAAAAGCTCAGAGAGGTCTTCCTCACTGCGCACGATAAACTTATATGACACCATCGCATCAGGGTAAAGCGCTGTTACAGCACTCATCATATTGACTTTGTAGACATCGAAATCCAAAGCGCTTTGAATGATGCGGGAAGAAAATAGTTTGGTGGTCATTAGGTGCCCTTCTACATGCCCTTCCTGGGTATATAACTTTTTGTTACTAACTAATTTGCGTAAACAATAAACACCCATCTATAGTTTGTCAACTTTTGTTACTAACCACTCATTTTTATAAGGTTTTTTTGTCTAGAATTCGAGCAAGCATTGTGAATAAGTCAGAGTCATCCGTAAATTTATGCTCAAACCGTATTACGAACACTACCAAAAACGTTTCTAACAACTCGTTACTTACCCATTGATTGACCACTTGTTATGCGCTAGATTACTTACAAATCAATATTAGGACCCAACCATGATCGTATCTGTCGACATTATTCCATTCAGGCTATCTGGCTGTGCCGATAAGGGATTGGAAGTGTTGTTGATTAAACGTTCAAATCCAAATCGGCCATACCATGGAGTCTGGGCACTACCGGGCGGATTTGTCTTTGATAAAGACTTAACCAGTGAAGGCGGACGCCCGGCCGATGAAAACTTTGAAGCGGCGCGTCGCCGAATTTGCCGTGAGAAAATCCATACCTACCCTCGCCATTTTAGCGAAGCGTTTATCGACGGTGATCCAAAGCGCGACCCAGAAGACTGGAGCTTAAACATTACGCACTACGCCTTAGTCGATCGTAACAATGTAGAGCAAATAAATAATGCAGGTGTACCGGAATGCCAACTTAAATGGTTTTCGCTACAGGCTATTCTCAATGGAGAAGAGACTCTCGCATTTGATCATCAAAAAACCATTGAAAAAGCGTGGCAAAAGCTTCGTGCATCCATTGAATACACATCGGTTCTTTTGTTTGCATTAGACAAAGAGTTTTTGGTTGCGGACATCATTTCTGCTTATCAAGAGTTTGGTATTGATATCAGCCGAATGACGATTAAGCGCCGCTTGATAGATTCAGGCGTACTAAAACCCACTAATAAAGTCGCTTCAACCAACAAAGGCAAAGGTGGAAAACCCGCAATGGTATATACGCTGACTAGCGACGAAGTAACCTTTTTTCAAAACTGTTTGCGTGGATAAACGCAGACAATCAGACAGACAAGGAGTCTGCCATGACTGTTCGAGTAAACTATCAAACTACAGCAGTGATCGACGTTGATCCAGAGAAAGGCTTTAGTGAGTTATGTCCAAATGAACTGCCCGTTGCAGGTGCGTTGGAAATCGTACCGGAGCTTCTGAGTAATCATGCCAAAGGCCGATTAAAACTGGTCAGTCGTGACTTACACCCACCAAAAGCAAAGTGGGATGCAGAATCGCCATCCAATATGCTTGAGCCCGTTGGTTTACCGAATGTGGATATAAAGTGGAACCGTCACTGTGTGCTTGGCACAACAGGTTCTGAGCTGCTAGATGGTTTACCACCCGTGTTGGACTATGATTTTCAAGTTAATAAAGGTATGGATCCTGACGCGCACCCTTACGGTATTTTTTTCCATGATATTGCCGACACCAAAACGACAGGCGCGCATGAATTTCTAAAGTTCAACGGGATTGATACCTTAGTTATCGGTGGCCTTGCCTTAGACTTTTGTGTGAAAAAATCCGTCATGCAAGCGCTGGAACTTGGCTACAATGTGGTAGTTAATCTTGCTTCAACTCGTGCGGTGCTGCCTGATAATGTAGAGAATGTGCTGACAGAGCTCAGAGATAATGGCGCATTATTTGTCGAAAAAGCGGACGACATCATCGTAGAAAAGTTCGCTTAGAAACGATAGTAACCGAGAAGGATTTCACCATGCATCAACATGAAAAATTGAATTACGTTGAATTTGGTTCCACTAATGTCAGTGCGACCAAACAATTTTTTGAGCGTGCTTTTGACTGGAGCTTTACCGATTATGGTCCAGAATATTCTGCATTTTCAGGACAAGGGTTGGATGGCGGATTCTTCAAATCTGAGTTTATAAACCAAACCGCAAATGGTGGCGCACTTTTAGTATTTTATAGCTCAGACATTCAGGCCACTCAGACAAAAGTAGAGCAGCATGGTGGAAAAATTATCCGCCCTATTTTCGAATTCCCCGGCGGCTGTCGATTCCACTTCACTGAACCGAGTGGAAATGAATTCGCAGTATGGTCAGAGAGCCATTAAGTGATCACAAATCAACAACACACCATCAACGTGAGCCCAAGCTAGCCAGATCCGGAACTGGCATTACATTTCTGGTTGACCTCATCCTTGGTTTAATTCACTGTTAGCGCAACAATTAATCGATGAGGCGCTAGACCTCGACCAAGGATGTCAAATGACTGCCGTCAGTTTTTTTCGCTTACTCTGCCTCGCTGCTATTTGGGGTGGCTCGTTTCTGTTTATGCGAGTCGCCGCCAACACATTCGGGCCGGCTTACTTAATCGAATTTCGAGTTACATTTGCCGCCGTCGCTTTGTTATTGATCGCCGTATATTTGAAGAAGAAACTCACGTTAACTGCGCATACTAAACACTTCTTTATTATTGGCTTATTCAATAGCGCAGTTCCATTTTTACTCTTTGCGTACGCAGCCCAGACACTGAATGCATCAACTTTAGCAATATTGAACTCAACCGCCCCAATATGGGGAGCACTAGTTGGCTTTGTTTGGTACCGCAGCCCACTCACAGCGAAATCTGTTCTCGGTATGCTAATAGGCATAGGAGGCGTTGCAGTCTTGGTCGGCTTAGATACTTCAACCATAGGTGAAGAAGCCATGCTCCCTATTGCCGCCAGTTTGATGGCTTCTTTCAGCTATGGCATTGCTACCAACTACACTAAAAATGCGCCACAAGTACCTGCTTTTGACAATGCTCACGGCAGCATGTGGGCGGCGGTTATTTGGGTACTGCCGCTGCTACCATTCTTACCAATGCGTGCAGAACCAAGTCATTTCGAATGGAGCTCTGTTGTCACGCTCGGCGTTGTATGCACAGGGTTCGCTTATTTGCTCTATTTCCGCTTAGTTTCTGATATCGGCCCAGCTTCAGCACTGACTGTCACTTTTCTTGTTCCTGTTTTTGGTATCTTATGGGGCTACTTGGTGCTAGATGAGCCCGTCGGCTCTAACACCATCATAGGAACAATTCTAGTGCTTAGCGGCACTATGCTAGTCACCGGTTTCTCCCCAACAGCAATGCTCGCGAAGAGAAAACGAAGCGTGGCTTAATCAGCCTAATATAACTTCCACACCTAGCTTTTTGATTTGTTCAAGGTCGCTTTTCGGAGCGGCTTTGTCAGTCAGCAGCACTGATATTTCGTCAGTCTTACCAATTGATGAGGGATAAATTTGCCCAAATTTACTAGAATCCGTTAGAACAATATTGCGCCTTTTTTTCGCAATGATGGTTTCTGCGATCTCAGCGCGCATCATGTCGCGGCTAGTAAAGCCAGTGTCTTGATGGAAGCCGTCAATACCCAAGAAGGCCGTGCTGAAATGAATGTTCTCAATACACAACTTAGTCAGCGGTCCGACCAAGCTCTCGCCTTGGTGCTGATACACGCCACCAAGCAAGATAATGTTGGCAGAAGTGTTACGGATGAGATGGGCGATATACGCCGATGGCGTAATAATGGTCACATCGCCGCGCTCAGCCAATGTCCGAGCCAACAACGCATTGGCACTGCCTCCTTCAATCAGCACTGTCTCATTCGATGCGACCAAATCCGCAGCTTGGTTTGCGAGCGATTGTTTAATATCGAAACGTACTTCTAGGCGGGCATCAATGTCATCACTTTGCAACGCGGTAGCTGCGCCGTGAACGCGCTTTAGGTAGCCCTGTTGCTCCAGAAAGTTCAAATCCTGTCTGATGGTCACACCCGACACGCCAATGATGTCAGAAAGCTCTGTGACTTGAACGCGTTTACGGTCGTTCACTAATTGCAGGATTTCATTTTGTCTTGGGTTCACAGGTTCGCTCCTTATTGATGAGCTTACAGTATACTCACCTGATGTTTCATATGAAAAGAACTTGAAAGTAAAAAGGAAAAAACGCGTGGTCTGATTAGCCAAGCTGTACCTTGCGAATATCGCTCCCATCAACAGATAATAGGGCAACGAAAATGGGATGGAAGAAGAGGGGTTAACTCCCTACATCCCAACAACGGTAAAGACTAGGATAAAAGTAATGGAAGAAATTTACTTCGCAGGCGGTTGCCTTTGGGGCGTGCAAGAATTTATGCGCCACCTTCCGGGCGTAATCAACACAGAAGCCGGGCGAGCAAATGGCACAACGGATAACACTCAATCCGAATACGATGGCTACGCAGAGTGCGTGAAAACCCAGTTCGACCCTGAGCAAGTTTCGGTTGAAACTTTAATGGGGTATTTGTTTGAGATAATCGACCCTTACAGCGTTAACAAGCAAGGTGAAGACGTAGGTGAGAAGTACCGTACTGGTGTTTATAGCCAAAACGAACAGCATCTCACCATCGCGAAAGCGTTTATCGCAGCACGACCGGACGCCGACAAGATCGCCGTAGAAGTACTGCCACTCACAAATTATGTGCCAAGTGATGATGAGCACCAAGACAGACTCACAAACTTTCCGAATGATTACTGCCACATCCCATTAGATTTACTACATAAATACAGGGATAACTCGTAACCATTCAGTCAGCATCGCTTTAAAAGGCAAGATGCATATCAGTTTAAATCGATGCCTTCCACTAATGACAATGTCATTTCTGCCGCCGATATTTCTTTACAACCCGACGAGTTTTGTCCGCACCACAACGGAGTGAATTCATCTCGGTTTTGCTTTTCCATAAGCGCTCTTAGTTGAGCCATTTCAATGGAGGCGTATGGGAATTTCGGCGCAAACTCACTGATGTAGCCTAGCTCCGACATCGCGCGATTCACAATGCCTCTCGCTGGTCGGCCCGAGAAAACATTGGTCACAGCGGTATGTTGCGCGCGTTCACTGGCAATGGCATATCGATGTAAAGACGATGTTTTCGCCTCATCACACAACAAATAGGCGCTGCCAACTTGAACGGCACTAGCTCCTAATCTCAACGCGGCTTCCACCCCACTTCTATCAGCGATTCCGCCTGCAGCAATAACAGGCAAATTCACCCGTTTGGCGATTTGTGGTAATAACGCCATCAAACTTAATTGAGTAGTTAAATCATCCGATAAAAACATACCTCGGTGTCCACCAGCCTCCAAGCCTTGGGCGATAATACCGTCAACGCCTTTTGCTTCTAGCCAAAGTGCTTCGTCCACCGTGGTCGCTGACGAAAGGATCTTCCCTCCCCACCCTCTAATTCGAGCTAACAGATCATCGTCTGGCAAACCAAAGTGGAAACTGATCACTGGCGGTGCAAATGGTTCAATCGCGTCAGCAATATCATGATTGAAAGGCATCCTTGTCGGAGCGTTTGGCTGAACCTGAACGGTTGCATCAACCTCGGAAAAATACGGTTGCAGCGTTTTTTGCCACTTTTCGTGCTTGTTGGCGTCATACTCCGGCATTTCATGGCAAAAGAAATTGAGGTTAAACGGTCGGTTAGTTGCCTGCTTGATAAGTTGAAGTTCTTTTACGATGGCGTCTTTGTTCAGCATTCCACAAGGTAACGAGCCAAGCCCGCCAACATTACTGACGGCTATGGTCATTTGGCTGTCTTGCACACCGGCCATTGGCGCTTGAATAATCGGTAACTCTGTTCCCAAAAGTGTATTAAATACCTTGTTTATCATGCTCTTTCCTTGAAAACTTAACCTTTACCTGTGATGGATCTGCGCCATCGTTATCCAGACTAGACTTTCACATGATTAACCGCTTATAAAGTTAAAGTGATGCATTTGTGCGCTATGCACTTTTGATAGAAATGACAAAGGGAGCCTATGGCTCCCTTGATATGCTGAATAACAAGAATCAAAGTGACTATCGTACGACATCTGATTCAAGCTCTAGCTCTGCTACAGACAGCATGGCAAACTCTTCCTCGGCGGTTGCTGCCACCAGTTTGTTGCGGCTGTATAACCCATAATAAACACCACCGATAAGAAACAATCCCATTGTCATGAAAAAGGCTGAGGGATCAAAAGCATAAACACCTGTCATTGCGATCAAAGAAAGCACCAGAGAAATACTCGAAGTAATTATCCCACCAGGCGTTTTATATGGACGAGTTAATTCCGGCTGTTTAATTCGCAATAAAATATGGCTCAAGGACATTAATGCGTACGATACAGTCGCACCGACAACAGCCATCGCCAAGATTAAGTCCCCCTCACCCGTAAGTGAAACCAAGAACCCAAAAACGCCCGGAACCAAAAGCGCACGAGAAGGCACTTTTTTGTCACTGGTTAATGACAAAGTTTGCGGTAAATAACCCGCGCGGGAAAGCGCAAACACCAAGCGACTGTAACCATAAATGATTGAAAAGAAAGAAGCGATAAGGCCAGCCAATCCAAGTAAGTTCACGGCCATTGCTACCGTTGAATTGCCCGTAAGCTTTAGGGCGTCAACTAATGGCACCGCGCTATCGCCTATGACCTTTGAGCCAACCGCACCAGCCAAAAGGACGACTACGATAGTTGCGGTTAGCAATAAAAACAGCATCGCACCAATGATGCCTTTGGGAACATCTTTTGCCGGATTTTTTGCCTCCTCTGCCGCTAAAGGCACACCTTCAACCGCAAGAAACAACCACATTGCAAATGGCAACGCAGCCCATACGCCATACCACCCAAACGGCAAGATTTCTGTTGCCTGAGCCGTCGCCGGAGCAATATCGAATAAGTTATTAACGTCAAAGTGACCAATAAGCACAGCAGCAGTAATTAGAATAGCTAGCACAGCCAAACCACTGATGACCATCATTACTTTGAGAGCTTCGCCAACCCCTGCCATATGAATAGCGATAAAGACGGCGTAGAAAAGTGCGTAAACAACAGGGCCATCGATACCAACCAATTCATTCACTGCTGAGCCAATAAAAATCACTATCGCAGCAGGCGCGAGCGCATATTCAATCAAAACTGATAAGCCAGTGAAAAAGCCACCTGTCGGCCCCATCGCCTGTCTTGCGAAGCTGTAACCACCACCCGCAGCAGGAATAGCCGCAGACATTTCAGCTAAAGACAATACTAGCGTGAAATACATTACTGCCATCGCGATAGCAGCAATAAGAAAGCCTCCCCATCCTGCTTGAGCGATGCCAAAGTTCCAACCGGCAAAGTCACCAGATATAACATACGAGACACCTAAGCCAGCAAGTAAAATCCAACCTGCGGTGCCTCTTTTTAGCTGCCTTTTGGCCAAGTACTCCTGATGTTTAGACATAGTAAATCCTTCTACTTTGATGAAATTAAAAAGTTGTCGCTGTGTTTATCTTCAACGCTTGCGCCACTTGGCTCATTGATATCGGAGCGATCTTTCAGATTCACTCCTGACAGTTGTAATTTTCGAGCCTCCTTGAGCAAGTAAAATGCGCGTTCACAGGCATCGTCATAGTTGAGCCCCTGAGGGCGCACATTGGAAATGCAGTTTCTTTGGGAATCTTTAGAGCCTCGTTTAGCCCCCCAAGTGAGATACATACCCATGCTATCCGGAGAAGTTAGGCCGGGCCTCTCTCCAATTAAAACCAGCACGGCCTTGGCGTTAAAACATTCACCAACATCATCCCCTACCGCTACTCTTCCTTGCTTTACGATTGTGATAGGTGCGAATTTCCATTGATGTCCATCATCAGCGCTTAAAAGAGAAATCAATCGAGTAACAACAGGCACGGCATGGTTTTGAATTGCGACGGAAGAAAGTCCATCAGCAATAACAATCGCAAGATCAATGTCAGTGTTATGCTCATTTGCTATCGAGTTGAGCGTTTGCCAAGAAGATTCATCGAGTTGCCTTCCTAAATCGGGCCTTTGCAGGTACATAATCCGATCACTCACTTGGCTGCTCACTACCACTGGAGGCTCTAAGGTATTTTCAAGAATCGAGTAAGAGTCCGACAAACCAGCAACGAGAGACTCAATATTCAAACTGCAATGCACTGCATCCATAGCTTGGGCGTGATCCAGCTGAAATGAGAGTAACTCGTTGGTTGGTACACTGTTCCCGCTACGACCCAGAGCGATCCGAGCAGAGGTGAAGTCGCGTAACTTGCCCCACGGGTTGTGTGTGACAACTTCAGACTCATCTTGTGGGGACTGAGCAATGGTGATTACTTTACCCATGAGAATACCCCTTATTCAGTTGGTTAATTGCTCCCGAAAACGAGCGAGAGATTTGCTCACTTAACCGAACGTCTTGCACGCTCTCGAAAATCTGCATCTCCATTAACCATTGTTCAAACTCTGGTGCTGGCTTCAAACCGAGTACTTTTCTTGCGTAAAGGGCATCGTGAAATGAGGTAGTTTGATAGTTGAGCATGATGTCATCAGCCCCTGGAATACCCATGATGAACGAGCACTCGGCCACACCTAATAGTGTCAGCAAGTTATCCATGTCATTCTGATCGGCATAGGCATGATTGGTGTAACAGATATCGCAACCCATAGGTAAACCAAGCAACTTCCCACAGAAATGATCTTCAAGCCCAGCACGAATGATCTGTTTGCCATCAAACAGATACTCAGGGCCAATAAACCCAACGACAGTATTAACCAACAAAGGATCGAACTGTTTCGCGACAGCATAAGCGCGGGCTTCACAAGTCTGCTGATCGACCCCATGAAATGCATTAGCAGACAGCGCTGTACCTTGTCCGGTTTCAAAATACATCACATTGTTTCCTACACTACCTCGATTCAAAGACAACGCGGCTTCATGGGCCTCTTTCAAAATCGACAAGTCGATTCCGAAGGTATCATTCGTCCCTTGCGTGCCGCCTATCGACTGAAAAACGAGATCGACTGGTGCGCCCATTTCAATGGCTTCGATCGTGTTCGTGACATGAGTTAACACACAAGACTGAGTCGGTATTTGATAGTGTTGAATCACCTCATCCATTAAGTTCATTAACTTAATAGCTTGAGGTACATTATCTGTTGCCGGATTGATACCGATAACCGCATCGCCATTTCCGTACATCAGACCATCAAAAATGGTCGCTGCGATACCGTTGAGAGAATCAGTGGGATGATTCGGCTGTAAGCGAGTAGACAGGCGACTCGGCAAACCAATCGTATTCCGAAAAGCCGTGACAACTTGGCATTTTTTAGCAACGAGAATCAAATCCTGGTTGCGCATAATCTTACTGACTGCGGCCACCATTTCTGGTGTTAAACCTTGACGAATTTTAGCCAACGTTTCACCATCGGCTTCTTCACTCAGCAGCCAATTTCGAAAATCTCCGACCGTCAAGTGCTCAATCGGCTTAAAGGCTTCAAGGTCATGCGTATCGATAATTAGGCGAGTGATATCGTCGCTTTCGTATGGAATAACCGCCTCGTTAAGAAACGTTTTAAGTGGTAACTCAGACAGCGCCATTTGTGCGACTACACGTTCTGCCGCTGACTGAGCACAAACCCCGGCTAACGCATCGCCTGAGCGCTCCGGTGTCGCTTTCGCCATCAAGTCAGCTAATGACTTAAAGGTATAGACTTTACTTCCTTGTTGCCGACGATAAGTTGCCGTCATTGCTCTTCCTCTTCACTATTTGGTTCGCTTTTTGCTGAACTATCAATAAGCTTTAAGAAAGTATTGCCAAATGTGTTCCGTAGCGTTATCAAAAACTGGCAACATTTATAAACCAATAATAAACAATGAGTTATGTAAATACTGCTCCAACATGACTCACAAAAAAGGAATGAGCATCACAAGGATGAGTAACCAAATGCCCCAAACTGCACCAATGCTGTGCATCCATCACACTAAGGATGCAAACCAACAAGCTGCGAGTCTGATAAACTGGCAACAGGAATATGACCAACTCAGCGATGGTCGATTTTTAGGTCAAATTCGAGAACGACGATTTCCCAATTTCCATGTGTTTCGTGAAGACAGTAACCGCTCGCTAAGACAGCAATGCAGGGTTGAAGAGGGAGGTATTTGGTTGGGTTTGAGTGCGGAAAATAAGCCGCTACACCTAAATCACAGTCAGTTTAATTCAAGCCAACTTTTACTTAGGCAAGGTGGCGCTGATTTTGAGTTAATGACACCGGAGCAGTTTTCTATCTATGGAATAGTGCTCGACAAAAACTTCGTTCACATCATAGAAAATCAACTTGAGCTTGGGAGTATCCAAAACAACACATTACACTTAACGGGTTTGACGGAAAAACACATTCAACAACTTAAATACTACTTAGGCACGTTACTTGGTTCCGCCGAGCCAAGATGGTCTGAAACCACACATCAAGCAATCTTAAAAGATATTGTGCTGGAGTTGTTCTCACTCAGTTCACTGCACACGAGCCATCCGATATCAATCTCTCATCGTCAACACGTGATGCACCGTATAAAACAACAGCTACAGGATCTAGACTACCGTACACCGATAACCGTCAGTGAACTGTGTGACGCAGTACACGTCAGTCGTCGCACACTACAGTACACCTTTGAACATTGCTGTAATACTTCCCCAAAGCAGTTCATACATCGAATGCGCCTGAATCAAGTACGTAGAGTGCTACAAAGCCCTGAAGATAATCGAACAATTGCAGAAATCGCTTTTGACTTTGGTTTTTTCCATCTCGGGCAGTTCAGTCAAAGCTACAAGCGGCTATTTGGTGAGACGCCAACTGAAACGAGAAAATGGGAGCCCAGCAAATAAAATGACAGGCAGTATATTCTTTCAGATCCTGCGTTGGGGCCATGTTATGCAGTCGCAATGATTTGCTGAAACTTAGCATGAAGCTCTTCAAGTGCCGCTTCAACATCCGGTTCTGCACGGCTCAAGTGCGAGATTAACGTCATAAAATAGCAGTCAAAAATCAGCGGTATTTTTCCCTCAAGGACGGAGCTTCCGTTTACAGATTGAAACAAAGCTTGGTTAAACGACTGATAATAATCCAAATCCCAAATCACTTCTTTCAACAAAGCTCGGCTCAGCTCAACGTTCGCAAAATAGTAGCGATAGTATTTCTCCGTCAGTGCCAAACCAATGTCGATATCGGTTTTACCTTCCACACTGACTAGCGTTTCTTGGCTGATCTGTTGCAGTTGCGCCAGCATCCCTTCGCGCAAAATCGACAGTTTAGTCGGGAAATGGCTAAACACTGTACCATCGGCTACTCCTGCTTCTCTCGCTATCTGCCTTGTGGTCGTCATGTCATAGCCATTTTGAGCAAAAGATGCCCATGCGGCTTTTAGAATTTTATCTCTGGTTTGTTGTCGCTTCGTCATTGATGTGTCTGCTTAATGAGCCTGAAAGGATCATACCTTGCGTGGTTGAGATTGACAAATTGAGCGCGCTCATTTATAAAATTGAGCATGCTCATTTTATATAAAAACAAAAGGAATCGCTCATGTACGTATTAAACAAACTAGGCCAAGGATTGATTTTCTTCCCGACCATCTTCTGCTTTTCGTATATTTTAAGACCGATATTAATGGTCATCCTTATTCCAGGAGGACTCGCACTTTTGGCGTTAATCGGTGGCGCAGAAGTCAGAGCAGAACTCAAAGCCATGCTGCTTGAGGAGTTTTTTGGCGTTAGCCCATCGCACACCACCTCGAAAAAGGCGTGAGTGCGCTACAAACGTTGGCAAGGCTAAGTAAAAAAGAAAACGCGCAGATATCGAGATCTCAATACCTGCGCGTAGATGTGGTGAAAATAAGACTGGCGTTAGTCAGTATTCATGTTCTGGCCAATTCGCCATAAAACGCCACTAGGGTCAAACAAACAACATTCGCGCATGCCCCAAGGTTGCTCGACCAGCTCAGTCAAACGCGAACCAAATTCTTCATGACCCACTTTGGATAAGTGCTGATGCCAGCTTTCTGCGTCTTCTACGAGCAAGTGCATCATGAAGTTATTGCCGTGTTCTGGCTCATAAAAATTCTGTAAAAGAAACGCGCAGCTACCTTGAGAGAAGTATGCTACATCACCGAAGTCCGATGCCATTTCAAAGCCAATCGCCTCATAAAAACGTTTTGATAGCGCGTAATCTTTCGCCGGAACAAATGATTTGATTTCAACAATATTGAGGTTTTCCATTTCCAATTTCCTAAGCCTTTTTCCATAAAACTGACTGACGTAATCTCGCTCTATGCCTTCTATTCGCCTTGCGTAATCTGCTGTGATGACAGTGGCACACACTCTGCCATTTGCGTTTGTAACCACGTGATAAATTTATGTTCGAGTTCTGTACGCTTTTTATCTTGACTCAATAAAACGTAATTGCAACTTGATGGAGAAAACCCAAATGGTGCGACCAAATTACCACGCTTAATATCGTCCATGACAAAAGGATACGATCCCATTGCGACGCCTAAGCCATCCACCGCTGCTTGTATGCAAAAATAAAAATGCGTGAATGATTGCTGAGTGTTGCCGTTGAAAGTTTCACAACGTGTTGATTGCTGCCAATCCGCCCAAGCATTCGGTCTGGTTTGGCTATTCAACAATCGAGCTGCTTTCAAATTGTCTTTAATGGATTGCCAATACTCAGGAGAAAATACCGGCCCCACCCACTCTTCCACAAGAATGGTTTTGTCGTAATCGTGATGCTGCGCAAAATCGTCTCGACGAATCGCCATCGAAAGCCCAGTTGATCCTAATGTTACCGGGCCACCAGCCGTCGACAAACGAACATCAGCACGGTGTTCATCATTAAACGCGGCCAACCTTGGCATCAACCAGCGCATGGTTAATGTCGGTTCACAAGACACTTCAAGATGCTGATGCTTCTCTTGCATAAGCGTATTCACGCCTGTTTCTAGCGTTTGGAATGCCGTTTCTGTGTATGTCTTGAGTAATTCGCCTTCTGCCGTCAACACGACTTTCCTGCCCTCTTTGAAGAACAAAGGTTGAGACAGATATTGCTCAAGTTGCTTGATCTGCTTACTCACGGCTCCGTGGGTAATGTTCAGTTTGTCAGCCGCTTCAGTGTAGCTTGAAGAACTCGCCGCAACGTGGAAGACATAAAAAGATTTCAGGTGACGCATCTGTGAGTTTTTCTCACCAATATGGGAATATTTTTCGATTATAGTCAGTAATAAAGACGCCTACAATTCCGCTACATCCCAGACTTCATCATTCAAACAGGAAATCGATATGGAATTTGTAACTCTTGCGTTATTAGGTGTGCTTATTGTTATTAGCCCTGGCGCAGACTTTGTTTTGGTATTAAGAAATAGCTTAAATCAAGGACGAAAAGCAGGCGTGTACAGTGCGATTGGTATCAGCATGGCGATCAGCATCCACATCGCTTACTCCATGCTGGGGATCAGTTACTTAATTTCACAAAATGAATGGTTGTTTAATCTCGTGCGCTATCTTGGGGCCGCTTATCTTGTCTACCTTGGGATTAAAGGAATATTCTCCTCGCAGCCTGCGTCAAACTCAGAAACCATTCAACAGAGCGAGTATTCAATGTGGCGATTTTTCATGCAGGGATTTCTGTGTAATTTACTCAATCCCAAGACGATGCTGTTTTTTCTGAGTATTTTTAGCCAAGTGATTTCTCCCGACTCTAATCAGCAACACATCGCCTTTTTTTTACGGGATTTATATGATTGCGCTGCATGGTATTTGGTTTTCTATCGTTGCTGTTTTATTCACGTCATCCCAGCTACAAGCTTTCTTGTTGAAGATTAAGCATCGACTCAATCAAGCATGTGGGGCGGGATTGATCATTTTCGGCGCAATGCTGGGCTTAAAGGTGTAGTGCGCTTGCGGTCCGATTACCCCAGTTCAAATTGATCATTGAACAAGTGGCAGTAATCAAATAAAAATCTACATTATCAATACTTTAAATTAGAAAAAACAGCCAACGTGCGCTGGCTGTTTCGATACAGTTAATGGATGACCCGAGCGTCCCCTTTAAATAACTGAGACAGATCGATAGTGAATATCGTCTCTGTCGGACGTTTAGGCAGAGCATTTTCGATCGAAAACTCTGGCCCAGCTGGAACGAGGGGGAAGTGAATAGCAGTCGGCCACGTTGACGAAGCTTCATTACCGCCCGGCTCAGATATTGAGAAAGAAAACGCAGGTAAACGGGTCATAACACTTACCTCAAATGACTGATTAGCGGGCTCAAGCGAGCCCGCTTAGGTTTTGCAATGTTATTGTTATTTTAACGCTTACTTAATCACTAACGATTGATGACGTTAGATATCAAGTTCTTTGTCTTCAACGTGGTTGGTGATCATCGCTTCAGTGGTGATCATCAAGCCAGCAACAGACGCTGCGAATTGAAGCGCTGAACGTGTTACTTTCGCAGGGTCCAAGATGCCCATTTCGATCATGTTGCCGTATTCACCTGTTGCAGCGTTGTAACCGTAATCGGAATCACCAGCTTTGACAGCGTTCGCCACAACAGAAGCTTCGTCACCTGCGTTAGTTGCGATTTGACGAAGAGGCTCTTCCATTGCACGTAGCGCAACTCGGATACCCACGTTTTGGTCATCATTGTCGCCTTTTAGATCCGCCAATTCTTTCGCGATCTTAGTTAGGGCAACACCACCACCAGCAACAATACCTTCTTCAACCGCTGCGCGAGTAGCGTGTAGCGCATCGTCCACGCGATCTTTCTTCTCTTTCATCTCAACTTCGGTTGCAGCGCCGATCTTGATCACCGCTACGCCGCCAGATAGCTTCGCAACACGTTGTTGAAGCTTATCTTTGTCGTATTGAGAAGTGGTTGTTTCGATTTGTTTTTCAATCGAAGCCACACGATCAGCAATCGCGCTTGCTTCTGCTGCGCCACCCACAATGGTTGTTGTGTCTTTGGTAATGGTCACTTTCTTCGCACTACCTAGTTGCTCTAACGTTGCTTTTTCGAGCTCTAGGCCGATTTCTTCAGAGATGACCGTACCAGCAGTTAGTACCGCAATGTCTTCCATCATCGCTTTACGGTTGTCACCAAAGCCAGGCGCTTTCACCGCAGTCGCACGCACGATGCCGCGCATGTTGTTCACAACCAATGTCGCTAGCGCTTCACCTTCGATGTCTTCAGCAATGATCAATAGCGAGCGAGAAGATTTCGCCACTTCTTCTAATACAGGCAATAGCTCGCGGATGCTACTGACTTTCTTGTCCACCAATAGGATGTAAGGGTTGTCTAGCTCTACGCTGCCATTTTCTTGGTTAGTGATGAAGTATGGCGACAAGTAACCGCGGTCAAATTGCATACCTTCAACCACAGACAATTCGTTGTTTAGACCTTGGCCTTCTTCAACCGTAATCACGCCATTGCGACCCACTTTCTCCATCGCTTCTGCAATGATTTCACCGATCGCGCGATCGCTGTTTGCAGAAATGCTACCCACTTGGGTGATGGATTCTTTGTCGCTGCATGGCTTAGACATTTCACGTAGTTTCTCAACCGCCGCTTCAGTGGCTTTGTCGATACCACGTTTTAGGTCCATTGGGTTCATGCCAGAGGCTACCGCTTTAAGACCTTCATTGATGAAAGATTGCGCCAGTACGGTAGCGGTCGTTGTACCGTCCCCCGCTTCATCATTCGCTTTGGACGCCACTTGTTTCACCATTTGTGCGCCCATGTTTTCGAACTTATCTTTCAGTTCGATTTCTTTCGCTACAGACACGCCATCTTTGGTGATGGTTGGCGCGCCGTAAGATTTATCAAGCACAACGTTGCGGCCTTTCGGGCCTAGTGTCACTTTTACTGCGTCCGCCAGTAAGTTCACACCTTTCAGCATTTTTTGACGTGCGTCATTAGCAAATAATACGTCTTTTGCAGCCATGGTTATCTCCTCAAAAAACTACTACAAAAATAATTACTCAACGATTGCTAACACATCAGATTCGGACAGAATTAAGTATTCTGCGCCGTCAATTTTCTCGGTTTTCACGCCGTAACCGTCATTGAAAATGATTTGGTCGCCCACTTTGACTTCCATCGCAGCGCGTTCGCCATTTTCAAGACGTTTACCTAAACCAACAGCAATGACTTTCCCGCGGTTTGATTTTTTCACCGACTGAGAAGTTAAAACGATTCCCCCTTCAGATTTATTTTCCACCTCTTGTCTTTCAACAATTAGCTTGTCATTTAAAGGACGAATTTTCATTTTTAAGTGCCTCCTACTTGGAACCAAAAATAAAAGACAAAATAAACATCAAGATGGATTTGCGAGTCGACAGCTCGCTTTCGATGAAAATAATAAGGTCGAAAAATGAGAGTTCAAGAGGTGAATTTGATAAAAATTTTTTATTAAATTAAATAAAATTTTCTATCGAATTATCGCATTCACAACCACTTAGCATCTCTTTATGATGGAAAATGTGCTCAATCAAATCTAGAGTGGTTACGTACTCTTAAAAAGGATAATCAAACAATGAAAAAGGCCGTATCTCTATTTCTTGCAACGTTATGCGTTGGCTTCCTCTCACCCAACGTGTCAGCTTCTGAACGCGCTGAACAAGGTTGGCAATTGATTGACGAGGGCGCGATGATTGTCGATGTGCGCACGCCGCAAGAGTTTTCTGAAGGGCATTTGGATAATGCCGTCAACTTCCCTTTATCTGAACTTGATAAACATTTTCAAGACGTCGATAAAGATCAAGCTATCGTGTTGTACTGTCGCAGTGGTAACCGCTCTGGCAAAGCGTATCAATACTTACAATCGCAAGGCTTTACGAATCTGCACAATGCAGGTGGCTTTGAAGAACTACAAGACGCCAAATAGTCGTCTCCGTTCTAATATACAAAGTAAAAGCACAGAGCGCGTCGCAAGCGTATTGTAACGCGCTCTGTTTCTAAATACTTATCTACAACAACTCTATTTTGGCCCTGCATCAAATTGAGTCAGGTTATCCGATATCTCGAGCCACGGCGCTTTCGACGCGACAAAAATATGGAAATCAGGCTTGTGAGAAGGTGTGTCATCCAAGATACCAAGGCGAATATTGACGATCCCATTGTTCTTTTTCGAATACAGACTTGATCCGCAGTGGCGACAAAAGCATAGCATGGTATTTTCGCTTTTCTGATAAGTTTGAATATCTTCTTTCCCTTGGATAATAAGCAGTTTATCCAACGCAATACCACCGGCAGATGAATAGTCAGAACCTGTGAACTTGCGGCATTCAGAGCAATGGCAATTTCCCATGTACTTGAATTCATCTGCCACTTCCAACTTTACCTTGCCGCACAGACATGAGCCTTTTAGTACTTCCATTTGAATTCCTTTTTGTTATGAATCTAATTGAATTAGATGGCTATCTCGACACCATGCCACTGCAATACGAAAAATTAAAGACAGGCAATACAGGTTTTCAAAAATGAAACGAAAATGTAAAACATTCCATTCAGAGGGAAGTGCGCTCGACACGTGAAAAATCGAGCTATTTTAGATACAAAAACACCAAGCAATAACGCTTGGTGTTTACCTCACAGAATGTCGCCTCAGAAAAGGCGCGTTCCGCTGTGCTTAAAAAATGCAGTGTTTAGTAAAGCTGGTCGCTTCGTTTGCAGTCCAGTCACCTTTCGGCTTATCTTTCAGGTTTTCACACCATTGCTCGCTGCCGACACCATCTTGCAGAACACAATGCTTTGCAAAGTCTACCGCGTTGTCTGCTGTCCATTCTGTTTTTGGCTTATCGCGCATGTCGTTACACCAGCCTTCAGTGCCCACTTCATCACTACAAGCGGTCAAAGCAGAAGCCGCCAACATCAGCATGACTAGTTTTTTCATAAATTTGAGGTTCCAGTTGCAAACAATAGTAAAATTAAACTCAATCTCTTCAACACATGCCCATTCAAGTGTCTGAATAAAGGCGTCACTAGCTGAAGTGACTTTTGTATCAACTATAACGAAATTATCAGTCTACGTGTTAAGACACCGAAAAATTATTGAGCGACTCTGTGTAAAGCGCGCCATTCTAAAAGCTATAGGCAGCGCGCTTTTGTTAGCTCACCAACCTTAAAAGAGCCAGTACCAAAGCACGCTAAACGCAGCTCTAATGCCATTTGTTCAAAGTGATCGACGACAGACTGCGTGCTGATCGTCGCAGCTTTTAATACCGCACCAGCTTGCCCAATGAGATTAGCACCCAAATGAATGGCTTTCGCCGCTTCAAGTCCGTTATGAACACCTCCCGAGGCGATCAAGGGTAATGTAGGATGCAGTGCGCGGATTTGAGCCAAACATGTTGCTGTAGGGACACCCCAATCGCGGAAAAGCTCGGCTGCACGCTGCATTTTCGGATTATCTTGGCAATACCCTTCAACCGCACTCCAGCTTGTGCCACCCGCGCCCGCAACGTCGATTGCATCCACACCAGCATCAATTAATCGCTGCGCAACGTGTCCGCTAATACCAAAACCGACTTCTTTGATAATGATAGGAACCTTCACGCGAGATTTAAGCATCTCAATTGCCTGGAAAACACCAACCCAATTGTGGTCGCCATTTTTCTGAAACGCTTCCTGCATTGGATTAACGTGCACAAACAAGGCATCTGCTTGAATCGCCTCAACCGCACGTTGCGCATTATCGAGTTTACCTTTATCGAGCAATTGAGCGGCTCCAAGGTTGGAATACAACGGTACTTCTTTCGCCAACTCACGAATGGTTTTACCCAAGCCCGAATGCTGACTTTCTTCTAAGCTAATCCGTTGCGAGCCCACACCCATGGCAATACCTAATTCACTTGCGGCTTCAGCCAAACGACAATTGATCGTTTCTGCGTCTTTTGCTCCGCCAGTCATCGAGCTAATCAAAAATGGTAGCGCTAATTGATGACCAAGAAACTCTGTCGATAAATCGATCGCGTGAAAGTCACATTCTGGCAGCGCACAGTGTTCGAACTCGACAGACTCAAAACCCGCCGTTTTATGCTTCATGCTCATATCATGATGTAAAACAGCATCTAGGTGTAAATCTTTTCGGTTAGTTTGCGGAGCCATAATGTCACCCTAAAGTAAAACAGTCGCGCAGTATTGCGATCCTTATCAGTAACGTCAATGCGAATTTTGTGAATTTGCCGGATTACTTTTCCGAAACGAGTAATGAATCTCGACTGCCCCTGACATTATAAGAAAAGAAACTCGCTTTCCGTTTTCAACAAGCCGGCAAGTTTCTCTTCAAATTGAGATAATCAGCGTACGATACCCATGATGCAAATGGATCACATTGCTCTGTAGTTTACTTTACGCTGTCCGACAGAATTAGCGACACAACAGTGCTTGTCGTCGTTGGTTCAAACTGCTCTGGATCATCACAGAATTGAATTTTTCCTTTTTCTTCTACATGGAACAGCGGTACAACTGAACTACCTTTGTGATGCGCTAAATAATCTTGATACGTGAAGTTATCGCTCAATTTCGTGTGTTTAACCTCTGCACCACGACTTAACATACTGGCTAGCTGGGTATAGCTTACATTGCCGCCCATCAGCAATTTACCATGGTACTCCTGAGCCACGGAGTGCTTCTCGCTGCCATTGCTGTTGGTTTTCACTTTTTGTAAGCAGTGAACTTTATCTTCCCCGAACTCGTCGACGAATTGCATGCAAGCCATAATGTTGAAATGCTGATCGGGCGTTAATGCAACCACTTGACCTATTCCTATCAAGTTCAAGTTGTCGTCCGCGTGACTAGAAATAGGGTTGCCGTAATAGTAATCCAGTCCCAACATACGAACCTGACTGATGTACTCCCAGTTTGAGTCAGTCATTAATACGCGACGGTCATAACGCGACAACGCCTGCCCTATTTCTCTTGCTACTCGGTTAGCACCAATCAACAAGAAGCCGCGTGGTGCTGGCTCTGCGACGCCCAACGTCAGCGCTACAGGACGTGCCGTCGCACTTTGTAACACGACCGTTCCTATAATCACCATGAAGGTCATAGGGACCAGTAAAATCGCTTCATCAATGCCGTATTCAGTCAATTTGATCGCGAAAAGAGACGAAATCGAAGCAGCAACAATACCGCGCGGTGCAACCCAAGACAAAAACAGCTTATCTTTGAGACGCAAGTTGCTGCGGAAGGTTGAAAGAAAAATCGATAACGGACGCGACACTAACTGCATAAATACAAACAACAATAACGCACCGCTACCTAGCGCAGCAAAATCATCCAGACTGATTCGAGCCGCAAGGAAGATGAACAATCCGGTGATCAGTAAAATGGTTAAATGCTCTTTAAAATGCAGAATTTGCTGAATATTGATGTCTTTAGCGTTTGCGAGCCACATACCCATTACGGTGACGGTTAGTAACCCAGCTTCAGACTCAATGTGGTTAGAGACCGAAAATACACCTAGAACCACCATCAAAACCGCAAATGGCTGCAAATATTCCGGTAGCCAAGAACGACGCATGATCGTCGCAACTGCATAGCCTGAGGCCGCACCTAGCATGACACCGACAGCAATGATCGTCCCAAACACTTCGACGCTATTTATCGCACTGTGAGATACGATAAACTCGTAAACCATCACAACAAAAAGCGCACCGAGCGGGTCAATCAAAATCCCTTCCCATCGCAAAATGTTAGCAAGCGTACTGTTAGGTCTTACGGTTCTTAGAAGTGGCACGATGACCGTCGGCCCTGTTACTACGGTTAAGCTGCCGAACAACATGGCAAGCTCCCAAGTAAAGCCGAGGAAATAGTGTGTTGCGATACTGGTCGCTGCCCACGAAATGATCGCCCCGATGGAAACAATGCTCCATACCGAACCACTCACGCCACGAATTTCTTTAAAATTTAAGGTCAAACTGCCTTCAAATAAAATCACTGCCACCGCTAAAGAAACCAACGGAAAGAGCAAATTACCTAATATCTCATCAGGATTTAACCACTGCATAAATGGCCCGACGATCAGCCCTGCCAACAACAAAAATAAAATCGCTGGCAAACGCAATCGCCAAGCTAACCATTGGCAACCTAAACCAATAACCCCAACCGCTGACAGCACCAGCGCTTCATTACCCACTTGCATCAATAATTACCTGTTTTTGTCTTTTTTCGCGTGAATGCGCTATACCCGAATACATTCAGCCTTACGGTCAAATAGAAACAACCGAACGTGCAAATCAAACGACTGACCTTCGATGACATCGCTACGAAACGCACATGTTTGAAGTCATTTGGCGATCGCATCAGAACTATTAATATAGTTGACCCCCAATGACTTAACGACTCATTTTTGTTCATCAGGTCTTAAAGTGGCACACAAGTGTGCGACTTTGTCGAATTCATCATTACGCATTGAGTTTCATTATGTAGAATGATTTCTGAAGAAAGCGCGGAACCTAGCACTATATGAGGCTAAGGCATAGAGCATGAACTAAGCTTTAGCGTAAGTGCTCAAAGTTAAGAATCGTGGGTCACGCGACGTACGCAAGGAGAAATGGATTGTACGTAATACTAGCACTGTTCATGGCGTGTCTCGCCATCCTCATCGGAGTGAAAGCCGCCAACCGAGCTGCACTTTTAGAAAAAGAACTAACCAAACTTCGTGAGGAAGTCACATCACTACGAGCCAGTGTCCATGGGGGCTCAAACCAACAAGTACACCAACAATCCAGCATCGAAAAAGACACACCATCTGTAGCGACGTCACCTCACATAGAATCACAACAGAAAAATGTCTCATCCTCTGGGGAACATGATCCAGCTGCCAACCTAGACTTGGACCAGAGCGCTGCGAATCAAGGGTACGCCCAGACAAGAGAAGTGCAACTGGATGTTTTTAGTCAAGAAAATGAGTCATTCCTTCAGAGTAAAGTTCAGAGCCTGCTTAGCAACATTCAAGAAAATTGGTTGGTTTGGGTAGGCGCATTGGCCATGCTGATCGGTGGAGGTTATCTCGTACAGGTGATTGGTAGTCACATCCAGTTTTCGCCATTTATGCGAGTGTCCTTTGCCTTTGTGATCTCATTACTTATGGTGCTTGTTGGCGAGTGGTTTCACCGTAAAGAACAACAGAATCCGCAACGGGCAGCACGAGCCCAAGGCTTTACGTATGTTCCTGCTGCTGTTACCGGTACGGGATTAACGGGCATTTACTGCACCGTCATTTTTGCCTTTGTGGTTTATCAAATGCTAACGCCGAGTATCTCGTTGATCATTTTGGCTTCAGCGGCATTTTTCAGTTTAGCATTATCATTGCGACAAGGGCCGTTAATGGCCGTGCTTGGCTTAATTGGTGGCTACACAGCACCACTGTGGATTGGGGGTAATGAACCCAACTACTTTTTGTTAGCCGGATACATCTGCGCAATTTCGTTCGCGGCGACCTTATTGATGCAAAAAGTGCGTAGGTCATGGATTACGCCAAGTATCGCGATTCCACATGTCATTTGGATGTTGCTGTTGATTGAGAGTACACCAACAGAACTGTTGTTCTCGTGGCTCGCGATTTATCTCTCCATCACTTTGTATCTCATTTTCGCGGTTCCGAGAATGGGTTGGATGCTCAATCCTCGCTTTCGTCACTATCAAAGCAAGTGGACAAACTCGCCGACCGCTACCGCTCTCGCAACTGCTTTATTGACCTTTTCTGCCGTCACCAGAATGCCGGATCTGAACACTCTACAAATGGCGTACTGTTATACGCTGCTTGTTGCGATCATCTGGCTACCAGCACTTCGTACAGGCTGGTCATTACGTGTATTTTTGCCATCCATTCTCGTCTCAGCAACCGCGCTGATTGTTCTTACCATCGCTTTTAATGCGCTGTATATGTTAGAGCGAGAAGCTAGCATCCTATTCGCATTGGCGGTGAGTATTGCGCTGATCTGCTATCGAACATATTGCCAATCACTTAGTGACCGTTCGCAACTCAGTGGGCTGCTTCTGCTGGTACTGGCTCCCGCGATGAGCTTAATTACGTTGTTTTATATTGACGAATTTATGCAAGGCTACCTGTGGTATTGGACTGCATTCTGCGCATTGATGGCCACTTACTACGTTGTGCTTGGTCAGCGTGCACGTTCGTTGGCATTAGAATGCTCTGCCGTTATGCATGCTTTAATCGTAGGTATCGCTTTTGTTTGGTTGAGTGATACTTGGTTAACAACAGCAATCTCAATACAAGTTGCGATAATGGCCTTACAGGCTCAAGTCGGGTTATTTCGACCTGCGAGTTGGGCGATTAAAGTGGCAATGGGAATACTGGTTATCCGACTCACGCTGCTACCTTTCATACCCGAATGGCAACCGGTAGAAGCTGGGCATTGGGCTTGGGTTCTGGTGAGTTATCTGCCTTCTCTCTTCATCTTGTCTTATGCTCGTTCAACACTAAAACAAGTGGACCGAGAACTGACCAACTGGTTTGAAGGGGCGTTTTTACATGTATTCTTAATGGCATTGTTCACCCAAACTAACTACTGGTTAACGGGGCAATATGGTTACTTGGGGCACATCGACTTCACAAGTGCGGCAGTCTTTGCCAATCAAGCATTAGTTATGGGTTTGGTATACAGCTACCGCAGCCAATTTGCGCAACGCTTAAGTCGTATCTACGAAATCTATAGTTACTTGCTTTGGTGCGCGTTCGCTATATTGATTATTTTGCTTAATACGGCAGAATCGCCGTTGGTGACTGATAACGTCTCGGCACAAGCACTTCCCATCTTTAACATGCTGAGTATCGGCTGGCTGTTACCAGCTTGCATCCTGCTTATCGCAACATTTAAACGCTGGAATACGTTGCAAGTTCATCGATTTGCGATTGCTAGTCTAGGCTTTTTACTTGCAGCCATTTGGTTGGGGATGTCTATCCGTCAATTCTGGCAAACCACATCGATGATGCTGTATCAGCCAACCAGCATGGCAGAGTTGTTTAGTTATTCAGTGGCTGGCTTGCTCGTAGGCGGATTACTGACTTGGCGCGGCGTGACCCAACAGGGGCTGATGATGCAGCGTGTCGGTCTAGTGGTCCTTGCCTGTGTCGCACTGAAAGTATTCTTATGGGATGTGAGCTATCTGGATGGGTTCTGGCGAGCGATAAGCTTCTTAGGCTTAGGTGCGTCTTTGATAGCACTTGGATGGCTATTCCAGAAATTGAATCGTTCGGTGGCAAAAGCACTCTAGCCCTAGACGAGTCGAAGAGAGATTCCCGACAGTGCGCTGTTTTCGTTATTGGGGGACGATAACAGTGTAAAGCCGGGAATCATTGGAGTGTTCGTTACTTCAGTAAAGCGACCACGGTATGACGACGCACGTTTGCTTGCGCATTCAATGCCTGAAAAGTCGAAGTAAACTCGCCAGACTTTTGCATGAATCCATCCAGTTTTGCATTCACCTCATTGACTGAAAGCTGTGCGGTTTTGGTTTGGATAGAACGCATTTGAGTATTCAGTTCACCATGAAAAGCTTTCGCTTCTTGCAAACTGGTTTGAACTTGTTTCAGATGCTGATTTACTTTGGCAATCGTCTGCTTGATGCCGTCGCGTGAGCCTAGATCAAACCCGATCTCCGCAATACCATCTGGCTCAGACTTTAAGTTCAAAACGTTAGGCTGTCCCGCAGGGAATCGGTGCCCTTCCCCCGTTACCATCACCTTTTGCTGCATTTGTTGATAAGCGTTGTCTCTGGCTTCAAATAAAATGCTGCCATCATCGGCTAATGAGGCTCGCATTCCTAACGCAATCAAGCTGCGATCCAGCATTTTGACCGTTCGCTCACCGTCTGATTGTCCATCAAACTGAATCATCACCGCTTGACCTTGAGGAAAATCCAAACGGATTTGCTCGGCCTTGTCGCTTAAGCGATGAACATTCAAACCTGGAATAGAAAAGCGACGAATATCCGCTTTATCCAGTTTTAAATGCAGTTCGTTATTTAGGACTTTCTGGCCATCGAAACGTGCTTGCTCAACGACTTTTTGGATGGTGGCTTTAGAACGAACCAATGTATCCTGCAAACCAGGAACATTTTGTACGCCTTGATTAATAGCTTGCGTCAAACCACGTTTAATTTGCGTGAGCTCTTTGCCAATCACCTGCAGCGATTTGGACGCGATCTGAACCGCCGTGGCTTGCTGCTGACCCTGCGTAAGCTGAATACCAGATACAGAGTAGGCTGACGCAGTGTCAGCCTGAATTTGCGCCGGGCGCGGTTTAATTGCCGTACTTGAGTCTGCAGAACGGGTCGGCATGATAGAGGCTTGTTCTTGTCCACCTAAGCGTATGCTATGGGGTCTAACCTCTACTGTACTCATTACCATAAAAAGAACTTCCTAACCTTATAAACGGTCAAACAGCGACAAACCATCGATCTTCACATAGCTTGCTTGCGTTGCTTGCAAAGCGGCCATGTAATTACTCAATCGTACCGACGCTTCACCATAGTCCAGAGCAGAGAGGTCTCCAGATACTTTGTCAACGAACAGCTTGTTTTCACTGTGCGCGCCACCAACAAGATCTAAGTTGTTGTGTCGACCACCAATCTCAGTCATGGTCCCTAGTACGTTTGAAAAAGTATCGTCGATAGCGCTGATACTCGCCTCAACTTCAGCTCTGAAGTTGGCGGTAGGGCTCTCAAACTCTTTGATCAGCGCATCAATTTGGTTAAGCACGTTATGGCCTCCCCCAAGGTCCAATATTTCTTTTGCAGTCATATTGGAATCCATCGTGACACCTTTAGCAATTGTTACTACGCGCTTGTCACTATTACCTTCAATTACGTAGCTGCCGCTCGCTTTACTTACAGCCGCAGTATCCGTTTTAGTACCAGAGAAAAGGTAGTGCCCTTCTTCATCCTGCGCGTTAAAAGACGACTCAATAGAATCACGGTAACTCTTAAGCTCTGTAATCATACCGCCACGACTTTCGTCAGTAAGAGAGCCGTTCGCACCCCAAAGCGCGATGTCTCGCATGCTTTTTAAGCTTTCTTTGATCGAATCTAAATGGGTTTCTTGACTCGATAGCGTCGTTTTTACGTTTTCAATGTTGTTTTTGTACTGAGCAATCGCACTGGTTTCTCGGTCTAAGTTAAGCAACTTGATCGAAGCCATTGGATCATCAGACAGCTTGGTCAAGCGCTTGCCAGTAGACATCTGTTGCAGAGCTTCGCCTAGTCCCGCGCTATTGCTCTGCAAGCTGTGCAACATCATTTGACTAAATTGATTGTCACTAATTCGCATCTAAACTTTCCTCTTAGAATAACTGCAGAATAGAATCGAGCAGTTGATTTGCTGTGCTGATCACTTTCATGTTGGCATTGTGCGCATTAGCAAACATCATTAGGTTAGCCGCTTCTTCATCGCTGTTTACGGAACTAACATTATCGCGAGCTGCGTGCGCTTGCTTGTTCATGGCTAACTTCGCTTGATAATCAGCATTAGCTTGGCGTGCTTTAATTGCGGTTTGACCCACCATTGAACTAAAGGCATCGTTCAAGCTTACTGAGCCGTAACCTGATACCGCCACTGGCTTGTTGCTTAACTCGATCAATGATTGCAACGCATCTGCGTTACCAGGTGTTCCATCACTTGAGAACGCAAGCTCATCTGGAGTTAGCTTGGTAATATCCAAACTGGCTGCAGGGTTTGCTGGGTCATAGCTGAACAAAGGTTTACCTGGGTTGCCATTTAAGTCTTTGCCAGTCGCAAGCACGGCGTTGTATTCATCCGCGAGAGCTTTCGCCATGTCATTCAGAGCCAGTTGGTTTGGTTTCAACACTTCGGTTTGATAGTCATTAATCGCACCTAATTTACCACCAAGCGAGTCACCAATCGCAAAGCTTTGATTCGAGAACGTGACGTGTAAGTCCGCTAAGTAAGGATCACTCGGGTCAGGAATGGCTTCCAGTTTGCCATGGTCCGTACCCATCACAAGCGGTTGACCAGAGGTTAGTGTGACCTGAACACTGCCGTCATGCTGCTGTGTTGTTTTGATTTCAATGGTTTGAGATAACTCACCGATTAACCTATCTCGTTCATCCATTAACTGTGATGGGTTACCACCTGTACCTTGCATCTCTACCAGTTGCTTGTTCACCTTCGCGATATTTTCCATAAGGCTATTCGCGTGGTTAAGCGCTGCATTACGTTGGTCGCTCATGTCTTTATGTTGATTGTATAAAGATTCGGTAAGCGTATTAAAACGGCGGGCCAAAGCTTCAGATTCGTTAATGATCTGCTGGCGGTAAGGTATGGATTCCGGCTTAACGGTCGCATCGTTAAGCGCGGCGTTTAGCGAGTCCAAGCCAGCCGATATACTGAAACCATCGGCACCAAGCGTATTCTCCAGCTGACTCATGTTACTGGTGTATCCAGATGCGTATGCCGCCATACTGTTAGTCGACCACGTTTGCTTAATCAGAAATTGATCAGTAACGCGGCGAATGCTAGTGACTTCTACCCCTAAACCTGGACTTAAGCGATTGGCTTTACCATCATCGACAGACGCCATCAACGCTTGTTGACGACTGTAACCCACGGTATTCACGTTTGCCACGTTTTGCGCGGTTACGTCTAGGGCCACACGGTTCGCGCCTAAACCTGAAAGGGCAATATTAACTAGGTTCATTTACAGCTCCATTTTTCTGATCAACGGCTGAGAAAACGCGGTAGTCATACCGGCCTCACCGAATACCTGTTTAACAGAGGCGACGGCTTGAGAAGCGGTATTAAATAGGCTTGAATTCTTCTCCACCTCTTTAGAATCTACTTGTGAGATAGATTCAGAATTCGAAGCTTTACCATCGTTAGCGGATGAGATGTTGCGCGCAGCATCGAAAGCAACCTCACGCATAGACGGGCTCAGCTGCTGGATGAGCATATTGGCAATGCCTGAGCTCTGTTTCTTTGCTAGTTCCATCGCCAGCTGACCGTCATACATATCACGGAATACCCCTTGTTGCTGACTGGCGAACGGGCTGTCTTTATCAGCAAGAGCATCACTACTGCTGCGCATTTGGCGTAACACCATTTGTAGGAACATTGCCTCAAATTGACCTGCGACGACTTCAAGTGCGCCTTCTTGATCACGACTATGCTTGATGTTAGCCAATGCACTATTGTCGTGATAAAGCATCGAATTTAACTGAGTTTGTTCATTGGTACTGTCTAGCTTCATCCTTAACTCCTTATATCACGACCAATTCAGCGTTCAATGCACCCGCTTCACTCAAAGCTTGCAGGATAGACATCAAGTCTGTAGGCGTGGCACCTAAACTATTTACCGCATTAACTATGGTGTTAAGTTCCGTGCCTGGAGGCCAAATCACCATCTGAGCGAGATCTTCATTCACATCAAGGTCCGTTTGGTTAACGACTTTCGTATCGCCATTTGCAAACGCATTAGGCTGACTAACTTGTTGTGATTCAGAAATTCGCACGGTCAAGTTACCGTGACTTACTGCTGCTTCACTCACTTTGACACTCTTACCGATCACCACGGTGCCAGTGCGAGAGTTAAAGACAATACGAGCAGGTTTACGGCCTTCAACGACGCTCATTTCTTCAAGCATCGACATCATGACGACACGCTGCTGTGTATCTTTTGGTGCACGCATATCAATGCGAGCTTTATTGATCGCAACTGCAACGTTAGGTCCAAAAGTGTTGTTAATTTCACGCGCAATATTTTTTGCTGTAGTGAAGCTAGGCTTGCGCAGGTTTAGGGTGATTTCATCACGTTGGTTGAAATCGGTTTTGATTTCTCTCTCTAAAGTCGCACCATTCGGAACGCGACCCGCCGTTGGTGTGTTTACTTCTACTTTGGAGCCACTTCGCCCCTCTGCAGATAAGCCCCCCACAACCACGTTGCCTTGCGCAATCGCGTACACTTCGCCATCAATACCACGTAAAGGCGTTAGCAATAACGTACCACCGCGAAGGCTCTTTGCATCACCGATTGAAGACACAACCACATCCAACGTTTGTCCTGGGCCTGCCATTGGATCAACGGACGCTGTCACACTCACAGAAGCCACATTTCGTAGCTTAGGGTTCATACTGTCATCAATTTGAACCCCAAACTGACGTAGCATGTTGGTAATAGATTGAGAGGTAAATTTCACTTGGTTTCGGTCACCTTGGCCGGCTAAGCCAACCACCAAACCATAACCAACCAGCTGGTTTTCTCGAATGCCGCGAACATCGACCAAGTCCATGATCGGAATTTCCGCTTCAGCACGTGAAGTGCCTGGTAGTCCCAAGGTCAACACCAATAGGAGAGACATAAAGAAAGATTGCATTGTCTTCATTAGAAAGGTACCCATGGGCTGTTGAAGAACTGAGTTAGCCACCCGGCTGCGTTGCTGTCAGCTAGCGCTCCGCGACCTGCGTAGGTAATTCTTGCATCAGCAATTCGTTGAGAAGAAACTTGGTTACTGCGGTTAATATCATCCACACGGACGATACCGGTTAGACGAATAAACTCGTCGCCTTGATTCAGACGAAGCCATTTTTCACCGCTGATACGCAATACGCCATTAGGTAATACTTCGTGTACCGTTACCGTAATGGCACCTTGAAGCTTGTTGCCTTGTGAACTTGATGCACTGCCATCGAAGTTACGTTTGCCATCCACGCTAACCCCTAACTCATCGATAGTTTTCGTGCCTATGGTCGGCGCCACAAAGTTAATTGCTGAACTTTTACCGAACTTAGTACCCGCATTTTTACTCGATGAGGTTTCTTCTGATAGTTGAACCGTTAATACATCGCCAACTCGGTAAGCACGACGATCCTGGAACAGGGTCATCGTGTATTGGTGACGATAAAGGCTACCAGATTGGGTTTCCGGCAGCGTGTAATCGAGCGTTGGTGGTGCATATTCCTCAGCATTCGGCTCAGGCGGAATAAATTCCTGACGGCCAGCACATCCCACCAGCAACACGGCGGCTACTGCCCAACTCTTAGAAAGCCATTTCATTGCTTTTTCCTTCATCATCACCAATTTCATACTTACATTGATTGCGAAACAAACTTCAGCATGTCATCTGCAGCAGAGACCACTTTCGCATTCATCTCATACGCACGTTGAGTGGTGATCATGTCGACCATCTCTTCTACTACTTGTACGTTTGACCCTTCCAGTGCACCTTGCTTGATAATGCCGGCACCATCAGCTCCTGCAATCAGCTCATCAGCTGGACCGCTGGCTTCCGTTTCACGGAATAAGTTGCCACCCATGGCCTCTAAGCCTGCTGGATTGATGAATTTTGCAAGTGTAATTTGACCAAGCTGCTGAGGTGTTGGATCGTCTGCTGTTGTTGTAGTCACGGTGCCATCAACACCCACAGAGAAAGAGACCGCATTGTCAGGGATCTGGATTTGAGGCTCTAAAGGCAGGCCCTGACTGTTCACCATTAAGCCTTCTGAGTTTCGATGGAACTGACCATTACGTGTATACATGATCTGCCCGTCCGAGTTTTCTATTTGGAAGAAACCCTGACCCATTACAGCAAGATCCAACTCTTGCGTTGTGTTTTGGGTATTACCTTGCGTGAACACTTTTTGTGTGCCAACAACGCGAACACCGCTACCTAGCTGAATACCACTTGGTAATTCGTTAACTTGGTCTACTTGAGCGCCTGGTTGACGCTGAATGCTGTAGAAAAGATCTTCAAATACGACTCGGTCACGCTTAAAGCCAACCGTGTTTACGTTTGCTAGGTTGTTAGAAATGGCAGTCATCTTCGTGTCTTGCGCTGCCATGCCTGTTTTACTTACCCATAATGCTGAATGCATTTTTTACTCCTTGCGGGGCGAGACTTAGCTCGCCGCCATTAATTTGTTACCAGCTTTTGCTAGAGTTTCCGCCGTTTTCATCATGCGAACTTGCATTTCAAAGTTGCGCGTCAGCGACATCACACTAACCAATTCATCAATAGCAGATACGTTACTGCCCTCAATGTGCTCAGGAGAGAGTTGCACGGTTTCATCTGCCGCGAATGGCACGCCATCTACGCTGTGCAGCAAGCTATCGCTCTCTTTTTGCAGTTGATTAATTTCCGGTTTAACCAACTTCAAAGTGCCTGCCACAATTTCTGCGCCGCCACCTGGTGGGATCACTGAGACTTGACCACGTTCGCTGATTTCAATCTTTTGATAGTCCGGCACAACCAAAGGACCATTGTCACCGAGGACAGGGAACCCATTGATTGTTAGAGCGCCAAAAGTATCGACCTGAATATTGCCTGCACGGGTGTAAGCTTCGTTACCCGCTGGGGTTTCTACAGAGAGATACCCCTCACCCATAACCGCAACGTCCAACGGACGTCCTGTTTTCACAATATCGCCAGCGTCGAAACGTGTTGAGGCAGAGTTGGTCACAACCATAGTGCGACCATCAAAACCTGGGCCTTGCATCTCTACACTACGCACACGCTCCATATCCGCTCGAAAACCCGCAGTATCAGCATTTGATAAGTTGTTTGAACGAACGTGCTGCGCTTTAAGAACTCGGCTGGCACCCGACGTTGCCGTAAATAACAAACTATCCATGCAAAACTCCCATTACACCGCGTTAAACAAAGCTTGAGTAAGCTTGTCGCTGGTAGAAATTGTCTTTGCGTTTGCTTGGTAGTTGCGTTGTGCAGTCATTAGAGCAACAAGCTCGCTGGTTAAGTCAACGTTAGAACCTTCTAATGCACCCGGAGTTAGGTCACCCATCGTACCTGACCCCGGAACACCCATAATTGGAGCACCTGAGCTAAAGCTTTGAGTCCATGATGTTCCACTCACTTTCGCTAAGCCTTGTGTGTTTGCAAAATCAGCAAGAACAACCTGACCTTGTAGCTGTGATTGGCCGTTAGTGTAAGTCGCGTAAACCATGCCGTTACCTTCAACGCGTACACCTGCAAGTTCACCTGATGTGTAACCGTTAGGGCTATTAGTACTTACGCCAAAAGCTGCACCAAATTGCGTGCTGCCTTTCAGGTTAATGTCTACACTCATCGCGTTCGCACCTGCTGCAGGGAATGAAACATTAAACGGCGCAGTTGGTGTTGAAAGCGAGCCGTCTTTACCAAACGTTACAGGCACAGTTGCTACTGGCGTCGTACCGCCATCTACTTGAACGTTCACTTCCCACGAGTTAGAAGCAGTCTTAGTAAAGTACTGAGTTACCGTGTGCGAGTTACCCAATGAGTCGTAGACTTTTGTTGTGTAAGACGAGTTAAATGAGCTTGGATCTTTTGGATTGAATGGCGTTACGGCTTTATCAATAACAGACGCGCTTGCGTCGAAGTTCGCAACAAAATCTAAGCTGTCTGTTGCTTTAGCATTCAGTGAGGAAGTCGATACCTGAATATTACCCACAGAACCTGTCATTAGGTTGTTGTTGCTATCGACACTGTAACCTTGAAGCTTTGCACCGCTGTTAGCCGTAACAAAGTTGTTCTTATCCGTTGAGAACACACCTGAACGTGTGTACAACATTTGGCCCATATTATCTTTAGTAACAAAAAAGCCACCGCCATTAATAGCTAGGTCCATCGCACGGCCAGTTCCTGTGATACTGCCGTCTTTGTCGAAGTTCTGTGAAATTGACGCGACTTCCACACCACCAGGTTGCATGCCGTTATATACAGCGGAGAATTCTGTGCGGCCACCTTTAAAACCATACGTTGATGCGTTGGCAATGTTGTGGCTGATTGTGTTTAGCTCTGTGTTGGTCGCGTCCAGACCACTTAGTGCGATGTTAAAACTCATAAATAGACCTCTGATTTCCGTATTTGGTTAAGCACCAAACTGAGTGATTTGATAGAAAGGAACGTTGCCAACGCCATGGACATTGACTAATGCTGCGCCACCGGTATTAGGAATGCGCACTTGCTCAACAGTGCCTGCCATCAGCACATTTGGACTTGCTTGCCCTTCTTGCACTTCTACGGCCACTGAGTATTTGCCTGGTTTAAGACCAAGTTCTTCAGGATTAATTGAAAAGTCGACGTCACCTTTGCCGTGAGCACCTAGTGGCACTTTAGTTGATTGACCAAATTCATCTTTAACAACTAACGTGACTTGGTTTGAGCTATGAGCGAGTTCGATTTTTCCGTTTTGTACGTCTTCACCAAGCTGAAATTCATCCGCATTGACGTAAACCGTTTGCCCAACAAGGCCCGCTGTTGACAGCACTTGCATGTTGTCCAGTAACACCATGCTCTGTTGCATTGTCTTAGACATATTCTCGGTACTTTGTACCTGCGAGAACTGAGCCAATTGACCAACGTATTCCGTACCATCAAGGGGATTAAGTGGGTCTTGGTTTTGAATTTGAGCCACCATCAAAGAAATAAACTCATTCTCCAATGAAGAAGCACTGTTCATGTCTTTAGGGTTTGGTGAGATACCGTTGCTGTCTTTTGCTTTTGTATTTACTGGAGCGTCAAACGATAAAGGGGTGTATTGTGCAATACTCATTAGCTACCCTGCCCTAATCTAAGCAGACCTTGCTGCATACTTTTTACATTGGCTAATACTTCAACATTCGTTTCGAAGCTGCGTGTTGCGGACATCATGTCTGCCATTTCAGCAACTACATCAATATCTGGGTAAAACACATAGCCTTCATCATTAGCCAGTGGGTTGTTCGGCTCAAAACGCTTCTCTGCATCTCCAGCATTTTTAACAACGTCAACAATGCGAACTTCTGCATTGGGATAAGCTCCATTTTCTGTTGTCATTTGCGTTTTTTGGTACACAGTCGCAAATACTGGCTTAAGCGCTTTATAAGCATCTTCTGGATTTGCAGATACTGCATCTGCGTTTGCTAAGTTACTGGCTACCGTATTCAGACGCACAGTTTGTGCTGTCATCGCGGAACCAGTGATCGAGTAAATATCAGTGAATGACATAATTAACGTCCCTCAATCGCTTTCGCTAAGCCATTAAATTTCATGTTGAGAAACGTCAGGCTAGTTTGAAAGTCCATGTTGTTTTGCGTGAATTTTGCTTGTTCAACACCAAGCTCTACGGTGTTGCCATTTTTGCTATTCTGGTAAGGCACCGAGTATTGGGCCTGAACCTGGAACTTTGGCACCGGTTTGTTCACACCACCTGCCGTTACTTGGTTCATTACGGTGGTGAAACTTAGGTCTTTCGCCAAATACCCAGGGGTGTCAACATTTGCTAGGTTACTGGCGAGGACTTTGGTACGCTGAACGCGAAAATTAAGTGCCTCTGGATGTACTCCTAAAGCATTTTCAAATGTGATCGCCATGCATCTTCCTTACAGTTGGCTCGAATACGCCAACATACAAACAAGATACGTGCCATAAAAAATAGCCATATATATCAATGATTTACAAACAAGGATGGAAGCCAAACTTCCGGTTCTCGGAAAGCATTAAAAACAAGAGGAAAGTGTCTACTTCCTCAACAATAATGCTGACGTTACTCGCTTTGACATCAGAACAAGCATTCGCCAACACCAATGACAAAACCCTCAGCGTTGAAGAGATAAGGTCCGTTGTAGCAACGGATTTCGAACAAGAGGTGGATCGCGTAGCGCTCTCCAATCAGTGGGGGAAGTACAAACTGGACTTCGACATGTGGGTGCCCGGTTCAGCCAATCACTTGCCAGAATGTGAATCGCCTTTAGTTATCACAGGTCGTGACAACAACACGTTGCCAGTCGGTAACCTCAAGCGCTCAGTCAGCTGCGACAATATCGCATCACCATGGCGAATTAACGTTACGATAAAGTCTTCGCTGACTCTGCCTGTTTTGGTCGCGACAACCACGGTTGGCCGAAATGAAGTCGTAACGGCTAAACACATAAAGCTTGAAACCCGAACCATCTCTCGCCAAGACGATTTTTATACTCGCCCCGAGCAAGCAGTAGGCTTAGAAACCTCTCGTCGTTTGAGGGCTGGACAAGTGGTTAATCCATCCAATTTGTCGGCCCCACCTCTAATCGAGAAAGGCAATGAAGTCATAGTCATTGCGAGCAAAAATGGATTTAGTGCCAGCACAAAAGGAGTCGCCTTAGAAGATGGAGCGAAAGGGCAACAAATTGACGTGGAAAACCCAAGTTCGGGCAAGGTCATAAGAGCAGTCGTAACTGGATTAAACCAGGTTCATACTCAATTTTGATTTTTTGACTCGGGGTAACATTTTTTAATTTTGGCTCTCGTCAGTAACACTGAACTTCGAGTACAAAAAAAATATTTAATGTTTATCACATTCTAACCGCCTACTTAATTTAGAACATGATGATGAGGACCACAGCATGAAAATCGACAAAGTCGCGGGCGGTCATGTCCCACAAACAAAATTACAGCAAGCAAGCAAACAGCCTCTCGACGTCGTCGAACAGAGCAAAGTACACGAGCCTGCATTTCAAGCGAATACCGTAGCGATAGATCGCGCTCAAGCTGAAATGGCATCACTACCTGATGTTGATATGGAAAAAGTAGAACAAGTACGCAACGCATTAGCGCGTGGTGAACTTAGCCTAGATACAAAAGTGCTATCCAAGGCAATCATGCAGTTCCATACAGGTCACGAGTAATAAAACGCTAGGAAGACATCATGGCAAGCGCAGTATCGCAGCGAATTCAACAATTTGTTCGCTCTATATCTGAGGATATTAAGCTTTATCAACAACTGCTTCCTTTGCTTCAGCAGCAAAAGGTATTGTACTTAAAGTTTGATGGAGAGGCACTGAACGACAATGTTCAGAAACAAATGCCGATACTCAATAAACTCAGCCGCTCCGCCAATGACAGAAGCCAGTGTATGCGAGCGCTGGGGTTAGCGTGTAATGACGCCAGCGTAAAACGAATTTTCAATGCTTTGCCTGCCCAAATAGGTATGCAAGCTAGAAAACAATGGGCGCTATTGGAAACGTTGGTAAGTCAGTGCCAACAATACAATCAGAGCAATGGCCACAGCTCTGCGGCGTTCCATGAGTTGGTCAGTCAACTCAAACAACCTGTGCAACACACTTATGAAGATAAATCGTTCTAAACGATGTTCGTCTTGCCTACAGATTCAGTCGCCATCTCGGCTGAGTACTGTAGGCCTTTTTATTTTTATTGCCTTTCTGTCCTACCTTCCATTCACATGCCAGGCAAAACCAAATGCTGTCGATATTCAAACGCAGTATCAAGTATTAGCCCCATACAAACCACAAATTGCCAAGCGTCTCGATTCATCCAAACCGGTAATTAACCACATTTTCAAACAGCTTCAAAACCACTCATTACCAAATAGCCTAGCCTTAGTGCCAATGTTAGAATCTTCTTACAACCCCAAAGCCGTTTCTCACGCTAACGCCGCCGGACTTTGGCAACTGATACCAGCCACAGCGAAACGTTTCGGATTAACGATAAATACAAAACAAGACGATCGCTTTGACACAGAAGCTAGCACAACGGCCGCGCTCAAGTACCTGGCGTTTTTATACAACAAATTCGATCAAAATATGGCTCTCACTTTAGCTGCATACAATGCCGGAGAAGGACGTGTTGCACGTGCTATTCAGCGAGCAGGAAGTCGAGATTTCCAACAACTCACGCTGCCTAACGAGACTCGCCAATATGTCAGCCGCTTCTATGCATTGGAAAAGTTGATAGATATCGGTCAGTTACAATCCTCATCATTTCAACCTTTACTCTTATTTGCTCCAGACGCTCCTATGATTTCACAACCGCTGGTCGACTTTAGCCGACTGCCTCCGCTAGTTAATTTGTGATAAAAGCTACGACAGAGCTCAATGTCAGAGAAACGTAAAATCACAAGATCCTGTTCGGCGGATTTGAAAACTCGTGATCTCTATGCAAACGTGTGCAAAAAAGTTGAGGTAAGGTATCTCAAAGATAAGAAAGAGTAGTGGTTTACTAAAAAGCGCCCCAATTGCGCTTGGCAATTGGGTAGATATGCGTCACATTGCGTTTGCAAAAAAACATGAAAACCAATGGTCAGACCTAATAATTATTTACACACTAAATGTAAAACAGCTATTGTTTTCATAGTTCGAAACAAATCTAACATATCAAGATGACGCTTCGCTTGCGCGTCTGGAATAAGTCCGGGTTCCGGGGGGGAGTCCGGACTTTTTTATTGCTCTAAAATCTTTGCCCACAATAGAGCCAACAGAAGCTAAGTCGTAATGATGCAAACTAGCTGTTTATAGTAATTCTTTAGAAATCAACTGAAGTAAAAACGTTTCGCGCTCAATGCTCATGCCTTTTTTCGGGCTTTCTGCCATCGTTTTTTCATTGTGTGCAATTGCTTCGTGTATGTTCATCCATACCGGGCGCATTCCATTTTTAACTTCGTAATCTTCATACGCCGTTTCGCCTAGCTCACGTTCGATTTTACATGTATAACAATACGACACCATGTGCATCACGTCAGCGTCATCCTTGTACCACGGACGAAACTCCTCAAAGATTCCGAAAGGCTTAATACCATGTATATTTTGGGCGCCCGTTTCTTCCTCTAATTCACGGACTAATCCAGCAATGACATCTTCACCATCATCAATACCACCGCCTGGTAGCGTGTAGTCATGGTAACGTTCTGTATAGAGCAACAGCACATCTTCACCATCAAGTACAATGGCTCGCGCTGCATTGCGCTGAAAAACAATTTTGTCATCCAAATGCTCTATGTCTGGATGAACGGTCGATTTTAAATGTCTCATCGAAAATACCACGGTCAATGTTTTGTGCGCATATTACCGAATTTCACACTTTAAATCATTGTTGTATGCCAGGTACGTTCGAGCGCTTGTCAGGAAGTGATTGATATGACCTTCACAACAATACGCCAAGAACAGAAGTGTGACGTGCTAATCAGCAATAAATGAGAATATCTAAATTCTTATACGTCCCTCTTACTTTTAACATCGATAAGACAATAATCTCTTAAAGTTGCCTATAATCAATACAATACTCGCCCACCCCATGCGGAGATAAAGAATGAAAAAGACAAATTTAATGATGGCTATGGCTGCAACATTGGTACTGGCTGGTTGTTCAACTTACGAGGGAGCGACCCGATCAACTGAGTATACCTCCGTTGCAAATCCCGCAGCCGTATACTGTGTTCAGCAAGGTGGTGAGCTGGATACCGTGTCGGAAAACGGCGAACGTGTCACTTACTGTGTGCTGTCGGACAATGAACGCGTCGAGCAATGGGAATACTATCGCGAGAATCACAAAGAAAATGAGGGTGACAACTACTAATTATTTTTATCGATACGTCACCTTCCCTCTATCACTTAGGAGCCTTTGGGCTCCTTTTTTATTTGATTTATCAAAGTGTTCTTACGTTGTTTTTACATATCTCTGACTTTACCGCACATCGACCCTATATCGAACAGTGTTCTATTCTTGACATTTCTCTGACATAACTTTCCACTTGGACAATAAAATTCCAAACACAGATCACACTAATTCACATTTCTTCCACATTTTCTGGGACAGGTGAGCAAGATGAAAACACAAATAGTAAAAGAAGCCGAGTCAGCCCCAAGCAACGTTGTTACTGAAAAATCGAAGCGCATTATTTATAAATCGAGTTTAAACGCCTTGATGATTGTCGCTATCAGTATTCTCGTTAACCTTAGTCTTCGTCTTGATTATGTCGTGTTGGGATCAAGCCTTGGCGAGCTTTCCGTTACAGAAACGCTCCAGCTTGTGATGCTTGCTATTGCATCATGGTCGTTTTTCAGCTTATCGAAACAACAGCCTCAGCTAAAGCATGCGGCTATTTTGATTGCAGGATTTTTTGCAGTACTTATTATTCGCGAAACGGACTATTGGACAGACATGATTCATCATGGCTCTTGGGTTTTCCCAGCACTTGCTGTCACCGCACTGGCTTGCGCCAAAGCCTACCAAGGTGGTAAAGGTACCATGAACGAAATGGCGACCATTTTAACGGTGCCACATATGAAGCTATTAGTAGGCGCTGTGATGCTACTATTAGTCTTCTCTCGTTTGTATGGTATGGGCAGTTTTTGGCAACAAGTGATGGATGAAAATTACATCCGTGATGTTAAAAATATCTCAGAAGAAGGTATAGAACTGCTTTGCTACTGTTTGATCGCATTAAGCGCCGTCCGTACAAAACGCGAGCTTAATGAATAGACTCAGGATCAAAGCGACGGTTCAATGCAGTCAGTATCGGATGGAAGATACTTAATGCCTTTTCCGCAGCACCTACAGATTCATCCAAGGCCGTCATTTCGACGGCCTTTTTCATTTCTTCAATATCTTGCAAAGCCTCTTTATCGAGCGGGAAAGAGAGCAATTTGTGAATAGCATCTCTTGCGATCATAAGTGGCTTTTTTCGGACAATTGATAAATCTCGGAAAAATACGCCATGCTTGACCCCTTCTAAATAAACTCGGTAGGTTGTGAGTTCATCGAGTAGCAAGAATGCCTCCGCCATAAGCCCTTTATGTGGGTATGGCACGCTAATATGTTTGCTGATATCCAGTGGAATATTGAGGGTCACCCCCATGGATTCGCAATCGGATTTAAGTACTCGTAATAAGCCTTGCTCATCCATCAAATTCTGGATATCAATGATTCGTTCGAGGTGGTAGTCATTAGACAGCAAGATAACCTCAACCGGATGCCCCAACCATAACTCGAACAACCCACTTTTGCACAAAACTTGGGAAACATAACGCATGTTTTGAAACGTGTTCAACGACTCCGTTTCTAAGAGTATATGACGTTCAGGGAACGGATTCACAGAGTCTGCGTTTAGGGTTCTAAAATACGCGTACATCGCCTCTGCTTCAGAAACACTTTGTCCTTGCGTTACTCCGCCACAAAAAACAATCACCGTTCGGTCTGTCGGTAGTGATGCAGTCCTACAAGACAAAGCTTCGACTCTTGTTATGCCCTCAGAGGTCAACCTGTTATTGACGAGGCGTTTACCTAAAACGATGACGATGTTGTCTAACTTCATTTTAAAATCTCGCGCTTAGTTGGCAGTGTTACAAAAATCTTCTTTCACTCCCGACCCACAAGCTTTAACATCTAGTTAACAACACTGTTCTAGAGACCTTTATAAAGGTTCACTGCTAAAGGAAGTCAATTATGCTGTCGATTTTCGATATATTTAAAATTGGTGTCGGGCCATCCAGCTCCCACACTAATGGTCCCATGCTTGCCGGATTCCATTTCACTCAGCTAGTTAGCGACTCTATGGCGAAAGTGCATCGGGTGCAAGTGGACCTTTATGGCTCATTGTCACTGACAGGTCGAGGGCACCATACAGACCGAGCCACGGTCCTTGGTTTGATGGGAAATAAACCTGATACCATCAAAATGAGCAGTGCCAAAAGTGCGCTACAAAATACCATAGACAATAATACGCTCATGCTCGCCGGTACACACCAGATTGAGTTTAGCTACGACCATGACATCGTCTTTCATAGCGACAACCTTCCCCTGCATGAAAATGGTATGACGATTACGGCATTAGACGCAGCTGGAGATCAAGTAGCGTTTGAAATTTATTACTCCATTGGGGGCGGATTCATCGCCACCGCCGACGAACTAGAGAACGGCACGCAACAAAATGAGGTCGCAGTACCATTTCCGTTTACATCCGCAGATGAGATGCTGGAAAAAGCCGAGACGAACGGTTTCAGCTTGGGAGGCATGATCCTCCAAAACGAACTCGCATTTCGCTCAGACGAAGAAATTAACCAAAGAGCAGAGCAAATTTGGAAAGTGATGTCGCTCTGCATGCAACGTGGCTTCGATACGGAAGGGATTTTGGAAGGTGGTCTAAATGTCACTCGTCGAGCACCAAACCTTTTGAAAAAGCTCGAAGCCAACGCTGCAGTTGAAAACGATCCGATGGAGATCATGGATTGGATCAATCTCTTCGCCTTTGCGGTTAGTGAAGAAAATGCAGCAGGAGGGCAAGTCGTTACTTCTCCAACGAATGGTGCAGCAGGGGTGATTCCGGCGGTATTGATGTATTACCATCGCTTCATCAAAGAGCTCGATGTTAAACAGCTAAAAGACTTTCTCGCAGTCGCCGGCGCTATCGGCATCTTATATAAAACTAACGCGTCAATTTCTGGTGCAGAAGTGGGGTGTCAGGGAGAAGTTGGGGTTTCTTCATCCATGGCTGCCGCTGGCTTAACAGCGCTAAGAGGGGGCAGTAACGAGCAGATTTGTATTGCTGCGGAAATTGCGATGGAGCATTCATTGGGTATGACTTGTGACCCGATTGGCGGCTTGGTTCAAGTACCTTGTATTGAAAGAAATGCCATGGGAGCAATGAAAGCGATTAATGCATCGCGTATGGCATTAAAGCGCACAAGTAAATGCTTAATTTCGTTAGATAAAGTTATCGAAACCATGTATCAGACTGGTAAAGATATGAATAAAAAATACCGTGAAACCTCTTTGGGGGGCTTAGCTGTCATTCATATGGCACCGCCATGCGAATAATGGCAGGTGGTCATTGCGCTTAGCTTCTCACCATGCGCTTATCTGGTAATTGTGATCTGATGATATTACATATAGAAATGCCGCGTTCTTCGCGGCATTTTCTTAACAAGAAACTATTCGATTAATCACGTCGACCACGAAGTTCAATTTTTTGAGTTGCAGCATCCGAATGGATTGTTACACCGCCATAGGCCATTTCATTGCGACCCTTCAGCGTCAATTGAGAATCTGCACGCTCTACGTCAACCTGATTTTTCGTTGCCATCGTCATATCAATCGTGCCCGTGTATGACCCATCGCCAGCAAATGCTACGTTTGTTGAGCAAACCATCAAAACAAGTGCGATTAGTTTTTTCATACATCACCTCTATTATCGTTCTAACTTTCTTTCGGTGGAAAAACTGTAACAACAGAAACGCGCTCATACGAGGAAAGCCATTATTTACCAAATGGAAATCCATGCTAATAAACTGGTGTAACCAAGAATAACTTATCGTTACCTTCAATAAATCAGGGATAAGGCAGCAACTTAAATTGACCGAGCGTTGTCTTTTCTTAAGAAATTCAGCGATATGATTTGTCGACAAAAGCCAAGCGAGAGAATGTATGAGCGTTAATCTGGATATTCAAAACATTTTGGTATTAAAACGGATGTATGAGCTACGTAACGTCCGGTTAGTCGCAGAATCACTCGGTAAAACGTCAGGAGCAATCAGCAAAAATCTGACTAAGATGAAAACTCAGCTCAATGATCCGCTATTCGTTCAGACCAAAAATGGCTTTGAACCAACAGCTTTTGTGGAAGCGAACATTGCGCATTTTGAGCAAATAATCAACAGTATTGATTCCATCAAACCACAGCATTTTTCACCAGCTCATTTTGACGGTTCAATCACTATTTATGCCAACACATTGTTTTGGGAGTACTTTGGTGACAAGTTTTACTTGGAGTTACTAAAGCACGCCCCAAGCGCAAAATTCTCATGTTTGCGCTGGGGTAGCGAAGCAAAAAAACGATTAATTGACGGTGAAAACGCCACTGCGATTCATTACTTTGATGAAGATCTGCCACAGTCAATTGTTCAGACCGAACTAGGGCGAGGCAAAGCGGTATTTTTTGTTCGAGAAGATCATCCCGCTCAAAACTCCCAAGAACTAGAAGAATACCCTTTTATACTTTTTAAAACGCCGGGATGGAACGACTACCGATACCCTGTGTTGGAAAGGCTCAAACATATGGGTTTTAGAACCACACCTAAAGTGGAAATTGAGCATCCAGCGATGATTCAAAAAGTGCTTCTGCAAACGAATCATTTTGGCATAACGATGAGTGGACATGTTCCTAAGGGTTGCCGAAGTATCGCGCTTCCTGCTGGGCTAGAGCTTGATGTTCGCTACGTGATGAGCTGCCGTCGCTCTCAACAGCAAGCTCCGGTAAATCAGTGGTTATTAGATGTCATTAAGCATGTCGCTCAGTCCTAGACTGAGGACTTGCCATTGCTAATAAGAGCCAAACCACACATGCGCTCTACTCACTCGCTGAACGAACATTAAAGACTCTGTATTAACCATTGAGCAAAGGTGTTTACATGTGATTTTTCGGATGCTCGAACCATCATATAATGTGCACCAGAACTTGGCATATTCCAATTTCCAGCCTGGACTAATACGCCCTGTTGCAGCTCATCCTCAACAAGAAAGTCTCTTACCAACAACACGCCAAGTTGATTAATCGCAGCATGAATAGCAAGCAATGAGTGTTCAAACTCGGCGACGACTTTGCTCACCTTCCCTTGGTAACCTTGGTGCGTAAGCCACTCTTGCCAAGATTCATGATAACCGCTAGTACAGATTTTAGGCGCTTTAGTTAACTGCAAGAGGTCATTTATCGGGTTTAAATGCATAAAGCCCGGGCTTGCGACAACGATCCAGCTTTCTTGGGTTAATCGTATGGCTTCTTGCTCTTGCCAATCTCCATCTCCGTTAATAATTTCGATATCCGCAATCGCACTGGCGTTTGGAACCGTATTAGCAGTGGTCGAGATTTTAAAGGAAATGTCTGGGAATTGTCGCTGAAAATCAGCCAACCTTGGCATTAACCACTGAGAGCAAAAGCTGTGAGCGACATGTAAGTTAACTTGCGTATTTGTGGGACGAGTAAATAAATGCTGCGTCGTGGTCGATAATGTTTGAAGCACATGATTAACCACAGGCCAGTATTCTTGTGCTGAGCAGGTCAGCGTAAGGTGCGTGCCCTTGCGCTCGAATAACGTCGCATTGAGCTGTGACTCTAGCGATTTCACCTGTTGGCTTACGGCCGCACGAGTCACATTTAGCTCCTCTGCGGCTTTTGTAAAACTCTGTAGTCGCGCCGTGGCTTCAAAAGCTCGGAGCAAATTGAGCGGCGGTAAACTTTGCATATCATTCTCCCAAACACTTGGCTGTCATGCTATGAACTGGTGATGACAAATTGATGAAGGTGCTGAGTTTACGTATGTTGAGCACATGTCAAAGCGTCCCGATATAACTATGTTTCTACACAACTACTGAGTTAGTTAAGCGGGATCAAAAAAGCCAGCGTGATACACGCTGGCTTTTGGAACTTTATCTTAAGCAGGAATTATTCTGCTTTTTCAGTTGTTTGGTATTCAAACGCAGGAACAACCACTTCAACACGACGGTTCATTTGACGACCTTGACGTGTCTCGTTGCTTGCCACTGGGTTAGCTTCACCCATGCCTTTCACTGTCATACGCTCAGCCGCAATACCTTTTGCTTGGAACTCGTCAGCAACGGCTTTCGCACGTTTTTCTGTGAGTTGCTTGTTGTAAGCAGCAGAACCTGTCGTATCGCTGTAACCCGTGATCTCAACTTGAGCTTGTGGGTAAGTATTCATCAAATCAACGGTACCAGAAAGGTTCGACGCGTCTTTCACTTCTGCACTTTCTAAGTCGAATTGTACTGTCGCTGTTGTTTGAGCAGGGTAAACATGATCTACAATGCGTGTTGCAGGACGTGCTTCTACTACCTCTTCAACGGCTTTTTCTTGAACGACAGGCTCAGAACCAAACTTGTAGTTGAAACCAATACCGAAGAAATCTGAATCCATGTCTTCAATTACATCATCAGACATATCTTGGTAGCGTTGGTATTCAGCACGTAGGCTCCAGTTGTAGTTGATTTGGTATTCAGCACCCAGAGAGCCAGTTGGTACGAAATCTTTCTCGTCACCAGCCATCATGTATGCAGCACCAACTTTCGCGAATAGATTCCAAGAATCCGTTAGTGGTAGGTTAAATTTAGGAGCAAGCGTCAACGCCCAAAGATCACCATCAACAGTGTTTAGGCCAGGCTTTTTGAAGTTTGCAGTGAAGTCACCAAGGTAATCAACACCATACTCTGCTGCAACGTACTTGTTGAAGCTGTAGCCTAAATGCATAGATGCTGCAAAACTGTCGTCGTCACAAGGTTCGTTTAGGTAACACGCATCGTTTAGAGAGTTGTAACCTACTTTACCGCCCATGTAAGTGTCAGCAAGTGCAACGTTTGAGATCACACCACCAGCAAGTACAGTAGCCACTGCTATAGCGATTTTTTTCATTATTCTTTTCCTTTTTCTTGTACACAAAGCAACACACCGCGGCAGCATACTGCCGTAAAATATGAAGCCGTAACTTTCTCTTTTCTTCGAATAGAAATAGCTAAATAGCGTAGGAAAGAATCAAAAATGATATTCAAACGCCAATGACGTAAAACGGAAAAAGGTAACCTCAAGACCATCTATTCATGAGCTTCATCCGCATACCCAACCGAAAAATAAAGTTCGTTGCGTTGGTTTAGCCATAGTCAATTCGTTGCGGAGAATATCACAAAGAAGCCAACTTTCTGTGACGCAAATCACCATAAAAAGCCACTTTCTCAAATTTAAGAATCATCATTTAAGCTTGTGAATGGCAACAAATTTTTACAGGGGAGCGTGGATATGGAGAGCACAAAAAAACAGCTCATTTAAAATGAGCTGTTTTCGAAATAATGAAAAAGCGTTAACTCGTCGCGCTAAATTTTATCTGCTACGGTTAACGTTGCAGCTAATACATCTTGCCCAAACAAGACACTACGCTCAGGAGACCAACCGTAAAGTGGATCAGGGTGATTGTTGTTATCTTTAAATGGCATTTCGATTGTGTAAGACAAGCATTTGAACTGCTCTGCAACCCAATTTGAACCCACAGTCAAATTCGCTTTACCAGGCTCATCTTTATCGTAACCAATCTCATCTTGGAACTCTGGCGTAATTGTCAGTAACGCTTGCTTAAATGATGTCTCTAAAGCGGCAAGATTTTCATCGTAAGAAGGAATACCTTCTGAGCCAGCGACGAAGTTATAAGGAATCGCTTCATCGCCATGGATATCTAAAAACATGTCAACACCCGTTTCCAGCATGCGCTGACGCACAAGGTAGACTTCTGGGCTCTTTTCCATTGATGGCGTTTGCCATTCACGATTTAGGTTTACACCTACTGCGTTGGTACGCAAGTGACCGCGAATACCACCGTCTGGGTTCATGTTTGGTACGACGTAAAGCACCGCTTTTTCAAGCAATGCACGCGCAACCGTGTCGTTTTCATCTAACAGACGTTGGATCATACCTTCCATGAACCATTCCGCCATGGTCTCACCTGGGTGCTGACGTGCAATCATCCAGATTTTCTTTTTGCCTTCTTCTGGCTCACCAAAAGTAAGCAAGCTCATGTCATTGCCATCTAGCGTATGACCAAGCGTCTCTAGTTGGCAGTGGTGCGCGCTTTGTGCCATGTGTAACAAGTCTAAATGACGATCGTACGTGTATGGCGCAAAGTACGCGAAGTAAATTGAGCTGCGCTCAGGGATTACAGTGAAAGTCAGCGTGTCGCCATCGAACTCTGCCGGTACTCGGAACCATTCTTCACGATCGTAAGACGCAACCACATCGTAACCTTGCCATCCTTCTGGATAAGCCGATTTAGCCAAATCAAGCAATTTGATGGTGTGTGATTGCTCGGCTTCTGTCTCAAGACGGAAGTGGAACCACTGGTAGAATTCCGACATATTGTCGTTAGGAATTTTGAGTTGGATGTCGTTTTTGTCGTCCGCTTTCACTACGTGAATGCTGCCGCTATCGAAGTTGCTGAATACTTTCATTTTATGACTCACCTTTTAAATCTGAGCTTGAAAGACAGAGGCTAACACAAGGCTTCATCGCGCCCCAATGACTTTCACTGCAAACTGTCTCGTTTGTGGCTAAAGTCTTCAGTTTAGTCAAGCTTATCCGCTTTGCCTGCTGGTCCCGCGAGTTTTGCTAGCCACTTATCCCAGATAAACGGCGTTTTCTCGTTATCTTCTGCTTCCTCTTTTCGACGTACCGCGTTGCGCACTATCATAGCCCCGGTCCAGCGAAGCGGTTCTGGTGGGAAATACCCCAACGGTCCTTTGGCTAAACCACTGTTCGTCCACTCGTTATCGATTCCCAATATCAATGAAGATAAGATCTTTCCGCCCATTCGAGTCTGCGCTACACCATTGCCTGAATAACCAAATCCGTAAAAGATATTGCTCTGTTTATCTAGCTCGCCGAAAAAAGGGAAACCAGTAGCAGAACGATCAGAGCCCCCCGTCCATGAATAAGCAAACTCCTCTCCTCTCAAATGAGGAAACAACTTATCGAACGACTTGCGCAGTAGACCTTGGTAGCGTGTTGGCTTGTTAAACATTGCGTCGACTTGGTTATTGAAAGAAAACTGATTGCCGCCTTTCCCCAACATCAAACGGCCATCTGGCGTATCTCGGTAATAGTGGACGAAGATACGTGAATCCAACACGCTAGAACCTGCCTGCCAACCAGATAGAGGTAGTGCGTCACCAAGGGGCTTGGTGATCACCATGTCGGAAGAGACCACCACGATACTGTTTTTGAACTGTTTAAACTGCTCCACCATCCATGCATTTAATGCCAATACCACCTGCTGCGCTTGAACATTTCCTTTAGGTGTACAGACAGTGGCAGGTTTTCCATAATCTAGACGCGTCATCGGCGTGTTCTCATAAACTTCTACACCCAGATCAATAGCAACACGGCGTAACCCCCTCACTAATAATGCAGGTTGAACGCTGGCTGCAACTGGAGAGTGAAAGCCTTCTATATGTCGAGGTGAACCCGCATTGGCACGCAGTTCCTCCACCGAGCAACGACGCCAACTGTTCACTTCTAATCGCTTTAACTCGTCCACAACTGGCTGCATTCCCCCAGTTTGAGCCTGATTGGTTGCAGTGTAATAAACCCCTTTCAACGATAAGTGCGCATCAATGTTGTGCTGCTGACAAAAGTCGTCAATCTCTAGCACTGCTTGTTCCGACTCTTTTACTAACCAAGCAGCATGTTCTTCACCGAATAACCGTTTCAATGTCGGAAACTTGGTAGACCAAGTCAGCATACAACCGCCGTTTGCGCCCGATGCACCACTGCCACAAAGGCCTTTTTCAATCACGACTACCTTTTTTTCCGGAGATTGCTGCTTAATCATAATCGCGGTCCAAAGTCCGGTGTATCCGCCACCAACAATCGCAACGTCAGTATTAATGTTCTGCTGTAACGGTTGTGGCGTTTCTGGTTGCTCAGCTTCAATTGCCTGCTTGAACCAATATGAATGATGTGTCATCGGGTATCCTCGTTAGTGCGTTACATCCATTTCCGCAAACACTTTACAAACGATGATGACAATCAACGAGCAAGAAAATCTAACGCTGAGCGATAGAAAATGTTGCACTGAGAGTGTGAAATTTTCGCTTTCGACAAAAACAAAATGGGGAGCTCGTGGCTCCCCAAAACAAACAGCAAAAAATATTAGTGGTAAACAATTCAAGTCCGTCTTACTGGTTAGTATTTACCGGTATCACGCATGCGGTACTCGTATTGAACATTGAGAATAGGCTGGTAAACAACTTGCCCGTCACTTTGCAAGAACTCATTTACCATGACTTTTGAGTCAGTGATAGAAAACGATTGGCGATCAACATACGTTGTAAGGCTCGTAAACTCATCACGGAGTTGTCCAGATGATTTATTTTGGTAGCTTTGGATCATGTCTCGGCCCATTTCATAAGCCGCTTGTTTGCTATCCATTACGTCGCCATGGATAGTTTCAGTATCGTTTGTCCACTGATAACCACCAGCAAGAGCCATAGAAGGTGCAGCAATCAGAGCAATCGTACTTGCTAAAGTTGTTAAGCGTTTCATAAACCTCTCCTTACTTACCTTTACATCGGGCCAAAATTGGCTCGATACTTATAAGGTACGTATAAAGACCTAAAACACGTCAAAACAATTTCAAATAATGTTCAATTTTCGTTCAACTTATTTCACATTAACTTAGCAACTCAACGTCATATTCAGCCTACATTCGCATTTTCTTCATTTAGAACAATGGGTTTCAACCTGACACTTCCTTACCAAACCATACAATACCTAAGGTCAATTTTCTCTTAGAATCCTCAGCAAAAGAACACTGTTCAAAACTAGTCCCTGTCTAGCTGGAGTGAAGAACGGTTCACTTTGCTTTCTCCCTTTTTGCGTTCGATACCTAACGCTCACAGCCACATGACAGAACCGACACCACTGGAAATGAGTTTGGAGTGAAATAACCATGAATAAATCCATCCTTCACCACAGCAAAACCATTTACTCGGATGAGTATGCTGAGATTTATCATCCAATCTGGACATACCGCATCAAGTTCATTGCTCGTGCGTTGTTCTATCGAAAGTCATTTAAGTATCTGGCAGACAACATTGAGGCTTCACTGCTGGAGATGCTGTGTACGCGTACTCACCGTTTCTTAGAAAAGCCATTTCGTCCGTATATCGTAAAAAATAGCCCTGCGATTGATCGTTCAGCGCTTGTGGTTGATCACTACAACACAGTGTCGGAACTCGTCTCGCCTGATCTAATGAAACAGATCTATACCGATGCCAAGGGGCTCACTCTGATGACCTTTGAGATCGAGGATATTCTCTACACGGTCAGATTGGTTTATGAAGCTCGGTACCAAAAAGAAGGCGACATGAGCTTGGTATTACACAGCCAAGAAGACGGCAACTTCTATACTCTGTCGTTCACATTGGGACACGAGAACGGCGCTCGCAGCATCATGATTGGTGGCTTACAAGGCCCACGCAGCAACGAAACTAGCAATGAAAAAATCAAAAAGCTGACTCGTAAATTGTACGGTCAGCGTCCAAAAAGTTTGATGGTCAGTCTGCTAGATCTTCTTGCTCAGATTTGGGGCGTTGAAACCATTCTTGCAGTGAAAACCCAGTCACACACTTATGCCGCTAAACGTTATAGCAAAGGGCGAATCAAAACGGATTACGATGCATTGTGGAAGGAACTTGGCGGTACTGAGTACGATCGCAACTTCTACTCACTCCCAGTGAATGCTCCGCGCCGTGATCTCGACGGGATGTCGCGATCTAAACGTTCGATGTACCGTCGTCGTTATGAATGGCTAGACAACACCAAAGCAACATTCGAACAAGTACTAAGAAACTAAAAAAGCTAAAAGCTAAAAAGCTGAGGAGAAACGTTCATGCGTTATTTATTCGTTGCTGCTCTGGTGTTGTCGACTCTTTCCCTATCGGCGAACGCAAGTACAAGCAAGCACATCATAGGCACGAACCTAGGTTATGGCGGTGTAAGCTATGACGCCCCCGCAAGTAAAGAATCCGGTGATATGTTTCTTGGTGAAATTTATTACCGATACATGCCGACCCAAAACTTCGGGATTGAAGCGGGCTTTAAAGGGGCGTTTGATGGTATTGGCTCAACGCTGTTAAGCCCAATTTCAGAGGTTACCGACACGAGCTTTTCTGGCCCACGATTAAGCGGCTATGCTAGCTACCCTCTTGGTGCTGGTTTCGAACTTTACGGTAAAGCAGGTATGACGCTCTACACCCTTGAGTACACTTACAAGGTGAATGGACAGAGCCGAAACATTGAACACACTAGCGTTGGCGGTGAAGCGGCGGCAGGATTAGGATGGAGCTACAAGCACTTTGGTTTAAACGCAGAGTATGTGTACTCAAAGAACAGTGATTTTGATTCTGGTGGCGTGATGTTCGGCGCTCAATTGCGTTTCTGACGTCCCTAATACTCTTCCCCCAAAAACTAAAAAAGAAAAAGGCAGCGATGGCCTGAGTCGCTGCCTTTTTCTTTCATCAATATGTGTCAGTTCGTCAACGCAAGAATGATCCCCGCCACGATCGAAGTAACGCCAAGCCCTCGCGTGAGATACCATTTCTCAGACAGAAACCAAATCCCCATAAACAAACCAAACACGATGCTGATTTGCCTTAGTGCCACCACCAAACTCACGTTGTCTGTCATGGTCATCGCAAACAACACCAAGCCGTAGGTGGATGCCATCATTACCCCTGCCATGCTGGCTGTTTTGCGGATCTGCCACGCTGTCTTAATCTCATCTGGCTTGCCCATAACTAAGCACCATACAAGGGCTGGAATACCAATCGCCCAAAACTGCACGCCCAAGTAGAAGATTGCACTGTACTGATCATTCAAGATCTCTGATGCTTGTCCTGTGAGTAAACTCAGCGCTTCTTTATCGACTACCGAGTAACCCGTTGTGCCTATTGCGGCAATCAATGCCCAGAACACACCAACATTCAAATAAGAACCCAATGTCATCTGACGAAAGTTCGTCAGTGGTACCAGCATACAACCAAGAGTAATTAGTAAGAATCCAAGCCACTGCTGACTAAATAATTCATGTCCCAATGCAACACTGATTGCGCCGACCATCATCACTGGCAGCGCCCGAGCAATCGGATAAACCACACCCACATCAGCGTGCTTATAAGCGACAATCAAACCAACCAGATAAACCATTTGTGAAATGCCGCTAATGAACAGCAATCCCCAAAACTCACTCGGTAATGATGTCCAGCCAATGGTTGCCAAATACCAAATCAAATAAGGGGTAAGAATGAAACATGCAGAAAAGCTGGCCGCCATAGTAAACGCGAGTCCAGAGCCTGAGTTGCTTTTACCAAGGATATTCCAACCCGCATGGAGAACAGCAGAAAAAACGACGATACCAATCGCCAACAAATCCATTTCAATGTTCCTGTCTGAATAAAATAAAGGCCCCGAGATGGAGCCTTAGATGATGAGAAAATCCACTTAACGATTGAGTTCCGCCAGAGATTCAATGCTGATGGCATCGTGTCGCCAATACTCGATATCGCAATCAATCAATTCACCGTGCTGATTGTAGTTGATGCGCTCCACTACCATCGCAGGCGTACCAGCTGTCGCGCGCAGTGCCTGAGCCATTTCACCCAACAAAGTGCTGGTTGAAATGCGGTAGCGAATCTTTTGATACGTCACGCCATAATGATCGCGATAAATGTCCGTCAGTGAATTTGATAAATCGTAGTCCAACAGGTTCGGAAACAGCTCTGGGCGAATGTAGTTTGTTACGAATACTACTGGTCTGTCTTCAAGATATCGAACACGGTCGACTCGATACACATCCGAGAAAGGCTGCAAGTCCAGCAAGCGCGCCGCTTGTTTGTTTGCCAACGTCCCTTTTGCTGCGACCAACTCCGTTTTTGGCACGCGATTTTGCGCTTTCGCCATGTTCGGGAAGTTTAGCGTTTGAGTAGGGTCGTAACGCAATGGCTCAGGTGAGATAAACCAACCTCGGCGATCTTCGCGATAGATTCGACCTTCCGCTTCTAGCAATGATAGAGCTTCACGCAGAGTGACGCGTGTAGTATCGAACGACTCCGCCAACTTACGCTCTGCTGGCAGTTTTTGACGCGGCGAAAGCATGCCCGCTTCAATCTGTTCAACAATCGAATCTTTAATTTTTACGTATTGCACGAAGTGTCCTTATCTTTTGCGCCAAGCTTGTGTGCGATTCTCTAACAATTTACCCAAAGTCATCTGAACAATCTTCGCAATTGCGGCAGCAATCATGATCATCACAGCCATCGCTGCTGCAGCGCCAGTTTGACCTGCATCGTCCATATTCAGAATTGAGACCGAAGCCGGAATCGTATCAGTTGAGTAAAGGAATACTACCGCAGAAGTGGTGGTCAATGCATTAACAAACAAGTAAGTCGCAATGTCCAAAATCGCAGGTAAACACACAGGTAATGTCACTTTAAAGAACAACTTGTATTGAGGAAGCTTCACCGATGCTGCTGTGGCTTCAATCTCCGATGGCAACTGCTTTAGCGCTGTCAGGGCGGTCATGTGACCCACTGTGTAGTAATGCACTACCGTGTTAATTACCAAGAATGCCATGGTGCCATAAAGCACGTTCAGAGGATTGTTCGCATCGTTGAAGTAAAAGATGTAACCCAAGCCAAGCACCATACCAGGAACCGCCATTGGCACCACGCTGAGCATTTGCATCACCTGACGAATTGGACCAAACGCACGCCCTTTCTCAATGCAGTAAGCACCGACAAAGATAATGGCTGTACCGATCACTGCCGTCCAACCTGCCAGTGTTAGTGAGTTGAAGAATGGGCTCCAACCGTAAGTGCTCATTTCGGCAAAGTTGTAGTTGTTTAGCGTCAGCGCTTTGTTCCAAGGCCAGAACGTAACTAACGAGCCATACACCGCCATGCCAAGCACAGCCAACACTGCAATAGAAATGATGCTGCAGTAAACCAAGCAAATGCTGTCGCGCGCTTTGTTGGGTTCAGGCTGATAAGGCACTGAACGTGTGTCGAATAAGCTCTTTTGCTTTTTCTGTACCCAGCGGTCTGCGCCGAACGCCATTACCGCAGGAAATAGCAACATAATGCTGGTCACCGCACCCATGGCAAAGTTTTGCTGTCCCACAACTTGCTTGAAGATGTCAGTCGCCAGGACGTTGTAGCTTCCACCAATCACTTTCGGCACACCAAAGTCCGTGATAACCAGCGTAAAGACCACGATAAGCGTACTGATCAAACCGTATTTCGCCGCAGGTAACGTCACCATAAAGAAGGTTTTGATGGGTGAAGTTTTCAGTGCGCGGGCTGCTTCATACAAGCGAGCATCAGAAGTGCGCAGCGAAGTGGTTAAGATCATCAATGCATGAGGAAAGGTCCAGAAGATCAAACCCATCGAGATACCAATCACGCCATAAATCGAGTTTCCTAACAGCATCTCTTTGGCAATGCCTTGATTACCGAAAAGGAAAATCAAACTGATCGCTGGTAACAACGAAGGCGCGAGAATCGGCGCAGTACCTAGGATTTGAAACAGACCTTTAAACGGCATACAGGAACGAGTCAGCGCGTAGGCATAACCAAACGCAAGCACACCCACTATAGAGGTCACAATCACGCCCAAAGTGAAGGTGTTTCCCACCGACACCCACAAGCTTGAAGAGGAAAAGTACGTCGCAAAGTTTACCAGACCGACAAATTCGCCATTGGCATTTTGCACACTCTTGGTCAACATTGCCCAAAGCGGCATTAAGATGAACAGCACCATCATGGTCGACAAGCCAGCAAGCAAACCAAACAACACAAGGTTGTCGCGGCTGACACGTCCGAGTAAGGATTTTGCTTTGTCTTGTGTGGTCAGGCTATTCATCGTCATTGTCTTCGCATCCATGTTTACACCTACGCTGCTAGCGCTTTATCAATCGAGGGCACGGCGTAACCATGCAGCCCTTCTTCAGCAAACTGGATGTAACGTACATCGCCCGCCTTGATATTGAGTTTTTGAACCGTTTCCACAGGCACATCCACGACGATGGTTTTCGTTGAGCTGTCGTTTTGCAATACGCAATCAATGCGGAAAAACGCCCCCAGAAACTCGGTTGCCGTAACTCGCACAGGTAAAGAGTTATTGTAGTTTTCAACGAACTTGATGCTTTCAGGACGCACCGCAAGGTCAAAGCGGTCACCACGTTGGATCTTACGATTGGTCAAGCTTGGCGCTGGCATCAAGGTTTCGGCAATGCGTACTTGGGAGTCCGTTGCGACTGAGGTTTCAATAAAGTTCATGCTGCCGACAAACTCAGCGACAAAGCGCGTTGCTGGTTGTTGGTAGATCTCTTGAGGTGTACCGACTTGCTCAATCACGCCATGGTTCATCACCACGATCCGATCCGCCATCGACAATGCTTCGTCCTGATCGTGCGTAACCATGATGGTGGTGATGCCCAGCTTACGTTGCAGCTTACAAATCTCGTCACGTAAGTGAACACGCACTTTTGCATCCAGCGCTGACAGCGGCTCATCAAGTAACAGTAGACCCGGAGACAACGCTAATGCGCGAGCGAGTGCCACACGCTGCTGTTGACCACCAGAAAGTTGGTTAGGAAATTTCTCGCCGGAGGTTGGAAGACCAATGGTTTCTAACCAATAATCCACCTTCTCTAACGCTTCTTTGGTCGACATGCCTTGGTTCTTCAAACCCACTGCAATGTTCTCTTGCACAGTTAGGTTCGGAAACAGCGCGTAAGATTGGAATACGATGCCGAAATCGCGCTTCTCTGGTGGTAGGAATGTGGTCTCTTGACCGTTTTGAAAAATCGCACCAGACGTTGGCAAGTCTAAACCTGCAATGGCACGTAGCAGAGTGGTTTTACCGCAGCCAGAAGGACCAAGAAAACAAACAAACTCGCCCTTTTCAATCGCTAGCGAGATCTTCTTTAATGCAGTGAACTGTCCGAATTGCTTCACTACATTTTCGATATTTAGGTAATGTTGGTTAGTTGACATAACACACGCTCCAAATGGTATATACCAACTTTAGTTTTGGAGTGTTACGTTCCAATGACAAATTTATAGCCAGAAGATGACAAATAGATGAAGGGCGATGAGGTTTGTTCAAGTGGTAATTAGAGATTCCCGACTCACTCCTTCGTCGCTCTCGAGAATGACGTGGTGAGTGTGGTTCATAAATTCTGAAATCACACTCATTGCCTAGAATTACGAGCTTTGACTTTCACGCCATACGCTTAAGATCGTCATTCCGGACGAGCCTAAGCGAGCCATCCGGAATCTCTTACAAGCACTATATTCTGAGATTCCCGACTCACTCCTCCGTCGCTCTCGAGAATGACGTTGTAAGTGCGGATAGAAGATCCCAACTTTCTTAAGTCCGTCATTCCAGCGAACCTAGGTGAGACTAGGAATCTACTTTCAGCAAACTCTGAAATAACAGAGAAAACAAAAAATCCACCTCAACCGAGGTGGATTTCAGTATTCAACTCAAAGCAAATTCAATTAAGATTTTGGCTCTGATTTTGCGTCAAACTTCTCAGACCATGCCGCTAGAATCTCTGCACGCTTGCTGCCCATTTGCGCGAAGTCCATCTTCGCCATGTTCTCTTGAACGTTCGGGAAGTTAGATACGGTCGCCTTCACTTCTTTATGTGCAACCACTGGGTACATTTCTACGTAAAGCTCGTTTGCTGCTTTAGAGATTGACCAGTCGACAACACGCTTCGCTGCATTCGACTCTTTTACTAGACCAACAGCTTCTGATTCCCAGCCGATACCTTTTGGTGTGATAACCGCTAGTGGTGCGCCTTGTGTTTTCAGCTTCGCGCCGCGGCTTGCCATCGAGATACCGATAGCCACTTCACCCATACCCGCTTGAACACATGGCTTAGAGCCAGAGTGCGTGTAGTGTGCAATGTTCTTGTCTAAGTCACGCATGTAATTCCATGCCTGATCTTCACCCATGTTTTGTAGCCAAGCAGAAACCTGCATGTAGCCAGTACCTGAAGACGCTGGGTTCGGCATTGCAATGTGACCTTTGTAAACCGGCTTTGTTAGGTCTTCCCAAGACGTTGGTTTCGGTAGGTTAAGTTGTTTCGCAACCGCTTCGTTGAAACAAACTGCGTTAAAGAACGCATCGTTACCGAACCAAGCTTGGTTTGATTGAGGGTCGTTTAGGTTCGCGTGCAGCTCTTCCAAACCTTTTGGTGTGTAAGGCTTAAGAAGACCTTCATCTTTAAGCAGTGCCATTGACGAGCCAGCAAGACCCCAAACCACTTCCGCTTGAGGGTTATTCTTTTCGGCCAGCAATTTCGCCGTCATGATACCGGTGGAATCGCGAACCCACTTAATCTTGATATCTGGGTTATCTTTCTCAAACGCAGACTTGTATTTAGCAAGAATGTCAGTTTCGAAAGCGGTGTAAACCGTGACTTCCTGTGCTGCCATTGCATTCGTAGCTAGCAGAGAGACAAGTGCAGCCAGCGATCCTTTCATCAAACGGTTTTTCATCATTTTCTCCAGTTAATTTGGCTAAGTTTTCATTTGGTCTGTACCAGTTGACGATATACACCCTACTGAGCCTTTGTGACGAAATCATGACCATTAAATGGCAGTTTTACGAAAATTTGCGCTGAATAATCGTTCAATTGATCCGCCATTTTCTGGATATTAAAGTTTTATGAAATTGGATATTCGCCTATTTACTGCCCTTTTCTTCCTCGTTAGAGTGAACTTGAAATTTGGTGTAGACCAATTAGCCTATTCTGATGGAAATCGAGATGAAAAACGAATACCTACTACTGACTCCAGGTCCTCTATCTACTTCTGAAACGGTACGTGAAGCCATGCTTAAAGACTGGTGTACTTGGGATGATGAATACAACAAAGACATTGTAGAAGTGATCCGCGCTAAGCTTGTAAAACTGGCGACGGAGCAAGACGGCTACACCAGCGTACTAATGCAAGGTAGCGGCACCGCATCAGTAGAAGCAACGATTGGCAGTGCCATTGGCAAAGATGGAAAATTGTTGGTTGTCGACAACGGTGCTTACGGTGCGCGTATCGCTCAGATCGCTGATTACCTAAATATTCCATGCCATGTAGTTTCCCCAGGCGAAACATCACAGCCACACTTGAACGAGGTGGAAACTGCATTGGCATCGGATCCTGCGATCACACACGTGGCGATTGTTCACTGCGAGACAACCACTGGCATGCTTAACCCAATTGAGGAATTTGCTTCTGCAGCAAAAGCACACGGCAAAGTGGTGATTCTCGATGCCATGTCGAGCTTTGGTGGCATTCCTATCGATATCGCTGAGCTAGGCATCGATTTTATGATCAGCTCTGCAAACAAATGTATTCAAGGCGTGCCGGGCTTTGGCTTTGTGATTGCGAAACAAACTGAGCTAGAAAAGTGCCAAGGTCAGGCACGTTCTTTGAGCCTTGATCTTTACGACCAGTGGCACTGCATGGAAGTGAACCACGGTAAATGGCGTTTCACGTCTCCAACGCACACGGTTCGCGCTTTCTACCAAGCCTTGTTAGAGCTGGAACAAGAAGGCGGCATTGAAGCTCGTCATAACCGTTACCAAACTAACCAGAAAACACTGGTTGCAGGTATGCGTTCTTTGGGGTTTGAGCCACTACTGAGTGATGACCTTCACTCGCCAATCATCACTTCTTTCTACTCTCCGACGCACAGTGATTACCAGTTCAAAGCGTTCTACACGCGTTTGAAAGAGCAAGGCTTCGTGATTTATCCGGGTAAAGTATCGAACGCAGATTGCTTCCGCATCGGCAACATTGGCGAAGTTTACCCAGCAGATATCGAGCGCTTAATCGGTGCAATTGAAAAAGCAATGTACTGGCAAGTTGCGTAAAGCAGCCTTCTGATTGAGAGAGCGTTATGACTCAGAATATCAAACCGACTCATTTCCGCAGCGAAGGTGATGTCAACACGACACCAGCGCGCCAAGCTTGGAATGCATCGATGGACGACGAACGCACGCAAGCATTATTGAAGCGTGACTCGGAAGTCTTTCTTCATCAAGCCATGTCGACGCCTTGCTTAGATACCTTGGAAGCAGCAGAAGGCATCTACATCCAAGATGCCACCGGCAAAAAGTACATGGACTTCCATGGCAATAACGTCCATCAGCTGGGCTACGGTCATCCGCATGTGATTAAACGTGTGCAAGAGCAAATTGCCAAACTGCCGTTTTCACCACGTCGTTTTACCAATGAAACTGCGATTGAATGTGCCGAAAAACTCACCCAAATCTGTGGCGGCGAATTGAACCGCGTGCTGTTTGCTCCGGGTGGCACATCTGCGGTTGGTATGGCTCTTAAATTAGCACGCCACATCACGGGCAATTACAAGGTGGTGTCGCTGTGGGATTCCTTCCACGGCGCATCATTGGATGCCATCTCAGTAGGTGGCGAAGCGTGTTTCCGCCAAGGTATGGGACCATTAATGGCAGGTGTTGAGCGCATTCCACCAGCCGTGTCTTACCGAGGCGCTTTCCCAGTAGAGGACGGCAGCGACGTGCATTACGCCGATTACCTCGAATACGTGATTGAGAAAGAAGGCGGCGTGGGCGCATTTATCGCAGAAGCGGTTCGCAACACGGATGTTCAAGTGCCGAGTAAAGCCTACTGGAAACGCATCCGTGAAATCTGTGACAAACACAATGTCATGTTGATCATCGACGACATCCCGAATGGCATGGGTCGCAGCGGAGAGTGGTTTACCTACCAAGCCTACGACATCGAGCCAGATATGCTCTGCATCGGTAAAGGTTTGGGTGGTGGCTTAGTGCCTATCGCAGCCATGGTAACCAAAGACAAATACAACACCGCCGAGCAAATCTCCATGGGCCATTACACTCATGAGAAAAGCCCTATCGGTTGTGCTGCAGCACTGGCAACCATGGAAGCTATTGAGCAAGACGGCTTGCTAGATAAAGCCAAAGCTTACAGCCAGTTCATGCGTGAAAAGCTGCTAGAGATGAAAGCTAAGTACCCAGTAATTGGTGATGTACGTGGCGTCGGCATGTTGTGGGGCATTGAACTGGTCACCGACCACGAAAGCAAAGCACGCGCGTATGACGAAGCGGAAGCTGTGCTGTACCAATGCCTCAACAACGGAGTGAGCTTCAAGGTATCGCAAGGTAACGTGATTCAGCTCAGCCCACCGCTGATCATTACTCGCGAACAACTAACCGAAGCGTTGGCGATATTCGAAGAAGCCATCGCCAAAGTATGCAAAGACTTTAACTACTTCTAACCTCAACAAAAACCAATTTATCCAGAGCGCGGTTCCAATGTGTAGGCAGCGCTCTGGCAAGCAAGAAAAAGGATTGAACATGAGCAACTCACCAATTCAAGCAGTGATCTTTGACTGGGCTGGCACTATCGTCGATTTCGGCTCTTTTGCGCCAACCAGCATCTTTGTGGAAGCATTCAAACAAGGCTTTGATTTTGAAATCGACCTTGAAGAAGCACGTGAACCAATGGGGCTTGGTAAGTGGGATCACATCCAAGCCGTGGGTCGTATTCCTGCAGTTGATAAGCGTTGGAATGAGAAGTTTGGTCGCTCAATGAACAGCGAAGACATCGATGCAATCTACGCAGCATTTATGCCTTTGCAAAAAGCAAAAGTGGCAGACCATGCAGACCCAATCCTTAATGCGATTGAAGTTGTGAACGGTCTGAAAGACAGAGGCATCAAGATCGGTTCTTGTTCTGGTTACCCCCGCGAAGTGATGGACGTGCTGATTCCAGTGGCAGCGGATTACGGCTACAAACCAGATTACGTAGTAGCAACGGATGACCTGCCTCAAGGTGGTCGCCCTGCACCATTTATGGCACTGAAGAACGTGATTGAGCTGAATGTAACGGACGTTAATGCGTGCATCAAAGTGGATGACGCCGCACCGGGCATCGATGAAGGTCACAACGCCGGTATGTGGACCGTTGGTTTGCTGCTTTCTGGTAACGAAGCAGGTCTAACTTTTGAAGAATACCAAGCTGCGGACGGAGCAACACTTAATGCTGCTCGTGAAAAAGCACGTGCAAAATTGCTCAAGAGCTCGCCGCATTACCTAATTGACACCATTGCTGACTTCCCAGAAGTGGTTGCAGATATCGAACGTCGCCTAGCAGCAGGTGAGCGTCCTTAGCCGACAGTCACTATTCTCACGCATAAAAAAACCTCTCAACATCGAGAGGTTTTTTGTATCACGTATTAGTTTCTAACCAAATGAGGTTAGTTGATCGCAGTACTCGCTCGGCGTTTTAGCTTAAAGCCCATATCCGTTGCATGCTCTACAGGCTCACCTTTAATGGCTTGCAGTAACTTGTCTGCAGCTTTCGTCCCCATGCGTTCGTAGTCGAATTCCGCACAGGTCAAACTTGGATAGGCGTGCTCACCCATGGAAGAACCTTCCAAACAGATAATCGCAATGTCGGTCGGGACTTTCAGCACTCGGCGGTGACACTCAAACAACGCGCCAATCGCAATCTCTTCATGGCTACATACCAAAGCATTCAAACTTGAATCGCGCAGCAATAGCTTTGCCAACCCTTCCGCACCCAATTGTGAAGATGGTGCTTCGTGCGTGGTTAAGAAATGATCCGGCGCAAGATAGTTCTCAATCATCGCGCTTTGCCAGCCGTGTAGCTTACGTTGCAAAGTGGAGTGATCGCCACGCGCACCAATGAAGCCCACGTTCTTGAAGCCTTGTTCAATCACATGCTTGGTACAGGCTTTACCCACCTCAAAATGGTCAACGCCGATATTGAGATAACTGGCTTTCGAACTTAACTCTGCAATTTCCAATACTGGCGTGTTCGAGGCTTCCAAAAGCTGATTGGTTCGCTGGCTGTGTTCATTACCAAACAACACCACTCCCGCTGGGCGGCTCTCAAGAAATGTCGAAAGCAGTTTCTCTTCTTGCTCTACCGAGTAATCACTGTAGCCAAGCAGCAACTGATAACCCGCTTTGTTCAACGCTTGTTGAAAGCTCGGTAAGAAAAGCGCGCACGCTTTTTCAAACAGGGAAGGAATGATAAGAGCGATGGAGTAACTTTCAGCAGACGCCAAAGCCCCTGCCGCTTTATTCGGGATATAGCCGAGCTCATCAACCACTTGTTGAATCTTTTCTCTCAGCTTGTCAGATACTAGCTCGGGCGTTCGTAATGCTCGCGACACCGTCATGGTGCCTACGCCGGCTTTTTTAGCGACGTCCGCCAAGGTGACATTGCCAGTACTTCTTCGTTTGCGAGGTTCGCTCATTGTTCTTATTTAGTGTTCTCTATTTTCTGCCGCGACATCTTACCACAGCGTTTTAGTGGTTTTGATATTAGCGCATTAGAAGTCGATCACAAGCATATGAAACTCGGATGACTGATAAAAATAGTAGCGCTATCACAATTTATGATAGCGCTATCAGATAGCGCTACCATTTGTGATCATTCTCAGGTTTTTCTGACAAATTGATCGATAAAGTACCCATCAACAAAACAACAAACCGGAAAGATCCAATGCTACGTGAACTGATTACCTCTGATGTGATTCGCATCCATTCTGATGCTACTGACTGGAAAGATGCGGTGAGCAAATCCTGTGAAGCACTGATTGAAAATGGCGCGATTGAGCCAAGCTACGTGGACGCTATTTACCGCTCACACGAAGAGCTCGGTCCTTACTACGTGGTAGGTCCTGGTATGGCAATGCCACACGCTCGCCCTGAAGATGGCGTTAACCGTTTGTCTCTTGCCATCACAGTGATTCAAAACGGCGTGAACTTCGATTCTGAAGGTAACGACCCAGTAAAAATGCTGGTTACGCTAGCCGCGACAGACAGTAACTCGCACGTGGATGCGATTTCTAAACTGGCTGAGTTGTTTATGAATGAAGAGCATGTAGAAGCCATCTGCACCGCTCAAAACACACAAGATGTTCTCGCGATCATCGAAAAATACTAACTCCTGATGTGCCCTTAAAAAATGGGCATACACCCCTATAAAAAGAAAAGGTCTGAATTATGAAAATTATGGTTGTTTGCGGTCACGGTCTTGGTACTAGCCTAATGATGGAAATGAGCATCAAAGGCATCGTGAAAGAATTGAATGTAAACGCAGAAGTGGATCATATCGATCTAGGCTCTGCAAAAGGTACGGATTGTGACATCTTCATCGGTACTAACGACATCGTTGAACAGTTGAACGCACTTGGCGTTGAACCTCGCATCGTTGCGCTTGATAACATGGTCGACAAAGTGGCAATGAAAGAGCGTCTATCTGTGGCACTTCAAGAGCTTGGCGCTCTATAAGGTGACGTTATGGAATTTTTCAGTTTCTTAATGAACGATGTCCTATCAGAGCCGGCGGTTCTGGTAGGTCTCATCGCCCTAATCGGCTTAATTGCCCAGAAAAAACCGGTCACCGAGTGCATTAAAGGCACGGTAAAAACCATTCTTGGTTTCATCGTGCTTGGCGCGGGTGCGGGTCTGGTTGTGACTTCTCTGGGTGACTTTGCGACGATTTTCCAACACGCGTTCGGCATCACAGGCGTGGTTCCAAACAACGAAGCTATCGTCTCTATCGCACAAGAAGCGTTTGGTAAAGAGATGGCGATGATCATGTTCTTCGGTATGTTAGTGAACATCTTGATCGCTCGCTTCACGCCATGGAAATTCATCTTCCTAACGGGTCACCACACGTTATTTATGTCGATGATGGTAGCGGCGATCCTTGCTTCTAGCGGCATGAAAGGTGTTCCACTGATCGCACTTGGCTCTCTGGTTGTGGGCTCTGTGATGGTGTTCTTCCCTGCGATTGCTCACAAGTACATGAAGCAAGTAACAGGTTCTGACGACGTTGCGATTGGTCACTTCTCTACCCTTTCTTACGTACTAGCGGGCTTTATTGGCAGCAAGTTCGGTAACAAAGAACACTCTACTGAAGAGATGAACGTACCTAAGAGCTTGTTGTTCCTACGTGATACGCCTGTAGCAATCTCGTTCACCATGGGCATCATCTTTATGGTGACGTGTATCTTCGCTGGCGGTGACTTTGTACGCGAAGTCAGTGGTGGTAAGCACTGGTTCATGTTCGCGCTAATGCAATCCATCACATTCGCCGGTGGTGTGTACGTTATCCTTCAAGGTGTACGTATGGTTATCGCAGAAATCGTTCCGGCGTTTAAAGGCATCTCAGACAAACTAGTACCAAACGCGAAACCTGCGCTTGATTGTCCGGTTGTATTCCCATACGCACCAAACGCAGTATTGGTTGGTTTCCTATCGAGCTTTGCGGCGGGTCTTTTGGGCATGTTCCTACTTTATGTGATGGGGCTTACTGTGATTATCCCAGGCGTCGTTCCGCACTTCTTTGTAGGTGCAGCGGCAGGTGTATTTGGTAACGCTACAGGTGGTCGTCGCGGTGCAATCTTGGGTGCTTTTGCACAAGGTCTACTGATTACCTTCCTACCAGTATTCCTAATGCCAGTACTTGGTGACCTAGGTTTTGCTAACACGACCTTTAGTGACGCAGACTTCGGCGCTGTTGGTATCTTACTGGGTCTGATTGTTCGCTAAGTAGTCTGAATATGACTAGCTGATAACTGACTTGATTGATGCGCGAATAGGCTCATCGGCATCAATCTTCAAGAATCTCTAGTCATAGCAAACGACGAACTTTAGAAGAAAGCAATCGTAGAAAGAAAGCAAACGCCCCTCACGTGAGGGGCGTTTTTCTTTTTGGCACTATCTTAGAAAGTTTGGCTTATTGAAGCGTTGTTCCGTTAGATAGCAGCTTTCTTGTCGGCTCTTGCTCGGTGTATTCGACCGCATCATGTTCCGCGAGTTTATCGACTTCCGCCTGTTCACCCACCACAATCAACACGTGTTGTTTAACCAGAGCGTCGACCACTTCAATGTTGTGCTGACGAAGAAGCGCTCTCACTTCGCTCTCTTTTCCTTCATGATACTTAATAAAGTAACGTTCAGGTTGCTGCTCGGCTTGATCTTGGCGTTCATCCACGAGAGGAAATCCTTGATTGTTTGCCAAGCTGCTTGAGCTCAGTCCGATTGCCAATAGTGCGGTAGCGCCTACCGCAGACAAAGAAAGTAAGGTCAACTTCTTCATAGTCACTCCTTATTGAAAGGTCAGAGTCCAACTGTTGATGGTGCCTGTGTCTCTTCTGGCACTGTCTACCGCTTTTAGTTCCCATGTACCTTGCGATTCAAAACCAGAAAAATCCGCTTGGAACGTGTTTTTTATATCGTTAGCGCTGCCGCCAGTATTATTGTGAAGTACAACTTCTCCACCAGTCGGTGACGTTAAAGTCACTCGTAGATCACCGATGTAAGTGTGGCTAATATCAACGTCAATACTTACTGTGCCTGAATCACCAGAGCGATCGACTTCTACTGCACTGATTGCGCCAGAAGATTTATTATCTGGAATCGCAACAGGGCTGGTATTTGAGAAGCTAGAGTCCGAAGAGCTACCACCATCAGGTCCATTACAGCCAGCGTCCAAGAACAGCTTCGCCGCTTCAGCATTAACTAGGCCGTGGCCAGTACGGTTGTCTCGACCAGCAACATCAATATCTGTTGCAGTTTTCACTAGGGCATTACGTACTTGCGCTGCAGTACAGGTTGGGTGGTAACTCCACACCAAGCCAGCTACGCCCGTTACGTGCGGTGTCGCCATTGATGTACCATTGTAGTACTCGTAATCTTCACCAGAGGTTGTTGCAACAGTAATCTCCTGACCAACATACCCCAACAGCTCTTGACCAAATGCACGATCAACCGTTACCGAAACCATACGATAAGCGTTGTTTGTGTCTACCAAGAAAGGGTTTTGTAAACCAGGTAGTTCAGAGTTGCTGTATACGATTGCAGCTCGCGCACCCGCATTGTAACAAGCCTGAACCGCATCTACTTCAGGGTAGTTTCCTGAAGACTGGTTGCCGATACGCTCAGTCAAACAAATTTTGCCCGACATATCACCACAGTTAACGTTACCGCCAGATACATCACAGCTATCTAGCATTGCCGTTACTGAACCCGCGATTGGATCCGGAACATACGAAGAACCGTTATTGATCAAACGATTGTGAGGAACAATCCCACGATCAAACTGGCTTACACCATTCAAGGTAATATCAGAAAGTTTACCTTCACCTACCGTAACCGTTGATAAGATCGCCACACCCGGGCCTGAGATCTCAACTTGATTAGTAGATTGTGAGAACGCTGCATGATCATTTTGATTATCAACAGCCGCAACAGACATCACTGAGTCATAAGAAGCTGGATAGCTGTGCGCTGTATTGCCATCATTACCTGCAGCGGCAATCAATAGAACGCCTTGATCGTAAATATTTTGCAGTGCATTTTGCTCAGTTCGGCTTGATTGACTACCACCAAGGCTCATGTTCACAACGTTAGCACCATTATCGGCACAGGTCTGGATTGCTTTAACAAGCCCAGATGAGTAACCCCAACCCGATTCGTTAAATACTTTCACGATGTGCAAATTAACATTCTGGTTTGGCATCACACCCTTTACACCTTCGGTGTTGGCAATCGCAGCAATCGTACCCGCGACGTGAGTACCGTGGGCATTGTTGTTACCCGGATCACTCCATGATCCCGTACCACTATCGTTAGTACCAGCAACGCGGTTACCGCTCAGGTCGTAGTGCGAAATGTCGTACCCTGAATCGATAATACATACAGTGCGATTACCCGCATTGAAGTCAGCTAGCAGTTGAGCATTAACCGCTTCATATCCCCATGGGGTCGTTTCGCTGAGCAAATAGCGAGGTGGATCGACTTCCACGTATTCCACATCACTACGATTGCGAAGCGGCTCTAAGTCATCGCCATCCAGTTCAACGCTGTAAATGGCGCGATTGCCCAGTTTTTCCACCTTACGTGCCTTCACCTGTTCTAGAACAGACTCCTGCGCGATTCGTGGCCCCCAGAATGAGTTACCACCCATTGAAGAACGGCTGACTGCATCTTCTTTGAATTTGACGATGTACTTCGTCGGTAACTTAGATTCATCAAATCCCATTGGTGGAGCCGCAAACGCTGACATCGAAGTGGTCAGTGCTATTGCTACGGCAGACAACGAAAATAAGCCTTGTTTTTTACTTGTTGTGTAGTGCATTTGCCCTATTCCTTATTTGAGCTAATTTTTATTCACTATATTCTCATGAAAAGTCATCATCATGATGTTTGCATGAGAGCTTCAGCTATAGTTTACAGAGCAAAAATGCCAAACAATTTGTTTCATGAATATACAAATTTGTACAAAAGATCATTCAATAAACACTTTAAGTTAACATTAAAAATCACCGACAAAACCTTATAAAGCAATTACTTAATTAACAAAAAGTGAATGTTAAATTAATGTTAGTGAGTAATTATTCTAAATATCACCCATTTAATCGATTGCTATGCTGAATGGATTTTTTGACCGTGGTGCCAAAACTGAAATATTGAATATTTAGTTGTTGACTGTCTTGAGCATTTACTCAGAATTAGAAGGTTTAGTGAGAAAAATTCTCATCTAAATACTGTTATAGCCGAGCGTATTCACGCATTCGGAACAATAACCATTACAAGAAGAGTGAATGATGAAAAAAACAATCACACTATTAACTGCATTACTTCCGCTTGCCTCCGCCATTGCAGAGGAGCCAACTTTATCACCAGCAATGGTTTCTGCGGCTGAAGTGGTTAGCGCGCAAGAAAATCAAACTTATACGTACGTTCGATGCTGGTATCGTACGAGCCACTCTAAGGACGATGCGGCTACCGATTGGAAATGGGCAAAAAACCAAGATGGTAGTGACTTCACTATCGATGGTTATTGGTGGAGCTCTGTCTCATTTAAAAACATGTTCTACACCAATACCTCACAAAACGTAATTCGCCAGCGTTGTGAAGAAACACTAGATCTAGCGAGCGAGAACGCAGACATTACATTTTTTGCTGCTGACAATCGTTATTCTTATAACCACACGATCTGGAGCAATGATGCTGCAATGCAACCAGATCAAATCAACAAGGTAGTGGCTTTGGGCGATAGCTTGTCTGATACAGGCAACATCTTTAACGCGTCCCAATGGCGCTTCCCTAACCCGAATAGCTGGTTCTTGGGTCACTTCTCAAACGGTTTTGTTTGGACGGAATACGTTGCTAAAGCCAAAAACTTACCGCTATACAACTGGGCAGTTGGTGGCGCAGCAGGTGAAAACCAATACATCGCGCTAACTGGTGTCGGCGAACAAGTTTCTTCTTACTTAACCTACACAAAGCTGGCGAAGAACTACAACCCTGCTAACACATTGTTTACGTTAGAGTTTGGTTTAAATGATTTCATGAACTACAACCGTAGCGTGCCGGAAGTAAAAGCGGATTACGCTGAAGCTCTGATTCGTTTAACAGACGCTGGCGCGAAGAACTTCATGTTGATGACACTGCCTGATGCAACCAAAGCACCACAGTTCAAATACTCAACACAGGAAGAAATTGAAACGATTCGTGCGAAAGTATTGAAGATGAACGAGTTCATCAAAGCACAAGCGATGTACTACAAAGCCCAAGGCTACAACATCGCATTGTTTGATACACACGCACTGTTTGAGAAGTTAACCTCGGCACCAGAAGAACACGGTTTCGTAAATGCAAGCGACCCTTGCTTAGACATCAACCGTTCATCTTCTGTTGACTACATGTACACTCACTCATTACGTTCTGAATGTGCAGCATCTGGCGCAGATAAGTTCGTGTTCTGGGATGTGACTCACCCAACCACAGCAACGCATCGTTATGTGGCTGAAAAAATGTTAGAAAGCAGCAATAACTTAGAAGAGTTTCGCTTTTAATAAGCCGTTGTTGTTCATTGCAAGTTAATCTGCATAAAAATGACCACGATGCTTCGTGGTCATTTTTTATCGATATCGACCCCTGATAACGGGTTTATTTGAGCTCGCTTAGTTCAAGCCGTTGATTTAGAGACGTTGACTTTGAGCAGTCTCATTCAGCGTTCTGTTTTGGTACGTTACCGCGGAAGCTGTTCACCATAATAGAGATCAACGTCTTTAAGGTTTCATCATCACTGCGGTATGAGTAGGCTCGTATACCCGTAAACTGAACCTGGAACAACTGAGCAAGAAGCAATGTATCCTGGGCTTCAATTTCGCCATTCTCGATTGCTCGCTCAAACAGCTTTGCAAGAAAAGATTCAAATTGGTTTGCTAAGCTGTTTGTTTGATTGCGCAGCGCATTAAAATCCTCAGCAAATTCACTTGCTGATTTGACTAACATGCACACTTCACTGGGATTGGAGTCTCGCTGATTGATAACCACATCAATCGCGAAAGCTTCTATTGCATCTAGAACCGTTGTGTTCTGAGCTAAATGCAACTCAAACAGGGCTTGTAAGTTCGCAACGTACATTTTTAGCGCTTCACAATATAGCCCCTCTTTTGACCCAAACGTCGCATAGATACTTCCAGGACGCAGATTAACGCTATCTTGCAAATCACGTGTAGATGTTGCATGAAAACCTTTCTTCCAGAATAGATCCGAGGCGGCTTTCACCACTTCATCACGTTGGAATTTCTTTGTATTCGCCATGAGCAATTATCAATTTTGAACATATGCTCAATTTTATATTGAGCGACCGCTCAAAATCAACTATCCTGTTCTTGCCTAATTCGCTCATATCCAATTACAGGAGATTTAAACATGGCAGAATTTAAACTGTATACCGCAGAAAACGCACCCGAAGGATCAAAGCATCTGATTGAAAATTCAGTCAAAGCGTTTGGCATGCTACCAAATCTTCATGCTGTTATGGCTGAAGCGCCAACCTTGCTTGAGGGTTATCAAGTTGTGCATGAGCTCTTTCAACAAACATCATTTAACGCAGAAGAATTGACCGTCGTATGGCAAACCATCAACGTTGAACATGGTTGTCACTACTGCGTTCCTGCTCATAGTGCGATCGCGGCGTCAATGAAAGTGGATCAGGAGATTGTTGATGCTCTCGTCAACCAAACACCATTGGCAGACGAAAAACTTGAAACACTACGAGAAACAACGCTTCAAATGGTGCGTCAACGTGGTGTAGTGGAAGAGTCTCAGATAGAGAAGTTCTTTGCGGCAGGTTACGGACAGCAGCAACTGCTTGAAATTGTACTTGGTCTAGCGCAAAAAGTGATGAGTAACTACACCAATCACCTAGCTGACACCCCGGTTGATGCACCTTTCAAGAAGTTCGCCAAGTAACTTAAGCTTTTATTACTGGTCCCATTCATGGGACCAGTAATACCTTCAAAAAAAGCTTTGTTGCATGGCGCTTCGCTAGTGTGTGCTGACCCCTAATTACAACGGCGCAACGTCGGTTCCCCCTAAAGACTGGTAAAGCGTAACCTGAGTGAGAAACTGGTTGTAGCGGTTTTCCAACAAAGAAGCTTGCGCGTTTCTGGTGTCTTCTTGTGCATTCAAATAGTCCATGATCGACGTCGAGCCATACTGATACCGCGCAGCATAAATGGACTCAGCGGCACTTGCGGCATCATATTGCTCTTGTAAACGCGCCGCCTGATACTTCAATTTTTCGCGTGCTGACAAGGCATTTTCGACATCTTGGAATGCGGCGTACAACACTTGGCGATAACTCACAATGGCCGATTGATAGTCTAAATCGGCAATGGCTTGGCTATTTTTCATCTCATTCCACTGCAAAAACGGTAGCGTCATATCCGCACCTAAGCTGCCAATCGGGTTGGAAAGCAGGTCTTTAAGCGCTTGTGATGATCCACCCAGAGCCCCAGTGAGCGTCAGCTTGGGCAAGTAGTCCAAATCTGCTGCGTCTTTATTTGCTAGCGCGGCTTTGACTTCATAAATCGCTGCTTTAATGTCGGGTCTGCGGATCAATAAATCAGACGGAGCACCAACACTCAACGATGGCATATCGCCTTCAGGCAGCATTTGGATGTTTGCACTGATGCTCTTCGGCGGTTGATTGAACAAAATCGCAAAGGCGTTGTTTGCCTCAAGTAAACTCTGTTCAAACTCACTTTGCTGCGCTTGTAAGCTTGCCAACGTACGTTTGGCTTCAAGCACATCTAACTGATCCACAGCGCCAAGTTGGTACTGTTTTTCAATCAATTGTAGCGTTTGAGCTGCGTCTTCCACATTACGCTGACTGAGGTTTAAGCGCTGTTTCAGATAGCCGATTTGCCAATATAACGATGCCGTCGTTGCCACCAAACTTTGTGCGGTCGCCTCGCGATCTTGTTGACTTGCCATCGCCGTCCACTTGGCTTGGTCAACGTCCGCCGAGATTTTTCCCCACAAATCCAACTCGTAATTGACGGACAAGTTAGTGCTGTAGCTATCTGCCGATTCCCCGCCATCAAGAGATTTTTGAACTTGTCCTGATGTGGAAGAACTCAACGTAGGGAAAAGGTCATCTTGCGCTAAACCCAGCTGTAAACGCGCTTTCTTTAGCGTTAGCGTTGCCAGCGTCAAATCGTTGTTTTGAGCCAACACCTGAGTAATGTATTGATTAAGCGTTGGGTCGTTAAACGCCAACCACCAAGGATCCATACTGACATCACCCGCAACATGCATCTGTTGCCAATTTGCAGGCACTTGCACCTCAGGAGCTTGATAGTCGCTACGCATAAGCGAACCACAACCTGACAACCACACTGCGCTTAAGGCAGCCGCGACCAATCGAGTTTTGAATTTCATTGTGTTACTCATTTTTAGTCTCTCGCTAGCGCTTCTATCGGATCGAGTTTGGCGGCATTGCGAGCGGGTAAAAAGCCGAAAGCGATGCCAATCAACGTTGAGCAAATAAACGCCCAGATGATCGAGTTCATTGAGTAAATCATTTGGAAGCTGCTGCCAGATGTACTGAATGCAAAACCAATCAAAAACGCCAAGCCAATACCAGCAATGCCACCACACAAACACACCAGTACCGCTTCAATCAAAAACTGACGCAAAATATCCGCTTGCCGCGCACCCACAGCCATTCGCACACCGATCTCTTTCGTGCGCTCTGTCACCGACACCAACATAATGTTCATTACGCCAATTCCGCCGACAATTAGTGAGATCACCGCAATCGCTGAGATCAGTAACGTCATGGTTGCGGTGGTTTTCTCGATGCTCTGACGAATGGTGTCAGTGTTAATCGTGAAGAAATCTTCTGTACCGTGGCGCATTTTTAACAAGTTGATGATGCTCTGCTCTACCGCCGCACTTGGGGCGTTCTCATCAATCCGTACAGTAATGCCGTTGAGGTAGCGTTGTCCCATCATGCGTCCCGACATAGTGGTGTATGGCACCCAAATTTTCAGCGCGTCGCTGTTACCAAACGCGTCTTCTTTTTTCTGCGTGACACCCACAATACGCACTGGCAATGAACCAAGAAAAATCACTTCACCAATCGGATTTCTATCCGCAAACATTTCCTTTCTGGTGTTGTCATCAATCACTGCTTCTTGGGCGAGTGAGTTCACGCTCTCTTCATCCCAAAACTGACCTTTGGCAATCTCATAACCGCGCACACGGAAATAATCTTCCCCAACCCCTTCCACAGACGCGGTTGCATCCTGATTGGCGTAACGCACGGTTAAGCTGTTGGATAAAGACGGCGTGACACTGTCGACAAAAGGTAGACTCTCCAACGATTTAGCATCGTCGGCGGTTAGCGTTTTCACTCGTCCGGAGCGGCGGTCACCAAACCCTTTGCCCGGCCTGACATCAATGGTGTTTGTTCCCATGGATGAAATATTCGACAAAATTTGCTGTTGTGAACCATTACCTAGTGCCACCACGGAAACCACCGAGGCTATACCAATAATGATGCCGAGCATGGTCAAAAACGTGCGCATTCTGTGGCTAGACATCGCCAGCAGCGCCATTTTTAGCGCGTCAATAAAACTGTCCCACTTCCACCACTTACTGGCGGCTTGCGCTGGGCGATGAAAAGATGCGCTCGGTGTCTTTGCTGCTTGCTCATTGATTACAACTTGTGCATTTGGCGTATCTGCAATGATTTCACCATCTTTGATTTCAATGATGCGATCCGCAAAGTTCGCCACGTTCATATCATGAGTCACTAAGATGATAGTATGCCCAAGTTGATGCAACTCTTTAAGCAGTGCCATCATCTCTTGCCCACTGTGACTGTCTAATGCGCCAGTGGGCTCATCAGCGAGAATCACCTCACCACCGTTCATCAGTGCACGAGCAACACTCACGCGCTGTTGCTGGCCACCACTCAGTTGGCTGGGCTTGTGGGTCAAACGATCTTCCAGCCCCAAGCGAGCCAATAGTGACTGCGCTCGATCCGTTCTTTGACGATGAGGAACTCCCGCGTAAACCGCCGGTACTTCCACGTTTGCCACCGCGGTTAAATCCCCCAGCAGATGGTAACGCTGGAATATAAAGCCAAAATACTCGCGGCGTAGTTCCGCCAGTTGATCAGATTCCAACGTCGAGACATCTTGCCCATTAATGAAGTATCGACCGCTGGACGGTTTATCCAAGCAGCCGAGCACATTCATCAGCGTCGATTTACCTGAACCTGATGCTCCCACGATCGCGACCATTTCACCGCGTTTTATCTCTAAATTAATGTGGTTCAACACAGTAAGCGATTCGTCGCCAGAGACAAATCGTCGAGTTAAATCCTCAACTTTTAAAAGCACGTCACTCATCTTAGAACCTCATTGGAGGTCGACGACGATCACCTCGGCTTGATGATTCTCCATCCATGGCATTGCCAAGAACAACTTGGTCGCCCTCCTTCAAACCTGAGAGAATTTCTGCGTTCACTTTGTTGTTAATACCCACTGTCACGGGCTTTTGCACCACTTGGCCCTGTTCAAGAACTGGCACGGTATAGTTGCCTTTGCCGCCAGATTTTTGCAGCACTTGTGAAGGGACAATCAAGGTATTTTCCGATTGCTCAAGGACAATCGAAACTTGCGCAGTCATGCCGATGCGCAAAATACCTTGCGGGTTCTTCACATCAAATACAGCGTTGTAGTAAATGGCGTCGCTATCTGAAATGCTCAAATCGCTGTCATCGCCATCCATGATGGTTGGCCCCGGCTCAATGGCGCGCAATGTGCCTTTAAACTGCTGATTCGGTTTGCCTAAAATGGTGAACAGCGCCGTTTGGCCTGGGTGAACAAAAATCACATCGGCTTCCGAAATTTCGGCTTTCACTGTCATCGTATCTAACTTGGCTAACTCGATAATAGTTGGCGTGGTTTGATTGGCGTTTACGGTTTGTCCTTCTTCCACCGCGGTGTAGACCACCGTGCCATCCATCGGTGCGTTGATGGTGGTGTAACCGAGATCTAACTGCGCATTGTCGACGTTGATTTTGGCTTTCTCGATTTCGGCATCCAGTTGCGCTAACTCGGCTTTGTAGATGGCGAGCGTCGCTTCGGCATTCTCGTAATCAGCTCGTGAGCTCGCTTTCGCCGCTAGCATGCCTTTTTGGCGCACGAATTCATAGTTTGCTTGTTTAATCTGCGCTTGCTTAGCTTGATACTGAGCATTGAGACTATTAAGAGACGCTTGGGCTTCTTTGAGGCTGTTTTGCTGAGTCAGGCTGTCAATCTGTGCAATCAAGTCCCCCTGTTTGATCTCATCCCCTAAGTTCACAGCGAGGCGTTGAATTTGCCCAGATACTTGCGCACCTACATTCACCAATTTGGACGCTTGCAACATGCCGTTGGCTAATACCGCCTTTTCGATATTGCCTTTGCGCACGACTTCTGTCGCGTAAGGAGAAATGGGTTCTGGACGTTGCAGATAATGATAACCACCAGCACCAATAGCGAGTAGGCCACACAAAACGAGCCATTTTTTATTGAGTTTCATAGCAGGAGTGAAGTAAATAATCGTTTTGATTTTATACTGCTATTTGTCCTAGCCGTACAGGGTACGAGACGTAAAGATAGGTAAATTAACGTCAAGATACTGAAGGAATAAAATCACTAACGTGAAAAATCCGAGATATTATAGTCACTTCAAAACTTTATCATTCAATAAATATAACAAAGATCATTTTTAATATAGAAATTCAAGTTATAAGTATTATAAACAAAACTTTTAAATACCAACAAACCAGTAAAATCCAAAATTATTCAACATTCCATCAATTTAAATTTCATTATAGCCATTTTTAATTATTGAATTTCAAGAGGAGTTAAGTGATAAGTTAAATAAAAAATACCCACATAACACAGGTAAGACCGAGAGGAGTGTGTCATGTGGGTTTAAAACGATAGTTCTCTTGCTGATTCGAACTACCAACGTTGGGATGCAATGGAAATACAAATGACTCAGAGTTTCCATCACGAACACTTTATCGCTGGATTTGCCTCTGTTTGTTAGGGAACAGTCAGCACAATAAAAATAGAGAAGTAATACCGCAAAAATAAAAACAGAGGCTCAGAGTTTAATTTACACTTAAAATAATCACAATATTCACGACATGAACCATTAATAAATTCATCAATAAATATTTATTAATTTAAATCTATTTATTGTCAACATACTGTTAGTTTTACCCCTAAATGTACTGGTCAGATTTGTTTATTTTACTTCTTTTCGTTGCAATACAACCTCTAATTAATTCATGAGAAAAAACATGCAGCGACAATTAACTCTTTCACCGATTTATTTATTAATCGGGTTAGCCTCATCGACGGCGTATGCCGGTGGTTTTCAAATTAACGAACATTCGGCGACGGGTCTTGGTCGTGCTTTTGCTGGTGATGCCGTCATTGGTGATAATGCGTCTGTAGTCAGCCGTAACGCCGCAGCGATGACGCTGTTTAAACAAAATGCCTTATCGTTCGGTGTCACTTACGTCAAACCTGACGTTACCGTTAAAAATGCGCAATATCATCGAGCTAACATTAATGCGGATGTCAATGTTGGTATGGGCGGTTTTCCTCCGTCCCCTCAAGTTGAAATTACCCCGTCCTTCTCTCAAACCGTGACCGACATTGATGACGTCGATGGCGTTGGTCAACCAGCCGTTGTACCCAATTTTTACTTTATTCACCCTATCAACGACGACTGGTATCTAGGCTTATCGGCATACTCCAACTTCGGAACCGACATGGAGTTTAAACCAAACTATGGCGCACCTGTTTTTGGCGGTGTCACCAGCGTAGCGAGTGTCAACCTTGGCGCAAGCTTGGCATACAAGGTGAACGATCGTTTTAGTATCGGTGGTGGTATTGATGTGATTTACGGCTCTGGTGAGCTGTACCGCGATATGGACGTGGGTGTTTGCGTTGGTGGGAACATACTTGGAAACGAACTAGAACAACGCTGTGGATCCGTAAAAGGCAACGCACTTGATGTGGAAGCTGGCGGCATTGGGCTTGGCGCGAACATTGGCATGATGTACGAGTTTAACGAACGTCATCGCTTAGGTTTAAGCTACAAGCACAGCCCTAACATTGATGCCAAGGGTGACATCCACTTTGCTGGCGAATCGTACGACTCGCTTGCTATGCCGCTACCGGATATTGCGGAGTTTTCCGGTTATCACCGCGTCTTACCTAAATTTGCCCTGCACTATTCTGTGCAGTGGATTGGTTGGTCAGCATTTGACAGCTTGAAAGCTGATGATCAGTTGCTAAAAGATTTTCAGTGGCAAGACTCCGCGCACTACTCCATCGGTGCGACTTGGTACGCCAATGAACGTTGGACACTTCGCACGGGTTACATGTTCGACAAAACACCTGTCGATGAGCTGACTTCGCTTTCTATCCCAGATTCGAACCGTCACTGGTTATCTGCGGGGGCCTCTTACCAATGGTCATCAGATACCACGGTTGACATCGGCATGACGTACTTGATTGGTGAAGATGTCAACGTAGAAGAGTACGCGTATGAAGGTGTTCCTGCACCGATGGTAACGGGCGTGACCCATTCAAATGCGTTCCTAATTGGTGCCCAACTCAGCCACCGTTTCTAATTTGTCAGGCAGTGATCAAACCTCTAGGTCATTGCCTTGTAACAACGCTTATCAAAGCGACCGAACAGAGACATTATTATGAACAAAACACTACTTGCTTTTTCACTCTCACTTCTCACTCTAAGCGCGGCTCAGGCTTCGGAATGGGGCTATGGCAATGACAAACACGGGCCAGAACACTGGGGAGAAATCGCCAAAGACTGCGCAACCACGAAAAACCAAAGCCCAATCAACATCGACAACCCAGCCGATGCAAAACTGGAAGCACTGAACCTTTCGTACACTGGTCAGGTCATTGGTTTAACCAACAATGGTCATACGCTGCAAGCGCAAGTGAATGGACGTAATAGCTTCACCATCGATGGCGAGACGTTCGAGCTGCAACAGTTCCATTTCCACACACCTTCAGAAAACCAAATCAAAGGCCGCCAATATCCACTTGAAGCGCACTTTGTACACGCCAACGCAGACGGCGAGTTGGCGGTAATTTCGGTGATGTTTGATGCTGGCGATCAAAACGCAGGGCTGTCTAAACTGATCAACGCAATCCCACAAGAGAATCAAACCACGTTCTTTAAAGATACGTTTGAGATTAACGACTTACTGCCAAAAACTGCAAACTACTATCGATTTAACGGCTCTTTAACCACACCACCATGTTCAGAAGGTGTGCGCTGGTTTGTGCTTAAAGACACTCAAACCTTATCCAAAGATCAAGCCGAGAAACTGATGGAAGTCATGGGACAAAACAATCGTCCGCTGCAACCGCTAAATGCGCGCGTTGTACTTTCTAACTAAACGCCACATCCGATAAGGGGCATCGTATTTGCCCCTTATTTTGATTCGCTCTAACCTCACTTCGTTACAGGAACCCCCAATGAAAACTCCATCTGTTCTGTCACTCTTACTCGCACTCGCCCCGACATTCGCCTTCTCTCATAACCTTTCTGTCGGTCAAACCACCCCTTCCGTCAGCATTGATACCTATGGCGAAATGACGCTGCAAGGAGACGATGTGGCTTATCAACCTTGGGCAACTCAGCAGATGTTAGGCAAAGTCCGTGTGATACAAGCCATTGCAGGTCGTAGTAAAGCCAAAGAGATGAACGCGCCGCTGATGTCAGCAATCACTGCCGCTCACTTTCCTGAAGGTCAATATCAGACCACAACCGTGATCAACCAAGAAGACGCCATTTGGGGGACCGGTAAATTTGTAAAATCGTCGGCAGAGGACAGCAAAAAGACATTCTCTTGGTCTTCCATGGTGTTAGACAAAAATGGCGTATTAGCAACAACTTGGGATCTACAGCAAGAAAGTTCTGCGATTATCGTACAAAATAAACAAGGCGAAATTTTATTCGTGAAAGAAGGGGCTTTAACTCAAGACGAAGTCACACACGTCATCGAACTGATTAAACAGAATATCTAAACCTAAGATAAGGAAAAGCTATGAAACTGTTCAACACCATCGCACTCTGTCTTTTAGCGGCTGTAGCCTCTTTCCAATCGGTTGCAGGAGACAACGATTGGGATAAGATTGCAGATAAGACCGTCAGTTTTAAATCGGAAACCGACACAGTCAATCCACTGTCACCATTTGCTAACGCTCGTTTCAGCCACATAAAAATCAAATGTACGCAAGGTACGGTCGATCTGAAAAGCGTTAAAGTAATCATGAAAGATGGTCAGGAAAAGACGTTCGACAGTTTAGGTGTTCTGACTAAAGGCATGTCATCAAGAAGCTTAAGCCTACCAACAAAAGATAACGCGAAGTTAGACAAAATCGAGTTGAACTATGAATCGGTTGGCAGCACTGCGCTGCAAGTCGCGGGGGTGACTAAAAAAGCGCAAGTGGAAATCTTAGGTAAGAAAATCGACGAGTAAGCGATGGCTCAACGAACTCACCCAAACGAAAAACAGCGGCACTAGGCCGCTGTTTTCATTAAAAATCGTCATGGATAACTAAATGAATTTCTTCAGCTTCGCCAAACCATAAGCGGCGATGGTGACACAATCTTTGATCGTGCCGTCGATCATCATCTGTTCGAACTCCTCAACCGAAAAAGCGCGAGTGATCAAATCCTCTTCTTCACTGTCGAGTTGATTGCCCACGTCCGTTAAATCAGTGGCGAAGTAGACGTGACATGTCTGATTCAAAAAGCCGTATGCGATAAACTGCGCGCCGACATACGCCATAGCGCTCGCCTGCATGCCCGTTTCTTCACGCAGCTCGCCTTTGGCAAGCTCAAGATGATCCGCATCTGGGTTTGATTCCCACGCCCCTTGTGGGATCTCCCAACAACGTTGACCTACGGTGTAACGGTACTGCTGAACCAAGTGAATCATCCCGTTATCGATAGCCAGAATCGCAGCACAATCAGGTTTGTCGACCACACCATAGATGCCCTCTGCGCCGCTCGGACGTAAAATTTTGTCCTCACGCACCGTCATCCACTTATTCTGGTAAACGACTTTGCTGTCTAGCTGTTTGATGTCTGACATGATTATTCCTTGATTTTTCTGAGGGTTACTGCGGAATAATACCCGATTCGGTTACGCCACCAAAATGTTCTTTAGTTCACTCAAAGACTCAACGGTGTAATTTGGTGCGATACGCTCATCGACGCTTGCGCCTGTGGTATTTAACCAGCAAGTTTCAATACCAAAATTATTACCACCCAGAATATCGGAATGCAGGTTGTCACCCACCATCAGTACGCGCGTTTTGCATGGGTTGCCCATTTGCTGCATCGCGTATTCAAAAATACCTAAGTCCGGTTTTGCTACGCCCACTTGTTCAGAGATCACCACTTTATCGAAGTACTCAGTCATCCCTGTGCGCTCAAGGCGAATTGCTTGCAACTCTGTAAAACCGTTGGTGATGATGCCCATTTTGGCTTTGCCTTGCAGCGCTTCCATCAGCTCTTTTGCACCTGGCAACAAGCTGCAAATATCGGCCATTGCTTCTAAAAATGCGCTATTGAGATCTGCTGTTGTGGTATTCAGCTTCTCAGCCCACTCGGTAAAACGCTTATGTTTTAGCTCATCTGCCGTTACTTTGCCGTCTTGGTAATCCACCCAAAGCGGTTTGTTTACGGTTTGGTAATGAGCAAAATCTTGTTCAGTAAAATCTACGCCTTTGCGAGAAAACATAAGCTGCAAACCTTTGAAAGCATCAAAGTGGAATAAGGTTTCGTCAGCGTCAAACAGGATCCAATCGTACTTCATTTTCTTCTTCCCAAAATCAAGGTCGTAATACTGGTGCATAGTCTAGATTGTTTTCTTCTTGAAGATAATCTCTATAATTGGAAATTAATTGTATCCTTGTGCTCAACAATAAATGCTTCACGATAATAGGAGATTGATGTGAACGCGATTGCCTCCCTGCCCGTTTTTGTTGCTGTTGTCGAATGCGGCAGCTTTTCCCTTGCGGCCAAACAGCTGAATCTGACGAAATCGGCGATCAGCAAACGCATCAACCAACTAGAAGACGATTTGGGCATTCGTCTCCTTAACCGAACTACGCGTAAGCTGAGCCTGACCGAAGCGGGAGAACGCTATTTTGAGTACGCTTCTCAAGCGCTCAATCTGGCCCAGCAAGGCGTAGACGCGGTATCGGAACTGCAAGGCTCTCCACAAGGTCGGCTCAAAATTACCGTGCCGATGTCTTTCGGTGTGCTGCATATCGCGCCTTTGATCAGCGAGTTTCTCGCTCGTTACCCGAAAATTGAAGTGGATTTAAACCTCGAAGACAAAATGGTCGATTTGGTTAAAGACGGTTTTGATTTGGGGATCCGTATTGGTGAACTCACCTCTTCCAATCTAATCGCAAAACGCCTCGCCCCTTGTAAAAGTGTGCTTTGTGCCTCGCCAGATTACTTAGCGGAGTTTGGAACACCACAAAAACCAAGTGATTTAGTCAGTCACAACTGCCTGCGCTACTCCTATTTCCGTGGCGGCGTCGAATGGATGTTCATCAACAACGGCAGCGAATACAAGGTGCTTCCAAAAGGAAACTTTATCGTCAATAACAGCGAAGCCATTCGCCAGTTGCTGTTAAGAGGTTCGGGCATTGCGCAACTGCCAACATTTATTGCAGGAAGAGACTTTGCCGCAGGAAATCTAAAACCGGTGATGGAAGAGTATTCTCTACCAGAACACGCCATTTATGCGGTTTTTCCTGAGCGCAAGCACATGCCGTTGAAAGTAAGAGCCTTTATCGATTTTATCAGCGAAAAACTCGGCACAGATTTACCTTACTGGGATCGTTACAACAGCCCAGAAAAATAACCATATTGATGATAAGTGAGTGAGATTTCACTACTGACATGTTCTGACATTCCATCCGCGTAACCTTATTTGGAACTCAACAGGCAATCCGCCAAAACCAATAAGGAATCACAATATGGAAACCGTTTTCGAAACTGTGCAATTTCGTCTAACCGCAGGCACAACAGAGCAAGACGTGATCGCCGCTGCCAAACAGTCACAAACGTTTGTGAAGAATCTGCCGGGCTTTTTGTATCGCTCACTCAGTCACGAAGCGACGGACGATGTGTGGACAGACATCATTTACTGGCGTTCAATGGACGATGCAAAACAGGCGGGAAAACAGCTCAAGCAAGCCGCTGAATTTCAGCCTCTGTTATCAATGATTGACTGCGAAAGCTTCGAGCTTATACATCACAACTTAAAAATGTGCAGTGAGCTAGAGAAGTAATCAGCCACACTACTACTAACAACCAGTAGGTCTAGATAAGGAACATCATGAGCAAATCAGAACGACTGTTTGAGCTACTGACGCTTTTGCGCGCAAAGCGTTACGCCGTGACAGCGAAAGAGCTCGCAGAAAGAATGGAAGTCAGCGAACGTACGATTTATCGCGATATTCAGTCGTTGCTCAGTTCTGGTGTTCCGATTCAAGGTGAAGCAGGTGTCGGCTACCTGTTGCAAGCAGGCTCTCATCTGCCACCTTTGATGTTCTCAGAAAAGGAGATGATGGCGCTTGAACTGGGTATGCGGATGGTTCGAGCCTGGTCGGACGCCGAACTCGCCGAAGCGTCTCACTCTGCGTCCACCAAAATACTTTCGGTATTGCCAGATAAGCTCAAACAACAAGTGGAAGATTGTCCGCTGATTGTGCCCGATTATCACACCCAATCCGAGACTGCCAAACGAGGGCAGCTTCTGCGCCACGCGATTGATCATCAGTTTAAGGTCAGTTTGGATTACCAAGATGAAAGCGGACAGGTGACCGAGAGAAAAATCCAACCGTTAGGCCAGTTCTTTTGGGGCAAAGTCTGGACGCTGGTCGCCTGGTGCGAATTGCGCGATGACTATCGCCAGTTCCGCCTCGACCGTATCCAAGCACTGCGTATGCACGATGAAGAGTTTCAGAGTGCGGAAACCAAATCTCTCAAACATTATATTGCGCAGTATGAATCGAAAGATTGAGTATTTTTCATCCCTCCATCACAAGGATTCCAAATTGCTCTGCTCAATGCGCGATATTTGGAAAGGCACATTTGGTTAAACTAATGTTTCATTTTTAACGGATGCGCAACCAACCTAAGATCGTTAACTTAAGTAGCACGTCAACCACACCGGAGCGTGAAGCTATGAAAGTACTGATTCAATACACCCAAGCAGGGAAATATCGAGATCAAGCGTGGGAGTCTTTAACTCTTCGATCTAAAGGTGATATGCAGGCCGTTACCCCTTCTTATGCTGCCCAACTTATCGAACAAAGCAAAGCGACACTTGTGATGACAGAAGACAGACAGATCATCTTTCACTCCTAAATTCCATCAATCCTATGACGAAAAAGGCCTGCATTGCTGCAGGCCTTTGTATGAGTGAATTAAGAGTTATTTACTGGAAACTCACTGCAGTTGGTAGGCGATCAAGCATCTTGTAGTAATCACCAGCCACAGCGCCGATATCACCACGCAAATACGCTTGAATCATATTGAGATCTTTCAGCCAAAGTTCTATGTCAGCATCTGAAGACGCCATGTACCCTGCGTACACATTGTCGACCGCGAACATCATGTCTTCGGCGTGATCGTTGTAAATCAAAAGCATCGCATCTGTGTAAGCTTCGAACGCTTTCAGCTCATCGTGCGCTTTACCACCTTTATAGCTCAATGTGCCTGAAGTTGCATCGATGACCAAATCACCCGAAGTCACATTCGCTGTCGTAAAGTTGATGAAAGACTGGCTAAACGACAGCACACCTGCCGCAATATCCGCATCAATGGTTCGCTTCATTGCGTTGACCATTGGCGCATCCAGCAGCAATACAGGATCGTGGAACGCTGGGACAATCGCTGTTCGGAATGGCCCCCAAGCACTATCGATGCTCTCTGCGACCTTGTTTAGTGTTGCAGGCTCATAGCTATCTAGGTAAGTTTTTAGATCGTAACCTTTGGACGTCACCAGTTGATTTGCGTAGTCGTAAGCCAGCTTGTTTGCTTTTGTTGCCACAAACTTCTCGCCGTCGATAACAAACTCAACCTTGTCACCCGCGATAATACCGTAGCGGTCTTGTTGCTTCGTAAACGTATCAAACTGAGATTGACCACGAGTCTTCACTGTGTAGTCGTAAGACTTCATTTGGCGCACACCCATTCTCAAGATGACATCGCCAACACGTCCGCGGCCTTCTGCACCAATATCAAGGAATCTTGCAATACCACGAGGCATTGGTGGTAGGGACTCCATTTGCTCAGTGATGTGTAGGTTCACGGTAACACCTTTTAGATTGGTGTATTCCTTACCGTCTTTACCCACCAATTTAACTGGCGTATTTAACGCATCATTTGCCACGACGTTGCCCATGATGTCTTCGTATTCAGCTTGCACCCCAGGGATATCAAGCAGCGATGCAAAGCTCACCTCATCGGTAAAACGGTTCGAGAATCGACGTGCTAAGAAGTGGCTCGCAAGCGCTTTGTCTGGCCAGTTACCCAACACAGACACCGCATTTGACCAAGGGTAATCCGGGTCAAAGCTACCAATTGAGTTTAGGAAGCGTCCATTCGCAGTTTCCGCAACAGCTATATAGCCCTCATCTGAATCTTCGATAAAGCGTGCTGCCAAATCATCAAAACAGCTGGCTGTTGAAAGATCGTAATCAGCCGGAATTTGGTGTGAGTTGTTGTCTAACAGTTGACCAAAAGAAATCACTTTTTGGTTGCCTGCCGCATTTTCTATCACACATTGATGCTCTGGTGTGCGCAAGATATCAAGGAAGAACGCCGCGGATTTTTTCGCCCCATTCGCGTAATCACAGAACCATGAGTTATCGGCTTTGCCTTCGCTACAGTATTGAGGGTTTGAAGCAATGCGCAATAAGAAATCACCCGGCTTATCCGTTGACGAAGTGTAACCCAGATTGGTGTACAGGTTATCGATGCGCTCAAGATCTTCCATCTTGTCACGGATAGCGCTCATTTCCATATAACGACGCACTAAGTAACCAGGATAATCGGACGAGAATAATCCCGTCGTCCCATATAACTCCAAGTTGCGTCGATCATAGCTATCGAGATAGTTCTGCCACTCGTAAGAAACAATTTCTTCTAGGTTTGTACCTTCGTCAAAACGGTTACAGTCGCTGTTTAGAGAAACGTTCCCATCGGTACAGAAATCGTAAGACTTACGCTCAATTTCATTCACTTTATCTAGGTAGTAAAGTGCGCCATAACGAGTTTTCGCATTCAGTTCTGGATCATCAGACAACGCGGCGGTATCGAATCGGCTGAAGTCACAGTTGTAGAGTGATTTGCCTTTCTCGTTCCCCGTTAGTGCCTTCACTTCAGAACACACCATCAGCGATGTGTTGTCTGGATTGTTGCCAAACTTGTATGCAAAGCTTTGTTGGTAGGCTTGCTGATCAGCGAGGTAACGAGCGTATGCCGCTTTGTCTTCATCGCTCGCACTGTCTGCCGGTTTCGCAATAGGCGCAGGAGCTGAACCTGAAGAACCTTGAATCGTCTCGACTTTACGACCGTAACCAAACTTAAACGCCGCAATATCGTACAGACCCCAAGTTGGCGTTTCATCCAACATGCTTGGTGCGTAGTCCATTGTCGAACTGTAAGCAGGAATGTTGTTCAAACCAAGTTGATGCGCTTGCTCGAGCGTGTAGTAGTTCGCTTTGTCATTTGAGCCTTTAAAGTTATGGCGCAGACCCATGTTATGACCAAGCTCGTGAACAAGCGTATTGCTGTAAGTCGCAACCGTAATCGCATCTGCTGCTTTCACTTGCAACTCTTTTGGCAGGTATTTCCAACGCTTAAGCTGACGCGATACTTCGTGACCGGCGTCATCGAGTTTGATCTCAAAGTAACGCTCGTCATCCAACTTCAAGTTGTCCAACATGGCCTTGTTGGTTGAAGAAACCCACGACGCTTCGATTGGATAGACGTTGTTCTCTGCCCAGAAAGACAAACGGTTCTCTTCAGCTTCAACCACCTTTTCAAACTCCATGTCATCATTGAAGTTTTTCATTAGCTGAGTTGGGCTCTTCGTCGCTGCTTTTCCAGAAACGATGTCTTCTTTTGAAACGAGCGGCGCATGAATGTTTTCATCCGATTTCAGGCTCGCCATCGCCGCCATTGTAGAAAGCGCTTCAATTCTATCCGCGACTTCTGTTTTCACAGATTCGCTGCTGGTTGGCAATGGTTCTAAGCCATCTAAGTCCAGTTGATTACGATTATAGAAACGTGCCAAGTTATCCCAATAGAAAGGCACACCCGTTCTTGCAACACCTGCGTATTGGTTCACGTGGGCTTTGATGATTTCCCCCGTCATCGGGTTAGAAACCGACGGGCCATAGCCAAGCAGACCATTCGCTAGAGGCTCGTCAATCAGGTTAATCACGTTGTAACGCAGATCACCTGGGTGAATACCAGCCGCTTTGGTTTTGTTCACAATCTCGATTTCAGGCTTGCCTGCATCCGCCCCAAATACATTCAGCGCTTGGTTCATCTTGTCGATCGATTGCAGCGTTGCATCCAAGAACAACTTGTTCTTCTCTTCAAAGAAATTGTCGCTCAAGTAATATTTGATAGAGCCTTGATCTGGGTTGAAACGATTGAGGTAAACCACATCACGGTCGTATTTATTCGTGACTGGGTTAAGCTTTTTCGTCGATGTGGTGAAGAAACCAATGTCGTTCTCATCACCCACTGGGTACAAGATCGGTTGGTAACCTTCGGTTGCCACTTCACTTTCGTGCACTAACGAGTAGTAGAAACGAGATTTAAACGCGCCATCCACAAGCGCTTCATCCAAGCTCGCTTTCGTTGCAAAGTTGATGTAGTCAGAAATATTATCTAAATCGATACGGAACGTGCGCTCTAGTTCGAAATTGAGAAGACCGTTTTTAGGGTCAAAGTCCCACGAGATCAATCGTGGTGCGCCAATTTCATCAATGCCCTCGGTAATGCCGTACAGATCTTCCATATTGAATTCTGCAATTTCGAGATCTTCAGGACGAGGAGTGAAGTGGGTTTTCTTCTTGTAGTTTAGGCTTGCGTCTTCATTGGTTTCTTCTTTGTTGGTGCAATCACCATGCGCGTCTTCTTGACAGCGATACGCCGCAAAGTCACCTGGAATCGTCAGTACTTGCGCGAAGTTAACGCCGTCGTCGTCTGCGACAAATTTCTCTTCACCGCAGTAGTTATTAGCATCTTTGCTTAGATGCGCGTCTGGGTAGTTTTTATCGTAACTGCGAACTTCCAGACCTTCTTTGGTAAAACAAAGCTCAACGTAACGAGGTGAGCCTTGCAAGAATGGGAATTGGTTCAGAGCAAAGCGTGGCGCGGCACCAGTCGTCGGAACGTAAAACCAACGACCGTCTTTAAGGTCTTTTACTGCGACTTCTTTTGCATCTCTTTCGACATAGTCATACGCCTGATCATCTGCGCCACAGCCTGCAAGTGCGGCCGTTATTGCTGACACCAGAGTCAATTTTTTAAACATTATTTGGATATCCTTAATTGTTGTTATTTTCCTAGAAGGAGTAAGTCACTGTCGCGATGTAAGATGCTTTCTCTTGGTCCAACAAATCGATGTTGCCCAAGGTGCCTCGCTCTGCATCTTGATAGAAACCCGTTGATGACGCCGCGAGTAGCAATGACCAGCTTTCATCAAACTCGTATGTGCCGTACAACGCCCCCTCATACCGCCAACTGCTTCTGCGCGTACCTTGATAACTGATGCTGTTACCACCTAACGCCGTGATCCCCACTGCGAACGATTCCCACGACTTTTCCGCAACAGCAAACAACGAGTAAGTCCACTCAGTCAGCGAGCGTCCCCCCATGGTTTTGTATTCGTGGAAATTTTTTCTCAGTCTTGGCGAAACCGAAAAATCGACGCTCCAAGCTGAAAAAGAGATCGGCACATCTAAACGAACCGCGGTGTGCAGTTCATCTTTACGAGATGTTTCTGAAGTTGGAATGGTGAGCTGACCCGCAACGCCGATTTTCCCTGTATCTCCAAAGCGATATAGGTTCGTGTATTGCAAGCCCAACACCGAATCTGTCGCGTAGGTGCCGACTTCATCTTCTAGGGCACGATAGCCCCCCGTAGAAAAATAGGCTTTTGTGTCGCTCGAAAAGGAATAAACGAGATCGCCTCCCCACGAGAAATTGCGGACAGAACGGTAGTCGTCTTTATCGTAAATGTTTGTATCGTAAGATAGGTAAACGGCCCCACTAAACTTACAAACAATACAGGACGTGTCTCCTTCATTTTGTGTAGATTCAGGCGTGCTGGTGCTATCAATTACACTCGTTTCCACCGCGAATGATGGCGCTGAAAACAGCGTACCCAACAACATTGCAAGCGGCGTCATCATCCACTTTGTTGTGTGCTGCATGTTTTGAAACTTCCATGAGAATTAAGTTTATTAGAATAAACTTAAAGACAAACAGATTATTGGGATGAAATTCCATAAAAATTCAGATAATCAACCCCAATAAACCTATCAACCATAAAATTACTCTTATGGTTAAATCCTTATTTAATTTTTTAATACTATTTATCTTAGTATTGTCACGTTCTACTTTGCTTAAAAACGTACTTTAAAATGACGTTTTATAAATAAATCCACACACCACAACATTAAAGAAGCAGCAAAGCAACGCCATTAAAACAAAATTTAAAAGACAATTATTATCAACAACTTAAAATCAACAAAAACAGTTAAAATGAATGAGTCAAAATGTATAAGTTAAAATACAATAAAAATATAAGAACATCATTCCGTTTAATTTTAGTCGTTATTGTATTGAGAAAGTTTAATTTTCAATTTCTAAAATTGGTGGGATACACATAAGAGAAATCATCAAAACCATCCGTTGTTAATAATGAATTTCGCATTTAAAACAAAAGATAGAAACAAGATCAAATTCATGTTTTCTAATATATCGATTCAACCTTTCACAAGTTTGAATAGAAAATCAAACTTTCAGTCAATCTAAAAACAACAAAACATTCACCAAGTGAATATTCAAAAGATAAGTCAAAACTAAATAGCACACACGGTCAGCATATTTGTGAATTATTATTCATTAATTATTTTTTCACAAATTAAACATTAATGTGACCAATTTCACACAATCACACCGCGTACAACATAAAGTAAACGAAATTTAAGTGTTTACTGACTCAAAACGTGTCGATAAACAGAGGTTAAACATCGAGCTGAAATACGTATTTCCCACCAAAATTTATTTTACATAGCAGTGAGTTACCTGCATCCAAGCGGTTAAAATGCGTACTGATGTGACTCATTTTTGAGAGAGGAACATAAGAAGAGCAAAAGCACTAAAAGAGGATAATGCGATTTGAATAACCAGTGCTTCAAACCGCACTTATGAACTTATGCAGAGAAAGAAAGACTATCAGTTACTGTTGAATGGTTTTATGACCACAGTTTTCGCAGATCAAGTGACGTTCAAATTCATCCATAGATGCAAGGAAGGCGCCGAACACTACACTTTTGAGAAAGCCAGCGATGAACTCTTTCTTGTTGCGATTTTTATCGCCTTCAAAGCCACTTTTTTTTCTAACTAACACCACGACATGATGCGTTTCTACCCCACATGTAGGGCACATGAGGACTTCTGTCTTGTTCGACATCTTAGACTCCTTGATGAATTATCCCTTTCTGCTGGCATGATTCTCTTACGCCTGTAAAGCGAGTCATCATGCCATCACTATCGATTCTTACTCTTCTTCGTTGAGACGACGAATCAACTTAGCTGGCGTGCCTCCGTATAGACAATCTGGCGGCACATCATGGTTGACTACCGAGTTAGCTGCAATCACCGAGCGAGCGCCAACTGTTACACCTTGGTTAATGACGGAGTTACCGCCAATCCACACATCATCTTCAATCGTGATGGGTTTACAAAACGTTTCCCAACGTCGGCGACTGCGGTAATCAACAGAATGAGAAGCGGTATAAAATTGCACGCTCGGTCCAATGAGCACGTGGTTCCCGATGGTAATTTTGGCACCATCGAGCATGACCACGTTCATGTTGATAAAGGTTTCTTCACCTATTTCGATGGTCTTACCAAATTCACAATGAAAAGGGGACTGGACAATACAACGGCCTACCTTGCCAAATAGCTGCTTTTGCAATTCGTCGCGCTGACTTTCGTCGGTGTTATTATTGAGCGCTCTAAGTGCTTGAAGAGCATGGCTTCTAATGGCGTCAATTTCTTTGTCCATGCCATCAAAGACCTGGCCAGACATCATTTTTTCTAGTTCTGTCACTGGAAGACTCCTACAACCTGCAATTACTGCTTTCAGATTCTTCACAAGGTACGTGAATTGCGAAATAAAAAAAGAGAAAAGCCCGGACTTTTCTCTTTCCTGTTTTTATATTTTGTGGAGTCTGTCGGCTTACACAATTTCCCAGCTGTGGGTCATCTCAACACCTTCGCCTAGCATTAAGCAAACCGAGCAGTATTTTTCTAGCGAGTCAGCCGCCACTTTTGCTACGACTTCTGGGTCAAGCTCGTCACCTGACACTTCAAAGTGGATATTCACTTGCGTAAAGATACGCGGCGCGGTTTCACGACGCTCTGTGGTTAGCTTGGCATTAACTGACGAAACCTTTTGGCCTGCTGTTTTCAAACCATCAACAACATCGACAGAGCTACAGCCACCAGCAGCCATTAGTACCATTTCCATTGGGCTTGGTGCGGTTGCACCACCATTGCCATCCATCACTACGGAGTGGCCCGACTGAGATTGCCCAAGGAATTTAAAATCTTCTATCCATTTAACTTCAGCTTGCATGATTTACCTCATTTAGCATCGCTTATTCAAGGCATCGTTGCCCTTACTAGCGGTGTGTTTATTGTCGATACTTTAGCTCTATCGCATAAAAGGGCAACGGAATTTTCAACATTACTGTAATTTTTTCGCTCGGTTACCTTTCTCTATACGTAACACTTTTTATTTAAGTAACACTTTCTACAAAAATAACGATGAGGTAGCTATGAAGAATATGTCTAAGTTATTGGCCGGTTTCTCCTTCGCACTTCCAGTCTTGTTTCTACTATTGAGTAAAACAGGTACCGCCGATACGATGGATAAGCTGAAGGCTTCAGAGAATACAAGAATCGCAACACTAGCTGGCGGTTGTTTCTGGTGTACAGAATCGGATTTAGAGCAACTTCCCGGCGTAATCGATGTTGTATCAGGTTATTCAGGCGGTCATATTGAAAACCCGACTTACCGCCAAGTCTCTTCTGGTAAATCTGGTCATATTGAAGTGATTGAGGTGAAGTTCGATCCTGCTGTCGTGAACTACGAGCAAGTGCTGGACTACTTCTTCCGTCATATCGACCCTACCGACGATAAAGGTTCATTTGTTGACCGTGGCCCTCAATACCGTCCAGCGATCTTCTACCATAATGCGGAGCAAAAGCAGATTGCTAAGCAGTTTATGATGGAAATCGACAAGGCGATGATCTATCCAAAACCGTTGAAAACAGAGCTGATCGAGTTTGAAAAGTTTTACCCTGCGGAGTCGTACCATCAGGATTACTACAAGAAGAGTAGTCTGAAATACAAATACTACCGCTACGCATCAGGTCGCGATAAATACCTCGACGAAGTGTTTGGTGAAGATCGAAAAGAAAGCCCTAAAACACTTCGACAGTTGATTGAAGAAAACAAGCTGCTTTCGAAAGTGAAAGCGTACAGTAAACCTGCTCAGTCTGAAATCAGATCAAACTTAACAGAGCTACAGTATTACGTGACGCAAGAAGAAGGCACGGAGCGTCCGTTTGATAATGAATACTGGGACAACAAAGAAGCGGGAATTTATGTTGATATTGTGACCGGTGAACCGCTATTTTCTTCTACTGATAAATACAAATCTGGCACAGGTTGGCCAAGCTTTACTCGACCAATTAACCCGGGTTACATCGTGGAGAAAACCGATTATAAACTGCTCTACCCTAGAACGGAGATCCGCAGTAAGTTTGGTGATTCACACCTAGGTCATGTGTTTAAAGATGGTCCGAAGCCGACGGGATTACGCTATTGCATGAACTCTGCTGCGATGAAATTTGTACCTGTGAACAAGATGGCGAGTTTAGGCTACGGCGATTACCTGTACCTATTTGATAAGTAGTTTTAACCAAATTAGGAGTGAACATTCAGAGCGATGAAAGGTTTTAAATCCAACCTTCCCATGAAAGTCTGTCCGGTCTGTCAGCGCCCATTTTCTTGGAGAAAGAAGTGGGCGCGAAATTGGGAGGAAATCGTTTATTGTTCTGAGCGTTGCCGAAGAAATAAATCAACGAAAACGTAGGTCACTCCGACCCTCTCTGGAGTATGTTATTTCATTTGTATTAACGTTTGTACGCGTTCTCTTACCAAGGTAATAACGTCCCATCATAAGCCCAAAACGCCCCGCTATCTTGCGGGGTTGCTTTTTCTATCAAGCCTAATAAATCCTTAGCAACTCGCTCTGGCGTGAACAACTTTCCCTCTGGGACATTGGTTTGAAAAGGTGCCGACAAAGCGGTATCTGTGGTGCCAGGGTGAAGTGAAAGCACCGTGCCATGTTTGACCATTCTTTGCCATTCGATCGACATGGTTTTGAGGAACATGTTTAATGCGGCTTTCGATGCTCGATAGCTGTACCAACCACCTAACTGATTATCGCTAATGCTGCCAACTTTGGCTGAAATGGTCGCAAACTTAGGTGCAGTACTGCATTTTAGCTTGGGCGTGAAGTATTTTGCCAACAGTAAACTTGGCAAAGTATTGACCGTGATGGTTTGCTGAAAGAAGTCTGCGTCGAGCGAGCTAAGATTCTTCTCAGGACCTTTCTCTTGGGTGTGCAACATACCAACACAGTTCACCAACCAATCGACGTGTTCAATCTGCTCACTGAACGCTTTTACCTGCTCGTCTTGCGATACATCCACTTGATGCCAAACGACATTTGGGTGTTGCCAATAATCTGGTTGCTGCTTACGATAAGTGGCATGCACGCGCGCTTGAGGGAACCGAGCTGCGGCTTCTCTCACCACTGCCAAACCAATTCCACCATTGCCACCGACGATGAGTATTTCCATCACAAGTTCTCCACGTTTTCTATGTAGTGCTCTGCGGTATCAAGAATCGCTTGGCGTTGCTGTTCTTCCATGTTGTCCCAAGAGCGGAAAATCATCCCGATTCGTGGATTGGCAGCGAGGCGCTTGTCGTGCTTGTTCATAAAGCGCCAATAAAGGCTGTTAAACGGGCACGAACCTTCCCCACTCCTCGCCTTATTGTCGTAATGGCAACCCTTACAGTAGTCGCTCATTTTGTTGATGTAAGAACCACTCGCCGCGTAAGGTTTGGTGCCAACAATGCCGCCATCCGCAAACAATGCCATGCCACGTGTGTTCGGTATTTCAACCCATTCAATTGCATCCACATAGATACCGAGATACCACTCATCCACTTGGTCTGGGTCGATCTCGGTTAGCAAACAAAAGTTACCTGTGACCATCAAACGTTGAATGTGGTGTGCGTAGGCATAATCGAGGGACTGACCAATCGCATTGCGCATACAGGCCATTTTGGTTTCGCCACTCCAAAAGAAGTTTGGCAGCTTTCTTTCTGCGCCCAGCTCGTTCTTTTTCGGGTAATGAGGCATGTTCGCCCAGTAGACGCCTCTGATGTATTCTCGCCATCCCAAGATTTGGCGAATAAACCCTTCGACTTGAGAAATGTCGATATCTGCGTTGGAGTGAAATGCCTTGAGTGATGCATCAATGACTTCTCTCGGGTGCAGCAATTTGCTGTTGAGCGAGAATGAAATTCGGCTGTGATACAAGCTCCACTTAGCGTCGTGCTGGCCTGTCATAGCATCTTGAAAACGTCCGAATAACGGCAGACAGACTTGGCAGAAATGCGCGAGTAAAGAGAGGCTTTGCGCGCGATTAATCGGCCACAACAATTCCCCTTCGAGATTTCCGATAGTTTTGATGTCATGTCGTGCCAACCGCTCAGTAATATCGCGCACGTCGGTACTGAACATCAAAGGTTGTGGCAGTTGTTCAATGTCTTTGGCTTTGAGCTTGTTACGGTTATTGGCATCGTAATTCCATTTTCCGCCGACGGGTTTTCCGTCTTGCATCAAGATGTCGAAGCGCTTGCGCATACGGCGGTAAAAGTGCTCCATCATGATGTGTTTGCCTTGAGGAAACTGCGATTCTATCTCTTCAAACGGCAACAAAAAGTGTTCCGAGTCGACACAACGCGTCACGACCCCATCAAGCTTTAGTTTGGCTAACTGCTCCAGAAGACGGTATTCATCCGGGCGTTGATATTCAAACTTACTTGCACCAACTTCACTCGCGTAGTGTTGCAAGACTTGCTCAAGATCGTCGAAGGATTGTGTGTCATCCAACGTGAGGTGCAGAACTTGGTGACCTTCACTCTGACGCTCTTTCGCAAACTGTTCCATTGCGGAAAAGAACGCACACACTTTCTGAATATGATGCGTGACGTAAGTATTCTCTTGCTTGAGCTCCGCAATCAGGTAAAGCACTTGCTCATCCGGTTGCTGAAACCAAGAGTGCTCACTGTTAAGTTGATCGCCCAAGATCAATCGTACGGTTTCAAATTGCATTACGGTTTCTCCGATGACGAAGCTTTGTCACTGCTGCCCATCACAATCGGCCAATCGACCATGTCTACACTATCCAAATGCGCGCCAGGACAACGACCTTGCCACCTATCGATGAACTCCATGTGCGGGTCGTACATTTCGGTTTGCTTTTCGAGGTTGAATTGTCGTGAACCACGCGGATCAGCACCAACGCCTGCTAAGTATTGCCAATTTCCCCAGTTTGATGCCACATCGTAATCGACCAGTTGTGACTCAAAGTACGCCGCGCCATAACGCCAATCGAGGCCAAGCTCATGCACCAAACAACTGGCAACTAACTGTCTGCCACGATTCGACATATAACCCGTTTCATTAAGTTGGTGCATACACGCATTGACGATAGGAAATGGCGTTTCACCTTTCTTCCATTGTTGAAAACGGTGCGCGTAAAAGCTGGTGAGTGGTGCTCGATTTTGGATGCCACCGAATCGGAAGAGCTGTCGCTTGTGTCGACGGGCATACCAATAAAAGTATTCACGCCAAAGCAGTTCGAAGTAAATCCAGTAGGTTGAATCATTTGCACCATTCTCCGCTTCATAACGTTTCAACATGGCATAAATAGTTTTCGGAGAAACGCACCCATGAGCTAACCAAGGAGAGAACTTGGTGGAGTAATCCATGCCATCTAAACCGTTGCGTGTTTGTTTGTATTCACTGGCTAGTGTGGAAGCAAAATACTGGCGACAATGTTCAAGCCCGCGGCTTTCTCCACCATGAAACGCAGCTTTTGCGTCAAAGTAATATGCAGTAACGGAAGGAAGATTCACACCTAAAGGAATTGGAGGTAACGAACGGATACTCTCGTGGGGCCGAGAGATGTCTAAACCTTCAACTTGCTTTCTAAACTGCGTGAAAGTGGTAGGCAGATTGCTCAAGTCAAATGGCAGTTGTTCTTCCCTTAACAGGGTCCGGATTGCTTGCTGTTTTATTTTTACATGAGAAGCGCCTACAGCTACGCGATCTAACGCTTGTTGCTCATCCGAACCGGGAAAGGCGTCAGCATATATATGTGTGACGCCGAAGCGATTAACAGCATACTTGATTGCTTGATCGGGCGTTAGTTCAACCGCCCATAATCGCTGACCAAGGTGATTCAAAGATTGATTGAGTTCACTAAGCGATGAGTCGAGAAACTGCAATTTCGCGCGCCCGAAAGAGGCTTCCTGCGCAAAGTGATGCAAGTAAGGCGTCATTGAAGGGTAGCAATACAAGCAAATTAACTCGTCCATTTCTACACTGGCGCTTTTCAACAGTGGGTTGTCGTGCAATCGCAAGTCGTTCGTGAACCAATAAAGTCCTATTTTCTTTTTCAATTCGCACCCTCAGATGTTAATTCTTCGTCTACGAGTTCTTTTCACGGAGACCCTGACGTTAAGCCTTTTGATTTACTTGCTTTTATACGAAAACGAGAGTTTGACGATCATTAGGTTACTAACGTTCACACGGAATCCATTTGCTGGATATCTCAAAACACGCAATACCACCAAATGCCTGTACATGTTTCATACTGATATTTTATAAAATTTGAATCCAACGGTATTGATCACGATCTTAATCACTCATTTTCTATATAAACCATGCAAAAGTGATAAAAATTAAAGCGACATTAGTTAATATCCGTTAATCTAAGCCCAATCCCATTTTGCTAGTACCATCGCAGAAATGACCGACGAGTTTAAGAAATCAACCGCTAATTTAAAAAAAGCGGTCCCACTGATGATCAAAAACCATGTTGCTGCCACGCCAGCCAACTACGCGCTTTGGTATACCTACGTTGACAAGACCATTCCAGAACTCAACTTTGAGTTAGACACGGTGTTAGAAAACTACGGTATTTGCCCGCCAGCAACCAATAAACAGCTTTACAACAACTATGTGGCCAGCAAAGCAGAAACCAGCCTTGAAGATCTTAGAACCAATGTAGAAGTTCTGCTACATGAAGTATCCAGTTCAATGAGCGATACGATTTTAGATACTTCCTCCTTTTCTGAGATGGTAGACAAAAGCTTTAATAAACTGGAAAAAGTTGAGGACAATAGCCTAAGCATTGAAGAAGTGATGGTGGTGATTCGTCAACTTGTCGCAGAGTCACACGAAATTCGTCACTCAACAAAGTTTTTGAATAGCCAATTGACTAACGCGAGTGAAGAAATTTCTCGCCTCAAAAATCAACTGGCTGAAGTACAGCAAGATGCGTTGTTCGATGGTTTGTCAAACCTATACAACCGCCGAGCATTTGACAAAGATCTCTCTTCACTTATCGCATCAAATCAGGCAATGACCTTGATCATGCTTGATATCGATCATTTCAAATCATTTAACGACAATTACGGGCACCTTTTTGGCGATACAGTGTTAAAAGCCATTGCCCGCCGGCTACAACAAAGCTGTCGAGATGGAATATGTGCGTACCGTTTTGGTGGTGAAGAATTCGCGCTAATTGTACCTAACAAATCTCTGCGAATTGCTCGCCAATATGCAGACACACTACGCCGGATGATAGAAAAACTGCGTATCAGAGATAAGCGCTCAGGCACACAAGTTCACAGCATTACCGCTTCTTTTGGGGTAGCAGAATTTGAGCCGGGTGATACGCCTGAAGCCTTAATCAATAAAGCCGATAAACAGCTTTATGAAGCAAAACAACTCGGTCGTAACCGCGTGATGCCAATTTAAATAAACTGACTAAGCGAAAACGACTTTTACGATGAAAAAGAAAACCCCGCGACGTAAAGTGCGGGGTTTTTATATCCAATCATGAGTATCTTAATCGACGCTGTAGCAGTAACTTAGAATGTAGTCGTCACCATTTTTTGCGGTATATTCTTTATCTTCACTGCATGCCATCGGCTTACCTTTTTTGTCGCCTTTGATTAGACTTATCCAATGGCGCATCGCGGTTGGTGCATTGCCAGTTAGTTCAGGATGAAACGTCGTGCGAGTTTCCAATTGAATATCGTCAATGTCCACTAATTCCACGCAACCAGTGCCTTTGTGACAGCCAAACAGCACTTCTACATGATTACCCGAATCATCTTTAAACAAAATCGATTTTGGATCTTCCTTTTCACCAGTGTACGCCACGAAGTGTTTTGGGCTTTTCAGGCCGCTGTGTGTACCGTCTTTGAAATAAGCCAAAACATGGCGGTAATCAATCACGTAACTTGATACATCTTGGTGCGACCCGTTCTCCAATGGGAACATGCGGTCAAGCAGTTGCTTCGCTTTTACTTGTTTCTCACTCTGCTGCTCAGCACTTACCGCTTCGACGGCAAATACGGCTTCAGCGATAAATGGGCGTTGTTGTTGTTGCATCTCTTTTTTATCGAAGTTCAGCATATTCATCGTCATATCCTCGCACTTAAAAACTCGTCCTAGAGTAAAAACTTAAATCCTTTATTTAAGTTTCAGGCAATTCTGTGAAGTGGATGGTTAATTTCCTTGCCTGCTCATTATGTAGACTAGCGAAATATTGACTACAATTTCACAACAAAAATTTTACAATGTGAATTTTACAAAATGTCTGTGTCAAAAAGCCTTATTCGTCAGTCTCATTTTCTTGGTACGAAAATTCGTAATCTAAGAAAAAACAACCATTTAACGATGGAGGATTTATCTGCCCGTTGTGTAAGAATTAATCCAGAGTACGCTCCTTCGGTTTCTTACCTTTCGATGATTGAGCGCGGAAAACGCGTACCGAGTATCGATATGCTCGAAGTGATCGCGGAAGTTTTTCAAAAAGATCCTGCGTGGTTTTTAGATGATGAACCCGAATTAGAAGCCATCACACCCAACAAAGGGAATCGTGGTGGGATTAGTGGCATGGCGCTGGAGCCGAGCTTCCTGTTCTCCAATGATATTCTTCAAATCGCGATACCAGAAATGCTCTCCCAAACAGGTATCACAGGGCGTCAATTCGCCCACTTACTGATCCGCGCACACCAAGAGAACCACCAAAACCATTTCCCAGACTTAGAACGGGCAGCGGAAGAAGTGGGCTTAAAGCGACTTAATCTGTCAGTGGAAGATCTGATCGACATTGCAAAAAGCATGGGGTTGGATATTCGCTGGGTAGACCGAGCGCCACAAGATGTGATTGATGAACTGGGCGTCAGCGCCAAACAGTTGATTACGTCTTTCATGGAGCCACCTGGGACTATTTATCTCAATAAACGAATGCGTGACTATCCAACCCGATTGAAGTATGACTTGGCGGTATATATCGGCCATCGAGTGCTCCATAGCAGCGATGCAATGAATAACGTTTTATCTATCGGGCATCAAAACAATTGGGAGCAAATGGACAGCCCTGTGTCGAACTCTGAACTCAATTCGCAAGATATCCTGCAAGCTTGGCGTGATTTTGAGTCCAGCTTCTTTGCCGGTGCCCTACTCTGCCCCAAAGTACCCTTTCGTCAGTTGCTTGACCGTTCTGGTTACGAGGTTGATGTTCACAAAAAGGCGGGGGTTTCTCCTTCCGTTGCAATGCGTCGCATGACGGTGGTCTCGCCTTACCCTCATTGGCACTATTTTGATGCCTATGGCCCTGGCAAGTTAAAAGCCGTGTATCGCGGAAATGGTATTCCATTGCCTTGGGGCAACATGCGCAAAGTGAACGACCCTTGCCAGCACTGGGCCGTATTCCGACGCCTTTCCCAGCCTTTGGATACAAGTTCAGCGCAAATTTCGATTTTAAATGTTGGTGACGAGCCACGTATCTACTGCTGCGAATCGGTCAACGTATTTGATCCTGCGGGGAATAATCGGGTGCTATGTGCCGGTATTGATCTTAACCCTGCCATTTCTGCACAAGGTGGCGATGCCGTTTCCATAGCGGAAGAACTTAAGTCCCTTTGTGTCGCTTCCGGCGGAAGTAGTGTTATTCCTCCCCACATCAAAAAAGACTTAACGACTATCGCTAAGATATTAAACATCAACTGGATAGAGCGCGGGATTCAAACCCAAGCAAGGTTGATCTGCTCCAGAGGGGCGGTTTGTCCAAGACAACCTAGTTGTTACAGCAAGTGCGGAGAAGCTGATGAGACGGGCAACGATGTGAATATCATCAGGCTTTAGAAAGAAAAAACGCCAATCACAATAAACGTGATTGGCGGTATATACTTGTGAACAATTTGTATTCACTAACAACGTCAGTTGGCTAGGTGACCCTCGGCTTAATAAGGGTCACTCTAAGTAAAGCACGATGCGTGCCAACTTTAAAAAAGCCGTTTTTTAGTAGATCCAGATGCATATCGTTGCTTTATTAACCATTAATTTCGCAAACTGCATTTGCAAAATGCAACATTATGCAAATATGCCACTGAATGCACTGCTAATAACGACTCTCTCAGCAAAGTGTCTGTGAACATATGAAGTCACATACTCTTGTACCTCAATGATGATGAGATTTCGGGCTCCCAACTTTACCATTCTTCTAACCCCTTATTGAAACTGGGTTCAGGCTCATCCGCCATGCTTTTGTTGATACATTCTCTCATCGGCTATTTTCATCATTTGCTCAGGAGATGACATTTTCGGGTCAAATATCGCGTACCCAATACTGGCTTTCAAATAGATAAGCGTTTCATCGTAAATGACGGGCGTCGAGCATAGCGCTAATCGAAGTTTTTGTAGAAGGGACTGAACATCTTCTTCCGTTCCAGGGTGATGGACTACAACTAAAAACTCATCACCGCCCATTCTGGCCACGATGTCTGATTTACGCAGAGAGCTTTTTACCCTTTCAGCCGTAGCGATTAAAACTTTGTCACCTGCGTCGTGACCATAGGTATCGTTAATGTGTTTAAACCTATCTAGGTCAATATTAATTAAGGCGAAGCTATAACGCTTTTTATAACGTTTCGCTATTTCGAACTGCTGCTTGTAAAACTTCATAAAATAGCGACGGTTTGGTAAATGCGTGAGTTCATCGTGTAAAGCTCTGTCATCTGCAATGGTATACAGTCGATAAATGGCGAACAGCGCGAGGCTAAGTGCGAATATAATGGGATAGCCGATTACTCTAGCTAAATGCAACTGATGCCAAGAGATTTGGCGATCAGCTTTGCCTCCAGAGAAAACCACCATACTCCACCCACCATAAGGAAAATGAACCATCTCTTTTGCATATGCCATGCTATTTAAACTTTGCGCGCCAAAGAAAGCATCACCAAATGAGCCACCGCTATCGTAACCACGGATCATTAAAGGGTAACGATACGAGAAATCAATTACGCCGGTTTCTCTCATCAGAGCATCGAAATCAATCACCGCACTGATCACTCCCCAGTAGTCCTGATTCATTGGAGGATCAAGAAAAACAGGCACACGCACGATCAAACCTCGGCCACCTTGAATCAAAGTCACTGGCCCTGCGATGAAAATTTCTTGTACATCCTTGGCTTTTTGCACCTGTACCCACTGCTGTGGCACTGCGCGGTAATCAAGGCCGATTAGGCGCTCATTACCTTGGCGTGGAAATACATGACTAATTACATCATTTTTCGCGATACCGATGATTGTAATATGTTTACTTTTATTTAGGATTCGGTGAGCGGCGATACTCAATTCTTCTTCTTGGTTTTTAGGAAGTAAAGTAATGAGTGTCGCTAAAGTACTGGCTTTGTAGATATCCGCCATAAGTACCGCTTCCAAATTGGAACGGAGAATGGAAAGTTGTTCTTTGGCCTCAACTTGAACTCGCTCTTTGTGAAGCTCTTGCTGGTTTCGATTTAACAGCTCAATAACCCCAATACACAAAGCGAAAAAGGTGAGGAAGAACAATGCAAAATAGCATCGCTTTCTGGGTAAATAACGCATTTTCTCCCCACAACTCGTATACAACTACGAGATTTTTTATTTATTGTTAAAATTCTTATTATCACAAGAATAACCAATCATAATCAGAAAGGTAACAGTGATTGACAACTTTTATGTTTTAGGTGTGAGATGATGCATCAACAAGGCGATTTATTTGGCGGCGATCTATGGCAAGAAGTAGAAAGAGGAAAACTTTATTATGATCCTCATTTTCTTAGCCATCTTGAGGCGGATAATTACTTTGACCAACTTCGAAAGACACTGCCATGGCACCAAGAACACATTACTATGTTCGGCAAGTCAGTACTTCAACCTCGCTTACAAGCGTGGCACGGTGATGCAGCATATACTTACTCAGGCTTAACCATGCAGCCTCACCCTTGGACTCCTGAGTTAACTCAGCTCAAAGTGCGTTGTGAATCAGTTGCTGATGTCACTTTTAATTCTGTTCTCGCTAACTTATATCGACACGGCCAAGACTCAATGGGCTGGCACCAAGATAATGAACCAGAGTTAGGTAGAAACCCTGTTATCGCATCTTTGAACTTAGGTGAAACACGTCGATTTTTGCTTAGAAATTTACATTGTAAAACTGAGATTGAATACAAGCTTTCTCACGGCTCCTTACTGATTATGGCTGGCGAGCTTCAGCATCACTGGAAGCACTGCGTACCAAAAACCGCGAAAACCAAAGATGAACGTATCAACCTGACTTTTAGGCAAATTTTTAACTATTGACTCAGCTTTTACATTCTCAATTAATATTGATGGTAGGTTTAGGTTCAGGACTTCATAGGGAATGGATTTATGCGTATTAAACCTCTTAGCTTAACGGTCTTACTCTCTTGCTCACTTACCTTTGCTGCTCAGGCATCACAGGAAGAGGTACCGCTTCTCGATAATACTCAATCAGCGCAGTTGATTCGTAGTACCTACGAACAGGAACTGTTCACTTTCCCGGCGTTTAAAGAGGGCCATTTTGGCTTACGCATGTACCGCCAAACATTAGATGAGAAATATCACGCTGCCATTTGGACCGACATGGCACAAGTAGCCAGCCGGTTAAACCAATTTGCTAATGAAGTTGTTGAACCAGAAGACATCATTCTCTATTCATCTCAAAGGCTGACCACGTATCAAGAAAAAGAAACCGAACGAGGGCAGCGACGCTATACCGTGACTAAACACCATCCTGAGTACCTTTATCTTGGTGTGGATTTGCTTGGCGCAATGGCAAGAGCAAACGAATACGGCCTACAACATAAACAAGACAAAACGCTGAGAAAAATTATTAGGCGCTACGATTTCTCGCGTTACGTTACGGACAAAGAGATGATAGAGGCATGGGCAGCTCAGCTTGCAAACCAAGTCTACTGGCTTCGTCAGCTAGGAGAGCAAGATGTGGTCGAGGAATTCACTCAAACCTTCCGTGACACCTACCCCGACGATAACGATAAGATGCTTTCAGCTCAGCAGTATTGGAACAAACTCTATGGTATGACGCACATCATCTTTGCCGATTCACAGTATTATCAGGAGCGAGTAAGCGAGAAGAAACACCAATGGATTTATGATTACTTTCGCAACAACATCGACACTATCCTACTGCGCGCCAAAGAAGACGTGATTGCGGAAGTCGGCATTTCGTTTTTGTTAGCAGGCTTGGACCATGATCCGGTCGTAAAGAAGACCCGCCAAGCCATTCGTCATGCAATCAACGCAGAAAAAGGGATGATTCCGTCGGTCGACGGTAACTTTGATCTCAAGTACGGCGAACACCGTAACGTGCTAGCCATCATGCTGCTCGATTGGAAAGGGGTACATAAAGCGCCAACTTATCAAGAGCACCCAGAGGCTTTTAAATCGATACCTTACGGCTTAATGCCCAAGCCTTAGAAATAACAAAACCCGCCATTTAGGCGGGTTTTGAGTGTGGATCTTCAATCTAAATTAGAGAGAGATAAAAATTCCCGCTAAGCAAGCACTCATCAGGTTAGCGAGTGTACCAGCAGCAACCGCTTTTAGGCCTAGACTTGCAACATCTTTGCGGCGCTCAGGTGCCATCACGCCGATAGAGCCCAACTGAATCGCAATTGAGCCAATGTTCGCAAAACCACACAACGCAAAAGTGATAATAATTTGAGTATGCTCAGACAGTGTCGCTTTGTGCTGCACAAAATCGATAAACGCAACAAACTCATTCATCACCACTTTCTGACCAATGTATGAACCCGCAGCTAGAATTTCGTGGCTTGGCACACCAATCAACCACGCTAGAGGTGCAAACAAATAACCAAAAATCGCTTGTAGCGTTACGCCAGAGAAACCAAGTATCTCACCCAAGTTTTCTAGCCCCGTGTTCACCATCGCGATAACACTCACGAAAGCGATAAGCATGGTACCAACAGCAACGGCAACTTTCATACCGCCCATGGCACCGCTTGCTAGCGCATCAATTACGTTGCTTTCTTCTGATTTATCTAGCTCAATATTGTTGTAATCGCTTGGCGTTTGACGCTCAGGAACGATGATTTTTGCCATCATCAAACTACCTGGTGCTGCCATAAAGCTTGCCGCGATCAAGTATTTGAGGTCGACCCCTAAACCAGCATAACCACCAAGCACACTGCCCGCCACTGAAGCCATACCACCAGCCATCACAGCAAACAGTTCAGAGCGAGTCATGTTAGAAAGAAATGGACGAATAAGAAGTGGTGACTCGCCTTGAGATAAGAAAATGTTCCCTGTTGCAACCAAAGACTCTGCTTTACTCGTACCCAAGAACTTCTGGATAGCGCCGCCAATAAATTGAATCACTTTTTGCATAATGCCCAAATAGTAAAGGGCGGAGATAAGAGCACTGAAGAAGATGATGATAGGAAGGACACGAATAGCGAAGATAAAGCCAGAAGAAGCGAGGTCACCAAAGAGGAATTTAATCCCTTCATCAGCAAAGCTGAGTAGCCCCGCGACACCATTACTTAAACTCGCTAGCGCCGCTTGACCCAACGGGAAATAGAGCACTAACGCAGCAAACCCCATTTGTAGCATCAAGGCGCGAGATACAGTTTTCCAATTAATGGAAGAACGACCCTCAGAAAGTAGGAAAGCACAACCTAGCAGTGCAACAATACCAAATAGACTAAATAGAACACTCATGAGCTGGACCTACTAAACGTTGAAAAAGAAAAAAGAGCCAAAGGAATTGGCAGAAGAAAGGGACAACGCAGCGAGTGATAACTCACTTTTAGATCCAGAATGCAGACAGAACGAATAGTTCGACATCTTATTTTTACCTTATACAAGCAATTGAACGTAGCTGGTCCGGTCCGTGGGGTCATTCACTGCTGGCGAGCATGTTGCTTGGCCTGCTCCATGTGACGGCTTGTATGGGTAAGGGTCCTGAACAACTAAACCCTAATTCCCGCTTAAACGGGACGCAAGTATAGCCAACAAAAAGAGATATTCATCACATTTATTTACGCAAACGTTCAAGCGTTCAAAATTTAGGCAAAAGCACTCTTTTGTCGTCATACTATTAATAAAAGTAAGGGCATAAGGATAGGCGTTGATGGTAAAAAACATAAAAGTGACCAATAAATATGCAATCAAACTCGAAAGAGCCAAAATTCGTCATTTTGCTCTCGCCAACAGGTGGATTTTGGTTATAATTCGCGTTGCTTCTTTCGAGGCCTCTGAGTATTCAGAGCATCATGATGCCGAGATGGTGAAATTGGTAGACACGCTAGCATGAGGTGCTAGTGCCTTTGGTGTGAGGGTTCGAGTCCCTCTCTCGGCACCATTATCCTTCTTCCCTAATTTTGTTCGAGTGTAATGCAAAGTTCTAAGCAGGCGAGACAGTCTACAGATGCTAATCAACTTCTGAGTGAGCTTGCGGTTCACGCTTTATTACACCTGCACTTTAAAATTCACGCGTCCTCGCATGGCCTCTCCCTTAAAGAACGTAATGACTTACTTCAGAAATGGCTGAAACCAAAACTGAAGAGTAATCGCTATAAGCTGATTAAAAAGCCGTTAAAGTCTTTGACTCAGCAGGCAAAAGGTGAGAACGGAAATCTGGAAGTATTACTCGAGCGCTGCGTCGGTGCAGACAAACCCAGCAACCCTCACCCCGATCTAGATAGCTACTTGCTGCTGATCAACGAGATTGAGAAGAAACTGGGGACTACCGTGTTATTATCGCGACCGGAAGACGTCGACTTATCTCACGACCAACACGGCTGTTTGCTGTGTGTGCTTTCTGAGAACTTAAATCAGCACTTCGATGATAATAACGCCCTAATCGCTCCTATTTCGATGCTGTTCCGCGGACCAATGAGTCAACGCTCACTTTTCCTTGGCAGCATTTACGCCAGTGGTACCTTCAATTATGAAGTTCAGTATCAAGACGACCAGTTCGTTCGCATCACATTAGAGTTAGCGTAACTGTAACGCTAAGAAATAAACGAATCGAAAAAGGCCGTGAAACTCGCGGCCTTTTGCTTATCTAGATTTAAACTTGAGTTAATCGACCTCTTTAAATCGAGCAGTAAAGTGGCGCAGCACTGGTGGCTCGTACTCGAAAGTGAGCCCTTTTAACTCATGTGCACGATTTTTCAGTTCGATAATCGCATCCGCAATGTAATCCATATGATCGTTTGTGTAGACACGACGTGGAATGGTCAAACGCATCAACTCAAGCTCTGACGCTTTTTGTTTACCCGTTTCCGGATCTCGACCAAGCAGCAACGATCCTATCTCTACTGCTCGAATACCCGCTTCCAAGTACAAAGCATTACACAATACCTGCGCAGGAAACTGATCCGCTGGAATATGTGGCAAAATCTTAGCGGCATCCACAAACACCGCATGACCACCCGTTGGGTATTGAATCGGAATACCGCCTTCACGTAAGCGCTCACCTAAGTATTGAACTTGGCTAATTCTATAGTGAAGAAAATCCTCATCCGCGGCTTCATACAAACCGCGAGCGAGCGCTTCCATATCACGCCCAGCCATGCCGCCGTATGTTACAAATCCTTCCATGGGTACGCAGCGCGTCTGCACCGCCTGGAACAACTCCTTATGATCACGAATACAACACATGCCACCAATGTTTACCATCGGGTCTTTCTTAGCTGACATGGTGAGCATATCACCGTACTGGTACATCTCACGGATGATTTCCAGAATCGATTTATTCTCGTAACCCGCTTCACGCTGCTTGATAAAGTAGGCGTTCTCACAGTAACGAGCCGAGTCAATCACCACTGGAATATCGTACTTGGTTGCAATCTCGTACACACTGCGCATGTTTTCCATCGACACAGGCTGACCACCGGAGCTATTACAAGTAATCGTGGTGATAATTGCACAAATGTTATGCGAACCGTGCGCTTCAATTGTTGCCACCAGCTTATCGATATCAAAATTGCCCTTCCAATCATAAGGCGTAGTGGTGTCGAATGCTTCTTCCGTTACCACGTTAATCGCTTTACCGCCATTGAGTTCAATGTGACCCGCTGTGGTATCAAAATGGTAGTTCGAGATAAATACTGGCGTTTCGCCACCACGCACCTGACGCATACGCTCAATCAAAGCTGGGAACAAAATTTGCTCGGCACCACGCCCTTGGTGTGCAGGCACGGTGAGCTTATAACCGAAGAAGTGCTCCACTGCATCACACAGGTTGTAGTAATTTCGACTCCCCGCATAGGATTCATCCCCCATCATGATGCCAGCCCACTGATTATCACTCATGGCACCAGTGCCAGAGTCAGTCAGCAAATCGATATAAACATCATCACTACGAAGAAGAAATGGATTATAGCCCGCTTCTTTTAACGCGACTTCACGGTCTGCCAAAGTCGTCATTTTGATTGGCTCAACCATTTTGATACGGAAAGGTTCTGGAATACGTTTCATTGTTAATTTCCTTATACGCATTGCCCTACGCAGTTTCACGTAAGACTAAAAAACAAATAGATAGAATGCTTTTCAATGCGATTGCATTGAGGAAATCAACGAGAAGAGATTTTACTAAGAAGAGACAAGCAGTAGTCTAGGTTATACCAGAACGACAGCACCAAACGGCTATCGAGAATATCCTTTATTCTCATCGTCTTCGTCCTCCTGATAAAAATAAAAAGTCAGAAACCCCATGTCTCTGACCTTTTCAATATAGTGCAGTTTTCAATCAATTTTCAGTGAGGTCACCCTCATTTTAAGAAGGTCTCGCCCTTTTCATTCTGCGTTTGATATTACTTTCTTTGACTAGGTAATCGAAAAGTGGCGCGAATAAGTTAGCAAATAGAATCGCTAACATGATGCCTTCTGGATAAGCCGGGTTCAGCACTCGGATAAAAATCGTCATCACGCCGATTAATAGTCCGTATGCCCATTTCCCGTTATTGGTAAAAGCTGCCGAGACAGGGTCTGTCGCCATAAAGAAGGTACCAAACGCAACCCCACCAATCACGAAGTGCCAGTAGAACGGCATGGAGAACATGGGGTTAGAGTCTGAACCGATCGCATTCAATAGTAGTGAAGCTCCGATTAAACCGACCAACACGCCCGCAACAATTCTCCACGATGCAATCTTCATAAAGATGAGAACCAAGCCTGTTAGTGCGATCAACAACGTGGAGACTTCACCCATCGAGCCTGGTAAATTACCAACAAAAGCATCTCCCCATGAAATTGTTTGTCCTGTCATATTATTTATCAAAGCACTTTGCCCGCCTTCATACCATTGACTAAGTGGAGTAGCGCCAGAGTAACCATCAGCCGCGACCCACACAGCACCACCGGACATGTTGGCAGGATAGGCAAAGTATAAGAACGCGCGCCCTGCTAAAGCTGGATTTAGGAAGTTTCGTCCAGTACCACCAAAAATCTCCTTCGCCACAACAATACCGAAAGTGATACCTAAAGCCGCTTGCCATAGTGGAATTGTCGGAGGAAGGATCAGCGCAAAGAGTATAGAGCTGACAAAAAAGCCTTCATTTACCTCATGCTCTCGCACAATAGCAAACAGAACTTCCCAGAAACCACCAACGATAAACACCGTCGCATAAACTGGAAGAAAGTAAGCAGCACCAAGCCACATTTTACTTCCCCACCCCGCTTGTGAAACCGCATCTAACGAGCCCCATACCCAACTCAGTTGCCATGAAGAAACAAGCGCTTGCTGAGCTGAGGCTTGATCCATTCCATACAACAAGGCATCACTCGCTTGCTGGCCTATGTTGTACATACCCCAGAACATGGCAGGGAAGACCGCCAGCCACACCATGATCATAATACGTTTTAAATCGATGCTATCTCGAACGTGAGTCATGCCCTGGTTTACCTTACCAGGCGTGTAAAAAATGGTTTCGACAGCTTCGAAAAGTGGGTAGAACTTGTGATACTTCCCACCTGGACCAAACTTAGGTGTCGCTTTCTCAAAGTAATGTTTAAGGCTCATAACGCTCCTCCTTTATCTAAAAGATGGTACGCACATGTGTAAAAAGCGATCGTTTTTTAATCTCTTCGTCTTCCTTCTTCGTATTTCACCTTGTTCGCCACTCTTCTGTCTCCTCTTTAAATCCGGCGAACAGTTTATCCAACGAAAAAGGGACCGCTCATGGACACACTCGCCATTGACCTAGCTAGATTCCAATTTGCCTTTACTGTCTCTTTCCACATTATTTTTCCAGCTTTTACGATTGGTTTGGCAAGTTATCTCGCTGTATTAGAGGGCTTGTACTTAAAAACGGGCAACAAACAGTACATGCAAATCTATAAGTACTGGCTCAAAATCTTTGCCATCAGTTTTGGTATGGGTGTGGTGAGTGGCATCGTGTTGAGCTATCAATTCGGTACTAACTGGAGCATGTTTGCCGACAAAACAGGCCCAATCCTAGGCCCGCTAATGGGTTATGAAGTTTTTACTGCGTTTTTCCTCGAAGCTGGGTTTTTAGGCGTGATGCTTTTCGGTATGGATAAGGTAGGTAAGAAGCTTCACTTCGCCGCGACTTGTATTGTTGCATTCGGGACGTTTTTGTCTGCGTTTTGGATACTTTCGGTTAATAGTTGGATGCAAACACCAGCGGGCTATAGTATCAACGAAGCCGGACAGTTTATCCCAGAAGACTGGTGGGCGATTGTCTTCAACCCTTCCTTCCCTTACCGGCTCGTTCATATGTTGCTCGCCGCTTACCTTACTACTGCCTTTGTTGTAGCCGGCGTTGCCGCTTATCACTTGCTAAAAGCAAACCATAACCCTCTAGCCAGAATTATGTTCTCGATGGCAATGTGGATGGCTGCCATCGTGACACCAATTCAAATCGTTGCTGGAGACATGCATGGATTAAACACCCTTGAACATCAACCCGCCAAAGTCGCCGCGATGGAAGGGCACTATGAGTCTCACCAAGGCGCGCCATTGATCCTCTTCGGTATCCCTAACGATGAAGAAAAACGCATGGAATACGCACTGGAAATCCCCAAACTCGGTAGTTTGATTTTAACTCATGACCTCAACGGTGAAGTGAAGGGATTAGATGCTTTTCCAGAGGAGGAGCACCCTCCTGTCTCTATCGTTTTCTGGTCTTTCCGAGTAATGGTCGCGCTTGGTTTTGGCATGCTTGTTATTGGTTTGTGGAGCCTTTGGCTAAGAAAACGTCGCAAACTTTTTGATTCGAGGGCACTTCAACGTATTTGTGTGCTGTTTGCCCCAGCGGGGTTCATTGCAGTTTTAGCAGGCTGGATAACTACCGAAGTCGGTCGACAGCCTTACACCGTATACGGTCTTTTAACCACAGCCAATTCGGCATCGCCTATTGATGCCGCCGCGGTGAGCGTCTCCCTGACGGCGTTCATCGTGGTTTACTTTGTGGTTTTTGGAGCTGGCTTCTTCTATCTCCTACGTTTGATGCGCAAGTCTCCAACTCGATATGAAGAAGGTCTAGATAGCCGACTTCCTGATGGCACGAAAACCGATGCCATCACACATTATAACCATCTAACCTAGGAGCTTACTCATGGATTACGCATTAATTTGGTACGCTTTGATTGGGCTCGCTGTTCTGATTTATGTCGTGTTAGATGGCTTTGATCTCGGTATTGGTATCCTATTTCTCAGCGCTAATGACGATGAAGAGCGCGACATGATGATGAACAGCATCGCTCCTGTTTGGGATGGGAATGAAACTTGGCTAGTTCTTGGCGGAGGTGGGCTTTTTGCCGTGTTCCCCCTCGCCTACGCGGTCATTATGCCAGCACTCTATGCTCCCCTGATTTTAATGCTGCTCGGGTTAATTCTGCGCGGGGTTTCTTTTGAGTATCGCTTCCGAACACAACGCGGAAAGTTTTTATGGGATAGCGCTTTTTTCATTGGTTCACTCACCGCGGCATTGATGCAAGGCATTATGCTCGGAACCCTGCTCCAAGGTATAGAGGTTAGTGAACGAGCATACGCAGGTGGATGGTTTGATTGGCTTTCGCCATTTAGCGTATTTTGTGGCCTGGCGCTTGTTTGTGCTTATATTCTGCTCGGTTCATGCTGGTTATTAATCAAGCTTCCAGAAGAGCTGATGGGGCGCTATTACGTGGTCGCGCGACGATGGGGACTAGCGATGGTAGCCTGTATATTCATCGCCAGTTTGTGGCTGCCATTGAGCCAAAATATCGTCTTTGAACGTTGGTTCTCATTACCAAACTCGCTACTGTTTTTCATTTTACCAATTATTACTGCGGCACTTATTTGGCAGTTATTCAAAGCCTTACTCGACCACAAAGCCGTCCGAGCCTACGTTCTTGCGATCGGCCTGTTTCTTGTGTCCGCGATGGGTTTCGGTGTCAGTACATTCCCTTACTTGGTCCCATTCGCACTCACTTATCAAGACGTCGCCGCGCCAGACAAAAGTTTGGCATTTTTACTTGCCGGTGCGGTGGTATTACTTCCTCTGATCATAGCCTACACGGCTTATTCGTACTGGGTTTTCCGCGGCAAGATGAAACGTGGAGAAGGATATCACTGATGAAACTAAAACCCATTTTGTGGTTCATTGGCATTTGGCTGGCAAGCGTGGTCGCCTTGTTTATCATCAGTTCGTTGATACGAACTGGGATATTGTAGGCCCAGAGTCTACTGCACCACATCTGAAGCCATTGAGGTCTATACTCAAGCAAGAGTAAAACAACGGAGTGTTTTTATGACCTTAAAGCGGTTTCTGGTAACTTTGATTCCTTTGACGGTTCCACTGTTTTCACCAAATGCATTGGCCGTAGACAAGCAGATGTCATCCGCCATGAAAAGTAAAATGCGGTCTATTTGCTCCGCAACAAACGAACAGAGCCATTGGCAACTTGCTGAGGCAACTCCTGACGCCAGACGCTCACTCAACATGGTGCTTTATCAAATGAATGCCGATGATAAATTGAAAGCAATTCATGAGGTGAGAACGAAAATGGTCGGCGGCACCCATTATGCGTTTGAGTTCGAGTTGCAAGATGGCCAAGTCTGGAATGCAATCGTTCTGCACAGTGCCCGAGGCGATTACATGATCGAAAGACACGCAAAGAAAGGCGAACTCTGCCCTAAAGATGGCAACTCCTAATTCCCAGATTCAAATACAATAAAGGCGACAGTTACGTCGCCTTTGTTTTATACCGTTTTCGCCTCTATCTTCTCATTTACTTTATCGCAAATGTACTCCCCAATCGGCATTGCAGATGTCGCTGCGGGAGAGGGGGCATTGCAAACGTGTAGGCTTCTTGCGCTTTCGGCAAACAAGAAGTCATGAACCAAGGTTCCGTCGGATAACACCGCTTGCGCACGAATACCCGCAGGATATGGTTTGAGATCGTCTACCTTGATGCTTGGGCAGTATTTATTGACCAGCTTGAGATAGCCCGGCTTCCACCACGAGTTCTTAAACTCATCCAATCCGGTTTTTAGATGCTTTTGTGTCACCTTCCAGAAACCGGAGAAGCTCAGCATTTGCATGGTATCTTGCAAGCTGAAGTTAACCTTGTCGTACCCTTCTCGCTTCCAGCCTTGCACCGCATTTGGACCTACGGTCACACTGCCATCAATCATGCGAGTCAGGTGGACGCCCAAGAATGGCAAATCAGGGTCGGGAATTGGATAAATAAGATGATTCACCACTTGGTCGTGTTTGCTATCTAAGCGGTAGTATTCACCACGATAAGGGATGATCTGAAAGTCAGTTGGAATACCCATCATCTTAGTCATTCGATCCGCCATCAAGCCGCTGCAAGTAACCAAGAACTTGGTATTAAGCTGCATCGTTTGACCGTCTGAAATGCAGGTCAGTTGGACTTCTTCGTCCTTCTCTTCGGCAGCCACCACTTTGGTTCTCAGGCTGATTTGACCACCGAGCTTTTTGAACTCTTCCGCCATCTGCTCAGTGACCAAACGATAATCGACAATACTGGTGGTTTTGACATAAATCGCGCCCAAGCCCGTGATGTTTGGCTCAGCCAGCTTGAGTTGAACTTCATCGAGTAGCTTTACGTCGATGCCGTTGACATGGCAGCGCTCATAGAGGGCATTCATGCGTTCGACTTCTTGCTCATTGGTCGCAACCAGTAACTTGCCACAGTTCTCCACCGGAATATCGTGCTGAGCACAGAACGAAATGGTTCGCTCTACCCCACGCTTACAAAAGTCGGCTTTTAAGCTACCCGGTGCGTAGTACACTCCAGCATGAATCACGCCGCTATTGTGTCCGGTTTGATGCTTGGCAAAACCGGACTCTTTCTCAACCAATAAAATGGATTTGTCTGGATGACGTTGTTGCAGTTGCCATGCTGTCGACACACCAACGATACCACCACCAACAATGATGTAGTCATAGACTGATTTCATACGACCTCTTATAAAACCGATAGTTGAGATTGTTGCAATTTGAACTTGCGACCACTGTAAATGAACACCGCGACAAATACCGCGCAGCTTGCCACACGAATCAACATTGGAATGTCGTGCCAAACCAGCAAAGTACCCACCACAACCAACAAGAGACGCGTCAGAATGTTTAGAGGACCTTCCAAGTAGCCTTCAATCGCACCAATCAATGCATAGGTACCGATGATGGCAAAGAAGCCCACGGTAATCACTGACGTCACATCCCAACTGACTAAGCCTGTGTAAGCAATCAACAACGGTACAAGATACAAACCTTTGGCGATTTTCCACGCCATCAAACCGGTGCGCATTGGCGGTGTTTTCGCGATGGTTGCCGCAGCAAAGGCGGTCAAACACACTGGTGGTGTTACGTTACTGTCTTGCGATAACCAGAAGATGATGAGGTGAGCAGCCAGCAATGCCAAACCTACCGCTTCCATACCCAAACTTTGCTCTAGTAGCGTCTCCATAAAGTCCGCAGGTACTAGCGCCACCATTTCTTTCGCGGTTTCCAACGCCATTGGTGCATTAAGCAGTTCCAACTTTTCTGGCGCCGCCAACATGAAGATCGCTTTTGCTTGTTCAGGCAATTGACCCGACACCATCAATTCAAGCAATTGGTTTTCCGCAATCAATTTGTAAAGCGCAGGGGCAGACAGTGTACCCAATACAATATACGCCGCTGTCACGGGTAAACCCATACCTAAAACAAGAGAAGCGAGCGCAATCAGAATGATCATGATGAACAGGTCGCCATTCGCCCAACCGTCGATCATCAGTGAGAACGTGTTGCCGATGCCCGTGGTGCTGATCACGTTGATCACCAAACCAATACCCACCAGCAATACCGCAGTTGTCGCCATATTTTTCGCACCTTGTGATAGCGCTTCGATGATCGCTTTTGGTCCCATCTTATGATCTTTCGAGAACCAAGAAGCCACCACCACAGAAATGATCGACAAGCCCGCAGCGTAAGTTGGCGTAAAGCCTTGAACCAACAAAGTAACCAACACCGCCAGCGGGATAAGATTGTGCCAACCGCTGATCAACACTTTCAGTAGAGACTCATCACTGGTCGTGATTTTTTGCACGCCGCTGCGCTTGGCTTCGATACGCACAAAGAACGCCACAGACAAGAAATAGATAAGAGCAGGAATGAAAGAAACGGCAATAATATCAACATAAGGAATTTGCGTGTAAGACGCCATGATGAAAGCACCCGCGCCCATCACTGGTGGCATCAACTGACCACCTGTCGACGCCGCAGCTTCAACGCCCGCTGCAAAGCGCGAAGGGAAACCTGCTTTTTGCATTAAAGGAATACTGATAACACCAGTTGAAACCGTATTTGCCACACTAGATCCAGATACTGAGCCCATCAATCCCGAGCCAATCACTGCGATAAAACCGGGACCACCGATGATTTTACCAGCCGCAGCACGTGCCACATTGATGATGTAATCACCGACACCAGAGCGCACAAGAAACGCACCAAACAGAATGAACATAAATACAAAAGTCCAACTGATGCGCGAGATAGAACCAAACATGCCCTCAGAAGAATAGAAGCTGCGGTAGAGCAAGGTTTCCATGCTCAAACCCGGGAAATGGAAAATACCTGTCGCCCACTTACCCCAAAGCACAACGTAGCTTAAACACACCACAATCAGCACGGGGATAAACCAGCCCATGGTGCGTCGGATCAGCTCAATCACAATCAGAATTGCCATGATGGCGAAGACCCAATCGCTGGTCACGAACTTAACACCACGTTCATACAGCGCATCTTCGGCATAGGGAATATAGAGTAAACATGCGACCGCGCCCATGGCAATTAACACATCGATACCGAGTGCAATCTTACTCTGCTTGAGAGAGATATGAGCCGGATACCAAAGCGCACAAATCACCGCAAAGCCAGCAAAGTGGGTCGCGGAAATCCATAACTCTGGTAACGTCGATAAGGTATTAAACCAAATGTGCAAAGCAGACAACACCACGCCAAACACTGTGATTGTGGTGGTTACCCACGGAAAATCAGTGCGCGTGGGCAGCTCAAACTTCTGTAATTCCTTTTCTATTGAGTCGCTCATCTCATACTCCAAGCTCTGGCGGCTTTTTCCATCTTAGAAATCGGTAGGGATAAAATGCCCCGAGCCGAAACTCGGGGCCAAGTTAGCGTTATTTCGCCATTAGGTCTGATGGGATTTCGATGCCCATTTCTTTGTAGTAACGCGCCGCACCTGGGTGAAGAGGCACTGGCAAGCCAGCGATCGCTTTCTCAATCGCCATTGCTTTTGTTGCTTTGTGGATACCTTGTAGGAAAGGCAGATTCTCGTAGATCGCTTTGGTTAGTTGGTAAACGTCTTCTTCCGAGATATCTTCACGAACTGCCAAGAAGTTAGGCTGTGCAATGGTGGTGATCGGCTTATCTAGACCCGGGTACGTGTTCGCTGGGATCTCGTACTTCGTCCATAGGTTGTAATTGCCGTTCGCCTCTTTGATTTGTTCGTCAGTAAACGAAAGAATCGAAATGTCTTTACCCAACGCAGCAAAAGCTTGAGTGACCGCACCAACAGGTACACCCGCAGGCGTGTTCATGCCGTCAATGGTGCCGTTTTGAAGTGCGCTCGCACTGCCGCCGTAACCCATGTAAGCAAGATTGAATTTATCAGGGTCGACCTTCAGACCTTTCATGATTTGGCGACCAGAGTTCTCAGTACCTGAGTTCTTCTTACCGATAGAGAACTTCTTGCCATCTAGGTTGTTCAGATCAGTCACTGTGCCCGTTTTTGCTAGGTCAGAGCGAACAATAAAGTGCTCAACGTTTTGCCAAAGCATAGAGACTGAGCGCAGTTGTTCTTGGCGACCGCTCTTCTCATAAGGACCTTCACCAGACCAAGCCCACGCACCGTAAAGACCTTGTAGAATCGCGAACTGTGCTTCGTTTTCATTCAGCAGTTTAACGTTTTCACCAGAGCCCGCAGAGCTGATTGCAGAAAGGGAGAAGTGGTGCTTTGGTGCCAACTTCACTTTGCTTAACGTCGCCAACGCTACGCCCACAGGGTAGTAAGTACCACCTGTCGATGCCGTTGCAAGAATATAGCTACGATCTTCTGCCGCAGCGTTAGCAGCAATACCAAAAGAAGTCACAGCGACAGCCAAAGCTTTTACCAGCTTATTCATTTTCATTATTACTCTCCGTGTAGTCGTTTCACGATTGGGGATTTACATCATGTTAAACCTTTATTAACAACACATTCCCTAGAGCAATTGAAATGCCAACTTTTAACCCTTTGTATTTATTGAACTAAGTACTGAAAGACATCAAAAATGAGCAAAATCATGCTGATTTGATAGCAAAGTAATGAGCAAGATCTTGCTCATTGAAGAGGAGAAGGTTGCACGCCTAGATCGCAAAAGGTTAATAAAATGTGATCAAGACAAAATAAATGCACGATTCACTAATAAGCAATATTTTGCCGATGCAATTTTGGATTGAATTGCAACTAATGAGCGTCTTAACAATAAGAAGAAAAAGCGCATCATTCTAAACTGCTCAATTTATCAGCTGAGGTTTATAGCCTAAACGACTACAAATAGCACAAAAATACAGCAAAGAAAGCCATGTTACAAAAATGAAAAGTCATTTATTCTAATTTTTAATTTAAAAAGCAGCTCGATCCACCAGTTAAGAAATAAACATTGACCGTATCAACTTATTTTCTACTTCGGGGTTGTGCCAATGGCCCTATGTTCGTTAGTGTAACAACACGCCAAGGCAAACGTATTCCTTGGTATTTTTTCGTCTTTAAGGATCACCCATGTTAGCAACTGCGCAATTACAATTCGCTTTAAAACGCCCATCTGGCGTTGCTGCTGCGATCCTCCTGCTCTCTCTGGAACTGATTCAGAGCTGACAGGCTATATCTAAACTTTCTGTCAGCTTGAGAAGAAGCTGACGGGAACACCACATACTCCTCCCATTCCTTTCAGTTTCTTCCAAGCGAAACATAAGAGGAATAACAATGTTAAGCGCACGCAATATCGCCGCTTTGGGCTTCATGACTTTCGCCATGTACTTAGGCGCGGGTAACCTGATCTTCCCTCCATTTTTGGGTTACCAAGCAGGTGAAAACTTTCTGAGCGGGATGTCTGGCTTCCTCTTAACGGGTGTAGGTCTGCCTGCGATGGCACTAGTGATGGTGGCTATCGTAAACGGTTCAGACAAATTAACCGCTGCCCTACCTAAACCTTTGGCGACCAGTTTTTGGGTAATGGTATTTATCGTAATTGGCCCTGCGTTCGTGATTCCACGTGCAATTACCGTGGCTTACCAATTCAGCTTTGCGCCAATGTTTGGTGATGCAGCTTTGGTGCCTTTCACTATTGCCTTCTGTGCTATCACCATTCTATTTGCCCTATATCCGGGTAAATTGGTCGACAACCTAGGCAAGATCTTAACGCCTGCCTTGATGGCAATCTTGATCATCATGTCTGTGACGGCTTTGGTTTCTCCTGCAGGTGAGCTAACTGCCGCAACGGGACCATACCTATCTGGTGCATTTGCTGAAGGCTTGACCCAAGGCTACATGACCATGGATGCGCTAGGTTCTATCGGTTTTGGTTGGATTATCTTCCGCGCGATTCGCAGCATGGGTGTGGATTGCCCGAAAGCCACCGCAAAATACACGCTAATCGCAGCTTTGATGTACGCGGTTGCCATGGCGTTTGTTTACATCTCATTGGCTTACATTGGCTCGACAAGCTCATACTTGGGTTCTGAGTTCAGCAATGGTGGCGACATTTTAACGGCATTCACCTTCAGCCACTTCGGCGCATTTGGTTCACTATTACTAGGTGCCGTGATGGTATTAGCGTGTTTGACTACTGCTATCGGCGTAACCACCGCAGGCAGTGAGTTTTACGACAACACCTTCAGCAAAGTGAACTACAAAGGCTGCGTTATCACGACCATGGTATTGGCAGGTTTAATCGCCAACGTAGGTCTGGAGCAACTATTGGCTATCACATTACCAGCGGTTGTGGCGCTTCACCCAGTAGCGATTGCGTTGATGATCATGGCACCGGTGCGCAACAAGATGTCGCAAATCATGGTCGTCGCGACGGCGTTCACTGCTCTAACGTTTGGTTGTGTTGATGCGCTGCACATCCTAGGTTACATGCCAAGTTCCACTGATGAGTGGATGGGTAATTACATGCCTCTGTACAATGACTTTGCTAGCTGGATTGTGCCTAGCGTATTTATGATGATTGTTGGTCTGCTGTTTACGACGAAAACCAACCAAACCGAACAATTCGAGCTGGTGAATGAATAGCCGTTTAACATAAGACATCGCTCAATAAGTGCGTTACTATGTAGCTCGCTTATTGATATCAGGCAAAGGAGTTGCCTGAATGAAAGATTGATATGGGTCGCCTATGGATAATCAGTATCTAGACATCAGAACACTGAACTTTATCGTTATTCTGTTCTCTTGCATTTACTCTATTAGTCTGCTTTGTTATCAATACACTCAGGGTAGAGTCAAAGGCTTAAAAACCTTCTCGATATCACTACTGTTTATTGGTTTAGGCCCTTTTTTACTTGGCTTTAGAGGCTCTGCGCCAGACTGGCTGACCATCGTCATAGCCAACACTCTCATATTAGTCGGCTTCTTGCTTACGCTATATAGCGTAAGCATTTTTCGTCAATATCCTTTAAAATTGGCTCACTGTCTTACCTTGTTAACACCTGTTTTCAGTGGTTCATTTTACTATTTCACCTTCCATGACCCTTCTATCAAAAGCCGCATTATTTATCTGAGCATGTATATTTGTATCGTCACCTTCTTTAGTGGTGTCGCCATGCTTAAAGGTACCCAAAAGGACTTAAAGCTCCCTGTTAAAGCAATGGCTTACTCTTTCTTTGGATTTAGTTTTTTTATGGGATTTAGGGCGCTTTGGAGTACTTTTTCAGGTGAGTTACCAAGTTTTATGGTCGCAGGCCTTATCCATCAGCTGACTTTCTTATTTAGCATCTGCCTGATCGTTGCTTTGAGCTTTAGTATGCTGTGGTTAATTAACGGACGCTTGGTGCAATCCATAAATGATCTCTCTCATTTAGATGCACTCACAGGGCTATATAATCGTCGAGCCATGGAAGAAATCGTTCCAAACTTGGTTAGTAAAGCACATAAAAAAAGCCAAGCAATCAGCATTATTATGACTGATGTCGACAAGTTCAAAGCGATTAATGATCACTATGGTCACACGGTTGGCGACTCCGTCATGGCAACGATCTCCACTATTTTTAAAAAGCATCTTCCTGAGTCAGCCTGCATTGTGCGATTTGGTGGTGACGAGTTCATGATTGTTTTGCTCGAAAAAGCACAACAAGCCAAAATTGTCGCAGAGCAAATTCGCCTTGCGGTCGAAACTGAAACCGCTTTGCAATCATTTAAAACTGAAGTGACCATGAGCTTTGGTATCAGTCAGTTATCTGAGGGGCAATCACTTCAAGAGGCGCTTGCTGAAGCAGACGAAGCGCTATATAGCTCTAAACATACTGGAAGGAACCTCGTTACCTTGTTTGGAGAAGGTAAAGACCTAAATTATAAGTTTGTCCCAGCTCCTGCCAAAAGCGCATAACATGTTTGTTATGCCAATGATTTTACATTAGCTAGAAATCGTACTAAGTATAGTCGGAGCGATTCAAACCAAACTTCTGCATCTTTTGGTTAAGGGTTCGACGTGGTAAATCCAACTCCTGCATCACCTCATTGATGCGTCCATGATGCCTGACTAAAGAATCATGTAGCACCTTACGTTCAAAGTTATGTAGCTGAATCGCCAACGGCACGCCCGCATGCGTCTCTTCGGTTGTTGAGGATGGTCGACTAGAGAGAATTTCCATTACGGAGACGGTTTCATCCAATGCAAAACGCATCGCTACATTCCTAAGCTCACGTACGTTACCAGGCCAAGAGTAAGCAAGAATGGCCTTTCTATCGGCTTCACTCAGTGGGCGGCTCTCAGGGTTACTTTTCAGAGCAAAGTGTTCGAACAAGATCAACGCATCATCTTCTCGCTCACGTAGCGGTGGCAAATAGATCTGCGCCACATTAAGACGATAGTACAAATCCTGACGAAACTCGTCATGATCATTGAGATCTTCTTTCGCGGCGGCGATCACTCTCAAATCAACTGAGATCTGTTGGTTGCCCCCAACGCGCTCTACCGTATGTTCCTGTAATGAACGCAACACTTTCACCTGCATGGACAGCGGCATACTCTCGATTTCATCAAAGAATAAAGTGCCTTTATCCGCGTATTCCAACTTACCAATGCGCTTTTTACCCGCTCCGGTAAATGCCCCTGCTTCATGCCCAAACAGCTCACTTTCAAACAGGTTCTCAGGAATAGCGCCACAGTTGATTGGCACAAAATGATAGGATCTGCGTTGGCTTTCATTATGCAAACTGGTCGCCACCAGCTCTTTACCACAACCTGTTTCGCCGTAAATGATCACGTTAGTATCAATGCGTGCTAACTTGGCTACTTGTTCTCTAAGCTGTTGCATCACTCGGCTTCGCCCAATCAACACCTCTTCTAAGCCGCTAACGCTAGATAGGTACTCTTGGCGATCTTGAGTAGACGTTTGTGCGCGATAGCTCTCGACCGCTTCGGTTACTCGTTGGGATAAACGCTCAGGTTGGAAAGGTTTCTCAATAAAATCGAACGCACCGTTTTGTAACGCCCCTACTGCCATATCGACGTCACCATGTCCGGTGATCAAGATAACTGGCGTTGGGATGTGATTAGCAATCAGGCTTTCTAGTATCGACAAGCCGTCGGTGTCCGGCAGGCGAACATCACTGACAATCGCATCAAATTCTTGGCTAAGAATGGCCGCTTTCCCCTCTTCTCCTAAACTGAATGCGGTCACGTCGAACCCCGCCAGTTGCAGCCATTGGCTGGTAGCCTGACGAACAATGTCATCGTCTTCGATAAGTGCAATTTTAGGGGTGTCATCAAAAGCCATGAGTTACTGCCTGCTTTATGGGGTGGGAAAGAAATCGCTCTTTATTAACGGTAGCAAAAACCACTGAGGAGAAAAGGAGCTAGATCTCACTTCTTGCTTACAAGTCTTTAACATCCAACCAGTTAGGCGCACTCTTTAATGACTGTTGGTGAGAACACACTAGCTGAATGGAGTCGGTATGCAGCGCAAAAGGAATGGCAAAACATGGCTTGTGGTCGCAATTGCGGCAGTGCTGATGTTGTCTTGTTATAGCGCCAGTAGAGAAGTTGCCCGTCAGTGGTTGAGTGTACAAACTCAAACCGAAGCTCAACAAAAACTGCTCGACTATATTGGTGAAGTTCGCCGTGCACTTAAACGCTTCTACCATCTGCCTTACCTCGTCACCAATAACCCAGAAACCATCGCTTTTGTGAAAGGGAATCTGACTTATTACGAACCGTTGCAAACCCAACTGACTCAACTAGATAAAGCCGCCAATACGGAAGGTTGGCTAATCCTGTCTAACTCTGGCGAAGTATTGGTCTCGAGTTTAATCGAAGAGCGCTTTAGCTTGTCTGACCGAAAAGCCATTGTGGAACAAATTCATAATCAAGGCGGCGGTGTTTCCTTGGTGAACAAAACTAAAGGTTCGAGCCCGTTGTATTACCTTGCAGCTCCTATCTACGACGGTCTGGATATCGCAGGCATTGTGGTGGTGCAGATCAACCTCAGCTTGTTGACCGAACAGACCATTACTAGCCAAGACATCATTACGTTGCAAAATCGCCAGCAACGCTTTTTCCTATCAAGCAGCTCGCTTTATAACGCAGACTGGTTTAACGAACCGAGCAACACCGTTCAGTTAGAAACGCAGCGCTTATACGACAACACCAATATCAGTGTGTGGACGCTCAATCAGCAACGCTATTTTGCGCACACCGTTAAATTGGATGATTTGAATTGGTACGTCAGCTACCTCACCCCTTCTAAGCCGATTCAACAAACCATCAACGTGATTGGTTGGAGCGTAGCGGCGCTGCTCTTGTTGGCTGTATTACTCGTCATCATTGGCTTACAACGTCGCCAAAAGCACATCAATCAACAGCGAATTCAAGCCCTGTTGGAAGAGTCTCAACGCCGCTTGAAACAGATGATCAATAAGACCCACGTTGGTTTGCTATTGATTGATGAACAAGGGCAACTGTTCGATCTCAACCCAATGGCAAAGCGCTTGTTCTGTTTGCCAGAAAGCGTCAATCGACATGCTTTTGCTTGGGAGTTATTCGATGCTGGCAACCCCAATTCCACCACACTCAAGTTGCTTAAGGATTTACCTAAACATAAAGAGCTCGCAGAGATCAGCACGGTCGAAACCATCGCCAGACGCAGTGACGGTAGCGTCTTCCCTGTCTTGTTCTCACTGACCAGTTTCCCTTGGCATGGCGAGCAGTATTTCCTTGCGACGATCATCGACATCAGCAAGCGGAAAAAAGCCGAGCAATCACTGCAACAGGTCAACCAAGAGCTGGCGCAGCGAGTAGAAGAGCGAACTCAAGCGCTAAAAGAAGCGCAAAGCCAGTTAATTGAATCGAGCAAAATGGCCGCTTTGGGTCGCATGTCGAGCGCGATTACTCATGAGCTCAATCAGCCACTGACGGGCTTGCGCACCCTGCTCACCACGAACGAGCTACTAGCAGAACGCGGTGAAACCGAGATGATGAAAGCTAACAACGTATTGGTCCAGAAGCTGATTGATCGCATGGCAAGCATGACTAGTCAGCTAAAGACGTTTGCCTATAACAAACCAGAAAGCTTGCAGGCAATTTCTCTTACCTCCGCACTCGAAGAGACCTTACGCGTTTATCAATCTCAATTAGACAAGGTGGATGTGCGTGTCCGGGTTCCTCATGACTTACCTAACATCATGGGTGAAGAACAACGACTGCTTCAGGTGCTCGGTAATCTTGTCTCGAATGCGCTAGACGCAATGAACCGTACCACCCACCCGCAGCTCAGCTTGATCGTCAACCCAACCGGCAATCAGGTCGAACTGATCGTCAGTGATAATGGCTGCGGCGTGTCGGATGAGATGCTTGAGTCGATGTTCGAGCCCTTCCAAACCTCAAAGAAAATTGGTGAAGGATTGGGGCTGGGTTTAGCGATTACGGCCAACAATATGCGTGATATGAACGGACAAATTACCGTGCATAAGAATGAACAAAATGGGCTGACTTTCACTCTATTGTTCAAATCAGCCTAGGTTGATATTGATTACAAAATCATCATTAGAACTAGGCATCCCCGCTGTTTGAGAAAAACACGATCTCGATACAAGAATCCCTCCTTGACCTACACTATTCTCAAGCAAATAAAACGAATAACTTCCGAACGATAAAGAGTGAGAAACATGATTAAGTTTCCTGAACATTTTCTTTGGGGTGGTGCCATTGCTGCAAACCAAGTAGAAGGGGCGTACAACCTTGGGGGTAAAGGGTTATCGACATCAGACATGCTGCCAAACGGTATTTTGAGTCCGCATCAAACCCGTGAAGAGCGTACACCGGGTATCAAAGACGTGGCGATCGACTTCTACAATCGCTACCCAGAAGACATCGCGCTGTTCAAAGAGATGGGCTTTAACTGTCTGCGTCTCTCTTTGGCATGGAGCCGCATCTTCCCGAACGGGGACGAACTAGAACCTAACGAAGAAGGTTTGGCGTTCTACGATAAAATTTTTGACGAACTTGCCGAGCACAACATCCAACCTTTCGTGACCTTATCTCACTACGAAATGCCTTACGCACTGGTTGAAAACTATGGCGGTTGGGGCGATCGTCGCGTCATCGAATTCTTCGAACGTTATGCTCGCACAGTGCTGGAACGCTACAAAGACAAAGTGAAGCTGTGGTTAACCTTCAACGAAATCAATATGTCTCTACACGCACCATTTACTGGTGTTGGTTTGCAAGAAGGCGCCAGTGAACAAGAGATTTACCAAGCGATTCACCACCAGCTAGTCGCAAACGCAAAAGCGGTAAAACTTTGTCAGCAAATCGTACCAAACGGCAAGATTGGTAACATGCTGCTTGGCGCAATCAATTACCCATACACCTGTAACCCTGATGACGTGCTGGCAGCAATGCATGAAAACAACAAGTGGTTGTTCTTCGGTGATGTGCAAACACGTGGTCAGTACCCTGGCTACATGAAGCGTTACTTCCGTGAAAACGGTATCGAAATTCAGATGGAAGCAGGCGACTTAGAAGAAATTGCATCGGCAAGTGTCGATTTCATCTCATTCAGCTACTACGCAAGTGGCTGTGCAAGTGCAGACCCGAAACAGAAGGAAGTGGATAACATTGTCGATAGCGTACCAAACCCATATCTTGAGAAGAGCCAATGGGGTTGGTTGATCGATCCAAAGGGTCTTCGCGTTCTGCTGAACTTCCTTCACGATCGCTACCAAAAACCACTGTTTGTCGTAGAAAACGGCTTAGGTGCACGTGATGAAATCGATGAAAACGGTGAGATTCAAGATGATTACCGCATCGCTTACTTGAACGACCATCTTGTTCAAGCACACGAAGCGATTCTGGATGGCGTTGAGCTGATGGGCTTTACCAGCTGGGGGCCAATCGATTTGGTCGCAAACTCAACCGCAGAGATGAGCAAACGTTACGGCTTTATCTATGTCGATCGTCATGATGATGGGCAAGGAACGCTAGAACGTAAACGCAAGAAAAGCTTTTTCTGGTATCAAGACGTGATTCGTACTTCAGGCGGTTCATTGAAAAGCTAAGCCGGTTGTCTAGGTATAAAGTGCAACTAGGCATTCGCCTAAACCATCAAGCCCTGCAATTGCAGGGCTTGAATTTTAAGGTGTTTATTCATTTAGAGATTAAACTGCAATCTCTCCACCGTCTTCACGTCGAATAACCACTGTCGCCGCTCGTGGGCGCACAGAAACACCAGCAGGCGTTTCTTCGGCTGCATCTTCACTGTATGGCCAGTTGCCTGGGTGCTGAATATTCACAAACAATGATTTGTAATCAGGGCTGATGGTAAAGCCTGTTACTTCACAACCATTTGGTCCGACAAAGAAGCGTTTCAATTCAGCTTGATTATCCGCACCAATCACAGCTTGATCACCATTCTCATCTGTTAGCTTAGATGGCACAACAGCCAACATTTGATCATTGGTGTAAGACGTGACTTCATCTGCGCCGTTATCAGTCTGAATCCACAAAATACCACGGCCATCAAACGCTAATCCGTCTGGGCTCGCAAACTGGTTTAGCTCATTCAAGCCAGAACGGTTGGTATCTGCATCACCATTTGCTGGCGAACCGAAGACAAAGATATCCCAAGTAAAGTCAGTTGCTGAAGCACCTTCATCCCAACGAATAACATGACCAAACTTGTTATTCAAACGTGGATTCGCAGGGTTGGTTTCATCTGTACGGCGCGTATTGTTCGTCAATGTTAAATATACTGAACCCGTGAATGGATCAACCGTACACCACTCTGGTCGATCCATTGGTGTTGCCCCAACTAAATCCGCCGCACCCGCAGTATTGATGATAATTTCAGCCAGTGAATCAAAGTGATCCGCTAATGTACCACCAGCGGTTGTTACGCTATCAAGCGTTAATGGTAACCAAGTACCTGTGCTGTCTTCATTGAAGCGCGCCACATACAGTGTGCCTTCGTCCATGTACTTGTCACCCATCGCCAAGCGGTTATCAGGGTTAGCATCTGCTGGATCCCACGCTGCCGCTGATTCAAATTTGTATAGGTACTCAAAGCGAGAATCGTGACCAGAATAAAATACCACTGGTTTGCCTTCTTCAAGCTTACCGAAAGTACAGCCCTCGTGACGGAAACGACCTAGCGCAGTACGTTTCTTCGCACGTGAGTTTTGCGTGTAAGGGTCAATCTCGACAATGTAACCGTGACCATTGGCTTCATTACGGTAATCATCCATCGCACTTGCTCCTGTTGGAGCCACATTAAAGCGAGAGAACTCATCAAGACGCTCTTCTGAATTTCCTGCTAATGTCTCCCACAAGTAGCGTGTACTTTGATCATCGACACCAATGCGATCTTGCTCTTCTGTACGAGTCCCGGCATTAACAAAGTAACCTGGCCAGTTCTCTTCACACGTTAAGTACGTGCCCCACGGCGTGTAGCCGTTGCCACAGTTGTTTAACGTACCACGCGCTTGGCTGCCATCTGGCGAGAAACGAGTGACAGTAAAAGATGTGTGGGCCACCGGGCCAGACAAATCCATGACTGTCGCACCAGTATAACGACGGTTTAGTGGATCGGTATCAACCAACTTCCACATGTTGTCTTCCAGTTGAATGCGAACCACTGACACACCGTGCGCGTTAATCTCTTTGCGCACTTCATCTACAATGGTACGTACGCCATTTTCAACCGTCGGACCATTTGGATGCAGTGCTGATGTGTCGATGTACTCGTGGTTAATACATAGCAAGCCATCTGTAGTGCTATCGTTCAATGGGAAAAAATGCATGCCGTCATGGTGCATGCCTAGCGCATTTAACTGATCGGTACTGGTGTTGGTACCATCATTTTGCCATGCGCTGCCTTGCGCATTAAGTGGTGTTCCCCAAGGTACTAGTACTTGTGCGGTGTAGCCTTGTGGAATTGAAACTGCGTCAGTGAGTGAGCCAGGGATAGATTCAAAGTTAAGAACGGCTTTAGATGCGCCCGTACCACTGCTTACTGTACTCCCTGAGTCAGACGAGTTACAACCAGCCAATCCGAAAGCACCAAACGCTGTCATCGCACTGATACCTAAACCACCTTTCAGAATGCTGCGTCGAGATAGGCTCGCTTCTAATACTTCTTCAAATGGTTTGTTTTCACTTTGGTTATAACGCGTCGCGTCAAAGGTTTCCTTGCTCATTTTTACTTTCCCGATCTTATAGTTTAATTAATAAATAAGTGATTAGTTGAACGGCAAGAAGTTTGGATAAGAAAAATGACAAAAGTGCTTAAAACATATGAAACTTGTGTTTCAACAATACTGCAAACCAACCAACACAGCTAACGAAGCAATTAAATTCTGGTCACATAATCACCAACTGTATCGCTTCATTCTGATTTTACTTGGGCTAAAGTATGATAGAAGGTATAAGGTGTACGAAATCAAATCATCTACGAGAGATAATCATGAAATTAGACAAGATCGATAACAAGAGCCGTCGTATCCGTAAAAAGCTGTTCTTAGGGGAGTTCGCAATCCTAGGTTTCGAGATCAGCTGTGAAACAGACATTAACGACTTCGACCGTTACGATGCATTCGTTGATGACTTTATCGACTACATTGACGAGCTTGGTCTTTGCTTCGGTGGCGGTGGTCTAGAACTGTTTGAAGGCTTCCTATGTTCTACTAACCGTTACGGCAGTGCGACTGAAGAACAGAAAGCGCAAGTTATCAAATGGTTAGAAGCACGCCCAGAAGTGAAAAGCGCGCAAGCGGGCGAACTAGTTGACGCCAACTACCTGTAACTAAAGGGCAACCTGTAATACGCAGAGCTCAATAAATGGTAGAGAAAGCTGGTCTTAAGACTGGCTTTTTTATTTTTGGAAGAATGCGATATTAAAAATAGGGTGCTTGGGAAGTTGCGCGGAGTGATTTTGGCGTTTTTGAGCTGGCAATCAACGGGAAACTGCGTTCCACAGCCAGCTCGTGCCTTTAGGTATAATTAACTATGATTTTTTAGCTGGGGCGTCTTTCGTGTCTTTCCAGTATTGAATACGCACACGATGTAGCTGAGCTCTTCTAGTCTTTTTCATAGTAAAGTCCCTCATCTTATATAAGTAACGCTCCTCATGGAGCTTATTGTCTAAGGTCGTATCCCCTTCAATCTATAAGGGAATCAATCATTTAACCGTGACCAATTTCACAACATAATGATAATTACCGATTTCTTGCAGCCTGTTTTTACTGGCAAACGGCATATTATCTATCTGACACAGTTAACTTACTCACCAGATATGACAGAAAAATGGCAATCAAGTTCCCTACTTATACTGTCATTGAATCTTAATAAGGATTAACAAGGTGGGCATTTCAGATTTACCATACTGTTTATAAAAACCGCAAGATTTTTTATTTCTTTTCAAACAAATCTCTACTCAAGATCAATTCACTTTCATCTTTATCGTCTCCCTTTTAACGCATTGTGATCCAGTTCAATCCACAGAACTCGGAACAAAAAGCGCTCATTAATACATTCACCACCAAACTTGTGCGATATCTCTTACAAGAGTTGTAAGCAAATAGATTAACCACGTCTAAGAGCAATGCCAGAAAAAACATTAAACATATGATTTAACAGTAATATTTAAATTCACTTAAAATAATAAGTAAAAATAATTTAGAAAAGTTAATTGAGTCAAATCAGCAAAACATCAATACTCAATTTGTCGACAGGATGTTGGCGGGAACAGGAAAAAAGCCTAAAGGATTGGGTATCTTCAGGATGAAGATTTGATAGCTTAGGATGAGTTGTCAGCAAGGATGTAGTTAAGCTCTAGGATAGAGTTCGCCCGTCAGGATGATAGGCAAGAATGGACACCGCTAGGAAGGCGATGAACAAGGAACTCGGTTAAAGGACTTAGCCACAATCAAGGATAGATGCAGGGAGCACCTATTAGTAGCTGGATTGCTGCGAAAAAGAATAAGCCCCGTCTGGGAAACCAGGCGGGGTTTTATTTTGTCTGTAATGTATTGATAAAGATTCATCTTTATCGTTTAAGTCTTCTCTGTTTTCATAAAACACCGTGCTATCATTTTCTTTACGTCTCCCAACAAAGCTCTCAGAAAATCACACACTATGCTTAATCCTGTTTGGTTACATACATTTAAGACATTGATTGAAGTCGGTCATTTTACGCAAACGGCAGAAAAACTTTTTATGACTCAGCCTGGCGTCAGCCAACACATCAAAAAATTAGAGCAAAGTTGTCAGCATGCCTTGATCAAGCGCGAAAACAAAAGCTTCGAATTAACCGAACAAGGCAGGATTGTCTACGCATATGCGCTCGAGTTAGAAGATAGAGAGAAGAAGCTGCTCGAAGAGCTCAGTTTTGATGATGCGTTTTCAGGCCACTGTAAACTGGCTTGTTCTGGTGCAATGGCGTTAATGTTGTATGGGCCCATTTTGGAGAAGCAAAAACAGCACCCGAGCTTATCGTTACATTTAGAAGCCGCGCCAAATCAATCTATTCTCAACGCCATAACGCAAGGGCACATCGATATTGGTATCGTGACTGATGTTCCCAACAAAGGTCTGTTTCACAGTGAGCGAATTGGTAAAGAGAGGTTGTGCTTGGTTCTGCCAAAGCATTATCAAAATAAGCAGATAACGCCACAACTCTTGCATGACTGTGGTGTAATTAGCCACCCTGATGCCGAGCATTACATGACGCTGTTTTTTGACCAGTGTGAAGAACCACAGCTCCAAGAAATTAAGATGAGCGATTTACCATTATCCGGCTACGTAAATCAATTGAGCCAAATTTTGCTACCTGTCAGCAAAGGACTTGGCTTCACCGTGCTGCCTCAAAGTGCGGTCGACAATTTTCCGCTAAAAGACACGTTACACATTGCTCAATTGAAAAACACTGTATGTGAAGAGCTATTTCTAGTTCGTAAGCGCAGTCGTGCTCTACCTCTGCGCTATCAGACCATCAAAGAAGTGTTATTGGATGTGATCGGTGGTGCGCATCAATGATGTTAGCCACTCTTCGCTGGTAATGCGTTTGTCTTGGCAATCCACCCAATATGGTTTGCCAGATAACCAGCTCTTTGACGCGACCTCTTTTATAAACACATCCACGGAATCAACGTCATCTTTGGCGTAATCCCATTTATTGCGCATGTGTTCTGCCGCTTCTTGATTAGTGTACGCCTTGCCGTTGCGGATAAAGGTGCAAGAGGATTGCTCAACTCGTTTTATCAACGTCGAGATATCTTGCTCTACCCCTGCTAGTGCAAAGGTAGGCAGAATGCTTAATGTAAGTAACAACGTCCACTTTGCTTTCATCGCACCTTTATCCTTATCCCTGACCACATAACTACTAATAGTAACTACTGATAAGTGACTTAACTATTCTGGTGTTTGACTGTTTAGCTCAGCAATTATTGCCACCATGCCTGAGCAGGCTGAGGCTCCGCAATCGCCAAGCGTTGACCAATCTCAGGGCTCACTAACGTTACACCGCGCTCTTCACTAATATCTAACGCGCGTTGCATTGGCTCATTCCAATCGTGCATTGATAAATCAAACGTGCTGTTATGGATCGGCATCATCACTTTGCCCTGCACATCGATGTGTGCTTGAACGCTTTGCTCTGGGAACATGTGAATGTCTGACCAGAGTTCATTGTACGCACCTGTTTCAATCATGGTGAAGTCAAACGGGCCGTACTTTTCGCCAATCTCTTTAAAGCCATTGAAGTAACCAGAGTCACCACTGAAGAACACTTTGTGTTGTTGTGCATTGATAACCCAACTGCCCCACAGCGTCGTATCGCGGTCTGTCAAACCTCGACCAGAGAAATGCTGAGTCGGAGTTAGTGTATATTCAATGCCGTCAACAGAGTGTGACTCCCACCAGTCTAGTTCGATCACTTTCTCTTTGGGTACACCCCAATTCACCAGTAATTGGCCAACTTTTAACGGCACCAAGAAAGTGCCCACCTTGTCGCCTAGCACTTTAATAGAAGCTTTATCTAGGTGATCGTAATGGTCATGACTGATCACCACCACATCGATAGTTGGCAAATCTTCTATCGTGATGGGAGTTTTGTGAAAACGTTTTGGCCCAGCCCATTTCACAGGAGACGCGCGATCACTGAATACAGGATCGGTCATCACCAGTTTTCCATCGAGCTTCATTAATACGCTTGAGTGACCCAGACGATAGATGACGTCATCGTGCTCTTCTAACAGTTGCCGCGCTGTGATCGCATGCACTGGAATTTCAATCGTTGGTGTTGGGTTAAGGCGCTCAGTCGTAAAATACGCTTTCATGATTTCGAACATGTCGCCCAAACCGCTTTTGTATTCCAACTCTGTATTTGCAAATTTGTCCGGGTATGTTGGCGCTTTTTCAGTATCAACATTAGAACAAGAAATCATTGATGTACCCATCGCGAACGCTCCTACTGTGGCTAGCAAAGTTTTTTTCATAAAAAGTTAACCCGAACAAAAGTAAACTACACGGTGCAGTTTACATTCTAATTATCAAAAGTAAACTACTTAGTGTAAAATAGATCAAGAAACGATCTTCTTAACTTAGCAAGCTTATGAATGTAAAAAGAAAAAGTCGTAGCGAAACCAAAAGAGAAGCCATCTTGTGCGCGGCAAGGCAAGCGTTCCAAGAGTTTGGGGTGCAAAACACCAGCATGGATAAGCTCTCTGCAATCGCACAAGTCTCTAAGCGCACGGTCTATAATCACTTCCCTTCTAAGGAAGCGATCGTGACGGAGTTGCTGACTGAGCTTTGGCGTTCGTCAATGATGGAAAGCGATATTAAACGCTTGGCCACTCTGCCACTCAAAGATCAATTGATTGAATTACTCTACAGCGAGATCATTGTGGTAACGGAACCAAACTATATTGAGCTGGCAAAAGTGGCATTTGGGCACTTCTTATTTAAGCCGGAAGATCTCAAAGAACAAGCAGAACAAATGTCGAAACAGGAAACCGCCCTGTACCGCTGGCTTACTGAGAAATCGAACAGTGGCGCTTTGCAAATTGATGATGTACATATAGCAAGCACTCAATTGCACAACTTACTTAAAGGCAGTGCATTCTGGCCGCAGTTAATGGGAATTCGCCCCTCTTTGTCGAATGAAGAATCTAGGCTGTTAGCTACCCAAACGGCGGAACTTTTTTTAAGTCACTATCAAAACAGCTAAAAACAGCGGTCAAATTGGCCGCTTTTTTAAGCGATAATTCGTGACAAAGCGATGAAATTTTTGCTCAATTTTATTTATCTCACCCTTGACAGTCTCATACCGCAAGGCGTGAGCGTTCGATAAAATATTTTTGTCGTGTCGACGATGCTTTTTCGTTTTCATCTCACAAAAAAACGCCCTAAGGTGCGCACCTCTGACGACGTGGTTGTTCAACCACAATTCTAAATCGTTGAAGTAAGTAGGTTATGTCATAACATGATCACCTGCCTACTGCATTCTATGCTCTATACTTATATTTTAATTTGGTACTGACTTACTAAGGAATTGCCATGCGTATTGCTATTCTCTCTCGTAATGAGAATTTATATTCAACCATGCGCCTAAAACAGGCGGGTGAAGAACGTGGGCATCAAATCGATGTGATCGACACGCTTCACTGTTATATGGACATTACGAGCAACAACCCTAAGATCCGCTACAAGGGTGAAGAATTACCGCAATACGATGCTGTTATTCCGCGTATTGGGGCATCTATTACGTTTTACGGCACTGCTGTTGTACGTCAGTTTGAAATGATGGGTACATTTTGTGTCAACGAATCTGTCGCGATCAGCCGCTCTCGTGACAAGTTGCGCTCATTACAACTGCTATCACGTAAAGGCATCGGTTTGCCACGCACTGGCTTTGCTCACCATCCTGACAACATTCAGGACGTGATCAAAAACGTTGGTGGCGCACCTCTAGTGATTAAATTGCTAGAAGGCACTCAAGGCATTGGTGTTGTACTTGCTGAAACAAATAAAGCGGCAGAAAGCGTGATTGAAGCTTTCATGGGTTTGAAAGCAAACATCATGGTGCAAGAATTTATCGAAGAAGCAAAAGGCGCGGACATCCGTTGTTTTGTTGTCGGAAATAAAGTAATCGCCGCAATGAAGCGCCAAGCAAAAGAAGGCGAGTTCCGTTCTAACCTTCACCGTGGCGGCTCTGCACAACTCGTACGTTTGAGCAAAGAAGAGCGTGCGACCGCTGTAAATGCTGCGAAAGTGATGGGCTTGAACCTTTGTGGTGTGGATATCCTTCAATCTAAAAATGGCCCAGTGGTAATGGAAGTGAACTCTTCCCCTGGTCTAGAAGGCATCGAACTAGCAACGGGTAAAAACATTGCAGGTATGATCTTCGATTTTATCGAGAAAAACGCTAAGCCAAATTCAAACCGTACTCGCGGTAAAGGTTGATTTTTGTTTAACGCACAAGAGAGCCAAAAATCGGCTCTCTTGTTACTCGTCGCTAGGATGACACTATGAATCAGAAAATGATCATTGGGAATGCCGAAGCTATTTGCTTGCCAGAGTTAGGGATTACTCACCTTGAAGCGCGTATTGATACAGGCGCTCAAACCTCTTCATTACATGTAGACAATATTGATTGCTTTGAAAAAGATGGTCAGTCTTATGTTGCATTCGATCTACACCCAGATGTATACCATTTAGAGCAAGTGGTTCGCTGCACAGCGAAACTAAAAGCAAACCGTAAGGTTAAATCTTCTAACGGTACTTTTGAGCACCGCTGCGTGATCACAACGATACTGCGTATGGGCGACCAACAATGGCCAATCGACATTACGTTGACTAACCGTGAAAAAATGACTTACATGATGTTGTTAGGTCGTCAGGGCATGGCAGACAAAGTGCTCGTTGATCCTAGCCAATCTCACTTATTGGCATCTTAACCCCGTAGCTTCAGATGAGTGATCGAACGTTTTTGTTGAGCATCACTCGTCTGGCTTTATCCTCGCCTACTTCCTACGAAATAACGCAAACAACAATCCCTTCGCTTTAACTTTTGTCACTCGCCAGTGCGTCATTGGCTTAGTCGGCGCTGTATTCAAAATGTGCTGATACGCTTTTTCATCCAAAGTCACCTCTCCCCCATGTGCCAAAAGCAAACATTGCGGATTCATCTCAAACACACGCTTTAATGATTGCCGATATTGATTCGGATGAAATATGGGAAACGGCGCAATCAGATGCTTTTTCACCTGCACCATTAAATCCGCCACATACAACACATCTTGTTCAGAATGATAAACCGACAGATCTCGGTCGGTATGCCCTAGCGTTTCTAGCACCTGCCAATCATCAAATCCAGGAATAAACTGTCCATCAATAAGTTCAATATCTGGCTTTAGCTTGCGGGAATACCACAGGTTTTGCTTTGGTTTACGCATCCGATTCGCCATCCAGCGTGCTAACATCAAATCGGTCAAATGCATTAGCCAACCGTCTACACCGCTATACCACTGGTTCTCTCGCTTTGCGGCCAATAGCTTGCATCCTGTTAAATCACGTAGTTTGTGCGCACCACCAGCATGGTCTGGATGCATGTGGGTCACAACAACCAACTTTAGGTCAGAAAAAGGACGATGGAGTTGATGTTCAATAAAGTCTTTAAGATGAGGGATGTCTGCTCGACTGGCACCATCAAGCAACAATAATTTATCGGGATATTCGGCGAGATACATGGTCTGAATGTACCCCTGAATTCTGTGCAGCTGCAAAATATGTCCTTATTTTAGTGAGATGCTTCATGACCGAATCCTTACTGGTCAGACCAACTATAACAGCAGAATGGACGCTTCGGTAAACAAATATTCACACGTAGCGACGACAACAAATCATAATCGAGATGATAGATTTTAATCATTAGACTCAAGGGCCCTTTTATCCGTTAATGCGCGCACACGGAGTTCGTGTCAGGGTATGAGGTAAATACCTCATGATTTGCTTTTTTGTACTTTTCCTTCTAATTAATTAAGGAGTTAAGTACATTTTTGTGAGAATCGAGTTGGAAAAAGCAACTAAATTAGACCGCATCCGCGCGGACTACAACGTTCACTACTGGAGCCAAGGTTTCTACGGCATTGATGACCAAGGCGAAGTATATGTATCACCACGTAGTGATCGTGCACATCAAATCCCTTTCAGCGCTATTGTAAATGAGCTAGAAGCGAAGCAGTTAAATCTGCCTGTATTAGTACGCTTCCCGCAAATCGTGCACCAACGTGTGCATGGTATTTGCCACGCATTCAACCAAGCAATTGAAGAATACCAATATCCAAACAAATACTTGTTGGTGTACCCAATTAAAGTAAACCAACAACGTGAAGTGGTGGATGAAATTCTAGCGAGCCAAGCTCAACTAGAAACCAAGCAGCTTGGTCTTGAAGCGGGTAGCAAGCCAGAATTGTTGGCGGTACTTGCATTGGCTCAACAAGGTAGCTCCGTGATCGTGTGTAATGGCTACAAAGACCGTGAGTATGTGCGTCTTGCACTGATCGGTGAAAAGCTGGGTCACAAGGTATTCATCGTATTAGAGAAGCTTTCTGAGCTGGATCTGGTACTAGAAGAAGCGAAAAGTTTGGGCGTAAAACCGCGCCTTGGTTTACGCATTCGCCTCGCCTCTCAAGGCGCAGGGAAATGGCAAGCAAGTGGCGGTGAAAAATCGAAGTTTGGTTTATCAGCATCGCAAGTGCTTAGCGTTATTGAACGTCTTAAACGCGAAGGCAACCTAGACGCGATGCAACTGGTTCACTTCCACCTTGGTTCACAGATGGCAAACATCCGTGATGTACGCAATGGTGTGAACGAGTCTGCACGTTTCTACTGCGAGCTACGCGCACTCGGTGCAAACATCGAGTACTTCGATGTGGGCGGCGGCTTGGCAGTGGATTATGACGGCACACGCAGCCAATCATCGAATTCGATGAACTACGGACTTGCAGAATACGCACGTAATATCGTCAACACTGTGGGCGATGTGTGTCTGCAATACGAACAACCAATGCCAGTGATCATTTCGGAATCGGGTCGCTCGCTAACAGCGCACCACGCTGTATTGATTTCTAACGTAATTGGTACCGAGTCGTACCTACCGGAAGAAGTACATGAGCTTGATGAGGACGCTCCGCTGTTGCTACAAAACATGTGGCGAAACTGGGAAAACTTACAAGATGGTACAGACGCTCGTGCGTTAATTGAGATTTACAATGATACCCAAAGTGATTTGGCAGAAGTGCACTCTCAATTTGCTACAGGCGTGCTTAACTTGGAACAACGTGCGTGGGCAGAACAATTGTCACTGCGCATTTACTTCGAATTAAGCCGCAAGATGAGCACTAAGAATCGCTTCCACCGTCCGATTCTGGACGAGTTGAGCGAACGTCTTGCGGATAAGTTCTTCGTGAACTTCTCTCTCTTCCAATCTCTACCAGATGCTTGGGGTATTGATCAGGTGTTCCCTGTTCTGCCACTTTCTGGTCTGGGCGAGGCGGAAGAGCGTCGTGCAGTGATGTTGGACATCACATGTGACTCTGATGGCGCGATCGATCACTACGTTGATGGTCAAGGCATCGAGAGCACGCTACCTGTACCAGCTTGGAGCAAAGACAAACCGTACTTAATGGGCTTTTTCCTAGTAGGCGCATACCAAGAAATCCTTGGTGACATGCACAACCTATTTGGTGATACCCACAGTGCTGTAGTCAATGTTGATGAACACGGTCAATTTGAGATCAGTTACATCAACGAAGGTGATAGTGTAGAAGACATGATGCGCTACGTTCATATCGACGTGGATGCGATTCGTGACAATTATAAACAATTGGTTTCACAGCGAGTTGAAGCCAATGAACAAGCACAAATCCTAGCAGAACTAGAACAAGGTCTAGCAGGATACACCTATTTAGAGGACTTCTGATATGAATGATTTGTTTACTAAAACTGATTATTCGCTTTACTCCAACTCTATGTCGTTTTTACGTCTGCCGTACATTCGTAACCCGGTATCGGCAGACGCAGACGTTGTGGTGTTGGGAGTCCCTCTGGACATGGCAACATCTGGGCGTCCAGGTGCGCGTATGGGTCCAGATGCAATTCGCCGTGCCTCAGTCAACTTGGCATGGGAAGGTAAGAAGTTCCCGTGGAGCTTCAACGTATTGGATAAACTGAAAGTGATCGACGCAGGTGATCTCGTGTTCGATTGCGGTGATGCGGAAGATTTTACTTACCGCCTTGAAGCGGCAACCAGTGAAATTCTAAAAAGTGGTAAAACCATGTTGGGATTGGGCGGTGACCACTTCATCACGCTACCTATCCTACGTGCCTATGCGAAGCATCATGGCCAAATGGCTTTGATTCACTTTGATGCTCATACGGACACCTATGCAAATGGCAGTTCATACGACCACGGTACGATGTTCTACCATGCGCCGAAAGAAGGTTTGATCTCAGCAAAGAACTCAATACAAATTGGCATTCGTACGGAGTACAAACAGCAAGATCACGGCTTCAATGTGATTAATGCGATGCAAGCGAATGACATGTCGGTGAACGAGATCCTAGAAGAAATTCGTCGCACCGTCGCAGACAAGCCAGTATATGTCACTTTTGACATCGACTGCTTAGACCCGGCCTTCGCACCGGGAACTGGTACACCAGTTTGTGGTGGCTTGAACTCAGACAAAGCGCTGAAAATTATTCGTGGTTTAGCCGGCATGAATATCGTGGGTATGGATGTTGTCGAAGTATCGCCTCCATACGACCACAGTGATGTTACCGCACTAGCGGGAGCAACCATCGCACTAGAAATGCTTTACGCATACGCATCTGAGCGCGAATAGACATAATCATTTCTAAGGGAGCTTCGGCTCCCTTTTCTTTCTGATGCCTTCCTCTACCTTTTATTCACTCGTTTCATCTTGAACTCACCTCAACCGATCAGACGCTTTATTTTTGCACTTTAACCATTAAAACCAGTTACCTATAAGGCTCATTCTATTCACGAAAAGCAAAAGATTTAACGTAAATAGACAAAGAAATGCACCTCTTTTTGAAAACAAAATCGGATTAGTTTTTCTAATTGAAATCATAGATTTTTATCTTGCTCGACTTCACACTTTTCGATTGCTAATTATACAAGCAAGCACTATTATCTCGCGCAAATATCCCCGCAACACAAGAAGTCAGTTGGCACTCTATAAAAGAGCGCTAAGGGTTTTTACGTCTTAAACTTTTTGGAGAGATACGCAAATGTCTGCTTCGTTTCCATTAGCGAAACTTACCTTTTTAATCGCTATATTGACTGCCGTGGGTCAAATGACCCAGACAATGTACGTGCCTTCAATCGGTCATATGGCGGGCGAGTTTTTGGTATCTGCGTCATCACTTCAAGCTGTGATGGCTTGTTACCTAATCCCATATGGCTTGTCGCAATTTGCGTATGGCACACTATCGGACCGCTTGGGACGCAAACCGATCATCATCGTCGGGCTGCTTATCTACATCGCGGGTACACTGGTAGCATTATTTGCACATCAATTTGAATGGTTCTTGATTGGTAGCTTTATCCAAGGCTTAGGTATTGGCTGCGGCGGTGCGATGTCACGCACTCTGACTCGCGATTGCTTTGAAGGCTCTGATCTACACAGAGCAAACAGCTTAATTAGCATGTGTGTGATTTTCTCACCATTAATGGCACCAGTATTAGGCGGTTACCTAACAGAAGCTTTCGGATGGCGGTCGAGCTACTTGTTCTTAGCGCTATTTGCTATCGCGGTTGTGATCACCATGATGACAAGCATGATGGAGACGCTACCAAAAGAGAAACGCAAATTCGAACCAGTAGCCAAAAGCTACAAACACGTTTTGTCTGACCGTCGCTTTCAAGGCTTTTTGATTTGCCTGGTTGCAACATTCGCTGGTGTGGGTGTATTCGAAGCAGCGGCTGGGGTGTTGTTGGGTGGGGTATTAGAATTACCTGCAACAACGGTAAGTTTGCTGTTTATATTGCCGATCCCAGGTTACTTGGTGGGCGCAGGCTTATCTAGCTACATCGCAAGACGTCGCTCTGAGCGTCGTGCTTTAAACGTAGGCTTGGTCTCTATTTTTGTAGGCTCTGCTATTGTGCTCATCCCAGGCTTGTTTGGTTTAACCACGGCATTAACGCTAGTTGGAGGCGCAACCGTGTACTTTTTGGGTGCGGGCATTCTCTTCCCAGCAGCAACAACTGGAGCGATTGCGCCATTCCCATACCATGCAGGAACAGCAGGCGCGACATTGGGTGGCATGCAAAACTTGGGGGCAGGTGTCGCAACTTTGCTCGCGTCACTATTTCCAGCGCATAACCAGATGCCTTTGGGCATTTTGATGATGGCAATGTCGGTAATTGCAATGCTTGGGCTAATGTGGGTGAATCGAGCACACAATCACTCAAACGAAGTACCGCAAGTTATCTGATCATTATCAGCTTACTTTCAAAATCCAAAAGGGACACACTCAACAAGTGTGTCCCTTTTTTCATATCACACTATATCGATTTCCCGATGAGAATGATTTAACTTTCGAATTGATATTTGTTAAAAATAACAGCTGCTTACACAATGTGTTTTCAGCTCCCTTCAAATTGAGTATCCAACTCGGAAATATTGAGGATTCTCACTTTTTCGGTATACCCCATAACAAAGAATGGACAACTGAAAACCACTGACAAAATGAAAGCCCAGCCCTCAGGATGAGGCCACTTGGGTGTACAATAAGGATAAAATCAGATGCGTTTCACTTTAGCTACGTTGGCCGTCTCGGTCGCGCTTGTCGCCGGATGCAGCAATCAAGGAATCCCCAGCATGACTCAATACTCCCAAACACAGATCGTTGCTCAACAAACTCAAGCTCCGGTTGCGAAAAAAGTCCCTCACTCGATGACTATTCATGGCGATACCCGCGTTGATAACTACTACTGGATGCGTGACGACGAACGTAAAGACCCTGAAATTTTACAGCACCTAGAGAAAGAAAATCAGTACGCAGAAACCGTTCTAAAGCACACTGAAACACTTCAAGATACGCTATTTGAAGAAATTAAAGGGCGCATCGCAAAAGACGACAACTCAGTACCGGTTCGTAAAGGCAACTACTTCTACTCCAGTGAAGTGACCGGAGATAACGAGTACGAAGTCCATTTGCGAGCTAAAGGCTTTGCAGGCAAAGACAAACAAATCATTTTAGATGTCAATGAACTAGCAAAAGAACATGAATTTTTCAGTATCGGCGGCCTATACGTTAGTCCGAATGAAAACTTATTGGCGTATGGCGAAGACACATTAAGCCGCCGCGTGTACACCCTTAAGATCAAAGACCTGACAACAGGCAATTACCTACAAGATGAAATCGAAGGGGCCTCAAGCGCTGTCGCATGGCAGAACGATAACAACGCCTTTTACTACATCAAAAAAGATCCACAGACCTTATTGGGCTACCAAGTTTATCGTCATGTATTGGGCACACCACAAAGCAGCGATGAGCTGATTTTTGAGGAAACCGACAGCGCCTATTACACCTCACTAAGCAAAAGCAAAGATGGCGAAGATATTTATATCTGGCATTCGAGTACAGAAACCAGTGGGGTCTCTATCATTGATGCGAACAACCCTAAAGCAAAGGCGAAACCGTTCTATCCTCGTGAAGATGGCATTGAATACAGTATTTCTAAGCTAGGCGATTGGTATTACATTTATACTAACTATCAAGCCGTCAACTTCCGTTTGATGAAAGTTCATCAAAATGACATGCATGACCGCTCTAAATGGCAAGATGTGATTGCCGCAGACGACAACACTCAACTTGTCGACTTCGAGTTATTCGATGATCACATCGTCTATGAGCAGCGCTCTAACGGCCTAGCAAGCGTCACTGTACGTCAGCTTTCAACAGGAAAAGAATTCCCCCTCACATTTAATGACGATGCGTTTGCTGCCTATTTGACAGGTAACCTAGAGCTGGATAACGAAAAAGTTCGTATTTATTACAGCAGTTTAACCACTCCAGGAACCTACTACGATTTCGATCTAAAAACGGGCGGGTCAGAAATCATGAAGCAAACACCTGTACTTGGTGATTTTAATCCTGACAATTACCAATCAGAACGCATCATGGTCACAGCCCGTGACGGTAAAGAAGTACCCGTTTCTTTGGTGTATCGTAAAGACTTATTTAAGAAAGATGGTACGAATCCACTCTACCAATATGGTTATGGATCTTATGGCGCAACCATTGAGCCAACTTTCCGCTCGACACGTTTGAGTCTATTGGATCGCGGCTTTGTTTACGCCATTGCTCATATTCGTGGATCTGAAATGCTTGGCCGCCCTTGGTATGAAGACGGTAAAAAACTAACCAAGCAAAACACATTCAACGACTTTATTGATGTGACTAAAGGTTTGGTTGAACAAGGCTATGGCGCGAAAGATAAAGTCTTCGCTGTTGGTGGCTCTGCAGGAGGCCTCTTAATGGGGGCTATCATCAACCAAGCACCAGAACTGTATCGCGGTATCGGCGCTCATGTTCCGTTTGTGGACGTGGTAACCACTATGCTCGATGAATCAATTCCATTGACCACCAACGAGTATGATGAATGGGGTAACCCAAATAACAAAACATACTATGACTATATGTTGAGTTACTCGCCTTACGACAACATCAAGGCGCAAAACTACCCGAACATGTTGGTAACGACTGGCTTGCACGACTCTCAAGTACAGTACTTTGAACCAATGAAGTGGGTCGCCAAACTTCGTGAAATGAAGACAGACGATAACGTCTTGTTGTTCAAAACCGATATGGAAGCCGGACACGGCGGCGCATCTGGTCGATTTAAGCGCTTAAAAGAAGATGCGCTAGAGTATACCTTCTTCCTCGATTTACTCGATAAAAAATAAGCGTATTAATAGAACTGCATCTCTTCTAACAACAAAAATGCCCGCAAGTTGCGGGCATTTTTTATAGACGCACTCTCTAAACAAAGAGTGGGGTTACCTAAGCACAGAATGACTAGCGTCTCTTATAGCCAAAGGATAGCAGAAAGAAAAACGCCTACTCACAACGAGTAGGCGTTAACACAATAAATGTGTTTAGGCAGTAGAAACTGGCCTATTTATTAGAAGTAGTAACGAGCACCTAGAGTCCAGTAGTCGTTCTCTTCATTGTTGTAGTCGTTACCTAGATCAAACTGGTAAGCTGCAAACGTTACGAAAGCAGGAGTTACAGCGTACTCTGCTTGTAGCGCAGTTTCGCTTGAAACTGTCTTATTGTCTTCTTCGTCTTCTACGCCTTCGTAGTTAACGCTGAATGTCCAATCGTTTACGCCGTATGCCAAAAGAGCTTCAAGTTGAGAAGTGTCTTTACGCATTTGGTAGAAGTACTCGTTCATACCGTATACTACCGCTGCGTATAGACCTGAACCGTACTGACCGTAGTTTACAGAGAATAGGTGTGATTCAGCGTTCTTAGTACCTAGAGTCGCGTTTTTAACATCACCACCGCTGTATACGTAGCCTAGACCAAAGCCAGCTACAGAACCGCTCAATGCAACTTGACCACGTTGCTCGTATGTTGTTGCATCTGAAGTTTGCTCACCTTGCCAACCTAGACCTAGGTTGAAAGCAAAACCTTCACCAAATTCAAAACCTTTACGGTAGCTAAGCATTTTATCAGCACGAGCTGAGCCTAGGTTGCCGTGGTTGTCGTACAAAAAGTCGTTCGCAAACGCGATTGGTAGATCCGCAACGCCAGCGACATCGTAGTAAGGTGACCATTGAGTACCTGCTACTAAACGGCCAAACTGCTCATGAGTAGCACCGATGTAACCTAGACGAGTTTTGAACGATTGCTCGCCACCGTTTAGGTAGTTAAGCGCCCATTCACCTTTAGCGTCGATAGTAATACCGTTGCCAATGTCTTTCTTACCCGCAACGTTAATACGTGGAGACACTTGGTGAACTTTTACATCTTCTTCGAAATACTCACCCACGCCAACTGAAACGTGACCGCCGATCGATAAAGATGTACCATCGCTGTTGTAAACTTCTGCTGCGAAGGCCTGTGAACCACATGCTAGTGCCGCCACTGCAACGGCTAGAGTTTTCATTTTCATTGTTAACATCCGTATAGTTGTTTGTACCGGTTCGCTTAGAAACAGATTAAATCCGAATCAATCGCAACGAACACATAACAAAGTAGTAATGAAATAGAAATGAAACAAACACTTTCTTATGCAACCAGTGGTATTAATGCTCACATTTTGAACTGAGTCACAAAAAAATAGGGAACTTTTCATTCCCCATCATAAAATCTGTGGCTTTTTACGTGTCACATCTCCCAACGTGCGAGTGGCTTCTCAGTTTTGATACCCTTACTGCCCCAGCGGTCAATAACATCAATTTGCAGTATACGACTCGGTTTAATAAGCGATGTCAAGGTTTTCGACGGTCGTTTATCCGTCACCAACCATAGCGTTTTATCTTGTTCAAACTGAGCTTTTAAAGATAATTTGTCTTCTTCTGTCCACTCGAGTTCCGGCTTAAATTCGCGCCCAACCACAAACAATTGGTTGCCAGAGGCAAAGTCCTCTAATGACTCACTCATCAGTACCACTGAATCGATGCCTTTATCGAAGATCTCTGCCTGTTGTTGGTTGATCAGTTCACGCACATTGAGCATAAGAGCCTGTTGATTCGTTTGAATCGTCTTTTGGTGTTCAGGATATACACGTTGTAGATCCTCTCCAACAATACCCGCCATTCGGATTAAGTTTGTAGGGTTAAGCCACGCGTACTTCGATGTTGACCCGTTTTCCAATGTCAGTACTGCAACTCCTTGAGCTCTAGGAGAAATGGCCTGCGATGCATCGATTTCAATCAAGTGAATGTTGCCCTGTCGAGCGTAAACATAAGTCGGGTCTTGTTTCCAAATCGCACCAAGAGTAATAGCAACCGTCGCGGCTTGACCCGCTTGCTTAACTTGCTCTGTACCTTTATTTGCGAACCAGTTTTCAAGACGCTCAACGCCGTAACGCTTTGGAGGCAGATACTGAGTCTCTATCCCTGTACCTTTCATGAGTTGCTCAGACAACATGTACGTGACGGGAGTGCTGGTTAAAATGTCTTTGGCGCTTGCCAACGATGGAAGTGTTGTCGCTATAACCAAACCAAAAGTTATCGCTAATTTTTTTATCTTCATGTTCATTACTTTATAAAAAGGGTTACGCTTTTTGGATAATTCGGTAAACCGTTGCTGTTAGGAAAAATGCCGCAGAAACAATGATGATGGATGCGCCTGATGGCACTGGTAGCTCAAGCTCCATCGGCAGTATGGTTCCTACTAAACACGCAATGGTTGCCAATAAAGAAGAAAGGAGAACGAAACTGCTCATGCGTTTAGTCAATAACCTAGCCGTTGCACCAGGAATCAGTAGCAATGCACCAACCAATACCGCGCCAATAATCTTTACCGCGGCGATGGTGACCAAGGTGATCATCATGACAAATAAGTAATCATAAAAGCTGGTATTAAAGCCGCGTACACGTGCAATATCCGGGCTGATACAAGTTAGCAAAATGCGGTTAAACGTTGGAATAAGAAGCAGTAATATGATCAAACAACTGATCGCTAAAATAAGGATATCGTTGTCCGTCACAGTCAAGATCGAGCCAAACAACACGTTCTCCAAGATGTGAATGTTGATCTTGCGAGCAACGTACATTAACAGTGCAGCACCAACCGCTAACGCTAGTGCAAGAAAAACCCCAACCAGTGTGTCGTAAGGTACATTCGTACGATTACGAACAAAGTGAAGCAACAGCGCAAAAATCATACAAAAGCTAAACAATCCGATGATCGGATTCTCTGGCGGCTCACCGAGCAACACACCAATCGCGATTCCGGTAAGCGCAGCGTGCCCAACCGCTTCAGAGAAAAAAGCCAGTCGCTTGGCGATGACTAATGTACCAAGACCACCAAGTAATGGTCCTAATATCAGCGCTGCCACGATTGCGTTCACCATGAAAGCATAAGAAAAGCTATCGCTTAACCATCCAGCTTCAACGCCGCTAACCGCTAACTCTCGCAACCAATCCATTATGCAGCCTCCACTTTTGCTGTGTAGTGCTTGAATAATGTTTCTATACGATCAGGGCTTAGCACATCTGAATGGTGACCTGACGCCACAATTTGACGATTTACAACATGGACCTGCGCATCTAAACGGCGCACTGCGGTCACGTCATGGTGCACTGCCAGTACCGTTTTGCCTTCTCCAACGACTTCATGAATCAAACCTTCAAGATATCGAACACCTTGCTCATCCATACCAGTTGTAGGTTCGTCTAAAACCAATAAATTGGGCTCATCCAGTAAAGCTTGCGCAAACAAAACACGCTGTTGCTCACCGCCAGAGAGTTGCCCCATACGACGATCGCAACGCGTTGCCATACCCACGCGATCCAGCTGGGCCAGGGCATGTTGAGTTTGTTTCGTTTTACGTCGCCAAAATAGAGGGATACGAGTTTGGTTAAGCAGTACAAAATCCATCACGGTTAACGGGAGGCTTGCTTCAAACATCGCTTTTTGTGGCACATACCCTATCTTCCCCGATGCAGCTGATGGTTCTGGCCAATTGAGCGCTATGTTTCCCGAAAATGGCGTGAGTCCAAGTACCGAACGAAGCAAAGAGGTTTTACCACCGCCATTCGGTCCCATAATCACGTGACATTTCGCGTTCTCGAATTCGGCGCTGATGTTCTGCAAAATGATATTGTCGGCGTATTTTAGGCCCACGTTACTTAAGGAAACGGAAGGTCCAGTCATTACGCCTTTTCCCCTGCTCGCTTACTCGCCACAAATTTCATGGCTTCGATTAGTGTTTCCACATTATCTCGCATCTCAACCTCGACTTTATCAGCCTCATACTCACCGTGAGTCATGTGAGAAAAGCGATAAAGCTGCACCCCAGTCGCCTCTTCGATGGTATCAACAAAGCGATTCGGCATATTGAGCTCATAAAACAGCACATCAATGCCCGATTCACGAATTTTCGCTATCGTTTCCTGTAGCTGACTTGCACTTGGTTCTACACCATGAGCAGGCTCAATGACAGCGGCAACGTCAACACCAAACTCCTGAAGGATATATCCGTAAGCATTGTGGGTTGTCGCCACCTTCATACCAGCCGTGTCCAACTCACCAAGAGACAACATTGCATCACGCTTCATCAGGCGAAATGTTTTCGCGTATTTACGAGCATTTTGGCGATAGAACGTAGCATTGTCTGGGTCCAATTGGCTTAGCTCACTCGCGATGGTGTAAACCTTTTGAATGGTTGTTGATAGACCGACAAAGGTGTGAGGGTTCACTGCTCCTTGACCAACAGACTGCCCCATAGCGGGCAATAAAGGCACTTCTTTGTTCGCTTCGATAACCACGAGATCATCACGCTGAGAAGCCTTGATCACTTTCAGTGCAAAATCGTCATGACCAATACCATTGATCACTATTACGTCCATTTCATTTAAGCGCTTAAGATCATTAGGTTGTGGCAAATAGTTGTGAGGATTAAAACCAGCATCAACCAAAGGAATGATGTCCGCCTTCTCACCAACAACGGCTTTAACATAGCTGTAATAAGGTTGTAGCGTAATACCAATACTGAGTTTTTCGGCAGCAAAGCCAGTAGAAGACACCGTCAATAACGCGGTGGCTGTAAGAATACGACGTAAAAGAGAGCGTTTGATCATAGTACTTATCAATTATGTTGTCTTAATGGGCGTGAGAGTGAGAGGAAGAGTCTGACAGAACGATTTGTTTCCACCCGAAATCGTGGCGTTTTGCTAGATCGCTTAGTCCCTCCACATTTAACGAACGGCTAGAATCATTAAACCAAATATCAGCTTGAGAACTGCGGCTATCCAACAGCATGGAAGCAGAGCCTTGGGCACTGGTCTTCACGCCAATGTAGACACCGTCATCAATTCGTTGCCACTGATGAGAACCTTTACGCTTCCAGTTTTGGTCTTTCACGAATGGAGCAATCCAAAGCGCCTCCATATCAGAGATCTCAGGCCAAGTTCCGGTATCTAACTGCAAATCACGAATCTCTTCATGAGCGAGCTTAAGTTCAGCGATCAACCCCAACTCATTTTGATGTAAATCCGTGATTAACACTTGATGAGACTGCATGTCTGGCTTTTCAGTCGCGACCTGATGGTAGGGCATAAGTATGGCTGCTGAACTGAGAATCGCTGCGATTGTCAGTGCGACCCACTTTCCTTCTCGGTTACCATCATCAGGGCGAACTTTCTGAACGCTCATTTCTCTTTCAGCTCAACGATATCCACTTCCACCGGGCTTTCATGTCCGGCATCAAATACCAAATAGAAATCTGTTTCAGGGTGAGTAAATTCTGCGATGGAACGCTTATCTGTTTTTTCTTTGGCGATCAGATTGTCGTCGTAATCGTACATTTCGACATCGTAGTCGACCGCTGTCGATCCATCCGAGTAGCCCGCTTCACAAATCACTTTATCTTGCGCCAAGTGACAGCTCATCAGAGGAAAATGTGCAGCAGCGTGAAAGGACGCAAATCCAGAAAAAAGCAAAACCGCTTTTAGAAGAGAAGTGTTATTCATGATAATTCCAAAATGGCCCAGCAATTGCTGAGCCTAATTCGATTAGTTAAGTTGAGTTTCAAACGTAAGGTGAACATTGGCACTCGCTTTATCCGCCAATGGATTATCTTTCAATTCACCTTTGTAGTTCGCTTTCATTAAGTAGCGCCCGGCGACTTCTGGCGTGAAGATCACTTTGCCATCTTTATCGCTCACCACATCGATTTGTTCTTGATGGTTTCGGTACATAGTACCTTCACGTGTAATCTCAGCAGTAACGCCCTCTTGTGGCTCTCCGTTAAAGAAAAACTGGAAAGTCACAGGCTCACCTTCAATGATGTCCGATGGATGCGTGATCGGTTTCATCTCCAGCATTTTGCCTTCAATCTCCAACGCTTTGTCCGTTGGCATACCAACCGTAATGTAGCTTTCTGCTCGGGTGTAACTTAGTTGAGTAACCACATCACGCGCTTGCTCGGGAAGCACATCACCACGCTCAGCTTTGCTTGCTCGCGCCCATTTCACCGTATCACGACGGCCCGCTTTGTATTGTGTGTAGTAGCTCGGCTGATTATTAATCGCAACTTTGTGCGTGCCTTCTTCTGTAAAAAAGAAATCAAACATAGAGCGACGCTTGCCACGAACAACAAAGTTAGGACGCTCAGAGCGGCCATCCGGCATCACCACAAATGCCTGATCACTACCCGCAGGCTTATCAAAAACAAACGTTCCGTGAGAGGCAGTAACATCAAATGTCAGCCAGTCACCGCCTTCTTTAGAAACCGTAAAGTGAGAGGGCAGAACCCAACGTGGATGTGCTTGCGCGGTGGTGGTTACAGCCAACCCCATTGCCATTACACTCGCCAATGCCACTGCTTTCATTTTGGTTTTCATTGTTGTGTCCTTTAATCACTTAACTTGATAATTGACGGTGATGACACCCGTCTCTTGTGTTGGTTTAAGCTCATAGCGCACGTCACTGTCCGCTAGCGTTATTTTTTGACGTAAGTAGTTTCGCCCACCGTGTTCACGAACGACTTCGACGTACAACGTGTAATTTCCTTGTTCCAAACGCTCCCCTGAGTCATTGGTTCCATCCCAGACAAAGCGGTATTGACCAGCAGGACGTGTTGCAGAAGTCACCGCATCAACAAGTTCACGATCATAACGACCCGTTTTTCTCCACCAGCTGCGTAGATCTTTTAACCATTCGTCTTTCCCTACCCATAACTGAATGGTTTTAACCGGTTTACGCTGATCGTTTTCAACCCAAACCGCCACATAAGGGCGTGCATACATTGAGGTATCTATCTTTGGAAGTTCGAGTTCGAAGTCGACCTTCGCGTTATCTGGTAGAGGCGCCGCGGAAAGAGAGAAAGGAGTAAAAGCCGCGATCAAAGCGGCTTTACAAAAGTGATTACGGCGGAAAAATCTTCCTGTGTTCAACATAAGTGTTCTCTAAAAAGCTGTTATGGAACAGCAACAAAATAAATTACGAGCGACAGTAACGTACCAAAGCTCATCCATTGCATTGACGTTCTGAGCGTCTTCTTCTTAGGCAGTAACAAGCACACGCCTGTAAGAACAAAAAACACCATCAAAAGCGCAGTGACGTCGATAAACCACTTCCAAATCCCACCACTGTTGCGTCCTTTATGTAGATCGTTCAGCAGCGCAACAATACCGTAGTGCGTCGTTTCGACGTCTGCTGCACCAGTAGTCATATCAATAAAGACCGTAGCGTTATAACCCGGGCCTTTAAAATCCATAGAAAGCTCTCCGAGTAACAACTCACCTTGCTCAACTTCGGTATACACATCTAGTGCGGAGGGAGTGCCGCGAAGCTCGGTTTCTTTAGTCAAGAAAGCTACCAGTTCCTCACGATTAGGTTGAAAGGTATCTGAATGTGAGAATAGAACTGAGTGCGGAACCGTCAGAGTATGTTGTTGAATGATAGGTTCACTGCGTTCAAACAATTCGGGGCGATTGAGGGTAATACCAGTTACTGCAAAAAACAGCGTAACTAAGAGAAGAGCCATCGAAATATAGATATGTAGGCGGCGAGCCCAAGTTTGAACACCTTTGCTTTTAAGCAACATAGAAACAATCATCACCAATAAATGTGGGGCATAATTTAGGTGATAATCATTCGTATTGGCATTTAATTTACATTGTTTACTTTAAACAAAAAAATACCCGAGACTGAGCTCGGGTATTTAATAAAAATGTTCGCTATGAGTTCTGCGTCGATTCTACTTTGCGTAGCTGTGATAGATACTTAACCCAACTCTTTGCCTGATTCGATGGCTTAATCTCATTCGCTCTTTTGGCATTAGCGAGCGCATCGTCAAACCGCTTAAGTTTGTAGTAAGCGCGAGTTTTGATAAGTGCAACATCCGCTTTACGACCTCTGACCTTATCGAGCGCGGCAATGGCATCTTTATAATGGCCTTCTTGCACCAACAGTTGAGAATAGTTCCAGTAATACTGCCTATCTAGCTGAGCTGCAATACGCCAGCTATCAATAGACTCTTCCCACTCTTTTGCCATTTGCCAATACGTTGCTTGCTGAGCTTTTAGCTTACTATTCGAGTTTACATCCTCTAGCTCGTTCATCACCAACGCAGCTCTCTCAGGAATACCTCGTTTCGCGTACAATTGTGCCAGCAGCTTTAAGTCATCTTGGCTAAGTTGTAACCCTTTCAGTTTTGCCAACGCCAAAGAGTCTAGGGCACGTTTGTTGTCATCAACCCGTAGGTATAGAGCAACAAGCTGACGCCACCATTCAATTCGCTCAGGTTCAATCACGATTAAGCGTTTGATGGTCGAGATTGCCGGCTTCCACTTTTTCAGTTCTAGCTCAGCAGAAAGCTTTATCGACAATGCGCCAAGCTTGTCTGGCTGACCAAACTTCTCATAACGAGCCATTGCTGAAAGCACTTTTTGCCACTGACTCAGTTGATAATGAGATTGGGAAATACGCAGCCATAGTTCATGCGCTTTTTGACCTTTAGGAATGTTTTTGCTCAAGGCATAGTAATGAGGTAAAGCCTTAGAAAAACGTTGCTCGTTCAGCAGTATATCAGCCAACATTTTTCGGGTTTGCCATGCTTGCTCATCTTGTAGCAAACCACTATTGACTGCCAACTCAAGTTGCTTAATCGCCGCTTGAGTTTGCTCGTTCTGCCAGTAAAAAATACCCAACATTCGAGCGACATAAGCTTGGTCATATCCACGAGAAAGCTCCATAGCTTCAAGAGATGAAATCGCTTCTTTTAGTTTCTCCTCTTGAGCCAAGTTGTGTGCTCGTTGAACTCTCGCTGCGGTGTATTGGCTTAACTCACTGGCAATGGTTGAGAGTGCACTCAGGCTTAATACCGTACCGATTAAGAATTTTTTCATCATTTGGCTAACTTGAACTCCACTTTAGCGGTTTGTCCGAACTGCTCAATTGACACACCATCCTCAACTTTTGGCTGATACTTCCATTTTTTAAGCGCACGGATTGCTTCCCTTTCAAACATGCGCTCGGGCTCAGCCTCGATCACTTCAATATCTTTTGGTCGTCCAGTTGCATCGATCGTGAAACGCATAATGACATAACCTTCCACTCTACGTTTCAGCGCCTTACTTGGATAACGAGGATCAACACGATACAACGGCAGTGCTTGCTGGTTGCCCATTGTTCCCTTCAAGTTTGGGGCGCTAATCGCGATGCCTTCAAGGGCTGTGTTTAAACCTAAAGCACTGACTGGCGTCATCTGACTCATTGGTTCCATTTGAGTGTCAGCTTGAGACAGATCCATTGGCTCCGGCGCTTGAGGTGGTTCTGGTTGCTCCGGCACTGAACGTTGACGACGCTGCACGTCTGCTTCATTCTCTACCATCACCATATCAAAACGAACGGCTTCTGAAGCTTCTGGTGCACGCTGGTTGCCTTTATCAACCATCCACGCCATAAAGCTAAACAAGCTCACAGAAATTAACAGTGATGCTGGTAGTGCAAGTAACAGCCTGCCCATTAAGGTTTCTCCGCCGCCAATGCAATGTTCTTCACACCCGCCGCCTTTGCAGCGTCCATCACTTTCACGACAGTGCCATTGTAAGCATGCTCGTCAGCTTGGATAACTAACGAGGCATCAGGCTGATCAAGTAACAAGTGCTCAATAGAGGCCTCAACACGCTCAATATCAACCACTCGTTTGTCGATGTACACATCATTCGCTGCCGTTACTGCGATAAAAATGCCCGCATCTTTTTGGCTTACTACATTAGAAGCCTGAGGGCGATTCACTTCTACACCGGATTCACGTACAAACGAACTGGTCACAATGAAGAAGATCAACATGATGAAGACGATATCAAGCATCGAGGTTAAATCGACTTGAGCTTCATCTTGTTGGTTAGGTCTGCGTCCGAGTCTCACTTTTGACTCCTTAAAGATTGTTCTAACTGGATAGCTTTTCGTTCACACACTTTGCTAAGGCGAGCATGAATAAACATGCCCGCAAGCGCTGCTACCATACCTGCCATGGTTGGCAGCGTAGCAAGTGAGATACCAGAAGCCATCAATTTCGGATTGCTGCTGCCTTGCGATGCCATTACGTCAAACACCGTAATCATGCCTGTCACCGTCCCTAACAACCCTAGCATTGGGCAAACCGCCACAAGTAGCTTAATAGTCGATAGGTTTTGGCGCAGTTCGATTTGCGCTTTTGCAATCCATCCTTCACGGATTTGATGCGCGTACCAAGAGTGGTGCTCTGATCTTGCTTGCCACTGCTTACAAAGCTGTTTTTTTACCCCAGGGAAAACCGTTGTGAGATAAATAACTCGCTCCATAACCAACAGCCAGCACACCGCCACGACGGCGGCCAGCCACCATAGGATTTGACCACCTTGCTGCATAAAGCTCATCAAGGTTGTGGCCCAATCCTCACTGATCAAACCCAATGTGCTGAGTAGGATCTGCTCCATTACGCTGCGTTCTCCGCTAAGGTGTTAGAGTGACTTTTGTTACTCGGCATATCACGCTCAGCTTGTTCTGCAACTAAACCGATGCCTTGTTTTTCTAAGATACTGCGAATATTTTCTGCTTGAGAGCCCAATACGTTGTGCGCTAATAGCAAAGGCATGGCTGAAACAAGGCCAAGTACGGTAGTCACAAGTGCCATTGAAATACCACCCGCCATTACTTTCGGATCACCATTACCAAATTGAGTGATGACTTGGAAGGTTTCGATCATACCCGTTACCGTGCCTAGTAGGCCAAGCATAGGAGCTAGAGCAGCAAGAAGCTTAAGCATCGACAACCCTTTTTCTAGGTGGGTTTGCTCATCAACAACAGCTTCCAAAAGACGTAGTTCTAACGCTTCTACGCTGCGATGCTTGTCTTTCTGGTATACCGCAAGCACGCGACCCAAAGGGTTGTTTCCTGGCTGCGCTGGGGTTTTCAGTTGCTTCATGATTTTCTGACGCGAAATCATCAGTGATGCACCACGTACGAGCGCAATCAATAGGCCGATAGCCAATAAGCCAAGGATGATTTTGCCGACAACGCCACCCGCATTTAGGCGATCAGCCAAAGTCGGTGAGTTTGCAAGCTGTTCAAGAAGAATGCCACGTGACGGATCAATGACAAGTGCATCAATGTCACCAGAGGAAATAGTATTCGCTGTTGGACCGTTCTCAGGCTGACGAAGATAGTTTACCGCGTCTCCGCGTTGACCATTCCACTTAACGTAGCCAGTCTCATCCAGCAGCGCCATAGAACCAAGACGAACACCATTAACCGTTTGTTCACGACCTTCGCCATTTAGCAGTGTGAAAGAGACGTTTGCCATTTCACCGCTTGCTTTGATTTGTTCTTCCATGCTGCGCCACATCGCCTGAAGTTGGGTCAACGTTGGCAGTGATTTAGCCGCAACAATAGCATCGATATCTTTCTGATATGAGTTTGCATCTACACCGGTTACTGAGCTTTTTAGCTCAGACTCTAGCTCTTTTGCGTTCTGGCGAACGACGCCAAATAACTCACCTAGGCTCCCGGTTTCTAGACGCAACTTTTCTTCTAGCTGTGCCAGTTCTGCTTCATTTTCACCGAAGGTAACACTTAATGAGTCCGCTTCTGCTTGAAGAGCAGCCCGCTCTGCCACCAATTTATTCTTTATAGCCTGTAGCTCTTGCTCTGTTTGCTTAAAACCTGATTCACGCGCGACATTGTGCGATTGCTGTTGACGATTTTCTTGCTGCGCCTTTTGTAACAACGCATCACTAGCAAGAGTTGTATGAGGCATTAATGCGGCTGTCGAGATTAATGCAACCGATAACCATTTTTTCATCATTTATTTGCCCTCCGCAGCGGTTAACGACACTGGTAGAGTTAACATGCTCGGCGCGATCTGTTTATTCGCCATAGCGAACGCTTTGTCTAGCTCTGATTTTTGCTCAGAACCCACTTGTTGCCATGCTTGTTGTTGCTGTTGCCAGCTCCAAAATGTGTCACCAGATAAGCTACGCGCTACCAAAGACAAACGCCCTAAATAGAGAATGTCCGCCTCCACAGCTTCATTGTCACCTAGGTTAATCTTGCCTTGGTAAACGCCAAGCTTGGTGCCGTAATCCATTTCAATTTGGTACGCTTCTAAAATACGACGAAACTTCTCTGCATCCGCAACGTCTGCACGCGTCATCATGGAATCCAGCTTTGCAATTCGCTCCTCACGTTGCGCTTTGCGTATAGGCTTGTCGTTAGCGACGAGCACTTTTAAGCTCTCAAGCATGTGATACATCAAAGGCACGACACCTTGACGAGTTTGAGCAATCTGCTCAATTTGCTCGTTCAAGCTATCAACTTCTTGATTTTGACTTTCAACAAGGCTTGCAAGATGATCGCGATAAATCTTCAAGTTACCGACTTCCTCTTGCAGCTGCTCAATTTCAGCTTCTAGAGTAAGTGATTTTTCTGCGCTTGCATCAATACGTTTTTGGCTTACCGCCGACGACTGGTTTGTTTTACTCTGCACAGCTTGTGCATCGTTTAAGTTCGCCGCGTGAGCGGGAATCAAAACCGATGATATCAACAGAGCGATACTTGATTTCATTAGATTCATACGAGTTATATTTCTGTGTTCCAAAAACGACCAAAGGGGAAGACTACCCTTCCCCTTTAATAATCAAATTGTTATCAGTACTTGAACTGGATTGTTGCCATGTAGTTGCGGCTTTCTCCAACCACAACCCCACTCGCACCTTTTTGCTCGCCATTCGTGCTACCACCACCTGCGAAGTAGTCGGTATCGAATAAGTTTTCGACATTGAATCGAGCAATAATATCCAAGTTTTCATCGTACTTATGTTTGTATGACACACCCATATCAACGCGAGCGTAGCCATCTTTCTTGAAGGTATTCGCTGCATCACCGTAGCGATCACCTTCATAAATCAAACCAAGGTTTAAGTTAGTGTTGTCTTGAACCTTGTAGCTAGACCATAGACTTGCTGAAAACTCTGGCACATCTACAGGGCGGTTGCCTTCATATCTTTCTGCCTTCTTAAGCTCTGCATCCAAATACATCGCAGAAGCGGTTAGCGACAACTCTGGGGTCACAAAACCTTGAGCCATTAACTCAGCGCCTTTGTGAACTTGCTCACCACCTTGCGTTTTCTTGTGTAGGAGATTGCCGCCCGCGTCTTTGCCGCTTTCAACATCCAGCGAGATGTTCTCTAACGTGATATCAAACACAGCACCAGATACAAATAAACGCTGATCAAACAGTTCCCACTTCGTACCGATTTCATAAGAGATACCACGCTCCGCGTCGAGTTTCTCACCTTCATTGATGTAGGTACGACTACCGTTGCTGACTTCACCTTGAGGCATGAAGCTTTCAGAATACTGAACGTAAACCGAGCCATTCGTCGATGGGTGGAATATCACACCTAACTTTGGAGAAACTTGGTTTTCGGTCAGTTCATCATCACGCTTTTCGTCATAACGAACACCTGCAAGCACTTGCCAGTAATCATTAATCGTCATCATATTTTGCGCGTAGATACCCCAAGTATCGTACTCAGCTGTTGGTGATTTCTTCGAACTACGATAGCTAGGCTTAGGCACCGTTTCTCCTGGCGCAATACTCGCCTCAGTATGAAATGCCATAAAGCGATCATAACTGTAATCTAAGTAGTTAGCGCCCACTAACAACGTGTTTTCCGTACCGAACAAAGTAAAGTCCGTCGTCACATCTATATATGCAGTATCAAATACCCAATTATCGGAGCGATCGTTGCCTCGATGCTTAATCGTATTTAACTCTTCATACTGATCAAACTTAGGGTAAGACTCTACATCAAAACGCTTAAAGTCTTGGCGGTTGTAACCTGCTTTTACGTTCACGTTATCCGTGACTTGCGCATTAATATCGACACCGTAGTTTTCTACTTCGTTATCAATTTCAGACCACTGCGCATCCCAAATGTACTTATCACCGCGAACCGCTTTGCCATCAACAATGTATGCGCCAGAGTCCACGCTACCATCGTCTTTCGTGCGATCGTAATGCGCTGACACCATAAAGTTGTCGGTGATGTCGTACTCAACCACTAGGCCCGCTACCGTACGATCCGTTTCTGGCTCAGTGCCATCACCGTATCTGCGCCAAGAGCCGTAGCTTTCTTTGGCAAAAATTGCGCGCGCACGCAGTGTCTCTGCATCATTTAGCGCGCCACTCACATCAAGCACAGTGCGTGAGTGATCATTCGAACCTAGATCTTGACTCAAACTTGCTTGTGTTTGAGTTGTTGGTTTTTTCGAAACCATGTTTACCAAACCACCCGGCTCAGATTTACCGTATAGCAGACCTGATGGACCTTTAAGCACTTCAACACGCTCTAAAAGCTCAATTGGCTGACGATAGTGTGACCAGTGTTGACGACCATCACGAAGAAAACCGTCTGAACTGCTAAGTTCAAAACCACGTAGAGAGAAACGTTCGCGGTTACGGCTTGTACCACCCGCGCTAACACTTGCATCGTTACGTAGCACTTCACCAAGTGTACTTGCACGCTGCTCATCAATTACCGTTTCATCGATAACCGCTACTTGTCCCGGCGTTTCCAGCTGCGTCATTTCCATGCGCATTGCTGTACTGTTTGTATCTGCCTTGTAGCCGAACTCTCGACCTTCTACAACTACATGTTCGTCTGTTTGAACTTCCGCCACTGCAGGTGTTGCTAACACTGCACCGATCACTAACGCCAAATGGCTCTTAGTAAACATATCCTTTCACTCCGATTATTATTTTTCGGGTCACATACTTGTTGAATGCGATTCCCTCTTAATTATTTCGCGGGTGAATATAAGTGATAAGTATTACCATTTGCATTAAATTTACATTCTTTGCATTTGCAAACTTTTGTAAAGTACTCTCTGATGATGCGCCATGGTAATGTGATATTAGTCACAAAAATTACGACTTAATCATACTTATTGCTTGAACACTAAAGTAACCCTCAAACCACCTTGCTCACGGTTTTTCGCCGTGACTGCTCCACCCATAATACGCATGGATTCTTTGACAATCGCAAGACCTAAACCGTAGCCACCAAGCTTTTTATCTCTAGAAGCATCTAAGCGTGTAAACGGATCAAAAATATCGACCAGCTTGTTCTCTGGAATACCAGGCCCATCATCAGATACTGACATGGTGGTGAACTGCTGCCCTTCTTTGACATAATTTTCCAGAGAAACTTCTATCTGAGATGCTTGTCCTGAATATTTAATGGCATTACCAATAAGATTGTTCAAACAACGAATGACGAGCGTTTCTTCACAAAAAGCTTTAGCACATACAGCTTCTGAGCGGAAAGACAACGTCTGTTCTGACTTCAAATCTATTTTGCAACGTTCTACTTGCGGGGAGAGCAAAACTTCTAAATCACAGCGTTTCGTGGCTTTGTCGAAACGCGCATTTTCCAAGCGACTGAACTCCAATATATCGCTGATCAAATGGTTTAGCTCTTTTGCTTCATCTTCTAGCCTTGTCACTAGACTTTGCTCACTTTCTCCAACACGCTTTCGCAAAAGATGCAGAACCAAGTTCTGCCTCGCTAACGGCGTTCTCAATTCGTGAGAGACATCTCTTATAAGCAGTCGCTGCTTTTCAGCGAGAGAATGAATCTGTTGCGTCATGTGATCGAAATCTTGCGCTAACTCGTTAAACTCACGCGTGCTCGACTTCAGTTCTTTCACGACACTGACATTAAAATCGCCATTAGATAGCTTTTTGCTTGCTTCTCTCAATCGATCCAATGGTTGCTGTAAGTTACGTGCCATTAGCAGTGAAAAGAGCGCCAAAATAACCACTGCAATCACGACTTTGAGAATAGAGAAATACAGAATGAAGTCATTTGCAGGGTGCAGTCGATGTGGCAACTGAATCACTAAAGTATTGCCATGAACTAAAGGAATATTGATGATGGGGCGATTCACTTTCCCCTCAAGTTGATCATCAATGCTTCTCTTAAATTGAAGTTTGAACTCGAAGTGCGGATGCATCAGACGGTGCGTAACTGGTTGCTGATGTTCATTCAACACAAATAAATAAAAGTTTTGCGCATTTGCCCAGTCAGCAAGTTCGTCCATGTCTCCGTGCTCAATCAATACATTGGCTTGATGTGCAAGGTCTAGCATTTCTTCTCGCACACTATCGGGCACTTTCAACATGGCTTTCACCAGAGCTTGTTCCGCTAAGGATTGCACGACCAAAATACTAATTACAATTGCGGTCATGCAACTAAATAACTTGAACGCTAAGCTATCTTTACGTTTTGCAATAAAAGGTGGACACCGGAGCTTCATTAACGGTTTACAGCCTCTAAATAACTGTAACCTTTGCCACGGAAGGTTTTGATATGTTGCTTGGAAAGCCCCGCTTCAACTAACTTGCGACGTATGTTACTGATGTGCATATCAAGGTTGCGATCAAAAGGACTCAGCTCTTTCTTTAACACTTCGGTTTGAAGCTCTGCTTTTGAAATCACGACTCCTTGGTTTTTTACCAAGTAGCTCAATAGTTCAGCTTCCGTACTTGTGAGGGGTAAGCTATTAAGCTGGTCACTGATCGTTTGAACGGTACTACACATCGTCTGACGTTGACGTTCCAAGCCAACACGACGAAGAATCGCTTTGATGCGCATTAGAAGCTCAGCGACATTAAAAGGCTTTCCGATATACTGATCGGCCCCCGCTTGGTAACCATCAAGCATCGAGTTTTCATCGTTGAGAGCGGTAAGCATTAGAATAGGTGTCGCGAAGCGCTGACAGATCCTACGAGCAACTTGCATGCCGTTAAGGTTTGGTAACATGACATCAAGCAATACAAGATCTACAGGCGTTTTTTCCATATATTGCAGCGCACTTTCACCGCAATGTACAGAAGAGACGATGTAGCCCTCCTCTTGCAAAACCGCTTCTAACAGCTCACACAAAGGAACGTCATCATCGACTATCAAAACTCGTGACATTACCACTCACCATTCAAATAAAAATGGTTCGCATTTTATTACTCATTTACCAATTAAACAACTAACACTCTAATGCTTTAAGTCCACAGGACTCAGTCCAAGAAGCAGCAACGTGCCATTAGAGTTTAATGTTCACTTTTACTAAAGGTTCCTAACAATATGCACCTAGATATATCTTCATAGAAAAAACGAGTACAATCTGGCAACCGCAAAGCAAAAGATAAAGCGAATGGAAACGTTATTAATTGGTCACCGTGGCGTGGCAGGTTCATACCCTGAGAATACAAAAATAAGCATTCAGGCAGCCATTGACCTGGGGTTGAAGTGGGTGGAAGTGGATATACAGCCTACCAAAGATAATGTTTTAGTGGTTTGCCATGATCATACCGTCAATCGATGCAGCAATGGACAAGGGCGTGTTGATGAGCTCACCCTGGAAGACTTAAAAGCATTAGATTTCGGTAGTTGGTTTAGCACAGACTTTTCAGGCGAGAAGATCGTGACACTAGATGAACTGCTCACTTTAGCTACTGAGAATAAGCTTAACTTGAATATCGAAGTTAAAGTAGACAACCATCCAGCGAAAGAAGTGGCGCAGACTCTAGCCAATGCGTTAGCAAAAAGTCCAATGCCGCAAGAGAATGTACTCCTATCGAGCTTTAGTCATGACGTCATTAGAGCGATGCACAAATACTGCAGTGGCTACCGATTGGGTGTGTTAAGTGAATTCTTTACGAGAAAAGATAAACGCCTTTTGGAAGAAGTTAGTGCCTATAGCTGCAACCTAAACATTAACTGGGTTCGTACTCGCCAGATAAACAAACTCCAACAAGCCGGTTACAAAGTGATGTGCTATACGGTGAACAATCCAAATAAACTGAAATACCTGCCTCAGTTAGACGGTATTTTTAGTGATCATCCACAGCGCTTTATGCCATAGCCTATAAGAGCCAGAACATTAAAGGGGACCTTTTATTACCACTCAATCTGAATTGGTGTCCCCATCTCAACAAGCTGGATAAATTCGTCCATCTCCTCGTTGGTAATCGCAATACACCCATTAGTCCAATCAAAACTTTGGATATAAATCGGCAACTGACTCTCACCGTTTTTTAAGCCATGAATTTTGATGTTCCCTCCAGGGGATACCCCTCGGCGCTTCGCTTCCAACGTATCAATCGCATCAGGGTAACTGATATGCACTGAACGATAAAAAGCAGAGTCCTCTATAACATAATCTAGAGTATATTCGCCCTCTGGTGTGCGATTGTCTCCCTCTTCTTGTTTATGTCCTTGAGGGTTCGCTCCTAAAGCAATTCGGTATTCTTTTAGCACTGCTCCTTGTTCCATCAAATACATTCGACGCTTAGACTTGTCGACTTTAACAAGGTCAACAGCTGCGTGAGTGCCCGAAGCAAACACACAACACAAGAACATAGAGAACCATTTTACTGACATTGTCGTAACGCCTAAGCTAATAAAGTGAACAAGAAAAGAGCGATAATGCTAGTCAGTTAATGCTCGTAAAGCAAACAGTATCTAATGCGGAACCGTAAGATAGCACTCGCTGAAAGGCGTACTTCTTATCGTTATTTGATACAACAAAGTCAAAGAGAAGATTTCTCTATTCATTGCGGCTAAGTTGCATTACTTTATAAGCATATTTATTTATAAAGTCCGCACTTTTTGAGAGGGAACCATGATTAACATTGCTTTTTTTAGTGCAAAATCCTACGACGAAGCCTCTTTTAATAAAATTAAAAATAACCGCGATTTTGAATTCCACTATCACGACTTCCGACTAACCGAAAAAACAGCCAAGATGGCGCACGGCAGTGATGTCGTATGTGCGTTTGTTAATGATGATCTTTCAGCTCCTGTCCTTAAACAGCTTTCTCTGGGCGGGACCAAGCTTATTGCTATGCGCTGCGCGGGATATGATAAAGTTGATCAACAAGCAGCCAAAGAACTAGGCTTACAAGTGGTTCGAGTTCCTGCTTACTCACCAGAAGCAGTGGCAGAGCACACGGTTGGTTTAATGATGTGCCTAAACCGCCGTCTTCACAAGGCCTACCAACGCACACGTGACGCCAACTTCTCGCTAGAGGGTCTTGTTGGCTTTAACTTTTTCGGAAAAACCGTTGGTGTTATTGGTACGGGTAAGATTGGTATCGCGACGATGCGTATCTTCAAAGGGCTTGGCATGGAACTGCTTTGCTACGACCCCTACGAAAACCCATTAGCGCTAGAAATGGGAGCCCGTTACTGTTCGCTTGAAGAAATCTACGCTAATGCGGATATTATCTCTCTCCATTGTCCAATGAGTGAAGAAAACTATCACTTGTTGAACGAAAAAGCCTTCGCGCAAATGAAAGATGGTGTAATGATCATTAACACCAGTCGAGGCGAGTTGCTAGATTCACTAGCGGCGATAGAAGCGTTGAAACAAGGTAAGATTGGTGCGCTTGGCCTAGACGTGTATGACAATGAAAAAGACTTATTCTTCCAAGATAAATCTAACGATGTCATTGTAGATGATGTTTTCCGCCGTTTATCGGCTTGTCATAACGTGCTGTTTACTGGCCACCAAGCATTCTTGACTCACGAAGCACTTAATAATATTGCCTCTGTGACGCTTGATAACGTCGAAGCCTTTTTCTCTGGTAACGTATCGGGCAATGAACTGATTAACTAAAGCCAGACAATCGAGAAGTATAGTAGAGCGTGTGATCTCAGCTATGCTATACTCCTCGACTATTTAAAATTTGAGCCAAATTACCATGAGCATAAAAACTGATATTCAAAAGCTGCACAACCGTTTAGATACATGCCAACGTAAACTTGATGCGGCACGTTCTCGTGGTGATCACGAAATGATTACAAAGTTCACGGATGAAGTAGAACAGCTGACCAAAAAGCTTAACCAGTTAAAGCACAAGCAAAACTATGAGCTGAACAAAGAACGTAAAAGCTTACTTGATATGCCTTTCTCTCGTGAAATCACCAAAGCAGAACAAGCGGACATAGGCAAACTAAAAAAACGCGTACGCGGCTTAGTAATCGTTCACCCATTAACAAAAGTTGGTAAAGAACTTCGCCTTGATGTGATGACAGGCTTTGCGCCAAAAGAGTTTTAAAACTCGCATTAACATTTATGGAGCCCAAGCATTTGCTTGGGCTTTTTATTTTGTACTGCTTCATTAGATTTCATCGACATATCAATCCATAAGCTATTAAAAAGGCCAGCGACAAAAGCCACTGACCTATTTCGACCAATATCGTCCGCATTACATCTCAACGTTACGACAGTTGCTGCAACTTGTGCTCCACAACGGGATCATTCGGAACCAACTGCTGAGCGACTTCCAAAAGCTGTACTGCATCTTGCGGGTTGTCATACTCATGCTTAAGTGCAATATCAACAAGTGGCTGAATATCGATTTGTGCTTGATGCTCCTTCACATGTTCTTTCTTTTCTTCAATTAGTACATTATGAGCGGTACTCAGTAAGTTTAAACGATGCTGTGAGCTCGCATTCGCCTTGTTAAGGCACTGATAGTAATCTTCTTTTAAGCGCAGCGTTTTGGTCTGATGACGAAACTGCGCTATATCTATCTTCTGATAACGTATAAAGTCTACGGCCACTTGCTTATAAAAACCGAATTTATTCAAATACGTCGCGTGGGTACCATGTCCCATCCCAAAGACTCTCAAGTGAGTGAGCTCTGGGTAGCGTTTGGCGTGAAGGCGGTCGATTTCATTAGTTGGATCATAAATGATATAGCCTTTTGCATCGCCAAGGTCGAGGTCGTGATACTTTCCTTCCCAATCAAATTGTTGGGCAAGTTCAGTACTTGACCTATCATCCCATGGCACCAGCACTTTGTTTTTTGTGCTGACCGGGTGAAACATCAATACTTGATCCAACTTTAATAGATTAGAAAAGGCACCAATAGCAAAACCACCGCGGCTAAGCCCATAACCTAAACGACATTCAAAAGGCTCAAGTAAAGTTGATAGCTGCTCTAGAAAGAAAATCAAATTACGGCTGCGAAACCAGTTACTTTTCCCAAGATGCTGAAATGAAATAATATTTACTTTTTGTTTCTGGGCTAAGCGATAACCCCAAGGCGCAAAGTCTGAGTGTAAGTCCTGTACTTGTAGATTCGTACCAGCAGGGGAAAAGGTGAACAACAACGGTTTATTGCGGTCGACAAACTCATACTTAACAAACACATCATCAAGTAAGTCCTCCCCGGACATCGGTAGCCTGGTTTGCTGTTCTTCAACAGAAAGAGCCAGCCATTCATCCAACCAGTACAGTAACTTCATTAATCCTCCATCTAAATTGCGCCTAGCAATTGTGTTAAAAATCTAGTTTTTAGTGTGTGATCATCTCCCCCTGGTTACAGGGGACTCTGATATCAGTCCTCTTTTAAAACAAAGCGTGAATTTGCTTATTAAATTGGTCAATATCTAAGGTTTGATGGCGAACAAACTCCTGCGCCACCAGATTAAAAAATTCTAATTTATCTAATTGTGTGGATTGAGTGCCGTGTCCCATACCGACGACTTTTAAATGGGTAAGCTCTGGATAACGTTCAGCATGAAGACGATCAATGCGATTGGATGGGTCATAAATAATATAACCTTTGGCATTGCCCAAATCTCGATCATGGTAGCCGCTTTCCCAAGCAAACTGCTGAGCAAGCTCAGTACTCGGCCGATCATCCCAAGGCACTAACGCTTTATTTTTAGTGCTAACAGGATAAAACAACAAAAGATGTTCTAGTTTCAGCAAGTTAGCGAACGCGCCAATTGCAAAGCCACCTCGACTTTGCCCATAACCCAAACGACATTTGAAGGGATGAAGCAACTCAGATAGCTGCTCCAGAAAGAAAATCAAATTCCGACTACGGAACCAATTACTTTGTCCTAAATGTTGAAAGGCAATAATGTTTACTTTTTGTTGTATTCCGAACTCGTAGCCCCAAGGAGAAAAATCCGGAGTTAAGTCTTGTACCTGCACATCAGTACCGGAAGGAGAAAATGTAAACAACAATGGCTTGTTAAGATCGACGAGTTCATACTTCACAAACACATCATCAAGTAAATCGTAGCCAGAGATAGGTAAAGCCATCTCTTGTTCTTGTTGAGTAAGAGCTTGCCATTCATCTAACCAGTAAAGTAGCTTCATTTTTTCTCCAAGTGCATCCGCAGTATTTAGACTGGAACTCTATCAAAATGCGTTTAAGCATCCCACGTTGAGACTTAAGAAAGCTCTATTTGAAGCCCAAATGAGACGTATGGAAATGTCTTCGATTGAAGGTATTACTGCGTAAACTAAACCCAAAGTAGGTACGCAAAAACTTGAAGAAAGAGCTAGAGAAAAATCAATTAGAAGTTTCGATAACAGCGGTTAAAAAACAGCAGATACAAAAAAACCGCTGTAAGAACAGCGGTTTTTTTAAAAGTGGCGGAGAGATAGGGATTTGAACCCTAGATACGCTATTAACGTATGCCGGTTTTCAAGACCGGTGCTTTC
>NZ_JAWOUJ010000001.1:478048-953240 GCF_033339315.1 Vibrio sp. 661 | reverse complement strand
TGGAGGCGCCTCCCGGAGTCGAACCGAGGTCCACGGATTTGCAATCCGCTGCATAGCCACTCTGCCAAGGCGCCTTTTATTACGCTTCAGGGCTCTACCCCGTTGCGTTGGTGGCTACTTTACGGATTGAGAGAAGATAGTCAAACAAAAATATTTCATTTTCTGTTCGTTTGATTTCTTTTAAGTCAATTCGACCAAAGTTCGATCTTATTGGCTTAAAACGAAGCAATATAAATCTAGCTTTCAGTTCGTTTTGTCCCATGAAACATTAAGGCGTTTAATAGTTGCTGACCCTTTTTAGCAATCTTCCCACAACATTAGGGTGATAAGACCAAGTGTGATCAAACATCGACATTAATGCAGGATTTCCGTATTTCGATAAGCTAATCGCGTGAAAACGGTTTTTCTTCGCTTTGAGCGCATCCACTTTGGCCAGTAACTCGTCTTGTTGTTTTGGCGCGATAAAGTCGGAAATGACTACCATGTCTGCGTTTTTATATTTATCACCGCTCATCAAGTCGATAGATTTAATCAAAGTTGGCTCTAAGTCTGTACCACCATGGAAGCTATAAGTTAGAAAGTCCGCCGCCTCGCGCAGACCATCTTGTTTGGTTAGTTCGTAGGTAATGTGTTCCGTAGAAAAAATAATGACATAGCAATCACGTTGCTCCGCTAGTGCGATTTGCATCAGAGCATAAGCCATGGCTTTGGCGCATTGCTCAGGAAAGCCACTCATGGAACCGGACGCGTCCACACAAACAATGAAGGGGCCTTTTTCGATATCTACCGCTTTATGGTCAGGTCGGTGAGCTTTAACTTTACGTAACGTGCGCGATTTGCCTTGTGTACGATAGTTCATGAGCCGTTTATCAACTAAGTGTTTATAGAACACAACTTCAAGTTCAGGATACGCCAAAAACATCGTTTCGTTGGGAAGTAGCTTATTTAGATCATCGCTTTCGTGAATACCGACAATATCATCCGTCGCCTCATCACTTTTCTCTTCGACCAATTGAAGTTCTTCAGTGGGCGCACGATTTAGTTCAGGATCATTTACTTGCCCCGCCATACGACCGAGTTGCTCCGCAATTTCTTGCAAGCCTTGGTGCTTCTTCAGAAACTCAGCATGGCGTTTCATCACCGTTAAGTCTGTTTTACTCAACTTGGCAGATGCCATATCCCACAGGCGCCCTACACTTTCAGCGTCACCCGACTCCGTGACTTTATCCATATTACGCATGGTTTCCATACGTTGATACAGGTCATTCAGCACCTTTTCTTTATTGGCTTCAAGCTCGCTTACTTGCGCTTGTTTTATAGCATCGGTGAGGCTTTTGTACCATTGATCACAAAAGTAATGAGGGAACATAGGGTTATTCATCCCTTTGTTCTTTTCCATCATTCGGCGAGCTTGCATGTAAAACGCAGAGTGCCATTCCAGCTTTTTAATCACATCTTCGATGTTTTCAAAAAACGCCTCTTCATCCCAATGAATAACCTCTTGATATAAAGACAGCTCTTGTTGGAAACGCTCTGTCTCACATACCTTGGTGATCCGTTTTTTGACGCTGCCTCGCCACTTTAACAAGTGACCTTTGACCGAAGATTTAACACCTCGGTTTTCTGCCATCATCATGACTTGTGAACGCGCCATCAAATCATTAACTGCGCTATCGATGATGCCAGAGTCGGCCACCATCAGCGCGAGGTTAAGTCCGTCTGCACCTAGCATGTCGTCTCCTTATGAGAAAAACTGATGTAAGTTTTTAAAGCGTTGGATAACTTTTTCACTTTCTGCTTGGATTGATTCAAGTCTCTGACTAACCTGTTGCAGACTCGACTCCATTAGGCGGGGTAGTTCAGGATCAACAAAGCTATGCGGAAGCGCATCATGAAAGTTCGCTTTCACCTTGCGCATATGGTGTTCTGCCTCACTAAGCTGATTTACGGCTTTTTCGCTCTGCGTTAACCACTTTTGGTAAAGCTCTACATCCAAGCCCTCTTGAGTCACTAGGCTAACCAGAATGCCTCGGTTCGCGATATCACGGATAACTAGGTTATTCGCCGCGTCAACATCAAATCGTAAACGGCACATGTTGGTGTTTTGATTGACGTAACCATACACATCACCGCTTCCCTCTTTAATGACTCGATCTAACTCATCTTTGGGTACATAAACCCAGCGGCTATCACCTTTTTCTGATTCTGAAACCGACATGTTGCTTTGCAAGACAACCAATTTAACTAAGTTAACGGCTGCGCCAACTTTGTACATCTTGGCTTTAGAGGTATCAAAGCGCATGGTTTCTTTACGCAAAATACCCGTGGCCGCTTCAGACGTTAACGTCATGCGGTAGGCATCTTCTAGTTCATGTTGGACATCAACCAAAGACTCACGGCAGTACTCGATTTCCTGCTCCGCGTCTTGTTGATCAAATGCATGTTTTAAGGCGAACTCTTGAACCACTTCACGTACCACATCTCGCGATTCAGGACTGTTCCATAAACAATCTTGCAGCAGTAAAAGGTCAAGCGGATTTATTTCATCGCGACCATTAAAAAACGCGCTCGCTTTTAACAACTTCACGGCTTTCTTCCAGCGGCGGTCAGAGACATACATATCGGTATTGGCCACATCACCAAACTGAGCTTCAACTTTGCTTTCTAACATCGTTTTAAGCTGGAAAAGCTTTTCGAATGCATTGTCGGTTAACGTCAATTTGTCGAGCTGTTGTTGCCATTGATGATATTCTTCATCAGTTATCGCTAGGCCTTCTGGTACTTGTGCCTCTTGCGATGTGCCCACAGTCAACATCGACTTAAAGTTTTGTTTATTCTGAATTCGATTCACAAACACACGCACCAACATGCGGTCGTAGAGCGCATCCAATCCACTATCTTCATCGGGTAATTCATTGGAAGCCGATACCAACAAGCGCATTGGCACACGCTCGATATCGCTGCCATTTTTGAATGTTTTCTCATTAACCACTGTCAGCAATGTGTTAAGAATTGCAGGCCCCGCCTTCCAGATTTCATCCAAAAATACGACTTGTGCAGTTGGCAAATACCCTTTAGTTAAGCGAACATAACGGCCGTTGTCTTTTAGCTCTTGGATACTCAGTGGCCCAAACACCTCTTCAGGGGTTGAGAAGCGCGTCATCAGGTATTCGAAGTAACTGCTGTTATCGAACGCTTGGATGAGTCGTTTGGCAATTAAGCTTTTTGCAATACCAGGGGGGCCTAAAAGAAAAACACTTTCACCAGCAAGTGCAGCAAGAAGGCAGAGCTTGATCGTATGTTCACGCTCATAAACGCCATCCGTTAACGCTTTCGCCAATTTATTGATGCGTTCTGAGAGAAGCGCTTTTTCGGCATTTGAGGCAAATAAGGTTTGTGTCATACGTTCTCCGGCTACTGAAGTGGTATTGCGTTAACATTTTTATACACTTGTTATAACTTTGTTACAAATGTATTTTGTCGAATTCCCCTTATAGCAGATGCTTTTCCCCATCTTGACGAAGCAATCAAAGTTTCCATTTATGAGATATTGCTCACTTAAAGTGCAAACGCTTTCGTCGTGTTGCAGTATTTTTTGCTTTTGTTTCCCACCATTTGTGGTTAATGTCGAAAAACGTCAAAAATGCGGTAACAGCTAGGGTTCATAACTGCATGAGCAAGATAATTCATAAATGGAAGCAAATTTCTCTGATTGAAGAAGACGTTATGCTTCCTACAGGACAGGCAATTACGCACACCACAATCCATCATCCGGGCGCTGCAGTGATTCTCCCTATTACAGCGGAGGGTGAGATTGTCCTTGTCCACCAATTTCGGCCTTCACTTAATAAATGGCTATTGGAACTTCCTGCTGGTACCAGGGAAGGCAACGAAGAGCCACTCTGCTGCGCCAAAAGAGAGTTAGAGGAAGAAACTGGGTTTAGTGCAGAGAAATTCACGTCTCTCGGCCAAGTCACCCCTCTTGCCGGATTTTGTGATGAGATACAGTATCTATTTGTTGCCGAAAAGCTCAACAAAACAAACCGTTACGAGTGCGATGAAGACGAAGTGATTGAGGTCGTCACCTTGTCAATCAAGCAACTCGAAGAAAAGATTGTCGATGGCACGATCACCGATGCCAAAACGATCGCTTGCTTAAGCAAAGCGCGCCTTTGCGGATATATTTAGGACTTTGACCAAGGAGACATTCATGGATTTTCGATCAGATACCGTTACACAGCCCACCCAAGCCATGCGAGAAGCCATGTTTAAGGCCCCCGTTGGGGATGATGTTTATGGTGATGACCCTACGGTCAATGAGCTTGAAAAATTTGCTGCGCAGCTTGCTGGTTTCGAAGCAGCTTTGTTTACCACTTCAGGCACTCAAGCCAATCTGCTCGGTTTAATGGCGCATTGCGAGCGGGGAGATGAATATCTATGTGGGCAACAAGCACATAACTACAAATACGAAGCTGGTGGCGCGGCGGTTTTGGGATCAATTCAACCTCAACCAGTCGAAAATAACCCAGATGGCACGCTACCATTTGATAAACTGGCTGCTGCGATTAAACCAGATGATTGTCACTTTGCTCGCACTAAGCTTCTCAGCTTAGAAAACACAATTAATGGTAAAGTACTACCTCTGTCTTACTTAGCAGAAGCACGTGACTTCGTGAATAAACATAACTTGCAGATGCATCTAGATGGCGCTCGCGTTTTTAACGCAGCCGTTGCACTTGATGTTCCGGTAAAAGAGATCGGTCAGTACTTTGATTCAATGACGATCTGTCTGTCGAAAGGTCTGGCTGCCCCTGTTGGCTCGCTACTACTTGGTAGCAAAGACTACATCGCAAAAGCACGTCGCTTAAGAAAGATGGTCGGCGGTGGTATGCGTCAAGCGGGTATTCTTGCCGCAGCAGGCAAACTTGCCCTTACCGAACAAGTGGAACAGCTAAAACAAGATCACACCAACGCAAAAACCTTAGCGGAAGGTTTAGCAGAACTGCCTGGTTTTTCAGTCAACCCTGAATTTGTTCAAACGAACATCGTGTTCGCGAAGCTTGATCCTCAAGTGGACATAGTAAGTATCGCTGCGAAACTAAAGGAACAAAACATCACGATAACCCCTGGAAATCCAATTCGTTTTGTAACTCATAAAGATATTTCAGCGAAAGACATCGACACTTTCTTATCAAGTATAAAATCTCTACTTTAATTTGATTTTGATCATTGAGCTTCCCCTAAGGGGAAGCTTTATTGTATCGGCATGATTTTTAGCGAATAGATAACCTCCATGCTCAGATTTATACTTCTAATCTCTTTTATTTTCTCTTCCGCTATCCATGCCGAGCCGTTTGGTGATGCTGATAAAGGTAAAATCAAATCACCTAGCTGTGTCTATTGTCACGGTGTTACAGGCATCGCAACGAACAACACCTATCCAAGCCTTGCTGGTCAAAATGCTCAGTACCTTTACAATGCAATGAAATCTTATCAAGCCGGTGAGCGTAAAGGGCCACTTGCAGAAATGATGGCAGCACAGTTAAAAATGTTAAATGATGAAGACCTTCGTGATGTCGCTGCTTTTTATGCAGAACAGACAGAAATCAAGTGATTAGATCACCTGTAGATGTACTATGAAAGCTCGTGAATCATCCAAACTCAACGCATACTGAAACATTAACCCAACATTTGACCACAAAACAATCAAATTAACTTCACTTCAAATATTTGATGAATTTATAGTTCAACACAAGCATTAATATTGACTTTTTATTCTATTTTATCGATATTTCATGCTTTATTGAATTTGACGTGAAGTAAGTTATGTCTCACACACATGCGCAACCAGCAGACTCGGTTGCTACCCCTAAGTCGTGGCAGATGCCAGATACCCTCATTTTGATCTTCATTGTTGGTATTCTTGCTGCGATTCTTACCTACTTAATTCCTGCTGGTCATTTTGATAGCCAACAGGTGACCTACATGGTCGACGGTGCAGAAAAAACTCGCACAGTTATCGATCCTTCTTCTTTCTCTTATGCAACCGACGAAAACGGTGAACTGGTTTACAACAAGGTTGGCCTGTTTGCTTCTGGTGGTGGCATTGGTCTGATGAACTTCCCTTTCGAAGGGCTAGTTTCTGGCTCTAAATGGGGCAGCGCAATCGGCGTGATTATGTTCATGTTGGTTATCGGCGGTGCTTTCGGCGTTGTAATGCGCACAGGCACAATCGATAACGGTATCCTGCGCCTTATCGATAAGACCAAAGGTAACGAAGCGCTATTCATTCCAGTGCTATTTTTGCTGTTCTCGCTAGGCGGTGCGGTATTTGGTATGGGTGAAGAAGCCGTAGCGTTTGCGATTATTATCGCGCCGCTTATGGTTCGCCTTGGTTATGATGGTATCACTACGGTAATGGTTACCTATGTTGCGACTCAAATTGGCTTCGCTACTTCTTGGATGAACCCTTTTTCCGTAGCTATTGCGCAAGGCATTGCGGGTGTACCTGTTTTATCCGGCATGACAGTACGCATGGGGTTATGGGCTGGCTTTACGTTAATCGGTATCGCTTTCACAATGATCTACGCCGCTCGTGTGAAGTCAAATCCTAAACTTTCTTACAGCCATCGCACAGACCAGTATTTCCGTCAGCAAGAGCTTGGCAATCAAGATTCTCGTTGGAACCTAGGTGACACACTCGTTATCCTTACGGTTATTGCGACCACGGTGTGGGTCGTTTGGGGCGTAGTCGCTAACGCATGGTACATCCCAGAAATCGCTTCTCAATTTTTCACTATGGGCTTTGTTGTCGCGATCATCGGTACGATTTTCCGCCTAAACGGTATGACGCTAAACCGCGCAGCTGATGCATTTAAAGAAGGTGCAGCTATTATGCTTGCACCTGCCCTATTAGTGGGTTGTGCAAAAGGGGTATTGTTGATCCTTGGTGGTGGTACAACTGATGAAGCGAGTGTACTGAACTCAATTCTAAACAGTGCTGGCGGCGTGATCAGTGGGCTTCCTGACGTAGCTGCAGCATGGTTAATGTATGTATTCCAATCTATCTTCAACTTCTTTGTCACTTCAGGCTCAGGACAAGCGGCACTAACGATGCCTCTACTGGCCCCTCTGGCAGACATTGCAGGCGTTACACGCCAAGTGGCAGTTTTGTCATTCCAACTTGGCGATGGCTTTACTAACGTTATCGTCCCTACTTCGGCATCTCTCATGGCAACGCTTGGTGTCTGCCGTATCGACTGGGGTGACTGGGCAAAATTCTGCTGGCGATTTATTCTATTACTCTTTACCCTATCAAGTATCGTCGTTATCGCAGCTCATATTATGGGTTTTGCGTAAAACGAAACCAATTGGTAATTAAGGCGAGACATGTTCTCGCCTTATTAATATTCATGGTATGACGACGCTAAGGTTTTAGATTAGCTTATGGTTTTGGAGTGGTAACTTTAATGGCAACACAATTTCTCGATGACGTGATTCAAGGTCATCAAGTGATTCAATCTCTCAATGTAGCAGACCTAAATTCGGGCGAGCATAAGTTTTGGTTTCGCATCGCAACAAATGCTCTCTCTCAGTGGCAACACCTACCTGTGCTAGTGTTCAAAGGTGAAAAACCTGGCAAGAAGATCATGATTACCGCAGGGGTTCATGGTGATGAGTACAATGGTGTGTTAGCAGCGCAGAAAACTGCTCGAGAGCTCATCGGCACTGAAGTCGCTGGTACTGTCACTATTGTTCCAACCATTAACATGCCAGGTATGCTAAACCACAGCCGCGATTTCTATTCCGCAGACCCTGATGCGTCTCCTGCAAACTTAAACCGCTTTTTTCCTGGTGACCAAAACGGCAATGAGGCCCAACGTTACTTATATGCATTGTGGAATGATTTGCTCAAGCCAAATGCTGATTTAGCCATTGACCTTCACACTCAAACCAGTGGTGCGGCCTATCCACTTTACGTGTTTGCAGATTTCCGAATCGAGCAATCATTAGAAATGGCTCGTCTCATTAATCCTGATGCGATTTTAAATGATCCTGGAGATGCTGGCGTCCTTGAAACGGTTTGGAATAACCATGGTGTCCCAAGCATTACAGTTGAAGTAGGTATGGGGCGATACACCGAGCAAGAGCTCATCAGTCGAACTGTAACAGGCATTTTTAATGTGCTGAAAAAGCATAACATTGTTGAAGGTGATATGGACCCTATTACGTCATGCTTGGAAGGAAACGAAATCGTCAGTGTGAAAGCGACACACGGCGGCTTTGTACTGCCTCATGTCAGTTTGATGAATTTTGTCGAGCAAGGCCAACTTCTTGCGATTCAATACGACAGCTTTGGCGCTGAGATTAAACGCTACACCGCCCCAACAAGCGGCACAGTACTTAGCCACAATGTTGAATCTATTCGAGCACCAGGTTCCCTGATCGTTCGTTTGATTAAGTAAACCATAACCGTTTGTTGATAGATCAACCTTTCGACGCTCACTCAAATTTATATAAGCCCCATCACGAGTAATCACAAATGATGGGGCTATATCCATTTTGACCACATTAAGTTACGCCGTAACAAATTACTGTTAAGCGAAATGACAAACTGAGCTCTTAATTAGGAAGCTTCCCCTCTGTCCGCTTTTTCAGCCACGCTGATGAACTTAAAGCTGTCTTTGTTTCTCTTGTTCAACAAAAATGAGCTCGTCGATAGCGAAACCTTTCTCTTTAGCTACGTACTTAAAGCGCTCCACTACTTTCTCATCAACGTTAGGCGTTCTAGACAATAGCCACAAATAGTCGTGGTTGTAACCGGAAACAAACGCATAGTCATAGTTTTCACCTAGCTCAAAAACAATGTAAGAAGAGTATATTGGCCCAAAAAAGGAAACCTTTAAGTGTCCAACCGTTTTATCTTCAACAAAATAAGCTTTACCTTCAGCTTCTGACCACTGTCGCTCTTCTTCGGAATATCCACGGTTTATCACCTTAACCCCACCATCCTCGCGAACCTGATACTCAGCGGTAACGTTGGATAAGCCTCGCTCAAATGAATGGTCTAGGCGTGCAATTTCGTACCACTTACCTAGATATGGCTCTAAATCGAAATTATTGACGGGTTCCACCCCATCCGGCTTCGAGGTACAACCAAATAAAGTTGCAAGTGACAAAAGTAAAAATATTTTTATCGATTTCATACAACACCTAAATTTTAATTAGTGATTGATTTTACTCTAGAAGATAACAAATCGATCACTAAGCCGCACCATCGCCCTAATAGGTACACATCACAATTCTTCATCATCAATAGCGCGCTGAACACCGAAACCTCGTCATCTCAGCAAATCGATAACAAGATTGCTCTATTTTTGACTTACAAGCTGGCCATGCTTGTACATTTTGTCAGCATTTAACCCTATGCATATAGAAACTTTGCACAACATAGACATTCGTAGGCATATCACCCTCCTATAATACGTTGCGTTATAGACAGAGGTTATTGTTATGAAATTAAAAACAGTGTCAGTTTGTGCACTTTTGGTGTTACTTGCAGGTTGTCAGCAGGAAAAGCCGAGCGAAACGACACAATTAACGACCTCGGCAGATGTATGTAATGCACAAGGAAACATGCCAGGTGGGTGGAATGAGTTTAACGCGACCCCTGATGCACAAAAGGCAATGGCCTTTGTTTTAAAGAAAATGGACACAATAGCGTCGTTTAAACAAATACTGAATGTTCACGCGCAAATCGTTAGTGGCGTCAACTATGCTATTGAGTTTGAATTGGATGATGGCTCTGTTTGGAACACGATTGTTTATCGCAACCTCGATGGCGAATATGCGATTACCCAATCGCCAAAAGAAGGCCACTTTTGCGAACAGTAGCGACTTAGTCAGAAAGCCCCAACATTAGGGGCTTTTTGATCTAACAGTAGTCACTGAATTAGACAGCGAAGCGACATTGAGATTTAATCGACACCGTTGAACCAAGTCTTGATGGTTCTACATCAATCCTCTGCGCCATTTGTTCTTTCAACTCAGAAACGTGAGAAATAACACCGATCATGCGCCCAGTCTGTTGCAGGTCCACTAGCGTTTGAATAGCAAGATCTAAAGACTCTGGGTCTAAACTACCGAAGCCCTCATCAATAAATAAAGTGTCTAAACGAATACCGCCACTATAGGATTGCACAACATCCGACAAACCAAGTGCCAGAGCAAGCGCTGCCATAAATGATTCACCGCCGGAAAGTGTCGCAACATCACGCGTTTTTCCTGTGTAGCCATCTTCAACCATTAAATCTAAGCCGCGACCCGCAGCACCTTTGAAGCCCTCTGTTTTTCGAGCAAGAATATAGCGCCCTTTACTCATAAGGCTTAAACGTTGAGAGGCCTGAATCAGCACATCATCCAACAGTACACCAAGAACAAAGCGATGTAGGCTAACCCTGCTGCCTGTTTTACCACTAGCAACGTCGTACAACGTACCAAAGACTTTGTATTCTTCTTCTAACTTACTATTTTTCTCATGCAACACGGCAATATCTTTACGAACCTTTTCAAGACGTTCAAATATTGAGCGTGTGGTATCAAGTTGATTCCTTACTTCAATATATTGCGCCTGCAGAGTGGTTAACCTGTCGTTAAACGACTCTAAATTAGGCCTTTCAAGATCTTTCAATGCATGATTTAAATCATGTAGTGTTTGCTCAAGCTTGGTTTGTGCCTGTTTGAAGCTGTCTATTTCTTGCTGCCAGGCTTGAAGTTCATCATCTCCCACTCGACTACTTAGATAATGGCTTTCATCTTCAAATTTACTCGCCTGTAGTGCCTCATTCCACGCTAATTCTGCTTGGCTAAGTTTTTGCTCTGACTCAGATAACCACTGCTTGTTCGTCGCTAAGTGACTTTCCGCATTTGATTTCTCCAATATCGCTTGCTGCAAAGCGTTTTGCGCCTTTTCTAAGCCTGTGTTCAAACTCAGAATTTGCTCGTTTGTCAGCAAAATTTCACGTTCAAGTAAGTCAGCGGAACTGTATTTTGGGTCAATAGAAGCTTGTAATTGAGCCAATTGTTCTTGGTTCGCTTTAACGGTTGATTCATTTGCCGCCATTTGATTCAGCAGCTCATGAATTTTATTTTCACCCACGACGCAGCGTTGATTAAGCTGTTCAACGTTCTTTTCTAGCTTTTCAATATCAATAGCTTGTAGACGTAGGAGTTGAGCATTGATCGCTTGCAAATCATTTTGAACCGTCGAGATCTCAGATGTAGCATACTCACCCAACTCCTCTTTCAACTGGTTACACTGATTCTGATACTGACTAATGACAACGTTATGTTGTTCTAGCTGATTGCTTAGTTGGTTCAACAAGGTTTGAGCTTCTCGCTCTTTCGCTCTAGCCGCCTGAACTTGCTCTTTTGTAACGGCTTCTTCAACAAACGTTGCGGGGTTAGGATGCGTTTCGCTACCACACACCGGGCATGCTTCACCTGCTTTTAGTCGCTGCGCTAATACTGCCGCTTGAGCGTTGTGCCACTTAAGCTCTATCGTATCAGCGGCTTGTTGACGCTGCATATAGCGCTGACTGGCTTCGTGTAGTGACTGCTGCTTGCCTACAGTTAGCGCATTGAGTTTAGAGAGCTCTAAAGTAAGATCATGCAGCTTTTGTAGATCCTGTAACAGCCGTTGTTTTTGTTTTATTTCCGCATCGATGCTGCCAATAAGCGCAACATCAACTCGTGCTTTCTCTAGCTCCTTCTGTCCCTGCTGGGCCTGTAACGTTAACTTATCTTTTAGTTCTATGTACTGTTTTAACGTTGCTTCAAATTGTTGTTTTTGTTGATAACCCGCCGTTATTTTACTTTCCAAATTGTCTTTCTCGACCAACTTGTTTTTCATACTTTCAAGCTGATACTGCAGTTGCGTTAACTGCGGGACCTTTGCCGCGGCCTCTTTTGCACTTTGCTGCAAGTTTTCTTGTTCTCTCGCAACGACATGAGCTTTTTCGAGACTCTCTTTCAAAGCTACGATTTTTTGCCTAAGCTCTTGCGTTTGAGCTTTTGCATTTTGTAATGAGACGTAGGGCAACTCTATCTTATTGGCATTCTTAGCGTTTTCTAATTGCTGTTGACGAGCTTTTATCGAATCTGAGTGTTCTAGATGCAGCTTGAGTGCGCTTTCTGCTTGCTCTCGTTTCGAAAACTCTCCATTCAAGGTTTCCGCTTTTTGCAATTCAGATTTAGCAGTATTGAGCTTATCTAACGCTGCTTGCTCATTCTTTTTATCAGACTCTAATTGCTTAGTTACTTGTTCCAGTTGTTGTAATAGTTCTTGTTCAGAACTCGCTTCTGCAACTTGTAAAGCACCTCGAATTTGATTATCAAATTCGCCTTTCGCTTTACTAATTGCACTCGCTTTATCTTTGAGCGCGTACTCAATTTTTTTATATATGTCAGTTTGAAAGAGCTGGCCAAAAATTTCTTCACGCTCTTTAGAACTAGCAAGCAACAGTTCTCGGAATTTTCCTTGAGGCAACACCATAACTTGACGAAATTGAGTTTCATTCAAGCCAATAATATTGCTAACTTCAGTTTTAACCTGAGTCGTCTTGCTGGTGATAAGCGTTTCAGTCTCACCGAGTTCATAAAGAGCCGCAGTGTGCTTTTTAATCGTCATCCCTTCACCACGGGCCTTTGGCGCTTCCTGCTCAGGGGATCGAACAACTCGGTATTGTTTGCCGTGTAACGAAAATTCGAGAACTACTTCGGTTGGTAAATCTTGCGCGGATAAGTCACACCGCATCTGAATACCTTGTCGCTCATTACCTGTGGTTTCACCATAAAGGGCGAAGCAAATGGCATCTAAGATCGACGTTTTACCGGAACCTGTAGGACCATTAATCAAAAATAGAGGGTTACTGCCAAGCTTCTCAAAATCAATGATTTCAGTTTTTGCAAACGGACCAAAGGCTTGCATGGTTAGTTTAATTGGTTTCATCTTTGGTCCCTATTGCTGTGATAATTGCTTAATAATGTCAGTAACAGCTTGCTCTTGCTCTTTAGACAACTGGCCATCTTGCGCCTCAATAAAAAAATCTCGGAACATATCAATTTCGCTTCGCGCCAACTTTGCTTGCGCCATTTCCTGCTCTACCCCAATTAACATACCAGGTTTCTCAAGGTGTAAAACGTTTGGATACACTGAACGAAGTTTTTCCATTGGGTTTAAAATCGCATGTTTATCCATCAAACGAACTAACAAATAATCTTCATTCTTGGGGTCTGTTTTCCCTTGCTCAATAACTTTATCCAGCTCGCCCTCTACAATACGCATTTCATGAGGAGCCGTAAGATCAATATGCTTTGCAGAAACGAATCCTTTCTTGTCCAGTTCAACTAACGTGAAACCTTTTCTCTGGTTCTGTTCACCAAAGCTATACTTCATGAGAGAGCCAGAGTAACGGATATGCTCTGCGCCTTTCTTTTGAGGCTGATGCAAATGACCAAGTGCGACGTAGTCAAAATCTAAGAAGTGTTCATGACTCACGCGATCTGAGCCACCAATAGATAATGGTCGTTCAGAGTCTGACTCGATGGCCCCATCAACAAAACAGTGGCTCACGAGCACGCGCTTTTGCTTAGAGATAAAGCGCTCTTTAATTTGCTCAACAAGCAATCGATGAGCCTCATCATGAGTGGATACCGAGGCTTTGTAGGCAAACCTAACCTGTTCAGGGTCGTTATAAGGCATACCATAAAACGCGACCTCATCCGCAGAGTCCGTTTTTATGATGATGGGAGTGAGCATCTCTTCAAAGTTGCTAACAATATGGAGACCTGCATTTTTCATTTGCTCTGAGCCGAAACCTAACCTTTCTGCACCATCATGGTTGCCAGATATCAATATCATTGGTGTTTCTAACTCGGTACAAATGCGTTTCACGACTCGATTTAACAGTTCTATTGCAACCGTTGGTGGCACCGAACGGTCATAAATATCTCCCGCCACTACAACCGCATCGACGGGATTGTGTTCAATATAGTTAATCAGTTGTTCGAGTACTGCTTGTTGATCTTCGAGTAGTGATACGTTGTGGAATTGTCGACCAAGATGCCAATCTGAGGTGTGGATAAACTTCATTCGAATTCACTTTCCGCCAATTCTATGAGTAGGCTTGCTTCTGTCAGAGTCCATGTACCGTTTATAAAAAGGAATGCGTCACGGGTGGGATCTCGAACAAGCCAAAACTCAAGTTATTTTATTTCGGTAAGGATATCTTGAGTCGAACAGCTTTTCATGTGGTTTGTGTTCTATGGCTGGCTATTTAATCAGAAAGCGAGAAGAACACTGTAAAAACGCGGTGAGCAAAGCTATTTTGAAAAGCAAGCTGCGCCTAGTCATTGTCCAAACATCATTAAAGGGCCAGTTTCGAGTCAATCCCCCATAACATTTGCATCACTAAAACCTCAGCTACTACTAGAAGGAAAAGCAATAGCCAGACCTATTCACTGCGCCAATTGTATATTACTCCTACCGCATAGCCATCTGACTCGATGTCCGCTTGCAACACGTGAAAGTCTGGGCAGGGGCTGCTTCTTTGAAGCTCATCAATCACTAACGCTTTTAAAACGCCGCCACATGCACCCAATCCGCCAAGTTTGATATCAACAAATTGATACTGAGTTTGATCGGTCACCCACGGAGACAAGAATTGCATTGAGTTTAACCATTGCGGTTCTTCCTTATTAACGGATAAATACAATTGACTGAGTGGATGTTCACAACTTACTCCTAATTGCTTAAACACCTTGTCCACGGCGATGCGTTGTTGTTTGGCATCTAAATCAATTCGAACAACATCAGGCACAAGACCTGAATGTCGAAAAAAACACTTGGTTAAAATGATAGAGCTTTGAGGTTTGACATGCCCTTCTACATCACTCGTAACCTCTATAGCCAGTATCCAAGTCGCTTGCGTTTCATTAACTTCACGATTTATCCGATTTAGTGCCATCAAAAATGCAGCTTGGCCATAAGGATAAAAGTAAATTTCAGTATTGACAGTTTGGTCAACGAAAATAGAAAGCTCGCTTATCAATGCTTTAAGCAAACTTTTGTCCACCGAAGATGGTAAAAGAACACAGAGATTCCCCTTGATATCAGCTTGCTCAAGACTCTCGCGCTCAGAGCGCACGAGGCTTAATATATGCTCATCTATTGATTGAGCAAAGTCAGGGGGTCGGATTTCCTCGGACAATCTAAAAGAATCATCAGCTATCTCGCGAACGGTGTGTGAACGGCCATTAAAAGATAGAAGATGCGTTTGAAATGCGAGTGGCATCTAGCCTCCGATTAAAACCGTAGGCATACCAGATAGAATTTTGCCACCATGAGACGTTGAATCGCCGACTCTCGCGGCTGGTTTACCGTTGATTGTTACGCTAGAAGAACCTGCTGAGATACTATCCGGAGGACCGATACAAATAAGCTTGTCGCCTTGTCTTGCCGCAGGTATCCCGCCAATCGTTACGTTTGGTGAGCCAACAACGACGGGACCACCGACATGCGGTATCTTTCCTGTTTTTTTAGGGCAAAGATGAAAGCTGCCCAAAATTGCGGCTGGTTTACCCACTTTAAATCACCTTAGTTCAATGAAATTTGCCCAGCTTTAAGAGCAATAGCTGAGCCGTTAATGGATATTTTATTACCTTTGATATTGATTTCTCCAGAGCTAGACATCTGAATAGAAGCACCACCTACTTTGATCTCGACGCTCTTTCCTGCATTAAAAGACAGCACTTCACCCGTTTCATTCGAAAAGTTTTTACCTACTTTCAAGCTCGCGTTCTGACCAACCTCTTGATTAACATCATTGGTCACTTTTTCGGTTTTACTGTTTTCAACGGCGATATCAACACAGTCTTCAACTAGCATTTGGAACAGTTTTTCAGCATGAAGATAAATGTGCTCTTCACCAGGCTTATCATCGAAGCGCAACTCATTAAAATTGGATGTACCTTTTTGTACAGAGCGTGATTTATAACCACTCTGAGAACTTTGCTCTGGTAAAGCGTAAGGAGGGAGTTGACTACCGTTATATAGTGACCCCGTAACGATTGGTTGATCAGGGTCTCCGTTGACAAACTCGACGATGACCTCTTGTCCGACTCTAGGGTGAAACACCGCCCCCCATCCGTTACCTGCGATATTTTGCGCAACACGAATCCAACATGAACTATTTACATCGTATTTACCAACACGGTCCCAGTGAAACTGAACTTTGATACGGCCATGTTTGTCTATGTAAATTTCACCATCTTTGTTCCCCGTAACTATTGCAGTTTGCAAACCTTTCATCTGAGGTTTCGGATAGTTAACTGAAGGACGAAGGATTGTCTTTGAGTCAACACAACTAAACGAGACTTTGACACCTTGCGCACCGGTGCCACCTTGACCAGTCTGGTTATAAACAGCAGCAGACAAAAAAACAGAAGACAGTACATATTCTTTGCCAACTCGAGATTTATCTTCATGTTTTTTAAACTTGAAGCACTTGCCTACGCTGAATGTTCTGCACGTAGCCTCGCCACGACACAAATATGCATTTTGCTGTAGTGCTTCTATTGCATGCGTGTTTCTCAGTGCGTATTGATCATTGCTCTCCATTTCACCCATGTATTCAAAATACTCGCTTTCAGGCACTGTAAAAAAATCACTTTCACCCTTTGCAGTATTTTTAGGATTCGAAGAAGGCTTGAGCATGTTATAGCCTGACTTTTGACTCGCTTTAGTAGTCAGAATTTGCGTTTCATGCCAAGAAGAAATGTGGCTAGATTTCGCCGTACCTGTATCAAAATCGACTAAAAACTCAGTACCCGGCTTATAAAAACTGATGTCATCAAAAATATTGAGCGTATGGGCAGACTTAGTATGTGTAAAACAAAATGATAGCCCCTCTTCCGATAACAGACGTCGAACAAATTCAAGATCTGATTCTTCATATTGTACTTTGTACGTGTATTTAGGATAGGACTTGGTTAGCTCAAAACTAAAGGCAACACTATGCTCCGATAGTACTTCAGAGATAATTTCCTTTATATCTTTATGCTGAAATATTCTGCAATTTTTTCGATATTCAGCGAAACGTAATTTAGGCTCTATTAATAATTCTATGTTTTTATAATTTTCGCCTTTATGTGTATTAGAAACCCTTTTCCCTTCTAATCTTGCAGCAGAAACGTAACCATGCATATAACGAGGATTTGAAGAAACATCCTCATTATTTTCAAGGGTAATGGTAACTTCCTTACCAATAATTTCGTTTAACTCACTTCGTTGATCATTAAAGTAAGCTTTAGCACGCAATGAAAAAAGTTCTGAGATCTCTTCTTTATACTCAAACGAGTTTAGTATGATGGCATCTTTACCGAATGGGGAAGAAATTCGGATGAAATTGTTATCTTGAGTTGCTCTTTTCATTAAATACTTCTTTCAAAAAAATGCGGAGGAATACTCCCCCGCATGAAAATTACATTTGTTGACCTTTAACACCGCTGTAGCCGTATACCAATGGAGCAGAAGTGTTGTTCTTATCGTCAGTAGGAGTCACTGTCATCATCATTTCTGTGTAAGAAATTGTGATAGTTTCAACTGGACGATCGTCTTGGATAGAAACTGAGTAGTTAGAAATCATCGCATCAGTCAGTTCGATCTTCATGATCTCTTCAACCTTCTCACCCTGCTTAGTAATATGGAAAACCGCTGGTTTACCTTTACCAATCGTCGCTTCTTTAAATAAGTCAGGAGAAGAACGGTCTTGAAGTTTAGTGATAGTCAAATCATATAGACGAGTAGCGCTCGCTTCACGGTCCATCGCTGTACCAGTGTATGATGAGATCTCACGACCTACACTCCAATCTACAGATAGTAGTGTAATCAAATCTTTGTATTGCTCGGCTGTTGCCTCACCCTTAATATCTGCGTATTTAAGATACGTATTAGACTGCATGCTAATCTCCTATAGCATTATTAATTGACATATATCGTAGTAATTTAATTATCTGACGTTTGGTGATAATTAGTGATTAATGTATCAAAAACTTCATTTTAAATACGCCCTGTTATATCTTTAAATAAGATTTAATTTAAGCGTTTTTTATAAAAAATAATAGTTAATATGAACCAACTCCCAATTATTATTGAGAGTGTAAAGGATGTTAAACTATTGAGACATCAAGTCCATTAGTTGTACCTTTAACAATAATTTCATCAAACGTCTTATCATTAAGAATTGCATGCAATATTTCATGAGAAATCTTCGGAAGCAATGTATTTTCTATGGTTGTTTGTACCACACGCGCACCACTGCCAAACTCATTGCTATTGTCTACAATATCATTAATTAGTTCCTCATCAAAAAACAGGTCAGCGTTATAGTGCTTACGAATACGAGTCGTAATTTTATCCAACTTTAATTTTGTTATTTCTATCAATACTTTTCTTGATAGAGGCAAATAAGGTAATACGTTCACACGCCCTAAAAATGCAGGTTTAAAGTCGACCAACAAATCATCGCGTAAAGCATCTTTTAGTGCTGACGGCTCAGGAGATAAATCAGGATCAGAATACAAAGACATCGTCGTTTCGGTCCCGGTGTTCGCGGTCATAATAATAATAGTGTTTTTAAAGTCTATATCTCGACCTTCACCGTCTTTAATTGAGCCTTTATCAAACACCTGATAAAAAATATCTTGAACACCAGGGTGCGCTTTTTCCATTTCATCGAGGAGAATTACACTATAAGGTTTACGTCTAACAGCTTCAGTCAGTACACCTCCTTCTCCATAACCGACATAACCAGGAGGAGAACCTAATAGCAATGAGACTTTATGCTCTTCCTTAAATTCCGACATATTGATAGTCGTGACATTTTCTTCACTACCATACACTTTCTCTGCAATCGCCAAAGCCGATTCGGTTTTACCCACTCCGCTTGGTCCGGTCAGGAGAAATACACCATTTGGTCGTGTCTCATCCGTGAGCTGCGCACTCGCGGTTTTTATCACTTCAGACATGAGCTCTAAAGCGTGATCCTGCCCGACAACTCGCTTACACAAACTTTCTTTCAAACCCAATACTGCTTGGATTTCATCATCCTGAAGTTTACCCAGCGGTATACCGGTCCAATCCGAAATAACTTCTGCGATTAGCGCTTCATTTACATGCGAAAAAACTAAGGGCTGTGAGTTAGCGGAGAGGTTATTTTCAAGCTCTTGTAACTTGTCTCTCGCAGTCTCAGAACCCTCCTGGATTATTTGGGTTCTAAGTGACTTAGCTTCACTTACCCATTCTTTTTCTTTTTCCCAAAGTACTTCTAATTCAATAATGTCATTAGATAGCGCATCAATCTCTTTTCGGACACTTTGCAGCTGCACATCAAGAGATGCTCCTAGCCGATTCTCTTGGCTAAGATGCTCATACTCAGCTTGCTTTGCTTTAAGTTTATTTCTTTTCGCATCTAGGCCTCCCGGTGTAGATGACTGACTTAACGCAACTCGAGAGCAGGCCGTATCCAAAACAGAAACCGCTTTATCTGGCAGTTGACGACCATTAATGTATCGAGCTGAGAGTTGGACCGCTGCATTGAGAGCTTGGTTAGTGATATGAACATCGTGGTGTTGTGCCATTACATCAAGTAAGCCTCGTAACATTTCGATCGCGAGTTCAGGGGCAGGCTCATCAACCTTTACGACTTGAAAACGCCTAGTTAAAGCTGCATCTTTTTCAAAATACTTTTTATACTCTGCCCACGTTGTTGCTGCGATCGTTCTGAGTTCACCTCTCGCTAATGCTGGCTTCAGAATATTCGCCGCATCACCTTGGCCCGCTTGCCCACCACCGCCAATTAGGCCATGAGCTTCATCAATGAACAATATAATAGGCTGTGGAGCGTCGTTTACTTCCTTAACAAGGTTCTTAAGCCTGTTTTCAAACTCACCTTTCATGCCTGCGCCGGCTTGCAGTAACGCCAAATCCAGAGACTTAATTGCCACATTTTGCAGAGCGGGAGGTACATCGCCATCAATGATCTTTTGCGCCAAACCTTCAACAACGGCTGTTTTTCCAACACCAGCTTCTCCCGTAAGAATCGGGTTGTTTTGTCGGCGTCTTAATAAAATATCGATCATTAGGCGAATTTCATTATCTCTACCTATCACCGGATCTATTTTACCTTCCCTAGCTTGCTCAGTAAGGTCTGTTGTAAATTGATTCAAGGCGGAATTCGCGTTTGACTGCGCTAAGTCATTCGATCTTGATTGAGGCGCATTACTTTCTTTAAAGTTCAATAAGCGAGATGGTTCTATCTTGTTTAGTTCAGGACTAATCGAACCAGCCATGTTGACTAACGTATCATCAGACAAGTAGGCAAATAAAAGATGGATGCACCCCAACTGTTCTTGATTGAATTCAATGGTTGCAGACAACAAGGCATTTTGCATAACAGTCACCGTATGAGCTGATAGCCCAGGCACCGACTGGCATCCTGTTTTGTATTTTTCTAATGCCTTTTGAATATCGGTTTCAACCTTGATTTTATCGACATCAAATTCGTCAAAAACTTCAGAGTAAATATCGTCAGGATGGCGGATAATCATCATTAACCAGTGAGACATTTCAATACTGTGATGAGTTCGGGAGCTTGCCATCGCAGCTGCCTGTTCAAGTGTTTCCTTAGCCTGAGGAGACAATCTTTCGACCAACGCTGAAAGTGAGAGTGAAGCCATTACATTTCCTTTAAATAGTAATTGTTATAGTTCGATCTTTTGTACGTTCGTGTTTTTTAAGCACAGAACCAATACCTAACTGCCCCTGCTGTTTCGATAAGCAAGCTTGTGGTAGCAAACTATGTTTGGTGGTGAGCTGCCACTTCAGTTGTTTATGTTTTCCAATCAACTCATAAGCAGCGTTCTTAATGATTGCTATATTGGGTTGGTTAGGAAGCAATTTACTAACTAGCTGTTTATCTTTTGGCAGAAATTCTATTGTTGTCCCCGCGTTGATATTCCATGCTTTCGAACCCAAAGAAGCTCCTAAACCAAGTTGAGCAAACTGCCCTTCAGGCATAGTTCGGGATGCAAGGCGTGTTTGCTCTTCTTTCGTAAGGTGTAACCATTGTCCTTGAAATTCATGAACTTTTACTTGGCATCCAGATAAACATTCAAGAATACTTTTTAGTCCACCTTTACTTCTCACTGGTGAAGCAAACACACCACCATAGTGCCGGGACAGTGAACTCCCTTTCCCAGTTAATGCCGATTTACAGCTTTCTAACGGCGAACGCGCGCCCTGCGCATGCGCACGAGACTGAACAGTCAGCTGACTCAGTTGCCAACATCGATAATAAAGAGATAATAAGCGATGATTGAAAATATCGTAGAAGTCCACCATAGCCGTATCGCCTTCTTTTTGGCGATGTAAAGCTAATTCACTATAGTGCTGGGGAAGCACACCTTGCTCACCCGTTAGGCCTATTAAATTGGTCTCAATCTCTAACTTGCTGTCATCTATATTTTTCAGTTCACAAAGCTGAGCATTTTCAAAACCTAATGATGGATTAACCTTTAAGTTTAGCTTTTCATGCTTCGGTAACGCATCTGTTCCTATTTGCGCCTCTGCTTGCAGAACTTCGTGTTCAATAAGATGAATCGCTTCAAACAATGGATGTTGCTTTAATTCTCGATAAAATTGTTCCGCGCTCATAGCAACACCTTATCGCCAGTTAATGCGGGCCATAGGTGGAAAGACTTTCCCGTGGACTTAAGTCTTATTTCTAACTGCGTAAAAATGTTAATTTCAGCATATTGCGAGAAGTAAACAGATAAAACACTACCTAAGAGAAAGATCTGCTCTTTAGGTAAAATTTGATCAGAAACCGTCAAAATAATTTTTATACCGTGCGCAAATCCAACTTTGCCTTTCTGACTAATTCTTCCTGTAGTAGGCTCAAACTCTAACTTAGTTAAAGCATCGATTACCGCTTTCGTTTCTGCTGTCCCAGAAAATGCATAGAGATTAAGGGTCTGCTTCAAAGTTGCTAAACCATCTTCCTCGGTAAAATGGTTTAAAGTTAAAAGCTTAGTTAACTGCCATCGTGTGCTTTCATCCATTTCTGGCCGAATAGTTTCTGATAAAGAAACTAAACAACGAACAGATTCGAAATTGTCATTTACCTCCGGTAAAGATACTTGCGGCAGCCCACCTCCAAATGGAAGTTTCTGCGCTAAGTTGCGGTTACAGCACTCAGCTTCCACGTACATTAACCAGTTTTCCCGGCTATCCGGGCTGAACAATTGATGTGTTTTATCAACAAAAGAAATGTAAGTTTCTCTACCTGGCTCATCATACCCACCAGCCCAGTTCTTATCCTCACGTCTCATCAACCAATAAATCTCACTAGTGTTTGTATAATGCGTGTGCTCACCAGCGTGATAACATGGCAAATTGTGGTACGTTTTGTTCCAGTTTCTCAACGTTACGTCAGAAATTGAGACAACCTCATTACTTTCAGATTCTTGGTATTGCGGAGACAAGTGGTAATCGTATTCAGTTGGTAGAATACGCTTAGGCTCCATAATACTTTTAAATAAGTTGATTACAGGCACACAACCTACCATTAAGCTTTCTTCGTCCACTTGCTTTGGAAGCCAGTCATCGTTGGTATCAAAGTAAAAATACAGTTCGACTTGCTCTCCAAGATCTAGCTCAGATAATCCAAGTTCGGTGATATCAAAGAACATAAACTTCTCAGGAAAGTGCAAATACTCAACAAGTAATCTTGCTCCTGAAAAGCTTCTTTTACTGTATGGCACAACTTTCTCATCTTCTGAAAATCCTACTTCAGAAAGATGTCTTTTGGTTAAAGGACGAACTTCTTTGCCATCCACAACAACAGATAAACCAATTAGGTTTTGAAACAGCATTTGGTAGAGCTTAAAAGTCAATTGAGATTGACCGTTTAAATAGAAGCGCAGCCGTTCTATCCCCATTTCACCAAGAGGAGTCTCTTCATCTTGAGCCGTGAGCTGTACTTTCAAAACTGAATGAGCATTGCTTTCCCATCGTGAGCCAACTGGCTTGAGAGGCGCATTTTTAAAAACGCCAGAGGTCACATCAACAGGATACATTCTGACCGGATAACAAGTTCTAAACTCGCATTCATGATATCCAGTAGCACCGATAACAACTCGCTCGCCTTCTTCTACATCAAAATAAGAGGAAGTGGAGTTAGAACAGCTCATTTTAATGACTGACATTGACGGGATTGGGGCGTGAAAATCCGGATATAACTGTCCCATCAAAGACTCTGTAAACTGAGGGTAACTATTGTCTAAGCTTTGTCTAATCCTTGCTGTTAGAAATGCGCAGCCTTCTAACAATCTTTCTACGTGTGGATCGTCAACCTGTTCCTCACTAATACGAAGTCTCGCGGCAATCTTGGGATACTGCTCACCAAACTCTTGCCCTTTGTGACGCAAATAAGCTAACTCGCGATTATAGTACTTGAGAAACTCTTCACTCATTTTGCTCTACTCAGTTTCATACCTAAATTTACCGGCTCTACTTCAGAATTGAATCGCACTTCATGAATACTGTTATCAATTAAGCAAGTGGCATTTATCTGTAACCTCAATACCCTATCAATAGCGTTTTTCTCGTCCGAAATCTGGACATGAGGGTTCCTTAACCTCGGCTCAAACTCTTTAATTGCATCATGAACGATGTCGCAAAGCTGATTCTGCCCTTCTTGGCTGCTATAGGGCATTGAGGAAAAATCTGGCAGCCCATAGTTCAATATTGAATAACGAACCTCTAGAAGATCATCAGGAATATTTTTCCATCCAATACGACTATTCAGCATCGACTCTAGATCTCTAAGTAAGCTGCTCAACATCTGTTGCTGGCTTGCAGGGAAGTCTTTCTCATCTCGAGTGAGAGGATCACTATCTATCAATTTGTCGAGCAGAGAAACGGTTAACGACATGATATTTCTACGCTATTTGTTTCTGTTCTAATAATGTAGTCAAATCACAGATTGGAAGCGCTGAGTCACCGACTAACCAACATTTTTGACCCAAGCCAACAAAAGATTCTTGCTCACCAATCTGCTTCCAATCCGTTTCTCGACCTAACTTTTGCGCATCGGTCTCTGAGTCAACATATGTCAACGGCATATGGCCTTCGCCTTCACCAAGTCCATCGATATCAAACTCGACAGGTCGCCAAATACTCTCTAACAAAGAAGTAGGTGCTTTAACTTCTAGCGTATGGATGCTCGATATGGGTACAAGAAAATAGTTACCTGCTGTAGAAAACAGTTCAATGTAACCACCTAAACGATCATCAATATCTCTAGCATCTTCGTAGTTTGTGCCGTTTACGTTAAACCCTTTAATAGTGCGATGCTCTTCAATGCGATGCGATAGACGTGACGCTTCTTCGTACTCTTGATTTCCGAGAGCAAGATTAAATCGAACAAGCTCTTTAGTTAATTCCTCATCACCTAATACTTTGGCACTAGCCGCACCATTGATAAAATCCTTTCTAGCTTGAGCTGCTTTCACTAAATGTCGTAGCTGACTTGCACCAGGCAGATACTCAGGAAACAATTTAATCGATTGCATGAGCTGAGCGTCCGCACGCTCGAAGTCCCCATCAATGCAAAGAAGCTCAATGAAGGAACTTCTCAAGCTCGCATCTTTAGGGGTTGCTTTAATTTCATCAATTAATTGCTCTAGAGCGTGTTGCAATAGGCCTTGGGACAAAGCATTTTTCCATTGAGTCATTGTTATTTCCTTACACCATGTGCTCTGGTGATAATTCGGTAATTAATTTAATGCTAGATACCATTTGATCGAGTTGAAAATGCGGTCGCAAATGGATAACTGAGTAATAATGTCCAGGAGTTTCTCTTTTCTCTCGAACTGTAATTTTCGCTTCATTTAGGGGGTATTTAGCTCGAAGCTCATCAGACGCTTCATCTGATGCGGTAGTGTACTGATGTAACCAGCGTTGAAAGTCACGCTCTAGGCTTTCTGCGTCTTGATACCCACCAATTTTGTCACGCCCCATAACCTTGAGATAATGTGCGACTCGCGATACACACAATGTGTATTGCAACATCGATGTCAGTTTTGCATTCGTTGAAATATGCTTTTCTGCGTATTGTTTGGGCTTGTAGAGAGATACATTCGAGGTCATCCCCACCATATCGGTCTCAGGTATTGGAGAAATAGAAATAAAACCGCACTCAGACAATTCTTGTTCTTTTCTCTCAGAGATTTTCAAGTTTAACGGACATCTTTCACGATCATTCTTGCCATTAACACGCATCTTGCTCCTTGTAGGAGCGACGATAATACCCTGACTGTAATCGCCTTGTTTAATCCCTCGCATATGCGTGAACCAACCATGTTCCTGAAATGCTCTAATTGATACGGCAGCAAAACAGTACGCACTACTCCCCCATAGCAAATCTCGGTTGGAGTCGTAGATGTGTTCTTGAAAATTGAATTTATCATTCCGCGAGCCATCACTTTTGTATGGCTGACGGAACAAGACGTTAGGTGCAGTCAAACCAATAAATTTAGCGTCATCGTTATCTCTCAAACTACGCCACTTTGCATAATCTTCCTGTTCAAATTGGGCCGCTATATCTCTTATCGCAGAGAGTTGAGCGAAACTATCAACACCAAACATCTCTGGCGATGCAGACATGATAAATGGGCTGAATGCTGCAGCTGCAGACTGAGAGATCTTACTCAACACAGACAGATCTCTATCAAAATAATTTTTACTAGGATCACAGCGAAGCTGATAATCTCCAACCACCACACCAAAGGGTTCTCCCCCTGCCATCCCATATTCATTTTGATAGAGCAACTTAAATAGTGCTGATTGGTCAAACTCGATGGCTTTTAAAGCATCTTTACTGATTTCATTCCATGTCGCCGTTAAAACCTTAACTTTTACAGAATCCGATGAACGAGAATCAACCTGTTCACATAAATACCTAACTCCAACCCACCCCCTTTCGAGCTGTTGAAACTCAGGATGATGTAATATTTCATTTAGTTGAGATTCTAATAGCTCATCAATGCGGTTAATTGTGTTCATCACACTATGACGAAAGCTGTCCAAATCTCTTGAACGTGTACCTTCTAGCCAAATTCGAGCTGACGATACAAGATCAGAAGATTCATTGAATCGAGTCAACCACGGGCTATCAAGTTCAGCGTAGCCTCCGGTACTGAACTCATGTTTTAGCTTGCTAGGGTCGCGAAAGTTAAGTGACACTGCTAATTCCATCTAGAACATAAAGATTGGTCATGGCTGGCCTTTCGACCAGCCAATTCGTTTCTTATCCACCTGACTGAGGGATCTTGGCCACAAGTCGCAAAGATGTCGTCAGTTCTTCCATTTGCAACCAAGGTTTCAGCCATGCTACGGCATTGTAAGAACCAGGTGCGCCAGGAATTTCCTTAACCTGAACACGAGCGTCTGCTAGAGGGTATTTCGCTCTGATCTCTTGACCACCGCCTTCAGAAGCATTGACGTAACCTAGGATCCAGCGGTTCAGCCAAGACTCAACGTCTTCTGCTTCCATAAAGCTACCAATTTTATCTCGAGCCATTACTTTCAAATAATGCGCAAAACGAGATGTTGCCATCATATAAGGTAGGCGGGCAGAAATGGCCGCATTGGCCGTTGCTTCAGGGGATTCATGGTTCGCTGGTTTTTGACAGGTTTGCGCACCAAAGAACACTGCATAGTTGGTGTTTTTGTAGTGACAAAGCGGTAAGAAACCAAGCTTACCAAGCTCCGCCTCACGTCTGTCGGTAATACCAATCTCTGTTGGGCACTTCATATCAGGGTCGCCATCATCACTCATGAAGAAATGCGTTGGCAAGTTATCCACTCGACCGCCGCCTTCTGCACCACGGATGGCAGTACAAAATCCATATTTTGAAAATGCGTCGGTTAACTTAACACCAAGAACATACGAAGAGTTCATCCAACAGTAGTCGTTATGTTCAGCGTTAACAGCAATACCTGAAACAGGATCTACTTCGAACTCTTCAAACCCAAACTCTTCGACTGGAGCGGTAGCTTGTCCGTATGGCAAACGAGCAAGGACTTTTGGCATCGTCAGACTAACGAAGCGCGAATCGGCACTCTCGCGGAACGAACGCCATTGGGCGTATTCTAGTGATTCAAATACCTTATCTAGGTCGCGTGGTTTTGACAGCTCAGTCCACTCATCAAAGCCGAATAGTGCTGGTGAAGCCGCGGACAAGAATGGAGAGAAGCCAGAAGCCGCTACATTTGACATTAGGCGTAACGACTCAATATCTTCTGGGTGGTTGGTAAACTCATAGTCTCCAATCAATGCACCATACGGTTCACCACCAGCACTACCAAACTCAGACTCGTAAACCTTTTTAAAGATCTGGCTTTGATCAAACTCAACAGCTTTGCTCAAGTCTTTATGTAGCTCTTTCTTGGTCATGCTCATCATGCGAACTTTCAGAGTAGAGCTGGTCTCTGAATTCATCACTAGATAATTTAATCCGCGCCAAGAACCTTCGAGTTTCTGTAATTCTGGGTGATGCATTACTTCAGACAACTGATCAGAAATCTGCCTATCGAGCAAATTAATCGCTTCACGAAAAGTTACTGTTAGGTTTTTGTTCCAAGTAACTGTCCCTTTCATTGCTTCTTCAGCGAGCGTTTTAATCAGCTCCTCAGCACGAGAAGCTTCGGTCTGCTTAGTCGCACCAATAGCTTGATCTAAGAATGAAGTTGTCTGTTCATTAACAGTTGGATCTAACTGTTTTTCAGCTTCAGTCGTCATTATTCCGCTCCTTCAGTACTGTCTGACTTCGCTTTCTTGCCAAGATCTAACTCGCCTGCAAGTCTTGCCAGATTGTCTGTATTGTTCAAAACATCCTCTAGGATATTTTCAAGCTCTTCTGAGCGGTCAACTTTTGTCATCAAATCACGCAGTTTATTACGCGTTTCCATCAATTGGCGTAGTGGATCAACTTGATTTACGATCGCAGCAGGCTCAAAGTCTTGCATTGATTTAAAGTTTAAATCGACCTCAAACTGTGAATCGTCATTCGCAAGCTTATTCGCAACTTTAAACTTCACCGATGGATTCATTTTTTTGAGTACATCGTCAAAGTTATCTCGATCGATCTGAATAAAACGGCGGTCTTTTAATGGCTTCAACGCTTCTGTGTTTTGACCAGCGAAATCACCCATTACACCTACAACAAAAGGCAGTTCTTTCTTAAGAGTCGTACCTTCAGTTTCAACATCATAGGTAATGTGGACACGAGGCTTCCGTACTCGTGATAGTTTCGAGTGGATACTCGTCATACCATTCTCCCTTTATTAATTTTCATTTTGTTCTGCTATGCCAACCAAACGGAAGTAGCTTTTCTTTGCATCCCCGTCGGAGATAAGTTCCGCCAGTAACTCCGGCAGAGGCATCCCACACCAACGAATAATCTGTTCGATGGAGTAAGAAACTGGTGAGTGAGGTTCACTCTCTCGGAAGAAATCAGCTACTTGCTGCAATTGTCTAATTGCCTGCTCTCGTGATTTCATGTTTGTCGCTAATAATGCATCACAACTTTGTGAACTTAACGGTTGTTCAGAAGAAGATTCATCAAGATCCTCTAGCTCTTCAAACACGGCTTGTGGTTGATTGAAACGATCTCCTAGAAGGTGCTTTAATGCCGATTGTATTGATTCAAGTCTTTTTGATATATAAGAGCTAGGAGTCACATCACCGACCGCTTCATCTAATCGCTGACTGAATTCATTAAATGATTCCGTAGCGAACTCCAAATCCGTGATTAATTCTCGATAAAACGTATCAGAAGTCGACTTAACCGTAGTTATAATTTCAGATAGCTCAACAGCCCCAAGCTCGACTCGATTTCGGCGCTTATCTTCGTCTAAGCGCTCAAGCTCTATAGCTTGCTGATATTCCCAATAGGCATAAGCTTGCTCCACGCCTAAGTCAGTCAATGGTATACAAGCAATTGGAAAAATAAGTGTTCCTTCACTATCGATACCATTGAGGCCAATAATCGCCGATATCCTTGTCTCAATACCATCTTCATCAGGCATTGGGTACAGATCATCCCAAAAGTTCTCAATTAAACTGGTTGCGAGTTTGTAGCCAACGCCCATACCACGAAAACCATACAATCGAGTTAGGGCTTCTATAAGCCAGGCAACAAATTCCAAATCTTTAGACTGATTCGTGAGTATTTCTGGGACATCTTCAATAAATACTCGCCATAAATTACTGTGGGTATAGATACTTTCTTCTTCTATAAGAGCATTACGTTCAGCGTTGCGGGCGGCCATACGCTGATCTTTCAACCTATAGTAAGCAGACTGTGGTGATACATCCTCTCTAGGATCAACACCTGTAGGATTTTCTTGAGATATAGGAGCCAACGCTTGTTCATACCAATCAAACATTTCATTACTCATAAGCTCTCCCTCTTAGAAAGACAGGTATTGTCGCGTCTTCTCTAGTTACTGTTTCGCACTCCGTTTGCGCTTGGCGAACTTTGATCAAAGCACAAGTTACGTTATCACTTGCGCCCCGAACCAAAGCCGAATGCATGAGCGCTAATCCAGCTTGGTTGACTGAGTCTGCATACAATGTCCGATGAATTTCATCACTCGTAAGTTCCTTAGAGAGTCCATCACTACAGAGTAAAAACTGATCGCCGTCAGCCAACTGCCCTGAAACTTGATCAATAGTGACACTTTCGTCGACTCCAACAGCTCTGGTAATAACATTTGCAAGAGGGTGAGATTCGGCATCTTCAAATGCCAATAAGCCTTGATCCACTAAGTCCATGACTTGACTATGATCACGTGTTTTTTGGACAAAGTTACCACTTCTAAGCTGGTAAATTCGGCTATCACCCACCCAAAGGCAGTGGTAATACCCATCCTGAATAAACAACAAAACAAGTGTTGTTCCCATTGTTTTACCGTCTAAGTGATTTTGTGCGTATTGGTAAATTTCTAAGTTCGCTTCTTGAACCACTCTTCGGAGATCATCGATATTAGTATTGGAGACATCCTGCATGTGGCGCGCGACTCTATCCACTAGCATCTGGCTTGCTATATCGCCAGCACTGTGTCCACCCATTCCATCGGCAACCACCCAAATATTCTGCTCTGTCATATCCAACAGAGCATCCTCGTTATAAGGGCGTACTTTTCCTGCGTGCGATTTAGCAAAGGTAAAATAGTTCCAATTCATTCTTCTATCCTACCAATTCCACTTTTTCCAGCCGCCATCAAGCATGGCTGAAAACTGACCAATTGAAGGAAATCCACTAGTAATGAACATGCATGGTTCAACCTTCGTTGAACCTTCAGTCCACCAAAAACATGGTTTACTCAATTTTTCTTTAATGAGGTAATTCAAAAGCGTATTTTGATCAGTATTGCCGTGATCATGAAAAACTGTAGATATTTGGCTTTGATAAAGAAACTCTAGAGGCCTCACTTCACTTGTTACATTCGCAACGAGGTCATTTTTTTCTTGAGTACTCTTATGCCAAACATCAAAGACAAAGTCGTCCTCAAGTACTGAAAGAGCAAGAGCGGCACTGTCCTCTGTCCAAGCTCTGTCACCCCAATATTGCGCAGCTTCACCTTTTACGGCACGAGCTATAGTAAAGAAAAAGTATCTACCGCATGCATCAACACTAGGAATCATGCTACCAATGTAGGTTGAGTCTTCTAAATAGCTAATATCCAAAGCAAAGTGCCACACAGGAGCCGTTAAAAAGTGCTCATTCCAGCTTTCACCCAGTTGTTCCCTGCTGACTGCAATAACCGCCTGTTGCCAATCATGCCAACGCTCCGAGAAATCTTGTGATAAACCATCTTTCACAAAGTCCCCTTTTGCAGGCATTTTGCCGATATATCCCCAGCCTGATGTTATAAGGTTCGTGGACATCTGAACCTCTCCATTTCATTTGACCAAAACGGATTAATAGCACTAGAAGGAATAAGCTCTAGTTGCACCTTGTTTCCCTTTAAATCAATCATAACTATATTGTCTTTACGCGATTCTGGCCTTGCTTTAAGTGATTGATCCAAAAGCTTGAATATGCCCCACTCACCTTCATAGGTATGCGCAATTTCGCGTTTAGATTCAGGTGGTGTGAACACAATTCGAGTCTGATCTTGACCGGCAGGCCAACTCAACGATTTAGCTCTTGCTGGTCCATGCTTATAAACCAAATCTTGTCCACCCAACTCTAAGACAAATCGAGTAATGTGCTGGTCTAGATAAACAGGCTTCATCCCAAACTCTACGCGTAATGAATTATCAGATTCAAAGAAAGACTGCCTGATACTTTGCGCTCTTTGAAAGACCATTAGTGTTTCTGGACGAACTCCAATTTCCTTTTCTAATCGCCAACGACTTTTCGAAGTATCCACAAACGGTTCGAGGTATTCTTGGAAGAATGCGTCAAGCGTACCTCCATAACCAAAGAATCGCTTAAAGTCTTTCAATCTAACTTCTCTGCTCGCGTTGGGCTCGAATGGATATCTGCCAGCAATAGTCCGCTGATAAGGGCGGACCACCTGTGTTACCCAAAGTTGATTTAGATGATCCTTCGAACCGCTCTCCGCAAACTTAACCGACTCTTGAGAAAGCTCACCTAGCCATTGATTAAATGGTCTCGGCAAAAGTTCTTTAGCACGAGCGAAGGAAGCTGCGACATCTTGTGTAACGGTTCCATCTAAAATACTTTTGTAGGCAATTTTCTGATTGTTACCAGAGCTTGATAAGTCACTTAAATACGAACGCAAGTTAACCATTGCTTGTTGAATATCATCAAAGTCTTGCTCACCAAGGCGTAAGATCTCTGAAAAATGCGATTCGACTTCTTTACCTGGCAGAGCAACATTGAAGCCGTTTTCTTCAGGTAAATACATGTCTAGTCTATCTGCCGTATTTGAAAACTTAACTTTGGCAACTTTACCAGCAACTTCAGAAGCGGCTTTTTGATTTTCTGACAATGATACTTTTGATAGAGCAACCTCTTTTTGGATTGCTCTCAACAAAGATTCGATTGGTCTTTCAACTCCAGATAAAACCCTCGCTTGCTCTGTCGCAAGTTCTAGGCTCGGAGCCTGCTTCAATTGAATATCTTCGATCAACGTTTTCCATTCATTAACATAATCTTGATAGTATCGAGACTGAACGCCTTGGATGGCACTATCTTGATCAATTTCATGAGCCTTAAGATCGTCACCATAAACCCAGTTCTCTTCCATTAGGCTTTTTACTGTACGGTTGATCTGAATCTGAAAAATGCTATGAAAACCATTGTACGTGTAGAAACCCGAAATGCCTTGTGATAGCGGTTTTCCACTAGCTCGCTCGAACTGCTCAAGCCCTTTAGGTCCCAATACATCAGTCAAGCGAAATGAAGGTACATGACTCTTAGAAAATTGTATTTTCATTCGCTGATAAGCACGTTCAGGTAGAGACATTTGAGTCAACACTTCTCGAGCACTCGTAACGGCAGCAGTGTTGTAAGTAAAGCCTTGTCCATCGTTGCCTAATAAATATTGAGTGTGCTGTAGCAAACGTCTTCTTAAGTCTGCGTTTAGCTCACCCGGATATTGACGTTCGAAATAAAAGTTAAACCAAGCCAACACTTCATCTTGTTGATATTTGTCTGGATTGAATAACATCAAATACGTTTTTAACGTTTCGTACAAATACTCACGATGCTGTTGATTGCTCTCCATTTCTGACACCAAGCTATCAAGAAGCAGAGGGGCGTAATATTGGGTCAAAGCATCAGAATATGCATTGTTTGCCGCCTGAGACACTTTGTCTCCCTGATAGAGACCAAACCTCTTTACAGAGTCGGCATCACCGTAGTCGCTTTGCTTTCCGAGAGGAAGCGTCATCAACTTATCTAATGTTTCTACAGCTGAAACAATATCCGCTTCAAAATCTAAACTTTGAGCGCCAATCAGTGCATCAATATGGCTAGCTTTTTCATTGGTATCGACAATTAACTGTGAGTTCCACTTATAACTCATAAACCAAAGCGCAGAAGCTCCTAGCAGTAGCGTTGTACATCCAATGTAAACACCTCGACGCATCCAACCTGACTGCTTTTGATAGTGACGATTAACTGTTCCTAACAGTTGCTCTTTGAAAATAACCTTGTCAAAAAGATTCTTTACGAAATAACTATGAGAACCAGTCTGACTCTTTGCTAGAGCTAAACGATTTAACCCAAGTCCATTGGTTGATTCATTCATCAGCTTATCGACTGGTAAGCCTTCTTGAACCGAACTCAACATAAACACACCACGAATCAAGGCAGGCTCTTCAAAACTGTTTTGTGCAAAAATTTCAGCTAAAAACTCGTCAAGATTAGCTTGTAGCACTCTTAATTGCTTTGGAAATTCAAAGATAAGCGCGCGTTTATCTAAATCGTCCTCTGTTTCAAGTATTCTAAGCATACGGGCATCAAGGCGCTCCAACATGCCATGAAATTCTTTGTTGAATAGAGAAATAACGCCTCTTTCATCATCCACTTCACGAGGGAACATGAAACCAAATAATTCCTCTCGCTCTTCCTTACTTAAATCGGCAAAGAACTCATTGAAACCGGCAACTAAATCCATTTTGGTGAGCAATACGTAAATCGGAAACTGCATGCCTAACTGGTTTTTCAGTTCTTGAAGTCTCGACTTAATTGCTCGAGCATGAAGACTTCGCTCGGTTCGAGTCTGAGACATCACGCTGGCTAAGCTTATCGTAACAATCGCACCATTAATTGGTCTTTGCGTTCTATACTTTTTCAACAATCCTAAGAAACCATGCCACGCTTTAGAGTCGACCTTTTCTTGACTGTCTTGTGTCGTATACCGGCCAGCCGTATCTATAAGAACTGCTTTATTTGCAAACCACCAATCACAGTGGCGAGTGCCACCTACACCGGCAATAGAGTCAGAGCCAAGGCTGTCTCCTAATGGAAACTCTAACCCCGACTGCTTTAATACGGTTGTTTTCCCCGTTCCAGGAGGGCCAATCAATACATACCACGGTAAGTCATACAAACTTCTCTTGCCTTTGTGTGTTTTCGTCACTACTTTGACAGCTTGCTCAATACGCTCGCGCATTAAGTCAATTTCACTTGCCGCTTCTTTATCTGATTGGCTATCAACCTCAAGCAACGTTTGAATACTTTCGTCTTCTTTCACCTTCTGCTTATGCTGCTTGGTAACGTTAAATATCGCCCAAAGCAACACTAACACAAGAATAGTGACTAGCCGTTGAAAGTCACTCTTTAGGGGCTCATACCCCGCTATCGTAATAAGTGGACCAACAACCCAAATGAAAATAGAACAAGCAGCGACACCGATAAGACCGAGAAACCATCTTTGAGTAAATATTCTGCCAATTTCTTTAATACGCATCTCTATCTACCTATTATTAATTCGCGACAAGAAGGTCGATTTCAATCCGGCGGTTAATAGCTCGGTTTTCATCACTACTGTTTTCAACTAATGGTCTTGCATCCCCCAATCCCTCGGGTATCACTCGCCCTTCTAATGCACTATTCGAGATCAGTTGTTCAGACATAGCAGTGGCTCGAGCTAATGATAGGTGCCAGTTCGAGGGATATTTACTCGTGAAAATAGGCCTATCGTCGGTGTGACCAGTAACAATGATCTTGCCTTGGGTCGACTCCAATGTTCTCGCAAGCTTAGAAATAACGGGTTGGATGTAAGCGACAACATCAGCACTACCTGATTCAAATAGATCTTGAGACTTTAACGAAATTCTTACCCTGTCTTGCAGCGGCTCAACATTGATTAGCCCCTTACCGATCTCAGTTGCTAGATACATTGAAATCTTTTCTGCAATTGGCGCTGATTTTGATTCTGACGTTGCATCTTGGTTAAGTTGTTGCGGTTGAATCAAATTGACTAATTGAGAAAAGGTGCGATTGGATGCCTTATTTAGCTCATAGCTAAAATACATATATATGCAGACCAATAATGCCGCCGTTACAGAACATACAACCCAAAGAGGGGCTCTATCAGAAGCCTTTGAGCCATTCAAAATGTGTTGGTCGATACTATTACTTAGCTCCTGAGGGACTCCTCTCCCATAAGACTTAAGAGTAGCAATAACCTGTCTTCTCAATTTCCGGTGCGATTCCAGTCCATTTTTTTCTAAACGGTATTGACCCAGAAACCCGAGAGATAAGCACACATACATTAGTTCAAGCAAATCTAAGTTCGCATCTGGTTTCGCCATGCACTTATCAAGATGCTTAAAGAACGCTTCCCCACCTTGACTGCTAGCATAGAAGGAGCTGAGTAATGAATCGTGACTCCAGAATGAATGCCCACCCCAATTGGTGTTAAGGACAACTTCATCTAGTGAACAGCATAAACAATAACGAGCTGTATCAATGGTATCCAAATCAACGTCATGCTGACGTAATCGGTTCTCATAATCTCTAAGCTTTTGTGCCAATGTCTCTTTTAGAAACAACGGATCGGAATGAGTCGCTGTCGACCGAATTTGACCGATAATAGATAACAGGCCATTCGCCTCTGCTAGTAGAGAGTTATTCCCATAAGCGACCACTGAATCATTGTTCACCAATTCAGGGCTTTTTGAGATAACTACGGTATTATCCAGTGACTTTTCTGATTGTGGTTTCGATGCGGGTGCTCTTCCACCCGGTGTTGGTTTTACGATCGTTTGTTCCATACTGAGCGCGCCTATTGATTAATACTCCAAAGCTCAAGTTCAGCATTCGGAAAATGCCCTGATAGGTGAAGCGCAATACCGCCACTATCTTTTAGCCTCATCCAAAATGGCCCTTTCTTGACAACTTCGAAATAGACATAGCCCGTTTGGTAAGGAATCTGTCTCGGGACGACACTCAACGGCACTACGTTTATACCGTTGATCTGATTATTAATTAGATCGCGAATCTGTTCTGCGGGGCCAAACTTGAGTTGCGCTGGGACCAGGCGTCTTATTTCATCTGTTGTGGTATCTGCTTTAATTGCTAGCACAAATTGGCATGACTCAAGCAAGCGTTTATCTGGAAGTGGCGTCACTTGAATACCGTACTGGCGAGGCTCCAACGGAAGTTTGGTCGCAGTTTGGTCAAGAACAACACTGAGGTACTGACTGAGTATCTGATTCAACTCGCTATAGACACTTGATACATCTAAGTGATCATACGCAAGCAAACTTGGGACTCTTTTAGTTTTATTAGAAAAAGTGGCTAACTCACCAATGTAACCTTTAAGTGTCGTCGCTAATTCCAGTGGATGTAACCTATCTAACTCACTGAAATGCTTTAACTTAGCCTCATATCGGTTCAGCATTTGGAGCATAATGAAATCAACAGCAGATGCCGATGCAGATTTACCCTTAATCAAGCGCTGCGCAATAACGTCAGCACGCATCTTTGTCATCGCGATAACGTTACGTAGATAGGCTGACATAACTTTGTCGCTAAGGAGATTGATAAGCGGAGGAACGTACTCATCGTCTAGTATAACTTCCCCTTCAGGAGTTACCTCTTTGATCCTTAAGATAGGTAACTCCACATAACCCGCTAATTTGTCATTACTCGCTTTCAACTCTAGGTTAAGGGCTGCAACTTGGATGGTTTCCTCATCTTGTCCTGTAAGGTTATCTATCACGTCGATATCTTGAAGTACATAACGAGAGACGATCGATTCGCTTACATCCGAAACGTTTTTACCTGTAACACTTGAAAGAGGGAGAGTTATTTTTACTAACGTATTTTCAGTGTTTTTATCAATAAGTAGAGGCGAAACTGAATCGTTGGATATTAACGTATTAACCAACGTCATATCTGGCAAAACAGCTTCAAGATGCTCAAGTTCAATAAGACCATCTTTTAGCGCGTGTTTTTTTACTCGACATTTCCAAACTCCCCAATTGTAAGCCCCACCTAACTGATGTAAGCCCTTGAATTCTTGAGAGGTTGCGCGTTCTTGTTGTTGGAAGTGCTGGGGACGTAAAAACATTCCTTCGCACCAAGCCGTCTTGGAGTATTGCGTCATTTATAATTAGCCAACTAAACGTTATTTAACGACCAAAGACAGATCTTCTAACAATACTTGATATGTGTTGTAACCGGTCTTATCCACTTTAATGACTTGTCGCCAATTTGAGTTTTCAATATCTCGAAACGCGACGACAATGCCTAAATATTCTGTCTTTGGAGACATACTTGCTTGATATGTTTCTTTCTGACCTGGAGTTAATGAAACTTCATATTTATTCACTAAATCAGGTCCTAAGACTTTTTCACTTTCTTCATAAATAGAAAAAAAGTCCTGGCTTTCGAAAATGGTATTTGACGTTAATTCAAATACATACACCACTACAGGAGAAGGCCTGCCGTTTGAATCAGGATTAATGTTATGACTTGCTGCTATTTCTAAATCTGAGTATGGATCAACAACTAGGTTCGCTGCTGAGCACCCAAATAAAGCCATTGAAATTAATAACAAAATATATTGGTAAAACTTTTTCATCACCCTAATTCCTAGCCTTTGTTTTTTAATGCTAATTCATAGTGCTTAGCGAAGTCTTCTAAATAGAACGGAGACTCTTTATTGATAATATCATCGGATAACTTTTCATGAATATCCTCAAACCTCTTCCAACTTTGAGCATATTTTCTAGCTGGAATAACCTTATTAATAACCGTGTCTTTCGCTAAAGCATCTGAGTATATAGAAGTAGGTTCAACAAGTGACATAACACTCGAAACCGTACCTTCAACACCTTTCATTAAGGCTTGCTCATGACTTTCGATGTCATTAAATGCTTCTTTAATGGCTGCATTTGGCTTTAAGAAGCTAGCGGTTTGACGGTTATATAAGTTATGAATCGCATCTTCTAAGTTTGCAGAAAACTTTAAAGGGTTATTTTCTGACTTACGAAATGCGGTATGACTAAGTCGATTTGTTTGTTTAAACACTGCTCTGTTATGCAGTGTTTCCATTAAACCAACTAGCATCAAAGAAAATGACTCCCCCAGTTGTTCGAACCATTCCTCTCGGTTATCGCTGGGAATCATCATTGGATCTATACCCACCCCTCTAACAAAAGCCGCAAGTTCACCCCCATTGGTATCAAAGTTGGGAGTCGATAGGTGTTCTGGTTGTCGGTTAACTTTCGGTAAAGTTTCAGATACGGTGCTCTGTTTTTCGGGCTTTGGGATATCAATAAAATCATCGACTAAACCAATATCTAGCTGAAAGTCAGAAGGAACACTTTCGTTTAAGAGTTCACTAGCACTAAGGCCTAGGTCAACAAATTCTGCTTCCGATGGACTTGAGACTACTTCAGGGGGTGCGCTAGAAAGACTTTTACTTGTCTCAAGACTGAATACATCTGTATCTGTTTGAATAGAAACTGAAATTTGATAATCCCCTAAGCTAACCATATCGTCATCGCTTAGTGCTATTTCATTTCCTTGACCCACAGGAGTTACAGCATTATTTACAAAAGTACCATTAGTTGAGAGGTCTTTTATCAAGTATTTGTCACCAAACTTAATCAGTTCTCCGTGGGTTCCGGATACCACTCTTTCAGGATCTGGTAGTGTCCAATCACATTGTTCAGACCTACCAAATGTAACCTTGGCATGTTCATCACTTGATTCAAACACGAACTCACTCTCAATCTCTGGAGTAAATTTGTGAAAACTTGTTATGGTTAAAACCAACTTCATGTAAACCTCGCCAAAGACCTGCTAGATATTATTTTTAATTTTATTATTAACTGCTTTCTTATTAACAGTAAGATTAATAAAAATCTTAATACTGCCATTGAAAATCATGCACGGAATAATGAATCATTTTTTTATCAAAGCAATCACGTATTGTTCAACAATTTTAATTATCCAACCAAGTTCAAATTTTTGACACTTAGACTTTCATCAATAAAAAAACGAATGTTAGTTTGGCCGAGAAATTCTAACATAATGACTTTTCATTGAGCAGAAAGGTATATATTCCCCCATCATTTATACGGAGTTCTTGTGATGGAAGACAGTAATAAAAACAATTCTATAAATAACGAAGAAAGCGGAGATAAAACTAAAATTGTAAAGACTCAAAAACGAGACAATGCAATTAAATCAACCAAACTCACTAATAATGAAACCTCCGTTAAAAATAAAAATGAAACAAATACAAAACTGTCTCAAAAAGAAAACACTCCGTTAGTTAATAAGAAAAAAAACAATAAAGATGACTCATTAAATAATAACAAAGATGTTATTAACGAAAGCTTAATAGGAGCGACCGTTAAAAATCGGTATGAAATTGAGTCGGTTATTGGACATGGTGGGCTTTGCGATGTTTACTTAGCTAAAGATAGGATTCTTGAATCTTCAGGTTCAGAAACACCCTACGTTGCGTTAAAAATATTACAGAAAGAGTTTGCTTCTCAACCAGAGACTGCACGCATGTTAATACGTGAAGCTCAACAAACTCAAAGGTTAAGCCACCCTAATATCATTAGGGTTTTTGATTTTGGTGTTGATGGCGAAATATACTTTTTAGTTATGGAGTATATTAACGGAGAAACATTAGAGAGTTTAATACAGCGTTCTAGGCCCCATGGGCTGAAGTTTAATGCAACTTTATCAATCCTAAATCAGGTACTCGATGCACTCTCATATGCTCACTCTCTTGGTGTAGTGCACGCCGACCTAAAGCCCGCTAATGTGATTTTAACGTCTGAAGGTAACGTTAAGTTGCTTGATTTTGGTGTATCTAAAACTCATCAATTAAAGCAGGATCAATATGCGGCTAAACGTAAATCCGAAAATGTTGAAACGCTTGGTTATACTCCCAACTATGCATCACTCAACCTGTTATCCGGTAAGGAACCGAACTTAAGCGACGATATGTTTGCTCTATTTTGTATTGCTTACGAGCTATTGAGTTGCAAACACCCTTACGCAAGAACTCCAGTTAATGAAGCTCTCAAAAAGAAGATCAAGGTCTCTAAACCAACTAACATGCCTGCATCTAAGTGGCCAATATTTTCAAGCGTATTTTCAACTGGCATCATTCCGAACGAGCTGACCCCTGAGCAGTTGAAACGCAAATTGAATATGCGCTATTGGCCTATCGCTAGCGGCGCGGCAGCGAGTATATTATTAGTTAGCGGCATTGTATTTGGTTATCAGCAGCAACAAGAAACCATCGCCAATTTGGAAACCGTTATTAGCAAGCAAAATGATCAAATTGCCGGACAAGAGTGGCAGCTTGATACGCCAGCAGAAAAAAGTTTGGCACTGATTGATAGTGAAAAAAGCTTACATCCAGTCGTTAAGGCTGGCTTATTACGCTTACACAAGACCTATATTCTCAGCGAGTTTGAATCTGAAATTGATCAGGTTTTGAATTCTGATGCCAACAACTACCCGAATTATGATGAAATTGAGTCCATACTTGATAAAGCAAAAACCTACTACCCTGACTCACATAAAATAGAAGTTCTTGCCTTAGATATTCAGTCAAGCAAGCACTCCACTTTACTTTCGATAGCAAGGCAAATCAACAGTCAACTTGAAAAGTCTCGGTACAGTAAAGAAGACGGCAGTAAATCCATCTATGAGCTCAAGGATGAGTTAAATCAGATTCATCAAGGTTATCCTTTCACGCCAAGTTCGTTATCTAGCGATGTTTTCGGTCAGCACCTCACTGAAGCACTCCAAAAGAAAGACGCAGCTGCACTTGTTGCTCTTATTAAGGTTGGGAACACCTTCTTTTCAAACGTAGAAGAGCATCAAGAGAACTTACAGATAAGTAATGCGATGAAAGATGCAGTGCTGGAAATGAAATTATATGAGACAGCGCTAGATTCCAACAGCCCTCTACCGTTTCCAGAAGATGCCGCTAGAATCCTGTTCCAAAAAGAGTTTGAAAACTTTTATTCTCGCCTAGAAAAGGCAAGGACGACAACTCATCTCGATAACTTGGTGAAGGATGTGGATCTGTTCTCGAAAAACTTTCCTATTGGTTTTCAGGATGTTAACGATTTAAGATTCAAAACTGCTGATAAATACTTACGCTTCTCCGATATATTACTTAATAAGCGAAGGACTTCAAGCGCAAGACGCGCTATGAAGAAAGCCAACGAGCTTATGAAGCAAATAGAACAGGACTCTAAGCAAAGCTAGTAATACAAAAGGGACGCGAGTCCCTTTTTTGCCGCAGATCACTTGCCAATATGCAACTAGATTGCTAATTTATACTTGTACTTAATGAGGAGAGTTAGCCTTGACTGAAGGAATAGTCAAAGTTGGCGAACGTCGGGCGTCCGTATGTAACGATAGCCTTAAACTAGGACTGCAAGACACTTACCGACTCGGCGTTTTACTTGGAAACGTCCCCTTTGCTACTTGTGTTAAAAACACGCGAGTTGAAGTTTTTTCATCCCTACATTTCGACCATTGCCGTTTGGATATAAGTCAAAATATCTTTAACAATGACTTTCTTTTTGTAAGTTTATCTCAAGCGACAAGCAAACTATTTCTGCTCAAATACTGGTTATGCCATTCATACCTTCGGCTAAGCCTTCATTATCCGAAACATTCCTCTACCGCAACGTTTCATAGGGGTATACATGATTAATTTTGATGTTCTCAATACATACATGGATAACGACGTAGATCTGATCGTCACTGTTTTTTCTACATACCTTGAAGATCACACGAATGATATAGAGTGTATAGATGAGCTATATACAAGCAGATGTTGGTCAGAACTCTATCTATTAGCGCATAGTTTAAAGGGCATTCTAGAGAGTTTCGGAGAAGACACCGCGGTCATTGCGTTTCAAAGAATAGAAGAAAAAACCAGAAACGATACAGCGCCAGATAGCTCAGATATAGCTATAGTTACTAAAGAGCTAGCTGCAATTAATCAACAAATCTTCGCTTACTTGAAGAATATGCAATAAAGAAATTCAAGGCTTAACTGGGGGAAATATGGCAATGAATAATAGCAATTTCAGGGAGTTGATTGAGTCTCTCAAAGACCTAACACCAACTCAAAAAAGGTACTTACTTAGCCGTACAAAGATGGCGCTAGATGATGAAAGTAATATGTTAAACATCAGTGATATTCTAACACCAGAAGAGTTGGAGGCGTTACTATCACCGGCACCAACAACGAATACAAAATAACAATGATATACAACGCTACCGTCAGATTAACGCTAGGGACCAAGTGAAGGAAATCGACTTTGCTTGGTTGTTAGTTTCTCTCCCTATTCCTTTTCACTACAACAAACGTATTGTTTTCGAAACCTTTTTCCAATTTAAACAGGTCAGATAATTGAGCGACTAACATCAGTCCGCGACCAGAGGAGGACCAACTATCGTCATCCATTAAGTTAGGTGCCTCAATCTGTTTGTTTTTATGTTGGATGAACGTCTTTTCATTGATCGGCGCTCCGCAATCAGAGACTCTCAGTTCCACGAAACCGGACACTTGGTCATCCCCAACCCTACACTCCACTTCAATTGGCAGGCCTTCTATTTCACTGTAAGAATGAATATAAGCGTTATTCATGAGCTCAACGACACAAAGCTCCAATGATTGAATTGCTTTTAAGGGGATTTGATGACCCATCAAAAACCGAACAACGTCTTTGCTCGCACTTCGTGAGTGAGTAAGGGAGCTCCCGTAAGTTCGTTTAAATTCGCTCTTTGACATTCTTTTCCTTAAATCGAGCCTCTCACCATGCCATTTTACCTGTAAAAGGCTGGCATCATCATCAAACTCATCTTCGTTATGCCAAGATTGTACTTTTTTAAAGACGTCTCCCACTTGGTCTTCAACTGTCAGCGTGCAAACAGCTTTTATACTCGATGCCAATCGTTGTAGTGAAAACATCTCCTCACCCTGCCTCGCTTCAATCAAACCATCCGAATAAAGCCACAATGCATCGCCCTCATCCAGACTAATTTGGTTACCGATATATTCCATCGGCTGCATTGCACCAACGATAAAGTTATCGTCACCTATCTGTTCCATCGTTTTCGTACTCGCTCGCCAAACTAAGATCCTGGGGTGGCCAGCCGTGCAATAGCTAAGTCGCCCTGATTTTGTGTTAAGAATGGCGTAAGCCATAGTAAAGTAAAGTTGACTGTTTCTAGTTTGCTGATAACGCCGATTTAGCCGTTCAATCACAGATGCAGGCTCACTTACGCAATAGCCGTCATCTCTCAACTCCATCGTGATCGAATCAGGCCCCTGACTTTGAGATAGCGTCTGTTGAATAGAAAAAGCCATCAAAGCTGAAGAAATACCATGACCAGAAACATCAAATACATAAAACGCAACATGTTGTTCATCGAGCTCCAAATACCCCAACATATCACCACCAATCTGGGAGCATGGTTTGTAGACGTAACTAAACTGTATATTTTGGATAGTTGATTCAGCAGGGAGTAGTTGCTCCATCAGATGACTAGCAGACTGTAGGTCTTGGTGAATTGTTTGATAGGCCGCATCTAGCTCTTTATTTCTCTCAACGAGTTTGTTGTGCAGTTCTAAAGTACGAAACCCCGCACGGATTCTGGCCTGAAGTTCCTCTACAGACGTCTTCTTATCTACGAAATCATCTGCGCCAGCATCAATGCCTTTCACGATCGAACTTTGGTCATTTCTAGAAGACAGTAGAACAAAGAAAATGTAACGTTCGCTAACTTTAGATTTTAATTGGCGACACAATTCAATACCATTAATTCCAGGCATCATTAAATCACTCAGCACAAACTGAATATCAGGGCGGTGGGTTAGCACCTCAAGCGCCGCTCTTCCGTCTTCAACTGCAACCACTTCATAGCCCTGCTTTTCCAATGCACTGCTGATGTAAAGCAGTACTGTTTTACTATCATCGACCAAAAGAATGGGTTTCATCTTCCTCCTTAATACGGTTGCTTTACTGGCTAACGCAAAACACTAGTCACTGACTGCTCATTTCTAAAACGGCTGTAGTCTTCGGCTAATAATTGGTGTTGATATCGAGTGTAAGACAACGCTTCATTAGAAATTAGTATCTGATGCTCTTTTTCGATTAACTGACTTTGTAGCCTTTCAATCTGTTCATTCTGCTGTGTGTAATTGAGGTACAGTGCGAATAGACCAAAAACCGAAACCATTAACAGGGCGATTAGAATATTATTGATAGTTTTCACTTGAATACTCATGACCTCTCCTTGTCTATTATTAGACTTTCCATGATGAAAGAGAGCGTCTACGGACCAAGAGCCCAAGGCTCTAAAACGCAACGAAGCAAATTGAGGTTGTTTTTCCAATTATAGGCGATAGGAGAAAAAATAAGAAAAATCTGAAAAAATTTGAATATCCTGCTGAGTTAAGAATCGGTAAGGTGGTAGCAGCGAGCTATCATCCACTCGCTGCAATACATTAACTCTGAAATGCAGGTCTAGCTAAAATTTGGTTATACCATCGAGCAATGTTTGGCGACGTCGATAGCACATCAATTTCTAGGCCTTTAATTGCGAAACTGATCAAAATAAAGCCTGTTATATCGACGATAGTAAAATGGTCTACGGCGATAAAATAATTATGTTCAAGCCGCTTGTCTAAGACAGGCAGAAATTCATAGACGCGTTGTTTTGATTCTTCGCCCCATGCTTCAACGCAACGTTCTCTGTCTCCATAAACTCCGGTCATGTTTCGAAACGCCTGAAATGCCGCATTTAGTCCTTGGAACTCCACCACACGATGCCACATTTCCACCTGAGCACGTTCAAGCTGGTTAGCACCAAACAGCGCCAGATCATTTTCAAACGCTTCATCTAGGTAGCGACAAATCGCAACGCTTTCACAGATCGTCGTACCATCATCCAATTCCAGCAGAGGCACTTTGCCGTTCACGCTTTTCGATTTAAACGGTTCAGATAGGTTATCGCCCTCACGAACGTTCAGCGCAATTCGCTCAACCTCGCCACCGATTTCCTTTAGAAAAATGCTAACTCGCTTACAACTTGGAGTCATTGCGGTTTCATAGAGCTTCATTTCACATCCTTTTATCTTTTTCTAACCGATTGGTTAGGATATACTGTAGCCAGTTTATAAACGATCAGTCAAGAACTTCACTATCAAAAATTTTCAAACAGTTGTGGGTCTGTTTGCTGAGCGAGATTTTTGATGCCGTTTGTGAGTTCACATGAATTTGGAGGCTGATACCCAAGAATAGATGGGTATTCATCATATTGGTTCAGTTCGAACGCTAGAGGTTCTCTGTACCATCCCTCCAAAGCAATTTAATTACCCGATAAGCAGACCCAGGCAGGTAATTTATGGCAAGAAAAGCCAACTTCGACCGAGATGAAAAGCTTCTCGTGGCTATGGATGTGTTTTGGCGCAAGGGCTTTGCGAACACGTCGATCTCGGATCTCACCGACGAGTTAAACATCAACCGCTTCAGTCTTTACAACACCTATGGTGACAAGCAACAGCTCTACTACGAAGCGCTCGATACTTACTTAAAAAAGGTCTCGCTACCGTCACTGAATGATTTGGAAAAAGACGATGCGTCTTTACCTGAGTTGGAATCGTTCCTTAAATCTTTTGCTGAGCTGCAACGCAAACGCAACTGTGGGTGTTTTATCCAAAATGCGTTGATTGAGCACGCTGGTGAAGACGATGATGTACTGCGTAAAGGGCATTTTTTGTTTGACCATCTTATCGACATCATTGCGGATGCGCTGACCAATGCACAAAAAGAAACCTTAGTGCCGAAAACGCTGAAACCAGAAGAGCTTGCTCGTTTTGTTCTCAACAACATGCAAGGCATGCGCGTGCTTGGCAAAGCCAAACGTTATGCCGACTTGGATACCGCGCTTTCCTGCTTACTGGTTTTGATTAGGAAATAACATGTCGATTGAAGTGATAGCAGTACGCCTTACCAAAGGCATGGACTTAAAGCTGAGCCTAGCGAAATTGGTCGAGCAGCATGGTATCAAAGCAGGCTCGATTGCTTCATGCGTTGGCTGTATCTCTCACCTCAACCTTCGTTTGGCAGGTGCAGAGAGTACGTTAACCAAACAAGAGCCATTTGAAATCGTCTCTGTGATGGGAACACTAACGCCTGAGCATCAGCACGTTCATATCTCAGTGTCTGATCGTGATGGACTAGTTTGGGGTGGGCATTTGCTGGAAGGCACAGTGATTGATACTACCGCAGAATTGATCATCCATTCTTACTCAGAACTTGAGTTTACCAGAACGATGGACGACTCGACTGGCTATACCGAGCTGAAAGTGAATCCTTCCAAATAGTAAAAAGCTCCAGAGCCATACTGTGCTGTCTCTGGAGCTTTATTCGCTTGTCTCTTACGCTAAGAATTTACTCATATCGAGCAAGCTAATTTCGAGGATCATTCTTCGGCTAAATAACAAACCTGATTATCGTCGATCGTTACTTGCCACGTTTTTAGACAGTGCGCTTCGTCTTCCAAACATTGCCCACTCTTTAAACTGAAGTGCTGTTTATACAGTGGTGATGCAACACACATCTCACCATCAATATCACCGACAATCCCTCGACTCATTACATAAGCCTTACCTATTGGGTCCCAGTCCTGAACAGCGTAAACACCGCTATCTGGAATGTAGAACAACGCCACATGCTCGCCTTCAATCAATACAGTAGCACCGATAAACGGCATTAAGTCATCAAGCTGACACAAATTCACTTTGGTTAACGCTGCCATTTACACCTCCTGTTTCACTGGAATACGCTGACCGCGCACACGTTGGTACGGCAAGACTTTGCTGCCCGACGTGCTGTTCAAGAAAGGACGGAAGCGTTGCAATTTCTGAGGATTATCCAACGTACTCTTCCACTCACATTGATACGTATCTACGACTCGTGCCATTTGTTCATCCAAAGAATCACATAGGTTGAGAGAGTCATCCAAAATCACTTGTTTAAGGTAATCTAGGCCCCCTTCCATGTTCTCCATCCACACCGACGTGCGCTGCAAGCGATCTGCGGTGCTGACGTAGAACATCAATACTCGGTCGATCATGGTGATCAACTCTGATTTGGATAAGTCAGATGCAAACAAATCAGCGTGTCGTGGTCTCATGCCGCCATTACCACAAACGTATAGATTCCAGCCGTTTTCGGTGGCGATCACCCCAATGTCTTTACTTTGCGCTTCTGCACACTCGCGAGTACAGCCCGATACGGCAAACTTAAGCTTATGGGGCGCTCGCAATCCTTTGTAGCGGTTCTCTAACTCAATGGCTAACCCAACCGAATCATCAACACCATAACGACACCAAGTAGAACCGACGCAAGATTTCACGGTGCGCACCGATTTGCCGTAGGCGTGCCCTGTTTCAAAACCAGCATCAATCAAGGTTTGCCAGATTTCAGGAAGCTGTTCTAACTGCGCACCAAATAAATCTACGCGCTGACCGCCAGTGATCTTGGTGTACAGATCGTATTGCTGAGCAACTTCACCTAGCACGATAAGTTTGTCTGGTGTGATTTCGCCGCCCGGAACACGAGGCACAATCGAGTAAGAACCATCTTTTTGCAGGTTTGCCATAAAGGCATCATTAGAATCTTGCAGAGATTGATGCTGTGGCTCCATGATGTGTTCATTCCACAAAGAAGCAAACACAGATGCTGCCGTAGGCTTACAGATATCACACCCATACCCTTTGCCATGCAGTGCAATTAAGGTGTCGAAGTCTTTGATTTGTTCCACCTGGCAAATATGGAACATCTCTTGGCGACTGAGCTCAAAGTGCTCACAAAGGTGGTTGTTGACCTCTACCCCCATGGCTGCCAATTGAGTATCCAATACCGACTTCACCATATTGCTACAGCCACCACAGCCAGTACCGGCTTTGGTGTTGGCTTTAAGATCTGTCAGGTTGGTAGTGCCAGCTTGAATCTCGGCAACTAAGTCGCCTTTTGTGACGTTGTGACAAGAGCAGATGATAGCGCTGTCTGGCATCTCTCCATCAAGCATTCCGGTATCAAATAGCAGGTTCGCCGCGTGGTCTGGCAGGACCGTTTTGTTCAAATAACACTGTAAGAGCGCATCGTAATCGCTGTTGTCACCAACAAGAATTGCACCGAGCAATTGGGTGCCGCTCGCATCAACCACCAGCTTTTTGTAGATGCCTGCGACCGCATCTTGCAAGACCATTTCTTGAGCACCTTCGGTTTGCATTTGTGCATCGCCGATAGACGCCACATCCACCCCAAGTAGCTTGAGCTTGGTGCTCATGTCTGCGCCTTTAAAACCTTCGCTTGGCATACCAGTCAAGACATCGGCAGTGGTTCTCGCCATGGTGTAACCGGGTGCGACTAAACCAAAGATCTTCTGCTCCCAAAGGGCACATTCGCCAATCGCGTATATGTTCTCATCGCTGGTTTGGCATTGGTTGTTAATCACAATGCCGCCTCGCTCGCCTATTTCTAGCTCAGCCAGCCTTGCCAACTCATCTTGAGGACGAATGCCTGCGGAGAAGACAATCACATCCACTTCGAGAGGATCTTTGTCTTTAAACACCATGCGATGCTTAGCCGTTTCACCATCGCAGATTCGCTCCGTCCCCGTTGAGGTGTGAACGGTTAGTCCTAGCGCTTCAATCTTCTCTTTTAACACTAAACCAGCACCATCATCTAACTGTACGGGCATCAGGCGAGGTGCAAACTCAATGACGTGAGTTTCTAGCCCCAATAGTTTGAGTGCGTTTGCCGCTTCTAAACCCAACAAGCCACCACCAATCACTGCGCCTGTTCTTGCACCTTCACATGCCTTTTTGATTTGTGAAAGATCATCAAGCGTGCGGTAGACAAACACGTTGTCGCGGTCTTTACCTTCAATTGGCGGCACAAATGGGTACGAACCAGTAGCGAGCACAAGTTGGTCGTAACCCAGCACATCTTCACCATCAAGCAGAATGCGCTTTTGCTCTCTGTCGATGCCTGTTACTTGGCTGCCAAGTACGAGTTGGATGCCATGCATGTCGTACCATTCTTGGTTACTCAGCATCAAATCATCATGAGACTTACCCGCAAACAAAGAGGACAACTGTACACGGTCATACGCGATAAAGCGCTCTACACCAATCACGGTAATTCGGTGCTCCAAATGCGCGTTTTTCTGCACTAATTGCTCGACGAGGTGTTGCCCGACCATACCGTTGCCTACCACAACGATGTGGCTCAATGCGTTCTTTACTGGAATCGTTAAAGGACTGTTCATCGCTGCCTCCTTATGCCGTTTGCGCTGCGGTTTTGGGTTTGTCTTCTTTCGAAACAGGAATCTCGACTTTGGATTGCTTCTCATAAAGGAACTTCAACACGGCTTGTCGACACTTCTGATACTGCGCATCATCCGCCAGTGCGACACGCTCACGAGGGCGAGGTAGGTTCACTTCTAACACTTCACCAATGGTTGCCGCCGGTCCGTTAGTCATCATCACGATTTTGTCGGATAGCAGCACCGCTTCATCCACGTCGTGGGTAATCATGATGACAGTGTTGTTTAGCTCGGCTTGAATCTTCATCAGTGCATCCTGTAAGTGCGCACGAGTCAACGCATCCAGCGCACCAAATGGCTCATCCATCAGCAAAACCTTTGGTTGAAGTGCCAGTGCTCTCGCAATGCCGACTCGCTGCTTCATACCGCCCGAGATTTCATCCGGCTTTTTGTGCGCAGCATGCTGCATTTGAATCAACTCCAAATAGTGGTTCACTTGTTCCTGAATCCACGCTTTGCCCTTTTTGCCGGCAATTTGTTTTACTGCAAGCTCAACGTTTTGATACACGGTTAACCAAGGCAATAATGAATGGTTTTGGAATACCACTGCGCGGTCGGGTCCCGGCCCTGCCACCTCTCGTCCATCGACTATTACGCCGCCGTCTGTTGGCATGTGTAGCCCTGCGACTAAGTTTAATACCGTTGATTTACCGCAGCCAGAGTGACCAATTAGGGATACAAACTCACCTTTATTGATTTGTAAATCGACGTTCTTAAGCGCGATGAACTCGCCATCTGGCGTTGGGAATCGCATCCCTAAACGCGTTAGATCTAATAATGCTTTTTCCATGATCGTTTCCCTTATCTCAACGCTTGTTGTTTATTCCAAGACAGCCACTTTTGAAGTTGCAGCATGCCTCTATCGAGCATCAAACCGATAAAACCAATGGTGATGACTGCCACCATGATGCGCCCCAATGATGCCGAGCTGCCGTTCTGGAATTCATCCCAAACGAACTTGCCTAACCCCGGGTTCTGAGCGAGCATTTCTGCCGCAATCAACACCATCCAAGCGATACCTAAAGAGAGACGTAAACCTGTGAAGATCATTGGAATGGCAGAAGGTAAAACGATAGTGCGAATGTGCTGCCACCACGAAAGTTGGAGCACTTTGCTCACGTTGATTAAGTCTTTATCAACGCTCGTTACACCCACAGCGGTATTAATCAGCGTCGGCCATAAGCTACATAGCGCTACTGTGATCAGAGAGTTAATGAACGACTTAGCAAACATCGGGTCATCACTCACATAAGTGGCACTTACAACCATGGTAACGATGGGTAGCCAAGCTAAAGGTGATACGGGCTTGAGCAGTTGAATGATTGGGTTGAACGCTTGATACAGCCCTTGATTAAGACCAAGCACGATGCCAAGCGGAATCGCGATAATCGTCGCCAGCAGAAAGCCCGCGGTCACAGTCACTAAGCTAGTCACGATTTGGTCGAAGAACGTCGGTTTACCTGTGTAAGGACGAATCTTCACTTCCGCGTCTGGATTCTTCGCTAACTTCGCAGCATTGCGCTTTTCCTGACGCTCGATAAACGCTTGTTCCTTTTCTCGCTCTTGCCAATGGTCATCGACAAGGTTGCTGAACTGCTGAAAAGTTTGCACAGGTCCCGGTAGCGTACCTAATGAAGTTTGCACTTCTCTCGCCGCTAAGTGCCACATTGCCAAAAAGATCAGCAAGCCAATGACGGGCAAAAGCACCAGCCGACTTCGGTTCACTACCTGCTTAGCAGGAAACAGGGAAATGACATTACTAGACATACTCACTCCTAAGAAATTTACATCCTTGTTGCCACAAGCGAATTCCCTCGCCTGTGGCGTTTATCGTTATGGTTAAACCTTGTCTTTTCCTTTAAGCCCGATAGAGAACTTCTCTAGATATTTATTTGGCTCGCGACCGTCATAAACGATGTTGTCGATAAAGTGTGTTTGTGGCGCACGGAAACCATCTTCAGCACTAAAATCTGGGAAGTCTTTTTTGCTCAACACACCATCTTCAATCAGTGCTTGAGCCGCTTGTTGGTAAATGTCCGGACGGTAAACCTCTTTTGCGACATCCATGTACCAATCATCGGATTTCTCGCTTGAGATTTGCCCCCAGCGACGCATTTGGGTCAGGTACCAAATCGCATCGCTGTAATACGGATAAGTGGCGTTATGACGGAAGAACACGTTGAAGTCTGGCACGTCTCGTTTGTCGCCTTTCTCGTATTCAAATGTGCCGGTCATGGAGTTGGCGATAACTTCAGCATCGGCTCCAACGTATTCGCTTTTTGATAGCATCTTCACTGCGTCTTGGCGGTTGGCATTGTCGTTTTCATCCAACCAATGTGCCGCTCGAATCAAGGCTTTCACTACGCGAATGTGCGTGTTTGGATACTTCTCAGCCCAAGCTTTGGAAACACCAAACACTTTCTCTGGGTTGTTCTTCCAGATCTCGTAATCGGTCACAACTGGCGTACCAATGCCTTTAAACACAGCTTGTTGGTTCCATGGTTCGCCAACGCAGTACCCTTTGATCGTGCCCGCTTCCATTGTTGCTGGCATTTGTGGTGGCGGTGTAACACTCAAAAGAACGTCAGCATCCAACTGACCACTGTTATCGCCTGAGTCTGGCGCGTAAAAACCTGGGTGAATCCCACCTGCCGCTAGCCAGTATCGCAATTCATAGTTGTGCGTCGATACAGGGAACACCATACCCATGTTGAACGGTTTGCCTTTATCCAGATAGCTGTCGACCACAGGCTTCAGTGCATCCGCTTTGATTGGGTGAACAGGTTTGCCATCTGGTTGCTTTGGAATGTACTGCTTCATCTGTTCCCAAGTATCATTGGAAACCGTGATTGCGTTGCCGTTCAAATCCATACTGAACGCGGTAATCACTTCTGCTTTTGTGCCAACACCAATCGTTGCGCCCAATGGCTGACCAGCAAGCATGTGCGCGCCAGCAAGCTCACCGTCGATGACTCGGTCTAATAGCACCTTCCAGTTTGCTTGTGCTTCTAAAGTGACGTACAAGCCTTCGTCTTCAAAAAAGCCTTTCTCATAAGCAACCGCCAGCGGTGCCATATCGGTTAACTTAATAAAACCAAACTTCAGATCTTCAATTTCTGGCTCACCCAACTCTGCCTTTACACTGACCGCGGTGAATACCGATAACGAAATTGCTGACACTTTCAGCATCGAACTCCATTTCATTGGTTTGCTCCCATAAAAAAAGCGCCACTACTCCGAAGAGCAGTAGCGCCGTTGCTAAGTCTACAATTACCGCCGTTGATAATTGAGATAAGCGATTCAACAATAAACCCAATTCTTCTAATCCAATTACTGTGCCAACTTATTTTTCACAGTAAATACAATAGATTAGTATATCTTTCCGTTTGTTATTCCCTGTTATTGCTTGCTGATAGTGCAACACGCACCACGTTAGAAAATGCACTCTAACCCCAAAGTGGTAGAGCAACTAATCAAGCACCTCCAAAGTAGTTATCAAATTCTTGGCAACTTGTGCGAGCGTTTGGCTCGATTGCATGGCTGAATTTCTAAGTGCTTTATAAGCCTGTTCTTCATCAACGCTGTGCATCTTCATCAGCAGACCTTTGGCTTTTTCCACCAGCTTGCGCTCTTCAATCTTATGGGTCAGCGATTCAATTTCCGATTGCATACTTTCGAATTTCGCTCTCACTAATGCCGCATGTTCAATCCAAGGTTGAAGTGCAAATTCACTATCGTGCGGCATGAGCACATAGTCCATTTTTTCTGATAACCGATTGATATCATTGGATGATAATTGCTTTAAGACGATAAGAAGTGGTGCCGATTTTCTGCGGCAGAAATCGACGATTAAACGCAGTTCTGCCGTTGGCTGCTGCCATCCAACCACAACGCTTGCTGACGGTTCTCGTTGCATTAACGTTTCTAGTTGTGCCAATTGGCAACCGATGATGTTGTCGTAATCTTTGCTCAATAAGCCGGACAATCGAGCCTGCTCTTGGAGGCTATCACAGCATACTATGATGGGTGTTTTTGACGTAGATTGAGTCATGCACATTCCTTGTTTATATCTCACTCACTAAGAGAGACATAACAAGGAATGTGCCAACTAAAGTAGACGCGTTTTAACTAGAGGCGAGATGTTCTTTGAAGAAGCCGAGTGTGCGCTCCCAAGCGAGTGCTGCTTCTTCCGGTGCGTAGCGTGCTGTTGAGTCGTTATGGAAGCCGTGGTTGACGTTCTCATACATTAACGCTTGATACTGTGCGTCGGTCGCGATTAACTGCTGCTCATAGGCAGGCCATGTGTCGTTAACACGCTTATCGAGCCCTGCAAAATGAATCATCAACGGTCCTTTGACTTGCTTTTGGATCTCTTGTGCCGCTGGTGTTCCATAAAAAGGCACACCTGCATCGAGCTCTTCAGGCATTACCGCTGCAAGCATATTGACAATGTATCCACCGAAGCAAAATCCAACCGCGCCCAATTTACCGTTGCCACCCTCGTATTGTTTGAGGAAGTTCGCGGCTGCAATAAAGTCTTGTTCGATCTTGGCTCTGTCCATCCCTTTCTGCATGGCGCGCCCCTCATCGTCGTTCCCCGGATAGCCGCCGAGTGGATAAAGTGCGTCTGGTGCGAAAGCAATAAAGCCATCTTTTGCAAGTCGTCTTGCGACATCTTTGATATAAGGGTTCAGACCTCGGTTTTCATGGATCACCAACACAGTCGGCGATTTTAAGGTCTTCTTCTGTGGCATCACCAAATAACCACGCCCTTCTCCATGCCCATTTGGAGATGGAAAGGTTTCGTAAGTTGCTTTAATGTCAGGATCGTTAAATGAAACTTGTTCTGCCAGTGCTTAATTCGGGGTTAACGCATCGACCAGTGCTGTCATGCTAAAGCCAAGCACCGCAAGGCCACCCAGCCTATTTAGAAACTCACGGCGCGAGATTTTTCCGTGGGCGTATTCGTCGTACCAATCGAAGGCTTCTTGCGGGATCGGATGAGAAGCCTTTTCACTAGGAGTGGTATGCTTTAGAACCATTATCCATGTCCTCTGTGTCTTACCATATGGGATTTTCTCATTCTCAAACGCGAAGCTAAAAACGAACGCGATTGAGGCTAAAACTGCGGTTTCACCACTCTGATACGGAGCAAGGTTGTGAAACACATCATTGGCGAGCTAGGATCTTTTACCTTCTTCAAACAATAGATAATGGATTCAGATTCAACAACTTTGCGTCGTTGGTTTTACATTAATTGACAATAGTGTGTCATTGTTGGCCGCAATAGGCTTGCCAGTAAGAGAAAGCTCGTTCGAATGCTTTTTCCCTGTCGTGTATTTGTGCAAACAAAACCACTGTCATGGTAGCGAGAACCGTATTTGCCATTTGGTTCATGTCATCTTCTGACGTCCCAAACGGGCAGTTCACAGGCATTGGCACCTCAGACAGCATTTGCTCCGTCCAGTAGTGCGATGTCACGCCGCTTGTTTGGCTTAGCCATACCGTTTGGCTTACTTTCGGGTTGTATTCTGACTCACCCGATTGTCCTTTGAATGACACAACGGCATGAGCGGTTTGACCAATCTCGTATTCGACTTCAGCATGAAGTTGTTGGAATCCCGGATGGAAGCTACCACGAATACCAACCGTCGCCTGCCCCGGATTCAGTGCTCGAACCACGGTATTAATCGGCGTTCTAAGCCCATAACGATTCTTCCAACCGATCATGGTTTCTGCTTGAGGAGCAAACGCACTGAGCGGCAGATACACAATGTTTTGTGTTTCTAACACACGCTTTGCGTCTTCTGCTGATTCCGCTTGCGTAATAGCAAATTTGTCGAGGTAGTCTTCAGCGTGTAAACGTCCAGATTGACGGTCGTGATAGCCGTGCATCAGCACTTTATGACCATTATCGGAGAGGATCTTCGCTGCCAACAGGTGCCAAGGCTGACCTGCCGCTTCACGTTTGCCCGCATAACATGGCCAATCAATATCTGCACCAATAGCTGGCATACGGGATTGGAATGCTTTCACAAAGCCAGCGATTTCTTGTTGAGTCTCGTTCTGTACGCGGATCAGCATCAACAGCATTGCCATCTGATCATCATCGCACTCACCGTTTAGGTATTCATCCATAACTCGAAACGCTTGGTCAAAGTTCAGTGGTTTTCTACCACGTTCGCCACGACCGACTGTTCTAATACATTCCAAAATGCTGCTCATATTCCCTCGTATTCCGTCACTGACTGTACGGTTTCTATTAGTTGTTCGCGCAGTTTGACAACTTCTCCCATCACAATCAATGCTGGGCTCACGCCTTTAAGTGTAATCGATAAATCATTGAGCTGATTGAGTTGTGTAACGTGCACTTGTTGTTGAGGGCTGCAACCATGAGTGATGATCGCGACTGGGAAATCTGCTCTCAAACCAGAGCCTATTAAACCCGTTTGTATTTGCGATGACTTTTCTAACCCCATATAGAAGACTAACGTTTGTCCGCTTTGCATCAGTTGGCTCCACGCCTCAAATGCGCCTGTTACCACTTGCCCTGTCACAAAGGTAACGCTGCGAGCAACGCCACGATGAGTCAGCGGAATCAAGCTGTTTGCTGAACATCCAATCGCAGCAGTAATACCGGGGATGACTTCGTAAGCGATTGAGTGTTTGACGAGTGCTAACGCCTCTTCGCCTCCACGGCCAAATACAAAAGGATCTCCCCCTTTTAAGCGTACAACTCGCTTCCCTTGCTGAGCGAGCGATACCATCAAATCACAGATTTCTTCCTGACCAATACTGGGTTGTCCGCATCGTTTGCCCACGTAAATCCAATCGGCTTGTGGCGAAGCCAACTCCAAAATATCTTTGTTAACCAAACGGTCGTACAGCAGAACCTCTGCCGACATAATCGCTTTCACAGCCTTCACGGTTAACAAGTCAGGATCGTGCGGCCCTGCTCCAACAATCGAGACAAAACCTTTGTGGTTCGCGTCGAGGTCTACTGAACGGTCTTCTAAAAGTTGGTTCAGTTTGCTTGCTTGGTCATGCTTAGAAAAGCGAGACGAGCTTTCTTGATTCTGACTCGCTTGTCCTTTCTTAAACCAAGACTTTTGATAAGGCGCTTCCATGTGCTTATCCTCTTTATGACTTACTTTATTTGAATAGCCAGACTTTGCTGGTTCGCTTGCTGTTTGCCCTTTTGATGCTGATGGCTGTCGACCATTTGTTTGATTTGAGAGACGCACGAGCCACAGTTAGTGCCGCATTTTAGTTTGTTTTGAAGTTGAGTCAGTGAAGTGCAGTCTTGTTTCTCCATCGCGTCATGTATTTGTTTATCGGTGACGCGGAAACAACTACAAACCAGTTTGGCGCAGCTTTGCGATTGAGTGATGGTAAGCAGTTGCGATAGCTCCATCGGTTTGCCAATCAAGCCGGTAAAGTTCGTGTAGCCGGTTTGAATCGGTTCACTAGACACCACCAAAACAGAGCGAATGATACGAACGTCTCCAACAAGGTCGTAATCCACCGCGAGCCAACCTTGGGCAATATCTATCGTAATTCTGCGGCTCTTTTCCGTTCGACAAAAACTCTGCTTCTTTGGTCGCTTATCGTGTGCAAAGCGCCAGATGCCCAAGTTGCTTTCTGCTTGAAATGCGCTGTAGAGAAATTTACCGGAATCAAACTGTGTACCGATGAACATACCGTAGGTTTTTACCGCCGCATCTTGCACTTCAACATAAGACGACTTAAATGCAGGCTGCCCGGAAATACGGTCTTTTGCGCTGTTTACTATCGCGTTAACACTGCTTTCACCGCCATATCGACCCGCCCAGTGCATTGACATAAATAGCTCTTGAAAACCCAAACCTTCATCAATGGCAACTTTGGCATAAATACTGGTGTTTGAAGCAGGCTGAAACAGCTTGGTGAGTTGTCCTGCTTTTAAGCGATTTTGAGTAGCAGAGAGTGTGTTCATGTACACGGTTGGTTCTAACTCAGAGGCGGCAAGGTGTGCGATATGACCTGTGCGCGTCATGGTATGCCATTGATCGCGTTGCCTGCCCGTATTGAGCCACCAGCCTTTTGTTCTTTCTAAACGCGTTGGAGATTCACTGGTCAAGACAAAACGCGCTTTTCCATCTTGGTGCGAATAGATTCCATCAGCAAAAGGACGCTCTCCTCCCCATTGTGTCGGCACCCACTCTTCGTATTCTTGCTCGGTTAAGTTGGCGTATTGAGAAAGATCTAGCTTCAATGGCGAATCTGCATTCATGCCTGTCATCGCCGCATATTCTCTGAATACCGCCCGCTCAGAAGTAAACGCAAAACCATTTTGTGTCTTTTCCAATGCACACAGAGCTTGCCCGACTTGGCTTATCGCCCACCAATCTGATTTTGCTTCACCCGGAGGCGCTTGAAACTGGCGCTGCCTAGAAAGTCGACGCTCAGAGTTAGTTACCATGCCTTGCTTCTCACCCCAACCAGCGGCGGGCAGCAACAGATCCGCGTAATGCGCTACATCCGAATCCGCTGTGATATCGGAAACAATCACAAACGGACAAATCTCTAGTGCACGTTTTACCAATTGGTTATCTGGTAAAGAGACAACTGGATTGGTTGCCATGACCCAGAGAACTTTAATCTCACCACGTTCTACCGCCTCAAACAGCTCAACGGCTTTTAAACCGGGCTGAGTGGCAATTTCTGGTGAATCCCAAAACGCCTGCACTTGCTTGATAGACTCTGCGTCAAAAGCACGATGAACCGCTAATTGATTTGCCAATCCACCGACTTCTCGCCCACCCATCGCATTCGGCTGACCTGTAATAGAAAACGGCCCGCAACCTGACTTAGCAATTTTACCTGACGCCAAATGTGCATTAATAATGGCATTGCCTTTATCGACACCATTTTCGGCTTGGTTAACCCCTTGGCAAAACAACGTGATTGCAGTTGGGCTTTGTGCAAACCATTGGAAGAATGTCGTGAGTTTTTCTTCTGAAATCCCAATGGAAGACGTTAGATTAGTGACATCGTAACGCAAGTCAGAGACTTCTTCTGCAAGCGCATCAAACCCGTCGGTATAGGAATTTATGTATTCAGAATCAATGCATTGCTGCTCAATAAGAAACTTCAGCAGCCCATTGAAGAGTGACACATCACCATCGTTTTTAATCGGTAGATGCAAATCAGCTTGCTGCGCGGTGACCGTTTTACGCGGGTCAATGACCACCAGCTTGAGGTTAGGATTGTTTTCTCTCGCTTGTTGAATACGTCGGAATAAAACAGGATGCGTCCAAGCGGTATTAGCACCGCAAATTATCAATAGCTCAGTCTTATCAATGTCATCGTAATTGACGGGAACGACATCTTCACCAAATGCTCGTACATGAGCCGCAACCGCCGAAGACATACACAAACGGGAGTTCGTATCGATGTTTGCGCTGCCAACATAGCCTTTCATGAGTTTGTTGGCGACGTAATAGTCTTCCGTCAACAACTGGCCAGAAACATACATCGCGACGGAATCCGGTCCAAACTCCGCTTTCGCTTGATGAATCTTTTCTGCAATTAGATCCGTGGCTTGTTGCCATTGTACTTCTTGCCCTTGAGGTCGCTGCTTGGTGACAAGCTTTGGATACAGCAAACGTGAAGGCATATTCAAGCTCTCTGCCAACGCGACGCCCTTTACGCACAGTGATCCCGCATTTGCAGGATGACACGCATCCCCAACGATTCCTTTCGCATTGACCTCGACACCACATCCAACACCACAATAGGGACAAGTGGTTTTTTTGCATCCTTGCGACATAACACCTCCAGTGCGATTCAGCCCAACTTACTAGCAAAAAAAAAGCCTCTCCCGAATCGAGAGAGGCAGCAATGCCTTTAACGCTGTTAGTACATTTTCAAAAAGTAATACCCTATACCGCTCTCGCCTGCTATTGAGAGCGGTGCATCGAGTTATCGATGAACGTTTATGTAAAGCAAGTGAGGTGCCAAGATTAAAAACCATTACTATACAAAAGGTTAGCTTAAAACCAATTATAGCAACGTAATGCTACGCACTGATTGTGTGCAAATTTCGGTCATTATCGTGCAGTATTACTTTACTAATTCCATGACTAACCTGGATTCTTCGTCACCAAAATAATGCGCTTCTTCTTCTAACGTTTTAAAGCCAAGGGAGAGGTATAAAGACAATGCAGGTTGGTTCTTAGGATCGACAGTCAATTTCACGCTTGAGCCTAACGTCAACGGCTCAATTACGTTTTCTAGGAGGGAACGCGCAATACCTTTACCTCTATGTTGAATATCGACGGCCAATGACATGATCCAATATTGATGTGCATTTGTGCTAGTCGTTAGCAATATATACCCTGCGACCTGCTCTCCCTCTTTTGCTACCAGTAAACTCTCTCCCCAACAATCAAAAGCTTGCCGAAAGAAAAATTGAGGATAGGCGTGTTCTCCAAATAAAGTATTTTCGAGCTTATATATGGCAAATAAGTCCTCTTTTTGCGCAGACAAAATGTCCATTCAATGACTCCTTCTTTAACATGAATGGCAGCAGTATACCTAAATCTCATCTAAATGACGGGACACAAACATCTCAATTAAGTGCTTAAGAAATGTAATATTCTTCCTGAAAATTAGGCCTAACTCACTTAGAACATACATCCGTGATTAAGTTTTAACCGCAAAATCAAAAACCACACAATATTAAAATTTCAACACATACAACCATTAAATACATTAAAATTAAGAACTTTATTCTGGTTTATTGAAAAATTCATAGTTGGATAATTTACAACCACCCCAAATCCACAGCATTATTCACCAAGCTTCGCATGTGATAATAAACACTAAAACCTTTACCATTTTCAGCATTATTATTTTTATAAAAGCGAGTTTTAAAGTGAAAGAATCTCGAAATGCCTTAAATCCTAGTGAAATAAACACAACCACAGCTTGGTCAAAACATGATACACATTGGGTTCTTAGCCTATTTGGAACGGCCGTTGGCGCAGGCATCCTGTTTCTGCCAATTAACCTTGGGATTGGTGGTTTTTGGCCTTTAGTCGCGATGGCAGTACTTGCTTTTCCAATGACCTATCTTGCGCACCGTGGCTTAGCTCGTTTTGTACTATCTTCTAAGATCAAAAACGCAGACTTCACTGATGTAGTGGAAGAGCACTTCGGCGCAAAAGCAGGCCGTTCTATTTCACTGCTGTATTTTCTTTCGATCTTCCCGATCCTGTTGATATATGGGGTTGGAATAACAAACACAGTAGATAGCTTCATGGTAAATCAGGCTGATATGGCTTCTTTACCTAGACCTTTGCTTTCTGGCGTACTAGTGTTTGCACTAATTGCTATTATGATGGCGGGTGAAAAAGTAATGCTACGGGCCTTTGCCATTATGGTGTTCCCACTTGTTGCCATTCTTGCCTTTCTATCATTTTACTTAATACCGAACTGGACCATGCCTGTCATGGATGTGCCAGAAGCGTCAGCTTTTGCTAGCACTATGTGGTTAGCAGTTCCTGTAGTGATTTTTTCGTTTAGTCACGCAGCTGCAATTTCAAGCTTTGCAAATGTACAACGTCGCCATTACGGTAAGCAGGCAGATGCCAAATCCGAAGTTATTCTTCGCCGCACTAGCATCATGCTGATTGCCTTTGTTCTTATTTTTGTATTTTCCTGTGTGCTAACACTGTCACCTGAACAATTGGCTCAAGCAAAAGAACAAAACGTATCCGTATTGTCTTACTTAGCGAACGCAACCGATAATCCATTTATTGCAACACTTGGTCCTTTAGTAGCGTTTGTTGCTATCACTTCATCTTTCCTTGGGCATTTTTTAGGTGCGCGTGAAAGCTTAAATGGTTTAATTAACAAGCATTTTAACCTATCTGAGAAGCGTGTTGATCGTATCAGCGTGGCAGCACTGTTCTTCTCAATCTGGGCGGCGGCGATCATGAACCCAAGTATTCTTGGTATGATGGAAGCATTGTCAGGGCCTGTTATTGCAATGATCTTATTTATTATGCCAATGTTAGCGGTGTATAAAATCGAGGCGATGAAACAATATCGAGGAAATGTCTCTACTTACTTTGTTCTAGCAGCAGGCATTGTGGCGGTAAGTGCATTGATTTTTAGCTTCTTCAGCTAATAACTAAAGACTAGCTTGGATTTTCAGGGGAATACCTTACACAAGGTTAAGGTGATTCCCTGAATTTTCTTACTCTTTAAAAGGTAATCATCGTTACCCTTGACTCTTAAATAAGAGCGAAAACACCCGCAATCATAAGTACTGAAGCGATGCAGGTACGGCCGATAATGCCGAAGTGCGAAGGTTGAATCATTTCATTATGCATAGTTAATCTCCTATTTATTATAAATAGCCATTTTTTATTGGCTTAATAACACTATGTCTAATATCCAGTTTTTTAACAACCCATACAAACATTAAATATTTATGACAGAAACGTAATTTTTTACACTTCACCCTGATTTCGAGCGATGAATCCGCGGCTTAAATCATTAGATTGAGTCCACCGAATATGCTCACTTACCTTCCATCGTTACCCTACCTATGCCATCTTCCAATCATTACATAAGTTTTCAATAGATTTTGTTTTTATAAATCATAATATTATAGAGATCCTTCTCGTCTCTCACTCCCAAAGCACTTTGCCACTGGGAATCCATCCGCACTTAACCAACAAGAAATGGTAGACTTAACTGGTATTCGGTTAAGAGATCACATTTTATTAATACGCTCATGCACTTCTCAATTAAAAAACTGGCTTGCGCACTTTGTACTGCACTTGGACTTTTCTTGCATCCGACCAACGTACTGGCGAGTACCGAAAAGCAAGCTTATCTGGAAGAACACATTTCAGCAGAAAGCAAGCCCATGTTAAAACTCTACTTTCGCTCGATGGGTAAGCCGCGATCAATTCAAAAAGATGAGTTAAATGCGCCACAGAATGCATCAGCGGAGTCTCTTGCTCTGTATTACTTTGCACGAAAGTACCTTAAGCGTTACGAAGGCGTTCCATTACCGAAAGATATGCCCGATTTAATCGAATTCGGTAAAAAGCACCATTTGGAATGGGTCGTCGCTGAAGCACAGCTCAATAAGGCTGTAACAATGATTGAGCAAGACGATAACTGGAACGCAGAATTGTTACTCCATGACGTTGTTTCTACAGCCCGTGATCTTGGTTATCTAGCATTAGAAGGCCGTGCTTACCGCTGGTTAGGCAATCTAGAAGTATCTCGAAATCAACTACGCAGTGGCCTAAAATATTATCGCAATGCCTATGAGTTATTAGAAAAAACAGTATTTGAAATACAAGTCGCGATGACACTGAACAACATTGGGACAGTCTACATCGACGCATCAGATTGGGCTCGGGCCAACAGCTACCTAACGCAAGCTCTCGACACTTACCTAGAGAGCGAATATCAATACGATAATAGCTTTTTTATGGGGGTTATCTACGCAAACCTTAGCATCGTTCACTCGAGCCTCGGAGATAACAAAAAAGCGGAATATTATTTCAATGAAGCCATTCGACTTTCAATGCAAACGGGGTCTGACACAGTCAAGCACCACTCTTTATCCAGCTTTTCACAAATGTTGAGCTCGGTAGGAAAAATTGATGATGCATTAATGGTCGCACAGCGTTGCGTAGACCTGCTCATTCCAAAAAATCTAGAAATGCTAAAAACGTCTTGTTACGAGGCATTTGCAGAGGCTTACCTCGCAAACAAACAATACGATAAAGCTATTACAACAGCACTTAACGTTCTAGAACAAACCAAATCAACCAGTGAATTAGAGCTGCGTCAGCGTATTGATATGCTTTCGGTACTGGTAAACGCTCATCAAATTCTTAATGACTATGAAGCGGCTTTTCATTATTTAACCCAATTAAGAGAGCTAGAGGCTGAGTTTTCTCATCATATTCATGGTGAAGAGATGATTAACATTAAGTTTGACCTCGAAGCTAAGTTAGCCCAGAAAGAACTCAAATTGCTAGAAACAAAAAATGCGCTACAAGCCTCTGAACTGCGTTCACAGCGCTATCGAGAAATGTTCTACTTTATCGCTATTGCGGCAATTGGAGTCGTTGGTTTTCGTTACGTACTGCGCGTTAGACGTATTAATAAAGCACTCACTCAAGAAAATACTACCGATCCATTAACTCAACTGCATAACCGTCGCTATCTTCACATTTGGTTGGACAAAATGGCTCGTAGAAGCCCAGATAGAACATTTGCCTTAGCCGTTTTAGATGTCGATCATTTTAAAACCTTTAATGATCAATATGGACACGATATTGGCGATAAAATGCTGACTCATATTGCCACGCTATTTAATGAATCCACCCGCTCTGGTGACCTACTCATTCGTTGGGGTGGAGAAGAGTTTGTCCTATTATTCGAAGTACAGCGAGTTGAAGATTGCGCTAAGTTTTTGGAGCGATTGAGACATACTGTTGAAAACACGCCATTGGTGGTTGACTCTAAACCATTAAGCGCGACAATTTCCCTTGGAGCAGTGGACAAACTGTCGGCACAAATAATTAAACAAGAATGGGATCAGTGGTTTTTCTTGGCAGACCAAGCTTTGTATGATGCGAAGCAAGCTGGCAGAAACCAGTTCATCATTCACCCTACATCATAAAAAAGCACACATGAAAAAAAATCTAATCATTATTACTTTTGCGCCTCTATTTCTTATGGCGTGCAGTAATCAGCAAGCATCTCAACTGGGAATGCGCAGCAGCAGTGTCAATGTATATGCCCAGCAAATGAGTAACACTCAACTATGTGAAACTCTCTACTACAACCGTGCAACCAACCAAACCAAAGTGGCGATTGGTGCTGAGTTCAATCGACGTGGATTAAACAAAAAGTGGTGTGATAAAGAATTCGATAAGTTGTACATTAAAAAGTGGATTGATAACGTGCTGCCTAAAGAAAAAGCCGAACCTAAGAAACCAATGGCAACTATTCAACCCACTTCAACTAAATAACTCCCCTCTTGAAGCAGACGGTACACTCGTATTTTCTGCTTTTCACTTTTCATGCATGCTCGATGCGACATATAAAAACCTCATGGTTTCAGTAAATTAACAAAGACTTATGTTGTCCATCGAACTTTTAATGTAAACAAGTTGTAAATGGTTTTCGTCCTTATTCTTTGTCGTTAGCTTTGTTTGTTCCTGTTAGCGGAATATGAAACAGGAACTAAAAAATTCCAAACAAAGACATGAGGTCAAAAATGGAAATACGCATTAATCGCCTATTTGCTGCTATGTTGGCAGTAGGCATTGCACCTGCCGTCTCGGCGTTTGATCCACTCTATTCTGAACAATGGCACTTAGACAACACGGGGCAAACTGCGTTTGCGGCTAATCCTGCTGTTGCTGGGAACGACTTAAACACTAAGCTCACTCAAGCAATGGGGATTGCAGGTGTTGGTGTGAAAGTTGCCGTTATTGATTCTGGAGTGCAGATCGATCACCCCGACCTTGCAGGTAATATAGTAACAGGTAGCAGAAACTTCGTCGAAGACTCTTCATTCCCACCAAGTTATCCGGTTGATACTAAGGGTCATGGCACTGCTGTAGCCGGTTTGATTAGCGCCGTCGGCAACAACGGTGAAGGCGGACGCGGTGTCGCTTCTCACTCTTCCCTCATTGGTTTTAACTGGTTAGCCAACCAGACATTAGAAGGTTGGTTAATCTCCCATGGCATGGACCCAGCAACACGTGATGTTCGCGTATTTAACCAAAGTTACGGTTTCAGCCCTATAAACCCGATTACTTTTGATGAAAGCGACCCTCAACTAAAACTTGAAATGGACGTGATGAAAAACGTCAGCGAGAGTAACGCCTGGGGTCGAGGTGCTGTATTTGTAAAGTCAGCAGGTAATGGTTACCGTTATTTCAATGCAGGGCGATTCTTCGTATTGCCAAGTAACTTCTTTGCTGGTGGAGACAATCAAGGCTTACCGATGCACAACTCTGCTCAGTCTTATGATAACGCCAATTACTTCAATTTAGTCACTAGTGCACTACGCGCGGATGGTACGCGAGCGAGTTACTCATCGGTGGGTTCGAACGTGTGGGTTGCAGCACCAGCAGGTGAATATGGGCAAGATTTCCCTGCTATGGTCACCACTGATTTAATAGGTTGTGAAGAAGGGCAAAATACCAGTGAAGGCCTAGGCATTAATGGGTTACACGGCGGAACGGAGCTCGATCCGAACTGTAACTATACCAGTACGATGAACGGAACCTCATCGGCTGCGCCAAACACATCGGGTGCCATCGCGGCAATCATGTCAACCAACCACGCACTTTCTGCTCGTGATGTACGTGCTTTACTAGCGGAGACAGCAAAAGTAACGGATAAAGCGCATCCAGGCGTACAGCTTGAATTTACTAACCATAATGGTGAACAGGTTAGCTACGAGGCCATTGCCCCTTGGCAGAAAAACGCAGCAGGCGTAGATTTCCATACTTTTTATGGCTTCGGCGCTGTAGATTTAGATGAAGCGATGCAACGTGCTCGCATGACGAATCGTGTTTTACCAGCGCAAGTCATTACGCCATGGGTTAATAACGCTACAGAAGTAAGTGTACCCGATGCAAGTCTAGTTGGTGGTTCTTCAAGTATCGCCATTGCCGATGAGCTGACAGTAGAATCCGTTCAGGTGACATTGACATTGGACCACGCTCGTCTGCCCGACTTAGCTATCGAGCTCATTTCGCCATCAGGGACTCGTTCCGTTTTGCAAACACCGCGCAATGGTCTTGTTGGTCAATCTCTTGATCCAACGATTACAGGCTACAAAGATCAATTAATGTTGTCTAACCAATTTTATGGCGAAGATGCAAAAGGCGAATGGACGTTGCGAGCAATAGATACGAACGGCGATGAAGCCTATTCTTACATTGCATATTTCAACTCTTCCACCATCTATGACGTTCCGATGGCAAACAACGCTCAACCCGGTGTTATTAAGAACTGGTCGATGCGCATATTTGGACACTAAGGAGTCAATAACATGAAATACAAATCATTTTCTATGCTGGCTCTCGTTATCATGACGTCGAGTGTATACGCTGAGCAACAGCTCTCTCAACAACCTGCACCAGAACTGTTTGTGCCATCAGAAGCGGTTGAGATTAATGGCCAAGATTATCGAAAAGTGCAAACTGGCACTGTTAGAACCCTATCTGAAGACGTAAAACTTCAAGCGGGTGATGAGGTGTTTAAGAATGCGTTTAGTAACGTATCCAAAGCCACAGGACTGGTTTATATCACCGTAAACAATCCTAACGAAGCGAAAGCAGTCGCCAAAGAGTTAAAATTAGAAGTTATCTTCGCAGAGGGGGAATCAGCGGTGTTAAAAGCATCTCAAGATCAAGATCTGCTAAGTATTAGCGACTACTTAAATGCAGACAGCCGGGTAAAAGCGTCTAAAATTGAACTAAACAGCGGTAAATACCGTGCACAATAATTCTCTAACAAGAGAAGTTGGCCTGTAAAACCATGCCTCAGCGATTGCTGAGGCATTTTTATGGGTAGGAACAGATACGCTATTATTCTTTAGTAACATTTCGCATAACTAGTATGATACCTAAACACCCTACTCGCCTGCGCCTGTCATTTCTTAAACAAAATAATTTCCGTTCTTAGCTCTTCTTCCGTGGTTTCCTTCGGACTATTCAGATAGCGTTCGATTCCTAAAGGACTGGTTTTGACTTTGATACCACTCTGACGAACCAAGTTCATCGCTAAAGCCCATGCATTTCCCAAAAACTGATATTCACCTCGGTGTTCAACGACAAATGTTTCACTCTCAGGAATGGTACCAGTAACCGCCCCTTGAGGCGCTGGTACTGAGTTATGAAGAGGAAAGCAAGTGATAAACTCGAATGTACCTTTCTGCATATCCATCGACTGGTAATAACAAAACAATTCACCATTCACGGATAGGGTTTCGTCACTAATTAACTGTTCTAGTTGCTGAACATGCTTCTCAATTACCGAACCTAATTCCTGCAAGCTAGCCACACCCTTGATCCCAATATAATGAATTTGAGGCAACGTTCGGTTCCCAATTTCGACTAAGTCTGAATGCACTCTTCCGGTTTCAAGCTTACTTTTAAGCATGCGTAACCCACGTTGATAATCCATCTCTATCATCGACTTAAACATACTTTTCAGAAAGAACAGATACCAAGGGACGCGAGATTGCATTTGCCATTCGACTAAACAGCCATTTTGTGACGGCGTCACGATTAGAGTCACCTTTCCATGGCTCTTGATTGGACGAAAGAAATGCAGCTCCATATCTAATCGATGCTCTTGAGTACTTTCCAGTACAATCGCGCCAGTCCCAATACGCTGACCATTCCATTGATAACCAGCTCCAACGTGGCCCTGATTATCACTGAATGTCAGCTCGCAGCTTGGTTCAAGAATGATCCATGGTGACCAGCTGGGCCAGTTATTGAAGTTCTTGAGATAGCCAATAATTTCACTTTGATTCTTATTAATTTCAATACTTCGGCTGACCAGATAAGAGAGCATAACGGTTCCTCGAGTTTCCGCTTCACTAACTTCAGTCTAATTCAAATTCCAGTTTTTTCTTGTTTGACTGCGAGTTAGATGCGTACGACAAGAAAAAGCCAGAGCGTTAATTCTCACTTGAATCAATACGCACAAAGCTAAGAGCAGAACTCCACTTTTGCACTAAATCGAACACCATCATCGTCCAGTACTAACGCCCACCCCATCCGTTCACATATTCGTTGTACGATAACAAGCCCACAACCATAACCAGCGTTGTACGTCTCGTTGCCATCGTGACGGTTTAGGATCTTAAGCGCATGACCTTTCAACTCAATTTCAATATCTCCCACACTATAGCTAAAGGCGTTTTTAATCAGATTGTTGATAACAATGGTCACAAAACTCTCTGGTGCCTTCACTACACCACTATGTTGTTCGTGCAAAGCGTAATTCGAATCTTGCTTGGCAAATAAAGGAGCTAGCTCTTCCAACTGTTTTTGTAAACAAGTGAGAAGCTGATGCTCTCCGTAATGCTGAGGCTCTATTTTCTCTTTACCAAGTAAGAGAAACGCTTCTGTCAGTACACGCATCTCGTCACAAGCTGACTGCATCCTCGTGATGGCTTTTTGCGCAACTCGAGGTTGATCAGGAATACGCGTCAGAATGTCTGTTGAGCCTTTAATCACCATGATTGGCGTTCTCAACTCATGCGATGCAAAACGGCTAAATTCTTGTTCTCGTTTGAAATAGCCCGCGATATCGTTCTTATTATCCAGCAAAGTTTGCTCTATCTGGCGTGTTTCGCTGAACTTAGTTTCAACTTGGAAAGCGGGTTGATCCGGTGACATTTGGCTAATTTTGTCTTCAATTTGCGCTAGTGGTCGAGACAATATTCGCACCATGTAAATGCCATACCCGACCATAACAAATGAAAATAAGCCACCGAGCAGTAGCGTAAACTGATGCAGCGAGCTTTCGTATTCGTCCAAGTAATCATCTGAGTCATCTTGAAATACAATGTACATAAGCCCCTTCCCTGAGGGATGGTTCAATACAACAAAGTGTTTGTCTTCTTCACCAAGCAGGTATTCGTAAAAACCAGGTGAAGTAAAAGAGAGCAACCAATCCGGTGTCGGAGCTTCACTCCAATATGAGTTGAACTCCAATACGTTTGGCAATGGCGCATCCCAGCCCTGTTTCTCGAAATTCTCACTATAAAGCGCAGCTTCAGTATCGAGCCAGTGATGTAAACTCAGCACTTCCAGTTTGTTTTCTGCCACATAAATCAGCGACCAAAAAAGAGTAAACATCACAAACGTCATGACCCCAAAACCCCAACGGATCTTGCGATAAATGCTTGGATATTCGTTATGCTTTAAGTCGGTAACCTTGTCCATGAATAGTCTCTAATCGTGATTCTTCAAAACCTTTGTCTAGCGCGGTTCTTAAACCGTAAATATGGCTACGAAGTGCATCACTTCCGGGTGGTTCGTCTCCCCACACACTATCGATCACTTCTGTGCGCGAGACCGCTGCTGGAGCACGTTGGAGGAGCAATTTTAAAATTTTAGTTTGAATTCGACTCAGCTTAATTTCTTTGTCTTTTCTCGTTACTTTTCCTGTCCGCGCATCTAAACAAATATCTGCAAATTTGAGCGTTCCGATATCTTGTCTTGGACCACGATTAGCCAAAGCATGAACACGCAAACTGAGCTCTTCCATCGCAAATGGCTTCATTAAATAATCATCTCCCCCCGCTTTAAAAGCCGCGATTTTGTCCTCTAGCGTATCTTTTGCCGTTAGGAAGAGAATTGGCGTTCCACATAACTTATCTTGTCGAAGCTTCTGTACCGTACTGATGCCATCGAGCTTCGGCATCATGATATCCATGATGATTACATCGTAATGATTTTCCTCGATTAACTTAATCGCAGCCTCTCCATGAAACGCACAATCGATAATCATGCCTTCTAGCTCAAGATAGTCTGCAATCGTCTCCGAGACGTTATGGTTGTCATCTACAATTAAAATTTTCATAAAATCACATTTCTTCACGATCTCTTCACGATATGCCCAATAAGATACAGGCAATTTCCTAAACTCGCTCGTAAATTGAGGTTAATACAATGAAAAAACTCGCTCTTATTTCTGTAGTAGGTTTGGCATTGTCTGGTTGTGGTGGTTCAGGTGGTGGCAGCAATAGCGATAGCACATCAACTCAACCAGCAGTGAAACCAAGTGTAGCGATTGGCTCTGTTGAAGCGGTCAACGCTGAAGAAAGCACGTTAACCGTCAATGGACATACGTATCGTGTGTCTGAGGTGGTTTATGACGACACACAAGTGCAACTGGCCGATGTAAAACCAAAAATGGTGGTTCGCGTGGGGTCAGATATTCGGCAAGCTTCGAATAATGGCGTCCGAGTCACACTTGAACCAACCATTACAGGACGTGTCACAGCGATTGATCATGTGAAGAAAACATTTACGGTAAACGGCGTAGATCTGCAGTTTGACGGTTTAAGTGATGATATAGAGGTCAACGACTGGGTGATGGTGTCATCCTTGCCGACTGCGGATGCGGGTTATCGAGTGTTGTCTGTGGTCGAACTCGACGTAGATAACGATTACCCAGTACTTGATAACGACTGCGAACTGGAAGGCCGTATTACCAGTATCGATGAAAATGCTGGCACGTTTGAGCTTGGTACAAATATAACCGTATCTTACGACAACATTAGCCAACTTAGCATCGGCCAATGGGTGGAAGTAGAAGGTGAAATGCAAAACGGTATCTTCATGGCACATGAGGTAGAAGTTGAAGGCTACGACGTCATAAGCAATGACAGCGATGTGGAAGGCATCGTCACTTGGGTTGCAAATGACTACAGTGAGTTCTCACTAAACTACCGAGGTGCATTCTTCATCGATAACGCAACACGATTTGAGGATGGTAGCAAAGCTAATCTAGAACAAGGTCAAGAAGTAGAAGTGACCTCTGTGATGAAAAATGGCAAACGCACAGCTACCGTCATCGAATTTGAGCGGTCGGAGTTTGACAATGACAACCAATGGCGGGGTAAAGAGTTTGAATGTGAAGGCTATGTATCAAACTACGATGCTGATTCAAGAGTGTTTGAAATTGAGCATTGTGAGAATGATGCTGATCAAGTACTAAGTAACACCACCGTTGTGATTGATGCACAAACACGCTTCCAAGGCATTGAAGAACTTAACCTAAATGGTGCTCGTGTCGAAGTCGAAGGTGTGATCATTAACGACCAAAATATTGCCCGTGAAGTGGAGTTAGACGTTTACGACAACTAATCCCTTCTACGCTTAAGAAAAAGTGTCACTTCGGTGGCACTTTTTCTTTTCACCTTACTTTGCTTCCCAAGCTCAAACCAACAAATTCTCAGCCAAAGCCTTTTCTCTCCGTTACACTTTACCTATGTTCCACAAAATTGGTGACAACTATGAAAAAACGCAACCTCATTTTGTTAGTCTTGTTTTTTGGTTCAGCCACGAGCTTAGCTAGCGTGATGGATCCTGACTGCGATGCAGAAAAGGCAGCTAAAGCCGCTGCGACAAAAGCCGTGGTTGGTGTTGGGGGTCGCTGTACGCCTAAAGAGGCACTGAAAGATACCGCAGTTGATGCAGGAAAAGACAAATTGCCAGATGAAGGGATGGCGGGTAAAGCTGTTGATGCAATGACACCGGGAAAAGAGAAGAAAACGGTGAAAGACGTAACCAAAAAGCTCAATAAAGATTGATACGCTTTCTTGTAGTTAACTTTAATAGCGAAAATCCCCCCCCCCCCAAAAAAAAGAGCGCCGATTGACGCTCTTTCCGAACTTTAATAGATAACCAATTATGCGGTCTCTGCTTCACCTATCCAATGATAATGGTGGTTGGCTTTTTTCCCCACTAAACCGAGCTCTGCCAATTCTTCAAATACCTTGTCTACCTCTTCCGCAGACAGCCTAAACTGTTTAGCAACGGCTTTTTTGGTGCACGTAATTTGATGCGTTTTAAGTGCATCGCTAACTTGCTCTAACAAGGTTTTCGGTTCCTTTGGTTCTTCTGGCTCCGGTGCAGCTGGTATTTCTTGCTCTTCTTCCTCTTTTATATGAGGAAGATAACCCGCAGGCGCTGGGTCTATATCGCGAACTGTTTTCAATATCATGCTCTCATTTCTGCGATAGAAATATCGGAACCGTTGCTCTTCACCAATCAAGCCAACAAAAAATGCAGCAAAGAAGTCCAAAAGAATCGAAAGAAATACAACCAAGCCAAGCTGAGCTTGCTGAGAGGTGGTACCAAATGCGTTGGCTAGGCTATCAATCAAACCAATCACTGAGCCTTGCGTAACCGGCGGTAAACTATCACGCTCCATAGCCAAGCGTTGCTGCTCTTCACGTAAGGTTTTGTTTTGATCCTGAATGCGAGTTACACCAGTCGCGATACGCTCCATCTCGATGTATTTCTGCGCTGCCATATTGTTGAGCTCAATCTGCTTATCGATTGCCGCAATCTGACGATTAAACGCTTCCACTTTCGCCTGCTCTACCGAAATATGACTTTGTGCACTATTGGTTGCACTATTAATCCCACCAATACTACCGCCAATGGAAATCGCAGCTAAGACTAAATAAAACACGAGAGCGGTTGCTGCTCCTGTGTAGTTGCGATGGGCTCGGCGCTCACCGTATTCATACCAAGCGTAAAATTTACCTGCTTCAAAAATGATCGCTAAACCACCAAATAAGGTTTGCATCATCGGGTTTTCGTCGATAGACAAAAACAGCAATAGAGAAAAAATAGTCGATGCTAAAATCGCAGCACCGGTGAATGCATATACACTCACCATGGCAAATCGACCTTTAGGGTATCGATATCCAATCTGTTGTTCGTATTTCATTTGAGAAATTTCTTAAGATTAATCGCCCCTCCGACTAAGTAGGACGGACGTTTCTGGCATGTACAAAGGAGCGCAGAATACCGTATCCTTTATTAAATTACTGTCATAATTCCGTTAATGGAAAACAAGTGAAGATTCGGTGTGCATTTTGAATCGATATCAGCCAAATCTAGCACGTAAAAACACCACCACGACACCCACTAACCGAAGCTTCAGTGGCATATAAGAGAGATTAATTCGGTATCTTCAAAAGCGACTAGGCAAGACTGACAAGTTGAATTGGAGGTTGTGAATGTCAGCCGAATCAAAACATTAAAGCGTTAAAAATAGGCAATAAAACAAATAATGCACACTTGCATCACCTTTTAGTAAACTGATAATTACATTGTTTGGTTAATTTGTTAGTATCCCGCGCCGAAGAAGATAAGCACTCAATTGTATGGAAAACACTCTAATACAGCACAAACACCATCGCTTGCACGCTATTGCGGTTATTATCGCGGTGTTGTTTCAGTTGTATTTAGCGTCCACAGCCGCTCTTAACCCTACACAAGTTCACAGCACAACTTGGCTCAACAAAGTCCAAAGTGAAAAGGTTTTACTGTGTACCGCAGATGGTTTCAAATGGGTGGATATCAATACGTTGATTGAGGCTAACGCTCAATCTTCTTCTAAGCTCATCCAAGATCTTAACTTACACGACGGCTTTCAGTTTGAATGTCCGCTTCTTCAAGCTGTTCAATTCTTTCTTCTGGTTGCGATTGGGCTTTACCTGACAACCATCCATTGGCTGCGCCGAGTAAAGTATGCACGGACGACTTATCACTTTTCAAAATGCGATAAGCTCGTTTACAAACACATCGCGCCTAAGCACTCTCCGCCGAGTGTTTTTCCTGCCTAACAGGCATCTAATCATTGACAACTTTATTCAAAAATAACGATGACTCTGTTTGTTGTCCATTCAGAGAAGCTATTAATTCAAAAGGAAAAACACATGCTTAAATCATTAAAAACCGCCGCTATCGCGCTTATTGCTGTCATCGCTAGCCCACTGAGTTTAGCGCACGATTATGAAGCAGGAAAAATTCATATCGACCATCCATGGAGCCGCGAAGCGCCACCAAACGCACCTGTTATCGGTGGTTTTTTTCAATTAACCAACCACGGTGACAGTGAAGATGCATTGATCGCAGCAGAAAGCCCAATCGCAGGGCATGTCGAAATTCACACGCATAAGAAAGAAGATGGTGTGATGAAAATGATTAAGATTGACGAAGTGCGCGTTCCAGCCAATGACTCAGTGTTGTTTAAGCCAGGCAGCTTCCATTTAATGATTTTCAATCCAACACAAACTCTTAAAGAGGGTGACCGCTTCCCTATGACATTAACCTTTAAAAACGCAGGTAAGGTTGAAGTGGAAATGGCGGTTGAGAAACAAGGCCACATGGAAAAACACATGCATCATTAATGACGCAAACAAAAGTGCCCGCTGATTTAGCGGGCATTTTTATCTCAGCTTAGTCAAAATCATTATCCAACAGGTCCTAACTCGACTCTTCAGAACAATGGTGATAAATAACGCTTGGCGAAACGGCGTCATATATCATAACAGCGTGCTCGGGCAAGAGATTCTAAATCACGCTCGTTCCTCGCTATTCAGAATGACCTTGAAAGACTTAAGATCCTAAAAAGGTTCCCTACCCGCTTAAAACTCAACCTCTCGACAAAGTTATCCAACCATCACTTGGCAAGCCTAAATGAAATCATAAGTTTGGCAACAAAGACCCACGGTTAATCGGCTTTCTTTCTACTTGCAACAAACCTCGGCCCAACGAGCTAAGCCCGCAGCTATAAGCTCAATTGTTTATATATCCCGATTATCCTGACTAGATACAAATCATGCACGACCGTAAAAGTCGATATATGCCACTGGATGAGTCAGCATCTAAAGAAAGTACGTGATCGACTTCTCATTGTTGGTGTTTCTCTGTTTATTAAAACTACTTGTATTACAATAATACTCTATGTTAAATAAAAATCCTTTCCAACTCTACAAACATGAGAGAACACCATTATGTCTACTAAAATTGCATTTATTTCTGGTGCTACTGGCGGTATCGGCTTCCAAGTAGCAAAGCGTCTTGGTCAGGATGGATACACGGTCATTCTAAACGGCATTGAAGATGAAAAAGGTTCGGAGTGTGTCTCCAAACTACATAACGCAGGAATTGAGGCTGAATACTACGGTTTTGACGTTACAGATGAACATGCCGTCGATGAAAACATCAATGCTATTGGTGAAAAATACGGCAAAATCGATGTTGTCGTTAATAACGCAGGTGGTCTTGGTGGTCGTAGTCCTATTGAAGGTATGGAAACTGATTTTTTCCGTAAAGTCATGGCTTTAAACCTCGATAGTGCATTCTTCGTATCACGCGCAGCGATTCCATTTCTAAGAAAGTCTGATAATGCATCAATTATCAACTTCACTTCAAACGCTGCTTGGAATGCAGGTGGTCCAGGTGCAGGTATTTACGGTACATCAAAAGCCGCCGTTCATACATTAACTCGCGCTTTAGCTAAAGAGTTAGCTCCGGCTGGAATTCGAGTCAATGCAGTATCTCCTGGCACTATCGATACACCATTCCATGCTCAAATCAAAGCAACCAAGCCTGAAGTATTTGCTTCTTGGGCAGACAGTATTATGCTTGGACGCCTAGGCAAGCCAGAGGAAGTCGCCTCTGCTATCTCTTTTCTGGTAAGTAAAGATGCATCATTCATTACCGCAGAAACACTGCAAATTGGTGGTGGTCAAGCTTTAGGCATTTAGTACCAATAAGTCTTTTTACCTATCAGTAAGTACGCTTTAGTACTGATTTGATAACGGCCGCAGTATGTTTGTACTGCGGCTTATCCTTATGCCACCTCGCCTTTCACCCCATTTGTAACGTTTCACCCATTTTTTGGTATGGACAGTATTCCTGTAGCTGGAACAAAACCACTTGTATTACAATAAATTTTATTTTTTACGTTATTTAAGCCTCCTAAAGGCTTTGTTCACGATAAAAATGGAAGCGTGATGAATCCGCTTTTCTTATATACACTGATGAATAAAACCCTCACAAACCTTACTTACATCTCACTTTTAGAAAAAATCCATCCCAAGCCCGCTATGCTCATAATTTTCAATTGCAAAAGCCACAATAGTCATTATGATTATCAACAAGCAATATAATCATACAATATTATTTTTGGAGTTAAAATGACTAAACCTATCATTGGTTTCATCGGCCTAGGCTTGATGGGCGGAAACATGGTTGAAAACCTACAGAAACGTGGTTACGAAGTTGCTGTAATGGACCTCAATAAAGATGCTGTTGACGCAGTACTAGCTCGTGGAAACGCTTCTGAAGCTTCTTCAGGTAAAGAGCTAGCAGAGAAAAGTGATATCGTGATGCTGTGCCTAACAACATCTGAAGTTGTCGAAAAAGTTGTGTACGGAGACACTGGTGTTCTAGCTGGCATGTCAGAAGGTAAAACACTCATCGACTTCGGTACATCTATTCCAGCTTCAACGAAGAAGATTGGCGCTGACCTTGCTAAGAAAGGGGCTGGTATGATTGATGCGCCTCTAGGTCGTACACCTGCCCACGCAAAAGATGGTTTACTGAACATCATGGCCGCAGGCGACGTCGAAACATTCAATAAGGTTAAGCCAGTGCTGGACGATCAAGGTGAAAACGTATTCCACCTTGGCGCACTAGGCTCTGGTCACGTAACTAAGCTTGTGAATAACTTTATGGGTATGACAACCGTAGCAACCATGTCTCAGGCATTTGCTGTTGCTAAACGTGCTGGTGTTGATGGTCAACAATTATTCGACATCATGTCTGCAGGACCATCAAACTCACCATTTATGCAATTCTGTAAGTTTTACGCCGTAGATGGCGAAGAAAAACTAGGCTTCTCTGTTGCAAACGCAAACAAAGACCTCGGTTACTTCCTTGCTCTATGCGAAGAGCTTGGTACAACTTCCCTGATTGCAGAGGGCACTTCTAAGAGTCTACAAGCAGCAGTTGATAAAGGCCTTGGTCAAAATGACGTTCCAGTCATCTTCGACTACTTTGCAGAGCTAGAAGCTTAGTCACACTCAGTTGTGACTAAAAGCCCAGCTACTAATGTAGCTGGGCTTTTTTTGTTTTTCCTCTTCCCCTGACGCTCATCACTCCTTGATACCCTAGCCACTCCATTAAGGTTTTGCAGGGCTGCCTCTTCCAATTCTCTTATATATTTTCCACTAACACTTCAAAACCTCTCTCCTATTTCTGGCGTACGCCTCATTAAAGCTACGTCTGATTTAATGCTTTTTCTTTGCTAAGAAGGCACACATATTTATTTAAATAGACAAAGCATCAGGTTTGGGGTGTAAAGTGTAAACACAGCGTGCAAAGAAAGTTAGATTGCTTTTTCGCTTTAGGCTGACGACTCTAATGCGAATATAGTCGCACCTTATTGGGAGTTCCCCAATACAACGAATAACAACAAACGATGCGCCACGCTTTCTCAGTCAGCGTGATCAAAAAATCCCACGGCTTTAACACCGCGGGATTTTTCATTGAGAGTCTTTAACTTTGGTTAGCTTTTCGCGTTAGCTAACTTTGGGCTTTTAGGCCCTCGTGCTGCGTTCACCAATAGAACACCCACCGAGAGAACAATCGCACCACACAAGATAAACAGTAGTCGACCAGATGGTTCATTTGGAATTAGAGCCATAGCTAGGATACCGAAGCCCGCTACGCTGATAAGCTTGCCAAGCATGCCGCGCTGTTTTGTATCTAGGTTCTGCTGCTCTTCGCTGTCAGCCACAAGTGGCGTATTCCAGTTCTCGAACAATTGGTCCACTTCTTTTTCACGCTCAGGCGTCAAGCCTTTGTAGAAGCGTGTTGTTAGTAAGAAGAAACCACCAGTGAAGACAACGTGCGCCGCTAAGCTCAAGCCAACTTTAAGGTCAGCCCACTCACGTGCTGTTAGAGCTTGTTCTAGTCCGAATAGGTGCTCAACATCTTGTGCTTGTAGAGAGATACCGAAGATGTAAGAAACAAAGCCACCAACAACCAGTGTTGCCCAACCAGCCCAATCCGGCGTCTTACGAATCCACATACCAAGTAGTACAGGAATCAGCATTGGGAAGCCAATTAATGCACCGACGTTCAGTACGATATCGAACAGGCTCAAGTGACGTAGTGAGTTAATGAATAGACCGATACCAATGATGATGAAGCCCATCACGATAGTCGTTGCTTTACTCACGATAACCAGTTCTTTTTGCGACGCTTGTGGACGCACAATCGGGCTGTAGAAGTTCATCACAAAGATGCCCGCGTTACGGTTAAGACCAGAGTCCATTGAAGACATGGTCGCCGCAAACATTGCTGACATCAGAAGACCCACCATACCTGCTGGCATTACGTTTTGTACGAATGCTAGGTATGCTGCATCACCACCTACTGAGCCGTATTGCTCTGCGAAATCAGGCATAAATGCCGCAACGTACCAAGGTGGTAGGAACCAGATGATAGGACCAACAATCATCAGCACACATGCAAGACCTGCAGCTTTACGTGCGTTTTCACTGTCTTTTGCACATAAGTAGCGGTAAGCGTTGATGCTGTTGTTCATGACACCGAACTGTTTAACAAAGATGAACACAACCCAAAGGATAAAGATACTGAAGTAGTTCAGGTTGTTACCCAGCATGAAGTCGCCGTGGAAGTTCGACACGATGTTGCCAATACCGCCACCATGGAAGTATGCCGCCACCGCACAAGTGATCGTCACTGCCATGATAACCAGCATCTGCATAAAGTCAGATGCAACAACCGCCCAAGAGCCGCCTGTTACCGCCATTAGCATTAGCACTAAGCCCGTAACGATGATGGTCGCTTCCATAGGAATGTTGAAGACCGCTGCCACGAAAATCGCAAGACCATTCAACCAAATACCGGCCGAGATCAAGCTGTCTGGCATACCAGCCCAAGTGAAGAACTGCTCTGAAGTCTTACCAAAACGTTGACGAATTGCTTCAATCGCCGTCACTACACGTAGTTGGCGGAACTTTGGAGCAAAATAGAGGTAGTTCATGAAGTAGCCAAATGCGTTGGCTAAGAATAGGATTACAACAACGAAACCGTCGTTGAACGCGCGTCCTGCAGCACCTGTAAACGTCCATGCTGAAAATTGCGTCATGAAGGCGGTAGCACCTACCATCCACCATAACATCTTACCGCCCCCTCGGAAGTAGTCACTGGTTGAGGTAGTGAACTTACGGAACATCCAACCAATTGCAACTAAGAAGAAGAAGTAGGCAAGAACAACAAGAGTATCAATAGTCATTTTTTCAGCCTTTCAAGTTTGATCATTTTCTAATGTCTAGACTACTCTCCTCACAACGCCATTTGTACTACAATAATCTTTAATTGTGATCTAAAGCATAAGTTATTCAACGAAAAAAAACACGTCAAACCCCTTACTTTCCTAGACCAATGGCTTTCTAGGAGATAATTGCCACTCAGAACACCTCAATATATTGTAATACAAATTATCTAATTGAAATTTATTAGAGTATGTAATATTTTTCTTCTTCGCGCTTTGTCTGAAGATCAAAAATGCGCGGCATTTCTTTGAAGGAAACGTAATGAGATGTTTCGAAAAAATTGGATAGAAAGTAGGATTTATATGAATGCGATTTTTAACTCTCGCCTTTTTCAAGCTTTCAAACACAAAAAAAGCGAACCCTGAGGCTCGCTTTTCATTATTTTCGCTAGTTTTATCGGGGTGTTACGACACTTATGCTACGTGAGCTACTGCGTCGCGAACCAGTGTACCTAGTTCATCCCACTTACCTTCATCGATAAGTTTTGTTGGCACCATCCAAGTACCACCACATGCCAATACTGAAGGGATAGACAAGTACTCGTCTACGTTACCTAGGCTCACGCCACCTGTTGGCATGAATTTCACTGGGTAAACCGCCGTTAGTGCTTTAAGCATACCAACGCCGCCAGATGGCTCAGCAGGGAAGAACTTAAGTGTACGCAGACCCATTTCCATCGCTTGCTCAACTAGGCTTGGGTTGTTTACGCCAGGTACGATAGCCACACCTTTGTCTAGGCAGTATTGAACCGTGCGAGGGTTAAAGCCTGGGCTTACGATAAAGTCCACACCAGCTTCGATCGCTTGGTCAACTTGCTCGTTAGTTAGGATCGTACCTGCACCGATCAGCATTTCTGGGAACTCAGCGCGCATAGCACGAATCGCTTCTGCAGCACACTCTGTGCGGAACGTGATTTCAGCGCAAGGCATACCGTTTTCAACCAAAGTGCGACCTAGAGGGATCGCATCTTCTGCTTTGTTGATGGCAATAACAGGAATTACTTTTAGGTTTGCTAATTGTTCGTTTAATGTCGTCATAAAAGTGTACTCGTCGTCGTTAACTTGAGTTCAATAAATCACTGCGGAGCGCCGATTACTCAACGCTCCGCAAAAGAATTACAAAGGAAGATCTGGCATCACTTCACGTGGAATGATGGCACCTTTGTGCTGAATAACCGCGCCAGCCATACAGTGACCAGAGTAAGCCGATTCCGCTGCATTGCCGCCAGTCAAACGCTTCGCCAAGAAGCCTGCACTGAAAGAATCACCAGCCGCTGTTGTATCAATCACGTTGTCGACTTTGTTTGGCGCCACGTATTGCGCTTCGCCATTCGCCACAACCAAGCAATCTTTGCTACCACGTTTGATGATGATTTCATCCACGCCCAGTGCAGAGGTTCTCTCTATGCACTGTTCTAGGTGTTCATCACCGTAAAGCATTTGCTCATCTTCAAATGTGAGCAATGCGATATCTGTGTGCTTAAGGATCTTAAGGTACCAAGACCTAGCATTCTCGCGGCTTTCCCACAATTTAGGACGGTAGTTGTTATCGAAAATAACCTTACCACCTTGTGCCTTGAAGCGCTCAAGGAAGCCAAACAGTTGCGTCTTACCTTCTTCAGTAAGGATCGCTAATGTAATACCGCTCAAGTAAACCGCATCGTACGAGTAAAGTTTGTCGACTAACAGCGGAGACTCGTTTTGCTCGAATAGGAACTTAGCGGCCGCTTCGTTACGCCAGTAGTGGAAGTAACGTTCGCCAGTTTCATCGGTTTCGATGTAATAGATACCTGGTTGCTTTTCTTTAACGGAAAGAACCAGACTAGTATCGATGCCCTCTTCTTGCCATGCTGATAGCATTTCTTGGCTAAAAGGATCGTTACCCAGAGCTGTTACATAGCTGGTTTTAATATCGTGAGCTTTGGTCAAACGAGATAAATACAGTGCGGTATTCAACGTATCACCACCGAATGACTGCTTTAGCTGACCTTCCTTTTTCTGTAGCTCAACCATACATTCGCCAATGACCGCGATGTTTAATGATTTCATGTTGTCACCTTAGCAACTGAGGTTGCGCTATAGATTATTTTAAGAAGTCTTCACGAGCTGGGTTGAAGATGTCTAGAAGAATGCTGTCTTGCTCTAGTGCAACCGCACCGTGCATCATGTGCTTACGAGCAAAGTATGCGTCGCCTTCTTTAAGTACTTTCTTCTCGCCTTCGATTTCTGCTTCAAAGCTGCCACGTACTACGTAGCCGATTTGATCATGGATTTCGTGAGTATGTGGAGCACCAATCGCGCCTTTGTCGAAACATAGGTGAACCGCCATTAGGTCATCTGTGTAAGCAACAATTTTACGTTTGATACCGCCGCCTAGCTCTTCCCACGGGTTCTCATCTAATACAAAGAAAGAATTCATCGTCATACTCCTAAAAAGTCTCTATTAAAGCGAACCCTACGGCACTTCATTCTTAACCATGCTTTATTAAAAGGTTCTCTTAAAAAGCGTCGAATTGATAAAAGTGAAACGCGAAGCGAAAGGGTCTGCTGTCGAATTGGTAACGAGCATATCCGATCTATTTTAATTGTCATACAATATATCTAAAAATATGTGATATTCATCAAACGGTACTCGTTAAAGCATTCCACTTAACGATTGATAACGCCGAAAAATCAGCCACAACAAGGATTACCACACCGATACAAATCAATAAGTTAGCTAAATTCGCGTGATTTCACTCTCCCTTTTTGCCACAAAAACTACACCAAAACTTAATATTGTATTACTTTATAGAAAGTTTAAGAAAACAACACACTTCATCTGAGGGTGGTAAAGAAATGACTACACAACCGATTTTGTTGACTGAAGCAGAAGTCGAACTACTAAGAAAGGAAGTCGGAAAGCCGAGCTTAATGGGCAAATCCATTGAAGCGAATCGCAAGGAACTTGAAGCCTTCATGCGTCTGCCTCTAGACGTACCAGGTCACGGCGAAGCAGGTGGCTACGAGCACAACCGCCACAAACAAAACTATACCTACATGAACTTAGCGGGTCGTTTGTTCTTGATCACTCAAGAAGAAAAGTACGCGCAGTTCGTTAAAGATCTTCTCGCTATCTATGCAGAGAAGTACCTAACTTTTGATTTCCACGTACAGAAAAACACTAACCCAACAGGTCGTCTTTTCCACCAGATCCTTAATGAGCACTGTTGGTTAATGTTTACTAGCCTTGCTTACTCTTGCGTGGCATCAGTCATGACAGAAGAAGAGCGCACAGCCGTTGTTGAGCGCATTTTCGAACCAATGCTAGACATGTTCACCGTGAAATACGCGCACGATTTCGACCGTATTCACAACCACGGTATCTGGGCAGTTGCGGCTGTTGGTATCTGTGGTCTAGCCATTGGAAAACCTGAATATCTAGAGATGTCGGTATACGGTCAAGACCGTGATGATACTGGTGGCTTCCTTGCGCAAATCTCGCAACTGTTCGCCCCTTCTGGTTACTACATGGAAGGTCCGTACTACCATCGTTATGCGATTCGTCCAACTTGTGTATTTGCAGAAGTAGTGCACCGTCACATGCCCGAAGTAGATATCTACAACTACAAAGACAAAGTGATTGGCAACACAGTACAAGCGATGCTAGCAACGGCTTACCCGAACGGTGAGTTCCCTGCCCTAAACGATGCATCTCGTACCATGAGCATTACCGACATGGGCGTTCAAGTTGCAGTGAGCGTTTACAGCAAGCACTACGGTATGGATGACAACATCCTAGGCATGGCGAAGATTCAAAATGCCGTTTGGATGCACCCATGTGGTCTTGAGCTTTCTCAAGCTTACGATAAAGCCATCGCTGACCGTGAAATCGGCATGCCTTTCTGGCCGAGTGTGGAGCTTAACGAAGGTCCAACTGGTAACAACGGTGCACAAGGCTTTATCCGTATGCAGGATAAAACCGGTGATGTGTCACAGCTTGTGATGAACTACGGTCAACACGGCATGGGACATGGTAACTTCGATACGCTTGGCATTACCTTCTTCAACCGTGGTCAAGAAGTACTGCGTGAATACGGCTTCTGTCGCTGGGTAAACGTAGAGCCTAAATTCGGCGGTCGTTACCTAGACGAAAACAAATCGTACGCACGTCAAACTATCGCGCATAACGCGGTAACGATTGATGAGCAATGTCAGAATGGTTTCGATGTAGACCGCGCTGATTCAGTACACGGTTTGCCTCACTTCTTCAAAGTAGAAGGCACTGAAATCAACGGTATGAGCGCGTTTGCGAACGACCATTACCCGAACACAGACATGCAACGCAGTGTGTTCATGCTTAACCTAGATGAGCTTGAAGCACCACTACTGATAGACCTTTACCGCATCGAAGGTGAAGGCGAACATCAGTACGACTACTCTCATCAATACGATGGTCAAATCGTACGTACTAACTTTGATTACCAAAGCTTTGGTGAACTAAGCACGCTTGGCGATGACTTCGGTTACCAACACCTTTGGAAAGTAGCAAGCGGCAAAGTGCAAGATACGGCGCTGGTTAGCTGGCTACAAAACAGCACCTACTACACTTGGTTAGGCACAAGCAGCAGCGCGAAACAGAACGGCGATAATGAAGTGATCTTCACTCGCACTGGCGCCAATGACCCAAGCTTTAACCTACGTAGCGAACCGGCATTCATTCTGCGCAGCAAGGGCGAATCGACACTATTTGCTTCTGTGCTAGAAACACACGGCTACTTCAACGAAGAGTTTGAGCAGTCGGTGAATGCACGTGGTCAGGTGAAAGATATCCGCGTCGTGGGTTACAACGCCGTTGGCAGCATCGTAGAAATCACTACTGAGAAATCACTGGTTACTGTGATGATCAGCAATGTGCTAGGCGCTGACGACCAAACCCCACACCAAGTAGAATTGAACGGTAAAACCTACAGCTGGAATGGCTTCTACTCTCTAGAAGTAACAGAACTAAAAAGCAACGCATTCGGGCAGGAGAAATAATAATGAGCTACCAAACCCAGTCTTACCAACCGCTATTAATGAACTTTGAAGAAGCGGCAGAACTAAGCAAAGCACTTGGCACGGATAGCCTATTAGGAAATGCACTAGCACGTGACATCAAACAAACTGACGCTTACATGGCCGAGGTGGGCATTGAAGTTCCAGGTCACGGCGAAGGCGGCGGTTACGAGCATAACCGCCACAAACAAAACTACATCCACATTGATCTAGCGGGTCGCCTATTCCTTATCACTGGCGAGCAGAAGTACCGCGATTACATCGTGGACATGCTAACGGCTTACGCGAAGGTTTACCCGACGCTAGAGAGCAACACCAGCCGTGACTCTAACCCTCCGGGTAAGATCTTCCACCAAACTCTGAACGAGAACATGTGGATGCTATACGCGTCTTGTGCGTACAGCTGCATTTACCACACATTGGAAGAAGAGCAAAAAACACTGATTGAAAACGACCTGTTCAAACAAATGATTGAGCTGTTCGTAGTCACTTACGGTCACGACTTCGACATCGTACACAACCACGGTCTGTGGGCAGTAGCAGCAGTAGGTATCTGTGGTTACGCAATCAACGATCAAGATGCAGTAGACAAAGCGCTTTACGGCTTGAAACTGGACAAAGTGAGCGGCGGCTTCCTAGCTCAGCTAGACCAACTGTTCTCGCCAGATGGCTACTACATGGAAGGTCCTTACTACCACCGTTTCTCGCTGCGTCCAATCTACCTATTTGCAGAAGCGATTGAACGTCGTCAGCCTGAGCTTGGTATTTACGAGTTCAACGACTCGGTCATCAAGACCACGTCTTACGCAGTATTTAAGACGGCATTCCCAGATGGTACTTTGCCAGCATTGAACGATTCATCGAAGACGATTTCGATCAACGATGAAGGCGTAATCATGGCTACGTCAGTATGTTTCCACCGTTACGAGCAGTCTGAAACGCTACTTGGCATGGCTGACCACCAGCAAGACGTTTGGGTTCATATCTCAGGTAAAACATTGTCTGACGCAGTTGCAGCAACAGACAACATCAAGCCATTCAACTGGGGTAGCCTATTCGTGACTGACGGCCCAGAAGGCGAAAAAGGCGGCGTAAGCATTCTTCGTCACCGTGACGAACAAGATGATGACACAATGGCGCTTATCTGGTTTGGTCAACACGGCAGCGACCACCAGTACCACTCAGCGCTAGACCACGGTCACTACGATGGTCTGCACCTGAGTGTGTTTAACCGCGGTCATGAAGTGCTGCACGATTACGGCTTTGGTCGCTGGGTAAACGTTGAGCCTAAATTTGGCGGTCGTTACATCCCAGAGAACAAGTCTTACTGTAAGCAGACAATCGCGCACAACACAGTTACGGTTGACCAAAAAACGCAAAACAACTTCGACACAGCGCTAGCAGAAACCAAGTTCGGTTCTAAGCACTTCTTCAAAGCTGATGATGAAAAGCTGCAAGGCATGAGCGGTCGTATTTCTGGTTACTACAACGGTGTAGACATGCAGCGCAGCATCATTCTTGCTGAATTGCCAGAATTCGAAAAACCGCTTGTGATTGATGTTTACCGCATCGAAGCAGATCAAGAGCACCAATACGACCTGCCGGTGCACTACTCTGGTCAAATCATCCGTACGGATTTTGAATACGATGTAGAAAGCACACTGCGTCCAATGGGCGAAGACAACGGTTACGAGCATCTATGGAATGTGGGTTCAGGCCAAGTTCAAGGCAGCTCGCTTGTAAGCTGGTTGCACGACAACAGCTACTACTCGCTAATCACAAGCGCAACAAACGGCGGCAAAGTGTTCTTCACTCGCACTGGCGCAAATGATCCAGACTTCAACTTGAAGAGCGAACCAGCACTGATCCTACGTCAATCTGGTCAAAACCACGTGTTTGCTTCTGTGTTAGAGACACACGGTTACTTCAACGAGTCTATCGAAGCATCGGTTGGCGCTCGTGGTCTAGTAGAGTCAGTAACCGTCGTTGGCAACAACGAAGTGGGTACCGTGATTCGTCTGCAAACCACCACAGGCAACGCTTACCACTTCGCTATCTGCAACCTAGACGAAGACAAGCAAAACGCGGCACATCGCGTTGAGTTCGACGGTGTGACTTACACTTGGGAAGGCGCATTCGCACAAATTTAATCTTTAGATAGTCACTAAAAATTAATGTAAAAATCGGGAACTAATTCAAAGCCGGACGTCATGTTCGGCTTTTTTTGATTGTTTACATGACTCTACATGAGCTTATCAATTAGCGTTTAATCATAGTAAAACCGTTAATAACTCTTAGGAAAAACAAACATAACTTAACCTTACGCCTTATCAAAGACACCACTTATAGATATAGAACTCTTCTGAGATTTAATTAACACTTTTACTATTTAACTTATGACTAAACTACTCCCCAACAACACTAAAATGATATTGTATTACAAATATTGGATGGTGTAAGAGACGTACTACTGTGTTTATAAAATCAACTAAATTGCTTCTAATAAGCTTCTCTGGGCTTGGATTAATAGGGTGTGGAGGAAATACCTCCCCTACAAGCCAAGATGATAAACCAAATATTCCACACCAAGAGCATGTAGCACCATACTCAATAGCAAAATTTCAAAACATATTGAGTAATTCAGATTTACAAGTATCAGATCCCAATGGGGAGGAGGGAAACAAAAACAGTGACGTCAAAAATGGAGCATTCTCGGATTATAAGAGTGACCACTTTTACGCAGAAAATGATTCCAATTACCTTGTCTTTAAAATGTCGAACTACAAAATGCGCTCAGAAGTTCGTGAGCGAGAAAACTTTAACATTTCAGAACAAGGCGTCTTTAGAACTTTGTATGCAGATGTTCGATTACCAGAGATTAACCTTGCAATGGCTAGCTCCCCTGCAAACCACGATGAAGTCACTTTCCTGCAAATTCATAACAAAGGCACAGATACTTCTGGTATAGGTGCTATCCCACACCCTTTGTTACGAATCGTTTGGGAACAAGAACGAAACAGTATCACTGGTCATTACTGGGCGGTAGTAAAGAACAATGCCATAGATTGCAGTCTACCTTCTAGCGCATCAGATTGTTATGCAACATCATACAATCGTTATGATTTAGGAAAAGCCGATCTCAACGCATTCACGCGATTCGAAGTAAAAATCGGAGAAAACACATTAACCATTAAAGTGAACGATGAGCAAAAGGTAAATGTAGATGTATCCTACTGGCAGCACCTCCTGAGCTACTTTAAAGCCGGAGTTTATAACCAGTTTGAAAACGGTGAAGCAAAGGTACAATTTAAGCAGTTAGGACTAACCAAAACTGACCATACTGATTCAATAGCTTGGAATATTGACGATTGGAAATTAACCATTCCTGCAAGCAAAAATGATTGGTATGGTTTTGGCGGTGACAGCGCGGCTGAATTAGAGCCTGAGCGTTGTAATTCAAGTAAAGATCTTCTGTCTAACGAAGAGAGCGTTTACCAACGCGAGATTGATTTATCATACTTCAATGTTATTGACGGTAGCATGCATTTCCGCGCCGATATGGGTTACGGCACGTCAACGGCCAACTCCAGTTACATCCGTTCAGAATTGCGAGAGCTCTACATCAGTACTAACTCCCCGGATTGCAGCACCAGCGATGAAGAGACAAGTTGGTATATTGAAGATAGTCGCACCGGTGCAACTTCGCATACGCTAAACGCAACACTAAGAATTAACGAATACCCTAAAATCGACGGTCAATTACCAAAAGTCGTGGTAGGCCAGATACATGGTTGGAAAATCAGCCAAGCACTCGTGAAGTTACTTTGGGAAGGTGACAATAAGCCAGTCCGAGTTATTCTGAACGATAACTACAAACTTGATAACAACAAAGACTGTACTGATTGCAACGCATTCAGCGTTAAGCTTGGTACCTACGCGGTAAACGAAGACTGGCAATATACGATCCGTGCCGATAAGGAAGGACTGTTTTTAGCCACCTACGATGCAGATGGCAGTAATATGGTCTCGCACACACTGAAGTGGGGAGAAGCATACTCAGACACCGCTAGCAACAAGTCCTATACTCTTACTGAAAGATGGGCGTCGCCTGATATTGCGTTTTACTTCAAAGCCGGAATTTACCCTCAGTTTAAACCTGATAATGCATATCGAGGAGAAATCTTTGATGTGAGCTTTAGTGCTTTGAGCACTCTTCATCAATAGTCATTTCAATCTCTTAGCAATAGGCTTGTTACTTTGCTCTAAAGCAACGAACAAAGCTCATACTGCCGCCACGGGAAATTTATTTTCTCGTGGCCTCTTCTTTTAGAACATCACAATTCAACTCGCTTCACGCATAGTGTTTCCTTCTACGATAAATATATAAGTCAACCTCCACTTAGGCAGCTTAAAAACAGCTTCTATAGTTTCATGAGATATTTATCTACCCTAACGCTGAGCTATTTTAAATTTAACCAATTAAACTACTCTAATATACATTCGCACTTAAAAATAAACATTGTCAGAAGATAAAACCAATCAATAATTATTACCTATCTATGGTAATAAATTTTTAAATTAATTTATCTATGTCAATTAAAATCATATTTGAGCTGTTTTATTCTTCTATAGAAAGCAAAAGCCCTCAGCTACAACGCTGAGGGCAAAGGACTTCAATCAACTAAAAGTGATAGAACTAGCCTTGGTACTTACCAAAAGATTGTTTTAATTTATAGAAAGTAGCTTGTGCGTAATCATCTGGATTACCGTACATATTCTGGTTATAGACACCGGCTTTAAAGTACATATATCTGCCACCTTCGTCATAGCCACTGTCACTCATATCTACGACTTGAACAACATCATCTTTACCATCACGTTTTACCGTAACTGTCATTGTGTTGCCTTTCACATCAATGATGTAGCTGAATTTTTCACCTAGCGCGATGCCATCGTCACCGATTTCACCAGTCATATCACCCACTAAGCTGTAGTAATCCTCTGTTCCAGTTTTGGTTTTTTCGTGAGCAAAGTAAACTGTACCTGTTGGTTGGTCTGGTAGCTTACGATAATAAAGACGAATTGGCTCATCATCTTTGTCATGAATCTGGCCGATAATAAAGCGGCCAACTTCATGCGACTGACCAGTTGTGGTTGCGTGGTCAATCTTCAGAGTCGCTTCAAGCGTACCGTCTACACCACCCGCTTCTTTTTGATCTTCAACTGGTGCAGAACTGAATACCCAGTTATTAGGATTTACACCTTTTGTGCTGTAAGACTTATCACCAGCACGAAGCATGGTACGTAACTCAGTTCGCGCGTATTTAGTGTTTTCAGAAGTTCGAGCGCCTTTCACATAGCTCTTGAATACCATTCCGCCATCATCTGCTGTGTAGAATATATCAGAGTGTTGGAAGCCGTTAGCCAAGTCCCACTCATCAATATCATCAGCACGACCATCTTTGTCATGGTCGAAAGGTGTCGTCAGTTTCCAACGTGTTAAGTCAAAGTTTTCACCCGGAGCATTTGTAGCGAGTGGCTCTTTCGGTAACGTAGGGTAAGGCATCGCTTTAGAAAGATCACACGTCACAGTCGTTTCACAAGGACGGACGATTGGTGCTCCAAAGTCGCCTTTACGATTCTTTTTGAGTAAATCCTTTTGTGCCTTTTGCTCCGCTTTCATTTGCGCAATCATAGCCGCTTCAGCGTTAACGACGTCATCAGTAATGATGTGACTTGCCGGACAGGCATTAATTCCGCAATTAACTGCAGCTAACTCAGTAACTGAGTTCCATTGGTTTTTGCTATTACCGTGGCCAACGTAACGAACATAGCGTGCTTTTACTGCAGGCTCAAACTGGAAGCGCTCTAAGCCAAGTGCGCGACCAGAGCTTTGCGCACCCTCAATAACCGTCACCCAGTTTTCACCATCAGTACTAAACTGAACATCAAATTTGCTGACGCGTTCGTTACCTTTGCTGAACGAGGCTTGAATTGCGTCGAACTCATAAACCGAGCCGTAATCCAACATCGCCCACTCACCATCACCATTTGCTGACCAACGTGTCATAATATCTTGGTCAAACAACTGCTCTGGAACATTACCATCATGACTACTCGCCGTTATCGTAACGGGAGTCAGAATATCAGCACCAGTTTCTTGGTTGTTTGGAAATGGATCTACCATGGTCGCCGTACTATTACAGCCCACAGCAAGTAAAATAGAAGAAGCTAACAAGCTTTTGAAGAAAATATGCTTCATGTAATCTAACACCTACAATATAAAAATGAATTAACAGCTCTTTTGCTGTAACAACAATTAGGCAATAACACTCGGGTTAAAAGCTGTATTTAAGGCCAAGGCGTGTTCTCAATTGGCGGTCATCCGTGGTTGAACCATCCTTACCTTTGACATTCCACAATTCAAAGTAAGGACGGAAATCTCCCATTTGGTAACCAACAATTAAGCCAGCATCCCACTCAGAATCTTTCCAATCAGATAAACGAACTTCGTCATAGTTTTTGTTGTAGTTGATCTCATAGCTCAGCTTGACGTTATCAAGGTACTCGTTATCAAACTGACGCATATCGTAAGAGCCTGTCAGTGTCCACTTACCTTGTTCAACTGTTTTCCCAGCAACGCTTACCGAAGTACCATCCGTTAGTGTTTTGTTACCTGCACCATCTGAATAAACTTGAAATTCGTGTCGGTAACGTAAAGCGGTACTTAAGCCAAAAGAGGATTTGTAACCAACACGAACTTGTGGTTTATAAGTGGTTTTTTCGTCATCATCGCCAAAAGTAATAGGCATCCCTGGTTGGATAAACCATTGTTTATTTATTTGGTAGCGAACTCCCCAATCAAACTCAGAATCACCAGCAACGAGTTGATCCCAAAAATGCGAGTTGTCGTAACTATGGAATTTTTGTTCAACACCAAAGTTCAGTTTGGTCTGATCGTTAATTTTAGAACTACCACTAATTTTGATACGTTGGGCATAAGTTTCACTCTCATGCTTATATTCTGCGTGATAGTCTAAAGTTGCTGCGGAAACCGCTCCTGCCATTAATGTGGAAGCAACGAATAGGGACATTGTTGTAACTGCTTTCATGATTATATCTCTCTGTATATATTTTTTGGGATACCACTTAAATCCCTGGATTTGATTCAACACTATTGAGTTAATGTATGACAAATACTAGTTAATTCATCATGAGAGTTCTGTGATATTAATCATGTAAGTGCCCCTTAACTGACAATTTGTATTATTATATATTCAAAAGTGTTAGCTATGTCTGATTCTAAAACGACCTTTGTAGACATCACTTACAGAGAAATGTTTTAACTCGTTTCATATGATAAAGAAGAAGATTAAAAAAATATAAACAGCAATAACTTCAATGGCTTAAAATCAAAAATCTTGATGTAAAATCAAATTTCTTTCCTAAATCACCTTTAGTTTTTGCTGTTCCTCTATAAAGAAAGCTGTCAACCTCATAAAGGTTCAGCTCTTATTGATGTTAATATTCAACTATTTTGTGTGACTTATTCATCACTTCAGTGAGCAATCATTGTATCTAGTGTGAGTCGGATCATTCTATTGATAAAACCATCTAGATGACAGAAATTATTTGTCTAACAATATTACATAAATAAAGACACATAGAAGTGAGTACCTACCATGCAAGTAACAAAAATTGCAGCAGCAATTGCTATTTCCACAGGTTTGTTAACCGGATGTAACACTGATTTAAGGGATGCACCATCGGCTCCCCCACCAACAGAAACTGAGTCTGAGTTGAGCCAAGGTATGTGGGATATTTCAACACCAGCCACTGTGGCGAAATCCGATGATGAGCACGACCTGCCAAACGTCTATGTCTTTGAAGACGGTACGCAAAAGTATTATAACGATGATGATAACTTCGGTACTTACACAATCTACACTTCAACTTATACCGAAGATAAAGATACAGAGACGCTTACATTCAACCTTTATCACGAGAGCGATCTAGGTAACCCTACCGAGTTAACAGGGACTTATGAAGTTTCAAACGGCATGTTAACCATCTCAGGAACGAATGACGGAAACTTCACCGGTAACGATGAATCAGAAAACGATGCGGTGAAAGATGCAGTTGCAGCGGCAAATAATGACGCTGGCGATAACAACGTCGTACAAATTTTGGATACCAATAAAGGTGGAACAGAAGAAGACACCGGTGAGTTACGAATCAAGCTGTCTGATTCAACGAGTGTTTCAGAAATTTCAACAGGCCGACTAACTGTAGATCTAACTTACCAGCATCACAAAGAAACAGAACAGGAAGCCGACGGTTCTGGTGACAATGCTTACATCTCATTTTATGCAGCAAAAACCTCGAATTCCAACTTGCATGGCGAAGTGGCATTTGAAAACGGCAAAATCAAATACCGCGATGCAAGTGGAAACTTGACGGAAACAGGCGACACGTTTGAGTTAGGTGAAAACCTCGCGATAGAAGTCAGTTGGATAGAAAACTTCTTCTCTTTTTCGGTTAACGGTAAACAAATAGGTGAAATGTTACCTGTCGCTGATGGCACCGCTGTAACCTATGTATCACTGAGACTAGGTGATAATGGCAACACTACAAACTTTGAATTAAATGCAGACAACTTGAAGATTTACTCTAGTGATTCGGGCTCTGAAGCGTTGGTTCTAGAAGAGGATTTTGACAACTACATTCCAGGCTTAGACCTCGCGACAATTTACAACAGTGCATCAAGCGAAGCGGTTGTCATTTCAGACGGAAGTTCTAATCCTGATAAACCGTCAGAAGACGTGAGTGAAAACTTTGACTCATACCCAGTAGGAACAAATATCAGTTCAGCAAACTCTAGTTGGAAAGAATACAATACGGTTGCTGATGACTCCTCCACCTTGACGTCCGTGGCTGTAGTAAGTGATGACGTATCAAAGAGCGGCGCTAACTCTCTGCTAATATCCGACACAGATACGACCAACAAACCATACGTTACGCGCGAGTTTTCAAACGGAGCAACATCAAACGGTAGCGTGTCATTCGATGTTTACATTCCGTCAGACAACGAAAAAACTACATACATTAATGTTGGCTCAGGTAAAAACAACTCAGCTCGTTACTACGAATTGAGAATTTCGGGCAGTGGTAAAGTTGAAGCCGAAGCAGGATCAGATGACGTAGAAATAGGCACTATTACGACTGACGCTTGGAACTCAATGTCCCTAGCTTGGGATGGTGATGAGATTAACGTTTCTATTAATGGAAAAACGGTTGATGCGCCAAGTCAGTCCGAAACAGGCTTAGACGCAACGAATACACCATCACAACTGACTATTTATGTAGGGGACACAAGTGGTGCTTCAACAAAAGCATATTTCGATAACATCGATTCAAAGCAACTCTAGTGTTATTTTGTAGCACTTGATACTAGGCCAGGCTTTCGAGCCTGGCTTTATTTTTTTACCTCTTCAGAAGAACAAAATTCAACACAATACTCTAAATTCAAGCCAGTCCCAGTGATTGCTTGCTCTATCTTGTTTCTTACCTTTTAAAGAATTCCACTGAAAACAATAGCCTCATCAAATCGATGAGGCTTAAGTAGAAATCGAGTAGCTCTTAGTTTTCTATTAGTTTCAATTTTGATTTAGCTTGAGCTTAGAAAATGTCACGCTGTTATAGTCACCGTTTTTCTTGTCGACTGTAAAATCACCGGTGCCCGCACATCCTGTACCCCACACAGGGTGAGACTCACTGACGCTACATTGACCATAAGCTCCTGCTTTAAAATAGAACATGTCTTCTGCGTAGCCATGCTCAAAGTCCTTACTATCAATCCCCTTACTGAGATCTATGGAATAAGTCACTGTCTCGTGGCGTTCTGTTTCAAACGTCAAGTTCATCATAGTTCCTTGAACTTCTATCTTGTAGCTGAACTCTTCACCAAGAGCGATACCTGCTTGGCCTGGTTCTTCAAGGTTATCCCAAGTATTTCCCCATACTGGATATGCAATATCAATACGATTTGGATCTTCCTTCGCTAGGTTACGCTCGTAGTTCCAAAATACAGAGCCCATTTTGTGTTCTGGGAATTTTTTATAGAAGATTTTAATGGGTTCATTTCCATGTCCATAACCTTTACCCTCTTTTATTCTTGCATCAATTTTTTTCGCGTGGATTTGACCGACAACAACAGAATGAGCAGGCCCTTTTTCTGGAAATTTGGCGTGTTCAGAAACATGGTTCACTTTCAAGGTCGCTTCCAACGTTCCACCTACGCGACTGTGTTTAGCAGCCTGAGGGTGGCTCGATAAAGCCCAATGGTTTGCTAAATCATCGGTTTGAATAGAAAAGTCAGCGCCACGAGGCATTTCACGTAGTTCAGAGCGAGCATTCTTCGAGTTTTTTGTCGTTACCGCTTTATTCTGCACTTCAAACACCAAGTTGCCTTCTTCGTTCAAGAAGAAGAAGTCTTTGTGTGAATAACTCAGCATCGCCACACCCTCGATTTCGTCCACTTTTCCGTCTTCATTGATATCGGAAGGAATAGTGATCTTCCAGTTTCGCATATCAAATTTATCGGCAGGGACTGGATAATCAACGCCATTATTTAAATCAGAAGCGATAACAAGAGTTGGTAAGGTAACAGCCATTGCGGCTACGAGTAGATTGAGTTTCATATTCAAACCTTATTATATGTAATATTGTCATACATATAATAAGGTTTGCAACGGAATGATTCGAGGAAAGAAGTTATGATGTGCTCTATTGATCACAATTTATAAACTCGATAAACCCCAAAATGATAAGCTAGACATACTCCTCTTTAGTCCATAGCATCTACGAATATTTTCGACCTAATCCAATAGTCATAGAATCAATCGTACATTAGCTTGTCTGCCTTATTAATATCGAAATCTTTCAGAGACTTACGTGCTAAATGCCTAAATGGCCATGCCTTAACAATTTCTTCAAACGGCATGATTGCAAACACCCAAAACACTGAAAGGTCCAAGTATAAAATCATCAAAGCACATAACGGTATTGAGATTACCCACTGACCGGTAAAGTTAATCTTAAACACCTCCGTTGTTTTACCTAACGCTCTCAAAATATGACCATGAACGGTGTTATAGCCACGTACTATCGGTAGCAGTATGTAAAGTGGAGCAATCGCGGATAACGCTTTGTAAGTACTCGGGTCTAAGTCGGGATACAAATCAGGAAGCACGAAACTAAGTGCAAAAAAGAAAAATGCTGAAACGAACGAGATCATCACGGCCATATCAATACTAATATCGACATTGTTACGCAGCTCATCCATTTTTCTTGATCCAATTGCTTGGCTAATCGTGATTGCCGATGAATGCGCCCAAGCAGTAATGAACTGAGTACCCGCTTTGATCCAAGGCATCACGATAGTCATAGCGACATAAGCATTTAAGGTCAGTTGCGAGTACAGCAACATGTATATCGTTGCGCCAGTTTGTAACATTGTGACGTTCGCCGCGACGGGGAAAATCTCTTTAAAATGCTTATGTATATTGCTTTTCAATGACGCATCAAGCTTCTTAATAGACAAGATGATAGAATCATCAAGCTTAATGCACATGGTTAAATATAACAGCCGAATACTAATAGCAACCAAACTACCCGCCGCGGCGCCTTGAACGCCAATACCTTCAAAATTAGTCAGGCCGTGAATCAGAACATAAGACATCGCCACGTTGACTGGCAATTCAATCAAATAGCCTTTAAATGGAACTTTGGTCCGTCCAAGCGCATTGAACACCGCAATCATAACCTGAGTAATGGCATTGAATATGACGATGAACTTAGCAATTGCAAGGTAGCATTTTGTCTCCGCATAGAGATCAACGTTATCCGTCAACTTACTGATTAACGCTTCATCAAAGACAGTAATCAACAGCCAGAATAAGGATGCGACTAGAACGTTGATAACTAAAGCTGCCCAGAAACCTTTATTTAACGATAGATAATGACCAGAGCCTACGGCACGGCTAAGTACCAATTGAGACCCATTTGCTAGAGCCATTTGGATACCTAAAACGAAAGAAACTATTGTTGTAGCAATCCCCATAGCAGCAAGTGAAACTTCACCTAATGGAGTAACAAGCAGCGTATCAATCATAAGCATTGATTGCATCAACAAAGCATTAAGAGCGAGCGGCCAAGCAAGAGATAAATTTTTCTTTATATATGGTTGGGAAAACATTAGTAAACCTTTGTAATGAGGTTAAACGTTTAAACTAAAGAGCTCGGTCATTAGGCAAAGTTCATGACAAAAAGAAACGACAGAAAAATCTTTTTAGTCAATAAAGGTGTACGCAAGCTCTTAACTATTCACGGCGTCGGAAAGCCTCTGATTCTCATCATTTAACAGCGTTTGAGAGGCTAAACGAGCTTGAAATGAGTTTCCGGCCATAATTGCATCATAAATTGCACGGTGCTCATTAAGGCAGAACCTCCCTCCTTCAACTGACTTGTCAATAAACACCTTAAATATGGTCGAAAGTATATTGCTGAAGGGAACGTAGAACTGATTATCGGTACAAAGGAATATCGTTTGATGAAACAAATGATCGTTAGCAATCCACTCATCATAATCGTGACATCGTGCTGCCATCGTCATTCTTTGAAATACAATTGACAACAGCTTTCTTTGCTCAGCATTGGCATTTTGGGCTGCCAGCGCACACGCCTCTGGTTCTATGGCTTTACGCAATCCTAAAAACTGAGATAGAAACGGCTTAGTATCTTCTAAATCTTGGATCCACTCTAAGAGTTGAGGATCAAGAAAATGCCAATAGTTTCTTGGTAGTACCGTAGTTCCAACTTTTGGTTTAGAGATAATTAAGCCTTTAGCAGACAGCAACTTCGTCGACTCTCGTAGTGCTGTCCGACTAACACCAAACAACTTACACAGTTCTATTTCACTCGGGAGCTTCTCATTTTGACTTAATTCTCCTGACAATATTTTGCGAGAAATCTGTCTTGCTACTTGTACATGTATCTTGTGATTTGAATTCCCGAGAAGTGAAAACTCTGCCATCTATATTCCTCATTGCCAGCAGCCTAAACGACTTGTTTAGCTAATAATTAGAAAAGGCCAAATGAAACACGCTTTGAAGGCGGAGACTTTCTGTGTAAATGTAAAGCACTGTTATTTAGCGTCTAAAATCTAACGATCTTATGAATATGATTTTTACTCGCGAGGTATATTGGCCAAACTCAATATTGAATGGTCGAGTAGTAACATCATGCACACCGATCTTTAGTATATAATAATACAATATCACTTTATTTAACAAGAAACCTGATCTTCTATTCAAATTGTGTGCTGTGTATTGAAAATCAGTGAGTACAATAAGTAGGCGCGACTAGAGTTAACTAACATATTGAGCTAACAAATAAATAAGGAATGATGTAAGAATCGGTGGCCTCATCTGTTATACGCTAAGTATCATAATCATGAAGGCTTCATAAAGCAGTCGGAGATTCAAAATGGATTTGTGAAGACAGCTGTTATTACGTAAACATCTTCTTGGTGAGCTACACTTTGGATGATATAGTCCAAGCTTAAATAATACAATTTTAACGATAAGTGATTTTATGTCTGGTGAATTTCATTCTATCTCCGGTTCCAAGCGCAGCTTACATGTACAAGTAGCTCGCGAAATTGCTCGTAGCATTTTGTCAGGCAAGATCCCTCAAGGGTCCATTCTTCCAGGAGAAATGTCCCTGTGTGAACAGTTTGGTATCAGTCGCACAGCTTTGCGTGAAGCCGTAAAACTTTTAACATCAAAAGGTTTACTCGAGTCACGTCCAAAAGTTGGTACTCGAGTCATCAACCGAGCGTACTGGAACTTTTTAGACCCACAATTAATTGAATGGATGGACGGTCTAACAGAGATAGATCAGTTCTGTCATCAATTTTTGGGGTTACGACGCGCGATAGAGCCTGAAGCTTGTGCACTCGCAGCGAAAAATGCCACTGCGGAACAGCGAATTCAGCTATCAGAAGCATTCCAAGATATGTTGGAAGTCGCTAAAGCAGACGAACTGGACAAAGCGCGCTGGATGGATGTAGATATTCGTTTCCATAGCATTATTTTTAACTCAACCGGAAACGACTTTTTCTTACCGTTTGGGCATGTTCTGACTACAATGTTCATTAACTTTATTGCTCACTCATCTGAGGAAGGCAATACGTGCATCGAAGAACATCGTGAGATTTATGAAGCAATAATGGCAGGCAATGCTGAAAAAGCACGTCAAGCTTCGGCTAACCACTTGTTGGAGTCAAAACATCGCTTACCCGAAGCCAGTTAAGCTTGGGCTTGGGCGATCTAATAACTAGGCAAAAGCACGCATCTCGCGTGCTTTTTTAATTTCGTTTCCTCCAATTCTTTATGGCACACCATCAATATTTTGATATATAGTAATACAAATATATTTTGAGAATGTTGTGTTATGACCGACTCGCTACTGCCAAATATCATACAGTTTATCAGCCAGATTGATCCGTTTGACAAGGTACCTAAAGGTGCACTTCGCGAGCTTGCTTCATCTGTTAAGATCACTTATTTAAGCAAGGGGGATGTTGTTGATCAGTATTCTTCTAAGAACGAAAAGTCACTTTATATTATTAGAACTGGCTCTATCGAACAGCGTAAATCTGATGGCATATTGAGAGCTAAACTTGGTCCGGAAGATTTGTTTGGCTTCACTTTTCTTGGTAACGAAGTCGAAAGCGGAAAAGAATACAAAGCAATTGCAATCGAAAATTCATTAGTTTATGTAATTCCAAATGCTGCGCTAAAAAAGTTGTGCACTTCTCATCCTGAATGTGCTGAACATTTTGCATCACAAGCTCAGGTACGGCTAAAGTCAGCATTAGATGTCGTGTGGTCTAACAAAGAAAAAGGGTTGTTTATTCGGCGTGTAGAGGAAGTTGCTAGTGGTCGAGTTGCAATTGTAACCGCTGAGCAATCCATTCAGTCAGTCGCCAACGAGATGATCGATAAGTGCTCTCCCTGCGCTGTCGTTTATCGTGATAATAAAATAGTTGGACTGATTACCGACCGAGATATGACAAAGCGAGTCATCGCCAAAGGATTAAGCATCTCAACACCAGTCGTCGAAGTCATGTCGCCTGATCCTAAAACAATTCATCCTGACGATTTAGTTCTGCACGCAGCCTCCATTATGATGCAGCACAACATAAGAAATTTACCCCTAGTCAGAGACAATAACGTCGTTGGCGTTTTGACAACAACGCACTTGGTTCAAAACCATCGAGTCCAAGCAATATTTTTAATTGAAAAGATCAAATATGCTGGCAGTGTCAAAGCGTTGTCTAGTTTTACGTCTGAGCGCCAAGCTATTTTTGAAGCATTAGTCGAAGGACGGGTTTCACCAGAAATCATTGGTAAAGTGATGACCATGATTATGGATGCGTACACTCGTAGGTTAATACAAATAGCTATTGATAAGTTGGGAACACCTCCCTGTGACTTCTCTTGGATTGTGGCAGGCTCTCATGCTCGCCAAGAAGTACATATGCTGTCAGATCAAGATAGCGCCATCGTATTAGATGATTCGGCAACAGATAACGACCGTATCTACTTCAAACATTTAGCAATGATAGTAAGTAATGGCCTGAATAAATGTAACTATCCATTGTGTCCAGGGAAGTTTATGGCAGCGACCCCTAAATGGTGCCAGCCTCTCTCTGTTTGGAAAAAGTACTATAAGAAATGGGTGGCAAATCCTGAATACGAGCGCCTCCTCAATATCAGTGTCTTTTTAGAAATCCGAACCGTTTATGGAAACAAAGACTTTGAACAGATACTCCGCGATGAGCTTCACTCTAACATCAACGCTAATAGAGAATTCCTTACGATGTTAGTTAACGATGCGGTGAAAACAAACCCACCGCTAGGAATATTCAATAGCCTAGTATTACAAAAATCGGGAGAGAACAAGAAAACGCTCGACGTAAAAAAATACGCGATTAATCTAATCATTGATCTTGCAAGGATTTATGGTCTGGCAGTTGAATGTGACCTCACTGCAACTGATGAGCGTTTTAAAGCAGCTAACGAAAAAGGACTGCTCAGCCATGACGCGTACAAAAATATAATCAACGCATATCAATTCATCTTGTCGTTTCGATTTGCCCATCAATTAGAAGCACTAAAAAGTGGAGATGAGCCAAATAACCACATTGACCCCAATACGTTCGGTAGTTTTGAACGTCAACATTTAAAAGACGCGTTCCGCATCATTGCAGATCTACAAGAAGTCGCCAAACTCCGTTTTGGGAGCCGATAATGAAGCGCTTACTTGAGTACTTTCATCCATTGACACGAAAAAATCGTCAGAGACAAAAGCATTGTAAAAAGAAGCACATCCCTCTTTATCTTAAAAAGCTGCTTCGCTCGCCAAATCTGGACGTAAATCAACGAGCTTTTGACACTGAGTTCATCGTTCTAGATCTTGAAACAACTGGCTTAGACAGTGAGGAAGAAGTCATTCTTTCCATGGGCTGGGTAGAGATTCGACAAGGCCATATTGACTTAGCAACAAGTCAACACCTTTATGTACATAGCGACTCAAAAATTAAGCCCGAAACCATAGTTGTTAACCATATTACCCAACAAATGCTGACTGATGGAATCTCTATTCATGAAGCAATGCGGACATTCTTTAAAGCAGCAGAAAACAAAGTTATTGTTGCGCACGGATGTATAGTCGAAACTAGCTTTATTAATCAATATTTACAGCGAGTTTTCAACATAAAAGAGTTGCCGCTCATTTGGATAGACACCTTGCGAATAGAAAAAAGGTTACAAAGAGCTATCAATGCTTCCGATGAATCAGATGTGACTCTAGCAGCGACAAGGGAACGTTACGGGTTACCCGCTTACAACGGCCATAATGCACTTGCAGATGCAATTGCAACTGCAGAGTTACTATTAGTTCAACAAACCCGTATCGCACCTCAGACAAAAGCGACAGTCGGGCCCCTTTACCGGCTTAGCCTGTAATCATCCAGATCACAGGCCTATTTGCTAAACATGTTCTCTGTCACAATTTGGTATCATCAGCATTTACCTTAATTAATAATACAATATCATTAATGGGGGCAGCGTTAGCAAAATGCAGCGAATAGCCATTGTCACTTGCCAACATCAGAGCGAGTGTAAACTGATTAGTTGCTCCATATCATAACTACATTTTAGAGAGCTTAGCATTGCATGTGCGCAATGATTGTCGAAGATCTAGCAGCGTTACATAAACAACCGAATTCAGGTGATGTCCCCTCGAACGTCATCTGCAGTGGTTAGTAATCATGTAAATCCGCTGTTGCGAACTTCAGCCGACAGCTCGCGGTACTAGTACCGTTTGGCCCATGCAGTACAGGCTTGCATGGTTTTTTTTTAACAATCCTACATCAATCGATGTTATATCCCTCTGCCAGATATGCATAAATCCGCGTCCATTCTTATTAGAGGACTTAAGATTCTTTATAAGTATATTCATAGAACCCATGCCTAAACTCGACACTTTTAGCAGCTTCAGAGAAAAGCAATATCTGACACCGATCACTTGTATGATTAATTAAAGGGTTTATTACGCCTTACTGGTCACGATTTTGAGTTATTGTACTACAAATAAGAGAGGCAAACGTTACTATTACTTAGGACAATAAACTACTTCAAAGGTCTAAAGATGGAACTCAATACTCTCATTGTGGGCATCTATTTTCTATTCTTAATCGCAATAGGTTGGATGTTCAGAACTTTTACTAGTACTACAAGCGACTACTTCCGAGGTGGCGGCAACATGCTTTGGTGGATGGTTGGAGCAACGGCGTTTATGACTCAATTCTCTGCTTGGACATTTACTGGCGCCGCTGGTAAAGCCTACAATGATGGTTTTGCTGTCGCCATTATTTTCCTTGCAAACGCGTTTGGTTACTTCATGAACTTCGCTTACTTTGCACCGAAGTTTCGTCAGTTACGCGTCGTAACTGTCATAGAAGCCATTCGTATGCGTTTTGGTACAACAAACGAACAAGTATTTACTTGGTCTTCGATGCCAAACAGTGTTGTCTCTGCAGGTGTATGGCTTAACGCCCTTGCTATTATAGCTTCAGGTATTTTTGGTTTTGATATGACAGCAACCATCTGGATTACCGGTTTAGTTGTACTTGCGATGTCGGTAACTGGCGGCTCTTGGGCGGTTATCGCCTCCGATTTCATGCAAATGGTCATCATCATGGCGGTAACGATCACATGTGCAGCCGTTGCTATTGTTCAAGGTGGTGGCGTTACTGAAATTATCTCTAACTTCCCAGTCGCAGAAAGTGGCAGCTTTGTTGCAGGTAACAACCTGAACTACTTAAGCATCTTTAGTATTTGGGCGTTCTTTATCTTTGTTAAGCAGTTCTCTATTACAAACAATATGTTGAACTCTTACCGTTACCTAGCTGCAAAAGACTCTAAAAATGCAAAAAAAGCAGCTTTGCTAGCATGTGTATTGATGCTGGGTGGAGTTTTCATTTGGTTCATGCCTTCTTGGTATATTGCAGGCCAAGGTGTTGATTTAGCGGCAGCTTATCCAGATGCTGGTAACAAAGCAGGCGACTTCGCGTACCTATACTTCGTTCAAGAGTACATGCCAGCAGGTATGGTTGGACTTCTGGTCGCTGCAATGTTTGCTGCTACGATGTCCTCTATGGACTCTGGTCTTAACCGCAATTCAGGTATTTTCGTAAAGAACTTTTATGAACCGATCGTTCGTAAGGGCCAAGCATCAGAGAAAGAGCTAGTCGCTGTTTCTAAAGCAACATCGGCGGTATTTGGCGTTGCAATTATTCTAATCGCGCAGTTTATAAACTCTCTAAAAGGTCTGAGTCTATTCGACACTATGATGTACGTTGGTGCGCTCATCGGGTTCCCAATGACAATTCCAGCGTTTTTAGGCTTCTTTATCAAGAAAACTCCAGACTGGGCCGGTTGGGGAACTCTAGTCGTGGGTGGCATCGTTTCCTACCTTGTTGGGTTTGTTATCACAGCTGATATGGTGTCATCGGCGTTTGGCCTTGAGGAGTTGACTAGCCGAGAATGGTCTGATGTGAAAGTAGCAATAGGTCTAATCGGACACATGACGCTAACTGGTGGCTTCTTCATGTTGTCGACTCTATTCTACAAGCCTCTAACTGACAAACGTCAAGCAGATGTCGATAAGTTCTTTGAAAACCTATCAACGCCTCTTGTAGCGGAATCAGTGGCACAGAAAAAACTCGATAACAAGCAACGTCAAATGCTGGGTAAACTTATCGCGGTCGCAGGTATAGGTGTCATGTTTATGGCTCTGCTACCTAACCCAGTATGGGGGCGCTTAGTGTTTATTCTATGTGGTGCCATCGTTGGAGGTGTTGGTCTACTACTTGTAAAAGCTGTGGATTCAAGCGCTGAACAAGCCTCTGAACCTGTGACAGAAAGTTAAATCTCTTATTCTAATAAACGCGGCTATTCTTTGGCCGCGTTTTTTAATTCTAAGTTCCCAGTACGAACACTTCACCCTTTTACGAAGACATATCATCTTGTCTAGGGTTATCGAATTGCAGCTTTATTTTGTCATTCGATAAGGCTAAACCAGAACGTGATAATCTGATCGAGTTAAAAGTGCAGCCTACCTTGCTTAAGTAAACGCCCCAAAGCCATCCAAATACCTGATGAAGTAAAGATCTCGGCTCGTATACTTTGTTGCCGCTTCGTGATTTAGACTGGCTAGTCCTTTACATCACTACCTAGTCTACAAGCCAAACTATTCCCGCTGAACAAACCATCTCGGGATTACTTAGGTACACTATTTTCTCTTTTTGCAGATGGCACAACAACCGCTACCAATAAAGCTAACAGCAGGAACACAGGGCTAAGCATTAATCCATGCCAGATTGAATACCCATCATGGAACAGCCAGAATATACCAAGCGTCAGTAGGTACGAAAAGTAGCTGCAAAACACCAAGCTAATCGCGACAAAGCGCTTTTGATTAATAATAAGAATCCGCACTAGATACTGGCTAAGAATACCGGAGCAGCGCATGGCAAGTTGCCAATTAATGATAAAGAAAGCAAGCGCAATAAACCCAGCTACGACCAGTGCATCATGCGTGCTTAAAATGAAGTAGCTACCAAATCGGCTTATGATGACCGGATAATCGCCTTCGTATATCGTTGACCAAGATATTGCGTTCGCTGCTGCTACGTAATTGGCAAAATAAGCAATAGCGTAGAAAGTCGTTTGAGAACTGAACGGCTGAAATACATCCCTACAAAATCCTCGCCATTCTTCTTTGTTGGCGGTAGGCCCTACCCAGTCACGTTTTTTTTGGGCGGTACGCTCGGCAAACTCAGGCCCGTTGCGAAACAACAGCCAAAATATATAGAGTGCAAGTATAACCAAGAGTATTGAAAACATACCCTTCCCCCTCAGAAATTATCGGCGCCACTGCCAATGGCGTTGGGGTCGTAAACTGCACTTCCCTGCTATACCTATTTGATTTATCAAAGACTTATTATTTTATTACCACCAAAATTCATTTAATGGCATGCTAAACAGCAACATTTTCACGCTTTGTGCGTGAAGTTCGAAAGCCTACTTTTAGGTTTAGCACAAAAATAACTACAGCAAAGCGTAAGAGAGGGATTCCGCACCCATCAATGAAGATGAGGCGTTAAGCAGAAGCTGCGACCGCAATGAGAAGAGAAGGATTCAAAGCGGTCATGCATGGGCGAGAAGAGCAACTATTTCTCTAACTTTTCTTCAAATACACCAATCTCTCTGCCCAACCAAATCGCGCGTTCTGTGTGATCGAGCAACTCTTCTTCGCTTACTGGGTGAATAAGCACAGAAAAATCGCCTCGAATCGTATCAAGCCACGCCAAGAACTCTTCACTCAGTGATTCTAGGTGAATTTCAAACATCGGCATCTTGTGTGGGCCAACTAACCTTCCAACTAATGGAAACACACGCAGCACATCTTGACGCTCTTGACGGATGATCTCGTTCAAGGCTTGCGCTTTATCTTGTTCTCTTAGGGGAAAATAAACATGAGCGTGGTACATAACTTCTCCATAATCACTTCCGCTTGAGCACCACCTACTTTGGATAAGCTCAAGGACTGCCGAGGGTATACATTTGTAATGCCGTCACCCTACCTTGATTCCACTCAGTTGGGAAGAAGTTATGCATTCTCATAAGGTCGAGGCTTCGAGCACAACAAAAATTTGCAATTCATCATATAGCAACTGTTTGAGTTGATTCATTAATAATGACTCACTTTGTCAAATTTTACAGCCAAATTTTGTTGCAAATATGTTTCATTAACCAGTAATTAAATTCGAGTTTAAAAATACCACCAACAAAATAGCAGCATATTACTCTGCAAAATCAGGGTGTAAGCAAAACTTTACTACTGAGCGAAAGTCAAAATGAAGCACAATTTAACAATTTGTTTACACTTATTGTATCTGGCTATACCACGATTTAGTTAGAGGGTTAGATACAGAAAAGCCTTTCTCTGTATCTTGCGGTGAAATAGTCGCAGCGATGTTATCGACAAATAGTTTAAGGGACGAACAGATGCCTACCGCTATCGAAAGCACACGCAACCTTAGGTATGGCCTTTGCGCTGATATCAGAGTTTGAGTACCCATACAAACTCTGGTTTTGTATGAACAGCTGCAGTCCAAAAGACCCGCAGCGTCAAAAGGAGCTTGAGATGAACGTTCAGGCATTACCCATGCATCGGTTTATCGACCATCGTGGGGACCTAGTCGGCCAACTACCCAACTGGGCTGACACTGAAACATTGGTCGGGTTTTACCGAGATATGGTATTAACTCGCACTTACGACAACAAAGCAGTTGCCTTGCAACGCACCGGTAAGCTAGGGACCTATCCCTCACACTTAGGCGCGGAAGCCATAGGCATTGCGGTCGGCAGAGCACTTAAAGCCGATGATGTGTTTGTCCCTTACTACCGCGATATGCCTGCGATGTGGTGTCGTGGCATTGGCATGGAAAAGAACCTTCAATACTGGGGTGGCGATGAGCGCGGGAGTGATTTTGCTCCTGAAGGCAGTCCGGTTCCTAGCCGAGACCTTCCCTACTGTGTACCCATAGCGACGCAATGTACGCATGCTGTCGGGGTGGCTTCCGCGCTAAAAATTCAAGGTAACCATGAAGCTGCGCTAGTGATGTGCGGCGATGGTGGTACATCCAAAGGGGACTTTCTTGAGTCAATAAACTGCGCAGGTACTTGGAATATTCCACTTGTTTTCGTCGTAAACAATAACCAGTGGGCAATTTCAGTGCCGCGTAGTCTCCAATGTGCCGCCGATTTCTTATCAGAAAAAGCGCAAGGTGCAGGTATACCGGGTATTACTGTCGATGGTAACGATGTCGTCGCCGTTTATGATGCAACTAAAACCGCCCTTGAGAGAGCAAGAAAAGGGAAAGGCGCAACACTCATCGAAGCGGTGAGTTACCGACTGAGTGACCACACTACGGCCGATGATGCGACTCGTTATCGTAAAGAAGATGATGTTCAAACCGCATGGCAATACGAACCTATCGCACGTCTTAAAACGTATCTCCTTAATCAAGGCGCTTGGAGCGACGAACAAGAACAGCAATGGCTAGATTACTGTAAAGAGCAAGTAGAGTTAGCTGTTGAACGCTATCTGAGCTTACCGCCACAAGCACCAGAAACCGGTTTCGATTATTTGTATGAATCGCTACCTCAAGAGCTTCATGCACAAAGAGATGAACTCATCAACAAGGCAATGAGAATGCAGGGAGGCAGACATGGCTGAGCTAACGTTGGTTGAAGCAGTAAACCTTGCCCTGCACCACGAAATGCAACAAGACCCCAATGTTGTCGTATTAGGTGAAGACGTGGGCGATAATGGTGGTGTATTTCGTGCCACTGTTGGACTCAAGCAAGAGTTTGGTCTTAAACGAGTCATCGATACGCCACTCGCTGAAGCCTTAATCGGCGGGGTTGCGGTCGGTATGGCAACGCAAGGATTACGACCTGTCGCCGAATTTCAGTTTCAAGGTTTCGTTTTTCCTGCGATGGAGCACTTAATGTGCCACGCGGCTCGAATGCGTAACAGAACTCGCGGTCGGCTCACTTGTCCCGCGGTTTTCCGTGCGCCATTTGGCGGCGGTATCCACGCTCCGGAACACCACTCAGAAAGCGTGGAAGCGTTATTTGCTCACACTGCTGGATTTAAAGTGGTGATTCCTTCTTCTCCACAACGCGCATACGGCTTACTTCTCGCTGCAATTAGAAGCAATGATCCCGTCATGTTCTTCGAACCGAAGCGCATATATCGCACCGTTAAATCTGAAGTCGTTGATAACGGCGAAGCACTCCCACTCGACACCTGCTTCACCTTACGCAAGGGGCGAGATATCACGCTCGTTACTTGGGGCGCATGCGTCGTAGAGTCACTTCAGGCCGCGCAAACCTTGTCTAGTCAGGGAATTGAAGTCGAGGTGATTGATTTGGCGAGTATTAAGCCAATTGATACCGCGACGATTTTCAGCTCACTAGAAAAAACTGGACGTTTACTCGTTGTTCATGAAGCGAGTAAAACTTGTGGTGTGGGATCTGAGCTATTAGCTCGAACAGCTGAACACGCCATGTGCTTACTTAAAGCCCCACCTAAACGAGTAACTGGAATGGACACCATTATGCCTTATTACCGTAACGAAGATTATTTCATGGTTCAGAAAGAAGACATTGTGACCGCAGCGCGCGAACTCGTGGAGGATTGGAAATGAAAACGTTTAATTTACCCGATCTCGGTGAAGGTCTCGCTGAGTCAGAAATTGTCAAATGGCACGTTAATGTCGGAGACATGGTTAAATTAGATCAAGTGATCTTAACCGTAGAGACAGCAAAAGCGACGGTAGACGTCCCTGCCCCCTATTCGGGCCGTGTGGTCAGCCGTCATGGTGAGGAAGGTGAAATCGTCAATATTGGAACATTACTGCTAGAGATTGATGAAACAGGTGCCGGGATAGAAGTAACGGAAGAGAAAAAAGCCACTGCTGACGCCGCAACCGTCGTCGGTAGCGTTTCTCACCAAGCGCATCATGTTAACGTTGATGATTTCTGGATTGGTGGCAACCACAACACGACAGAAAGTAACCTCGTTACCGCCCTGCCTTCGGCTCGCTTGTTGGCACAAAAACTTGGGGTAGATCTTAACCTCGTGTCAGGTAGTGGCCCGAACGGACTTATCGTTGATGCCGATATTTACGACGAAGCCGGAAAACAGCGTCCAGGCACCGAAGTTTTGAAAGGCGCTCGACGTACCATGGTGTCGTCTATGACCGAATCGCACGAACATGTTGCCGCCGTAACCATTACGGAAGAAGCGTTGTTGGAAGATTGGCTGCCAAACGAAGATATCAGTATCCGCCTTGTTCAAGCGATTGTTCATGCGTGTAAAGAAGAGCCTGCTTTAAACGCTTGGTTTGATGCCGAAACCATGACACGCTGTGTACACACAACGGTCAATGTAGGAATTGCAGTAGATAGCCGTCATGGATTGTACGTACCAGTTTTGCGCCACGCAGATGAATACGAGCCACAAGATGTTCGTCGTTGGCTCGATCAAACCGTTGAAGGGATCAGAGAGAGAAAAATCGGTCGTGAGCAATTGCAGCACGCGACGATTACGCTTTCCAACTTCGGCGCGATTGCCGGTATTTACGCAACACCTGTCGTCACACCGCCACAAGTCGCTATTGTCGGCGCGGGCCGAATACTCGACCGAGTTGTGATAAGAAATGGTCAAGCAATTTCGGTGAAAGCAATGCCGCTATCCGTAACGTTTGATCATCGCGCTTGTACTGGTGGTGAAGCTGCAAGGTTTACGAAAGTACTTGCAGAGCACCTGCAACGTCCGAGCGAAAAGTAACTTATTAAAATCAAATGATAAAGGCTTCCAATTTGGAAGCCTTTTGTTTTAGGGAACAAGACTATATCTACAGCTTCTCTAACAGCTCAGGCATTACCACAAACAAATCGCCGACCAATCCATAATCTGCAATGTCAAAAATAGGCGCATCAGGATCGCTATTAATTGCAACAATCACCTTGGAATCTTTCATTCCCGCCAAATGCTGGATCGCGCCAGAAATTCCGACGGCAATGTATAACTCCGGTGCAACAATTTTGCCGGTTTGCCCGACTTGATGGTCATTAGACACATAGCCCGCATCGACCGCCGCTCGTGACGCCCCTACCGCTCCACCTAGCTTGTCAGCCAATTGTTCTACTAAAACAAACTTCTCTTTACTCCCGAATGCACGACCACCCGACACTACTACTCTAGCCGCTGGCAATTCTGGTCGCTCACTTTCTGGCGTTTGTTGCGAAACAAACTCACTAAGTTTATTGATAATCACCGTGTCGACTTGAGTAAGCTTAGGGACAACTGGTGTGTCAGATAGCTCTGCGGCATCAAAAGCCGTACTTCTTATGGTCATCACTTTATAGGGATCATTCGACGTGACTCTCGCCAATGCATTTCCAGCATAAATTGGACGAATCACCGTATCGATAGACTCGATTGTCATCACGTCAGAAAGTTGACCAACATTAAGCAACGCCGCCACACGAGGCATCACATTCTTACCAAATGTACTGGCAGGAGAAAGAATGTGTGAGTAGTTTTTGGCTACTTGTGAGATCAAAGGTGCGATATTTTCCGCTAATCCATGTTCATATCCCTTCGCATCAACCCAGATAATTTCTGCAACACCCTGAACACAATTCAACTCATCCAAAACTGATTGGCACTGATAACCAATAAGCAACACAGAAACAGGAAGCGATTTATCATCATCCTTAATCTCAAATGCCGCTTTAATTGCACACAGCGTCCCTACAGCCAACGATTGGTTGTCATGCTCTGCGAGCACAAGTGTTGCTAATGGTCGGTCTTCCATGGTCATGCCTCATATAACACGTCAGATCCATTACTTGAGCTTAGTCCACTTCACGTTAACGTCAACTGAGCTATAGTTTTCTGTATAGAAACCAAAACCTGTCACGCAGATGACGATAATAGAAAGGAAGCATAAAGATGGAACGAGAATGCATGGAGTTTGATGTCGTGATCGTGGGGGCCGGACCTGCAGGCTTAAGCGCCGCTTGTCGGCTAGCTCAACTCAGCCAAGACAGTGAAGGTGACGCACTTTCAATTTGCGTTGTAGAAAAAGGCTCAGAAGTGGGCGCACATATTTTATCTGGCGCTGTTTTTGAAACTAGTGCCTTAGATGAGCTTTTCCCCAATTGGAAAGAAATGGACGCCCCGCTAGCAGCCTCGGTTCAACGAGATAATTTCCTTTATCTTACTACTGAACAAAACCATATTCGAGTTCCTCACATCCTTACACCGCGTCCAATGATAAATAGCGAGAATAATTACGTAATTAGCCTTGCCAACCTTTGCCGTTGGCTCGCTAACCAAGCAGAAAATCTTGGGGTGGAAGTTTTTCCGGGCTTTGCCGCTGCAAGCATCAATTATGATCAGACTGGCGCAGTGACAGGCATTAACACGAGCGATATGGGACTAGATAAGAACGGCCAGGCCAAACCTAACTTTGAACCAGGTATCGAGCTAAGGGCAAAATACACCCTTTTTGCTGAAGGTTGTCGCGGACATCTGGGTAAAGAACTTATTCAAAGGTTCGACCTAGATGCAGGAAAGCAACCACAGCACTACGCGCTAGGCCTAAAAGAGATATGGGAGTTACCCACTGACAGTAAGGATGTATCTGGCAGTGTTATCCACTCCGCTGGCTGGCCCTTGAGTGAAACAAATACCACAGGCGGCGGTTTTCTCTATCACATGGAGAACAACCAAATCGCCGTGGGGCTTATTGTCGACTTGAATTACAGCAATCCTTACTTGAGTCCATTTGACGAATTTCAACGCTTTAAACACCATCCTGCTATTGAGCCACATTTGAAAGGTGCTCAGCGCATCGCTTACGGCGCAAGAGCCATTGCGAAAGGTGGACTTTCCTCTCTGCCGAAACAGCAATTCCCTGGCGGTTTATTGATTGGTTGTGATGCGGGGACTTTGAACGTCGCAAAAATTAAAGGCAGCCACACAGCAATGAAGTCCGGAATCATTGCAGCAGAAGCGGTACATACGGCCCGACAAACTGGAGCTTCTGAGCCAGACTACCAGTCGTTGTTTGAATCATCATGGTTGTATGACGAACTCGCTGAAACGCGTAACTTTGGTGCGAACATTCATAAGTTTGGCAGCATACTGGGCGGTGCTCTTTCGACTTTTGAACACAACCTGTGGCAACCACTGGTTAAGAGGCCGTTACCTTGGTCTATCAAGGACTATTCGCACGATCATGAGCAGTTAAAACCTAAACAAGAGTGCCACCCAATTGCATACCCAAAACCAGATGGTGAAATCAGTTTTGATAAGCCTTCGTCGGTATTTTTGTCGGGAACACAGCACGAAGAGAATCAACCTTGTCACCTGGTTCTGACTTACCCTCACATTCCAATTGATGTGAATTTAGGTATGTATGACGAACCAAGTCAGCGCTATTGCCCCGCTGGGGTTTACGAAGTGGTGGAAGTGAACAATAAGTTGAAGTTTCAGATAAATGCCGCCAACTGTGTGCATTGCAAAACCTGTGACATCAAAGATCCTTCGCAAAACATCACGTGGAAAGCACCAGAAGGTGGCGGCGGACCAAGCTATCAAAACATGTAGATACGTTAGTATGTTGACGATCTAACAAATGGATAAACAAACCGATTGGCAGAGCCTCATTACTCCTGCCAATCGGCAAAATGATCAAGCAGGAAATCGATAGCCAATCGTGCTCGTAGTGGCAAAAAGTGACGATTCTGATATACAATCCAGCTGCTGTTACCACTTCCCCAATAGGGCTCTAGGATTGGCACCAAACGACCAGACGAAATAGCATCGTTGAAACTGCTCTTCGGTAAGTACGCCACACCTAATCCTTCTGCACAGGCTTGCAAGACCGTGTGTGCGTTATTGCTCTTCCATCTGCCCTGCACTTTTACGCCATCTAAAGGCTTGCCGTCTTTTTCAAACAACCAAACGTCTTTGTTGGCAATAATGCAGCTATGACGCTTGAGTTGCTCGGGGTGCGTTGGCAAACCATGTTCATCGAGATAACGCTGACTGGCTGCCGCTGCCATGGGACGATCCACCAGCTTTCTCGCAACCAAACCTGAATCACTCAACCTACCGTAACGAATGGCAAAATCGAAACCATCTTCAATAAAGTTAACCATGCTGGTATTGAAGTTGATCTCTACCGTGAGATTAGGATGTTGCTTGGCAAATGCCATCAAGGCAGGCGCTACATGGTTTTCAGAAAACGCACCAGCGGCGCTCACGCGTAACGTACCACTCAGTTGAGTTTGCTGCGTGGTGAGCTGTTCATTGGCTTGCTGAAGGCCAATCACCAACTCTTTACACTGCTGATAATACGCTTGCCCTGCTTCCGTTAGACTCACCATTCTTGTCGAACGTGCTAACAAGGCGACACCTAATCGCTCTTCTAATCTTGTGACTTGACGACTGACATGACTGGTACTGCAACCTAACTGTTTTGCCGCTGCAGAAAAACCTAAGCTCTCAGCAACCGTAACAAACTCATTGATACCTTCAAAACTGTCCATACTTACCTTTGCTATATAGCAATAATGTTTTGCCAATTAATCGTATTATCACTTATTTGTTTAGCAATTAGTATGAAGGTGTTCAACAAATACACGTAAGCCAAAAAGGAAACCATCATGAAGAAAGTACTCATCATTGTGACGAACCATGCGACCCTAGGTGAAACTGACCAAGCAAACGGAACTTACGCGCCAGAGCTCACTCATGCCCTTAGCGAACTGCTGGGTGCAGGCTTCGATTACGACATTGCCTCTATCAAAGGCGGGCAAGCACCACTGTACGGAACCGACATCGAAGGCGACGCAGTCAACGAGAAAATCTTAGCGGATGATGATTTCCAGAACCGCATCAACAACACGATTCCAGTGTCACAAATCAACGGTGACAACTATGATGCGATCTTCTATCCGGGTGGTTTTGGTCTTCTTTCAGACCTAGCGAGCAACGAAGATTTTGCCAAGATTTCTGCAAAACACTATGAAGATGGCGGTATTGTTGCAGCAGTTTGTCACGGTCCGGGCGCTCTTCTACCTATCACGCTTAGCAATGGCGAAAAGCTACTTTCGTCTAAATCAGTAACAGGCTTCACTCGTGAAGAAGAGATCGACTTCGGCACCATCAACGATATCCCATTCCTATTGGAAGAATCTCTTGCACGCAGCGCAGCGCGCTACTCTAAAGTGCAACCATGGCAAGAGTTTGTAATTGTGGATGATCGTGTCATCACAGGTCAAAACCCAACGAGCGCACACGGCGTAGGCAGAGCGATTGTTGAACACCTAGCTTAAACGCGCCGGAAACTACAACTATCCTAGAAGAGGAAAGCGTGCTTTGTCATGCTTTCCCTTGCTACAGGCGATCGCAAGATGCGCTTATACTTCTTCCCCTGCCTCGTCCTCTTCTACGATATCCGTTTCTTGGCTCGCCTCTTCCAACCATTGCTGTAAAGATTCACTTGCTAGCACCTTCTGTTGGTAAGCTTTGGCACCTTCCGATAACTCGATACCGTAAGTTTGGAAACGCAATGCCACAGGTGCATACATAGCATCAGCTATCGACCATTCTCCAAATAGCCAACCGTTGGGATACAGTTTGGCTTGCTCAGCCCAAATGGCATCAATACGCGCAATATCCTTACGCGCACCATCCGTTAGATCGACTTTTCTGCGTGCGCGGATGTTCATTGGGAGTTCGCTTCTTAAGTTAAAGAAACCCGAATGCATTTCTGATGCGATGGCGCGTGCTTTAGCCCGTTCTGCAGACTTACTTGGCCATGCTTTGCCTTGTAAGTATTGCTCGTTAACGTATTCCAAAATCGCTAATGAATCCCACACTGTTGCGTCACCATCCACTAAGGTAGGGACTTTCGCGGTTGGTGTAATATCTTCCAAGGTCTTATAAAAATCTTCTGTGAATAATTTGAGCTTGGTGACTTTCACATCCAGTTTGAATTGAGAAAAGATCAGCCATGCGCGAAGTGACCAGCTTGAGTAGTTTTGATTAGCAATAAACAGTTTCATGACGCCTCCATGCGGTTCGTGTTTTGAGTACCCATTCACAATATCTGATTGTATTTAAGGGGACTAACGGATAGTTTTGATGGAACACTTCAACAAAAACGATGGATGAGTTTTAGATATGGATATCGATGCGTTACGCAGCTTTCTGGCTTTTGTCGAAACGGGAAGTTTCACTCGTGCAGCCAAGCAGATCAATCGCACCCAATCCGCGTTCAGTGCGCAAATGCGTAAGCTAGAAGACGAACTCAGCGTCAGTTTGTTTGAAAAAGAAGGTCGCAATCTTGTCTTAAGTGAAGCGGGATTAGCACTACGCTCTCACGCAGAGCAATTGGTTAGCTTGCACAATCAAGCACTGAAACAAGTGAAACGTTATGAAAATAAGCGTCCTCTTCGCTTAGGTTGCCCAGAAGACTACAACGACAATATCTTGCCTAAAGTCATCCGCGTATTACAGCAATCTGAGCCCACATGTTCGATTCAGGTCTTTAGTGAGCCGAGCATCACCTTGAGAGAAAAACTTGATGAAGGAAAGCTAGACGCCGCTATTGTGACAAGAGCACCGGACAGTGAGGAAGGTTACTGGCTAGCAAGCGACAAAGGCGTGTGGATTGCTCATCCTGATTTTGACATTGAGAACGCCCAACCTCTCCCTCTCGCCCTATTCCAAACCGACTGTAAATACCATGCGGCAGCAGTAGACGGATTAACCAAACGTGGCACTCCTTATCAACTACTGGCATGTTGCAATACGGCTTCTGCACAACGAGCAATTGTACGTTCAGGCATGGCTATCGGTGCGATGGGCAGTATTAGCGTTAGCGAGGATCTTAAGATCTTAGACGATATGCCATCGCTACCTTCCGTGGATATCGTTTTGGTCACGGGCGTCGAGCCTCATCCGACACTGGATAAAGAATGCTTGGCGCAATTGGTTGAATTAATGGCTTAACCGGATTAGCTAGCCAATCACAAAGTTAAATTGGCCAGTTAATCGCCCGTCGGTTCGTATGGTTTCAAACTGTAGATAATCTCGGGCTTTGCCACCCCACCATTCATCACCAGTATTGCCTTTTAAGTACAACTGAGTGGTCAGAAGCTCTTGGTTATCCCGCCACAACTTAACGTGAATGTGCGGCGGACGAGAGGCATAAGGCACGGGGTACAAAGTCTGAAACAAGTAACGACCATCCGATTGAGTTTCTACCGCGCCAAAACCTGCAAAGTGAGTATCAAACTTATCATTATTTGGCTGCTTAGGGTGATCGTAAATCCCCTGCCCATCGCATTGCCAGATTTCTACCTTGATGCCTGAGACTGGGTTTCCCGATGTATCTACGACTTTGCCTTGCAACACGATAGGCTCACCGACCAAGCCTTCTGAATGAAGAATCAAGTTTTGACGAAGAGGAATGTCTACTACTGGATAAAATGGCCCTTCTGTTTGTGCTGGCGTCGGCCGCATTGGTGTCGTCGCTTTTAAAGAGGGTGCGAACAACAATGTCCACAGCGCTAAAAAGTGTCTTCTTTCCATGGTGCCACCAATACAATTGCATTGAATTAAGTTTGGTGGAACTTGAGGGATTTGCCATAACGAATATAAAAAATGCCCCTGCAAGAGAGTCATTTGCAAAGGCACTGTGGAACGAGATGATGAGTGTTGATTGAAGGTTTATGCGGCTTCGAACGCCAATGCTTTCTTCTCTACCTGACGGAAAATAAGAGTTAGCACACCATTTACCGTTAAATAAAATGCGCCCGCAATACCAAATACCGTCAACGTATCGTAAGTTTGTGCGTTAATGCGCTGCGCGTAACCCATCAGATCCATGATCGTAATCGTGCTTGCTAGTGACGTGCCTTTGAAGACCAAAATCACTTCGTTCGAGTAAGCCGGAACCGCACGACGAATAGCGTATGGCAGCAGCACTTTTAGTGTTGCGGTTTTGTTCATACCTAATGCACGACACGCTTGCCATTGACCAGAAGGAATCGCGTTAAACGCTCCTTTGAACAACTGAGTGCTGTATGCAGCGGTATTGAGTGCTAGCGCTAACATCGCACAGAACCAAGGTTGGCTTAACCATGTCCAGAATACACTTTCTCTTACGGCATCAAACTGACCCGGACCGTAGTACACCAAGAAGAACTGTACCAGCAAAGGCGTACCTGTGAACAAGGTGATGATGCCACGACTTACCCAATGCAAACCCGGAGTACGTAGGATCAGAGTCAGCGTCATCATCAGAGCTAAAAGACAGCCCACAACCAAGGAAGCGGCGGTCAATTGGAGGCTAGTGCCTAAGCCATCCAGCATTTGCCAAACGTGTTGTTCGTTCATGCGGTCGCCTCCTGTCCCATGCTCATGCCTTGAATTGAGAACTTCTTATCAATCAGTTTGACGGCACGTTGTGTAATCAAAGTAATGCCTAGGTAAATCACCGCAGCGGTTGCGTACCATGTAAACGCTTCATGCGTCGCTGCAGATGTTAGCTGCGCTTGTTTCAACAAATCCGTTACGCCAATCAGTGATACAAGCGCGGTGTCTTTCAGCAGAACCAACCATTGGTTAGTTAAACCTGGTAGTGCGTGTCTTACTGCTTGTGGTAAAACAATGCGAACGAAAGCGTGTGCTTGACTGATGCCGAGTGCACTTGCTGCTTCTCTCTGCCCTCTTCCAACGGCTTTTAATGCGCCACGTAGAGTTTGAGAAGCGTAAGAAGCGAAGATCAATGACAACGCCACCACGCCAGACAAGAACGGGCTAACTTCAATAAAGTCGCCGGTGATTAAAAACAGAACCTGCGTCGAACCAAAATAGATGAACAACACGACAAGGATTTCTGGCAAGCCACGTACAATCGTCACAAACGCCGTCATTGGCCATTTAACGAAAACGCGGCGAGACATTTCACCACTGGCGAATACCACTGCCAGAATCAAACCGACTAAGAGGCTTGTGAAGGCTAGCTGGACAGTCATCCAACTAGCTTGAACAAGCGATAAAGAGTAACCCGTTAGTGCCATATTACTTACCGAAGTATTTGTTGTAGATTACGTCGTATTCGCCGTTTGCTTTCACTGTTTTCAGTGCTGTGTTCAGCTTGTTCACTAGCTCGTCGTTACCTTTATTTACTGCGATACCGAAACCGTTACCGAAGTATTTAGGGTTAGTGATGTGCTCACCCACGTAAGCTAGGTTGTCTTCTTTCTTGAACCATTCTGCTACGACTGCTGTGTCACCGAATACAGAATCAATACGGCCATTTTTCATATCGATGAACGCGTCTTGGTAGCTTGAGTAAGGAACCGCGGTTACGCCCGGCATTTGCTCAATCAGGTAGCTTTGGTGTGTTGAACCGTTTTGAACACCAACACGCTTACCTTCTAGTGCTTTTTGATCAGCCACTTTTTCTTTGATAGAAACAAACGCTGCTGAGTTGTCATAGTATGCATTCGTGAAATTCACTTGCTCCAAACGCGCCTCAGTAATGTCCATTGCAGAGATTGCCGCATCGTAGCGCTTGAATTTTAATGCAGGGATCAGGCTGTCAAAAGATTGGTTGTGGAAGGTGCATTTTGCTTCCATTTCTTTACATAGTGCATTCGCCAGATCCACATCAAAACCTTGGATTTGGTTGTTTTCATCCATGTATTCGAACGGTGCGTACGTCGCTTCCATCGCGAATTTGATCTCTTCTTGTGCTGCTGCGTTTGCCGCCATAGTTGCAGAAGAAAGGCCGATTAGTGAAGCTAGTAGAATCTTTTTCATTGCAATACTCCGTGTGTACTTAGTGGGCTGACACTCGCAATGACAGCCGAGCTTATCTGTTAAATAGACCGAATTTTAAAAACGTAATTTAGTGATTTAAGTAGTCAGCAAACTGGGCGGTTTGCGGGTTAGAAAACGAATCATTTGTGCCGTGCTCGACGATGTGTCCTTTTTCTAAATACAGTACGTGACTAGCGATTTTCTTGGCGAAATCCACTTCGTGCGTCACAACTACTTGTGTAATTCCGGTTTCGCTTAAATTTTTAATAATCTTAACGACTTGGTTAGTAATTTCCGGATCAAGCGCAGCGGTCGGTTCATCAAAAAGCAAGACTTCCGGTTTCATCATCAATGCACGAGCAATCGCCACACGTTGTTGCTGACCACCAGAAAGTTGCATCGGCCATGCATCCGCTTTGTCTGCCAAATGCAGCGTCGCAAGAATTTGCATTGCCTGCTTCTTCGCTTCTTCTTTATCCATGCCAGCGACTTTTACCGGAGCCTCAATCAAGTTCTCCATTACTGTCATGTGCGGCCATAAGTTGTACTGCTGGAACACCATGCCCACTTTACGACGAAGCGCTAAACCTTGCTTCTCTTTGATTTCAGTTGAAAAGTCGAATGCGTCATTAGCGATGTTTAACTGGCCGTTATCCGCTCCTTCAAGAAGGTTAAGAACACGTAGCAGAGAGCTCTTCCCTGCACCACTCGGACCGAGTAACACCAGTGTTTCGCCGCTTTCACACTTAAAGCTGACATCGTGAAGCACTTGTGTCTCACCGTAGGATTTATTGATTCCGCTTACCTGAATAGTCATGCTGACATACCGCATTAATTGTCACTTGGCATTTATATTACTCAAAAGGATTTTTTATGCAATAAAAATGTATAAAAATTAATTTTGTTAAATTTTTGTATGATGAGCAATCAATACAACAGAGAATATGACTGGTTTAATCAGTTGGTTTTAACTGAAATTGTTGATGAAAATCCAACAATATGATGGCAATCGAAACAAGGTTAAAATTCTGGTTACTTTTGTGCTTGTGTAGACGGAATTTTGAGTCTTTGAACGTACTACACCCGACGCAGACCTTCTCATTTTTGCCGGGCTTCCCCCCTCGGTTTCCGGTAAAGCCTTCTATCGGCGGGTTCCTGATTAGGACTTTGTGAATGGACTATAATTTCTCTTTGTATTCTGGCCCTTAATTTGAGTCATCTAAGTATGAGTGAGATAACTCCATGTTGAAGTCGCATTGTTTTTCTCTCATTGCACTTGCTTCTCTGAGCTTACTTTCTATACCCAACGTTTGGAGTAGAACAGCAATCGTGTTACCTGGATTGCATGAACAGGGTATTGATCTTCAAGATAAGCCTATCTCTGCTGCGGCTACACGTGAATGGGAACTGGATTATGCTGATATCTTATTCGGTGCTTACGAAAGTAAAAGTCATAATGAGCGTGTACAAGCACTTGGTTACATGTACAACCAAAAGCTGGAACTTAACTCAGGTTGGCTGGAAAACGATATACGTAACCAAGCAGAACTGAATGGAATTGACTACGAAGATTTCTTTCTCCACTTTTCTGAAGACACTATCCTAGCTGAAGTCGACTCAAGCCATGGCGAGAATACTCTGCTCAATCGAAAACCGATGATTGTTGGTTATACGGCTAGTGCTGACCACGCCGGTTTTTGGCTATATCAACCACCGCCATGGGATGCTGATGTATTCGGTCAGGCGAATAATGGTGGTGCCCTCTATGTTTATCACTCAGAGAAGTTCGACCGCTTAACCCTTACGTTTTCCCAGTTTGCTCAAGGTGGCAACTTCATAATTGAATACCCTTCTGCTATCGACTCGTTTGGTCAGGTATCGGAGTGGAAGCCCTTTGATATTAAGAAAGATAGAACACAGGGCATGACCAAAGACCAAACAGTAAACTGGTCTGTTCCTTCGGATTGGGTTCGCGCTACAACGCATGATGGTAGCGGAAAAACTTATGGTGGCGGTCAGTACTTTGGCTCCACCTTTTTACGCGACGGCGGCCGCCTTTACTTTGCGAAAATTACTTGGCATGACGACAACATAGAAAACCGCCCACGTCTCGAAAACATTCGACTCAAAAATAGCTTCCCTGCCGTCAACATCTCAGGAGCACCAACGGAGACACCTGAAGGTCAAACCATTCAACGCTGGCGTAAAATTCGTGGCTTCGACAAATCTGCAGATCGAAACCAAGACAATTATCTTTCTTGGAATGAATACAAAAACCGTTCGAATAAGAATGCAACGGCACGATTTCGTTGGGAGTCACGGGTTATTCCATTTGGTCGTATGTGGAATCAAACCTCTTCTTGGGCATTGACCAATCTCGGCAATCCCGTTTTTACCAATACAATGCGCCACTATTACCAAGCTGAATGGGCGAAACAAGGTTTAAATGGTGCGTACAACGACGACACGAATAAGTTACTCGGTGCAAATCAGTTCTACATATATTCCGGAGGCACAGTGGGTGAGCTTGGTTTGGTGGCGGGTAGCCAAGCTGCTGACGATGCGTACAAAGCGCAATTCTCGGCGTTCTTGAATAAACTGGCAACGCAGGATGAAGATGCGTTAATTGGCCTCAACATAGGTACGGCAAACTTATTCGGTCGTAATGGGCAAAACCACTTGGTTGACGCTGGCTCCTTGTACTTGCGCGAGCACTACCTTTTCCCTTCTACCGGCTTTAGTGGCTATGCTGGGTTAGCTAAGTTTTGGGATAACTCTGCACTCGCTAAAGCTGGCCAGAAAGTGATTTATCAAGCGACAACGCGTTATGGTCGCGTTCAATACTTTGGGAACACAGAAGACAATTGGAAACAGGACCAATACTCTGCACTAGCAGTGTTCTACTTAAACTATCACCCTGAGCGCAGTTACTTTAATCAGTGGAACAATGGCTACTTATATGGAAGTAATAACACAACAAGTGACAACTTCTGGAAGGCAGGCGTACCAAAGAATATTGCTTATCAACCTAGCACCTTGCTTGCCGTTGATTTGGGAGAGCCTGCCAATCAAATACCAGAGGGGTATCAGGCGACTCCGGTAATGATGTCCACCAGCACGCCCTATCCTGCCGATTACACGGTGATTGGAGATGCTTCTATGAGCAAAGTGGCTCATCCTGACTTGCCCAATGGCGCTATCGATTTGTTACCAACCCATACGTACTTTGCGTATCACTCAGACGATACGGTGGTGGTGCATGGTCCTACGGAGATGGTGTTAGCCCGCGAATTCACTAAAGGCCGAGTGCTGTATCGGACTGATTTTTTTGGCAAAAATATCGATTACTTCTCCTCACCGAGGATAACTATCGCACTTCCAGAGCCTATGCGACCTGTAGATCAAGACGGTAACATCGGCGACTATGTTTCTCATATTGAGATTGGCGGCTACGAAGGAGTGTTCTTGCTGTATTAACTCCCTTTCAACCACTCTGACTAAACGCTTCATAAATCGCCGTTTTTATGCTTAACGTCACTGAAAAAAACTTGTTCACTGAATCTTTATAAACCGATGTATATACTGAAGTAAATGACAACGACAAGGAAATTCAGTCACATGAAGACGACACCTTCAATGCTCTCTGTTCTGCTGCTATCAGCATTATCTACTCATGCAAATGCGGACGAATGCGGAAAAATAACCATCGCAGACATGAATTGGAATTCGGCCAGCTTAATGGCGCACATCGACCAATTTGTCTTAAATGAAGGCTACCAGTGCGATGCGGAATTGATCCCTGGTGATAGCGTTCCTACAGGCACCTCTATGATTGAAAAGGGACAGCCTGACGTTGCGCCAGAGTTATGGACAAACGGTATTAAAGAAGCACTTGATAAAGGGATTGCGGATAAACGCTTGCGCATCGCTAGTGAATCGCTTGTCAATGGTGGTGAAGAAGGGTTTTGGGTTCCCGCCTATCTGGTAAAACAGTATCCAGAACTCGCGACGATAGAAGGCGTCATCAAGCACGCCAAACTATTTGAACACCCAGAAGATGATGACAAGTTCGCGTTCTATAGCTGCCCTGCTGGTTGGACATGCCAAATCACCTCCGGTCACTTGTTTAATGCATTAGGGTTAAGTGAGCACGGCTTTGAGATGGTTGACCCAGGATCTGGCGCAGCATTAGCTGGCACCATCGCCAAAGCCTATGATCGCAAAATGCCTTGGTTTGGTTACTACTGGTCACCGACCCCCGTATTGGGCAAGTATGATATGGTCAAAGTGGATTTTGGTAGCGGAACAGATTTAGAAGAGTATCGCAACTGTACCACTCAGCCTGATTGCGCTTCACCAAAAGTAACAATGTACCCACCTTCTCCAGTTCGCACAGTAACAACTGAGGCGTTTGCGAGCAAAGAACCCCAAGCATTCGCGTACTTGCAGAAACGCGGATTTACCAACGAGCAAATGAGTGAAATGCTGGCCTGGATGGAAGATAACTACGCGGACGGTGAAGAAGCGATGTTTTACTTCTTTAATACCTACCCTGACTTGTGGAAAGGCTGGGTATCTGAAGACGTCGCGGTGAGAATCGAAAAAGCGCTTTGATGATTAATACTTAAAGTGCCACAAATCATTTAACCTCCCATACCGTTTGAATAAACGGCATGGGAGACTCGTCAACGACTCGTTAATACATAGTGTGACCATTCAATGTTTCTTTAGGAATCTCTTGCAGAGCGTCCCAATGTTCAACAATCTTCCCATTATGATCAAAACGAAAGAAATCCATCGTCACGTATTCAATATCATTAGGCCATGTTTGGTGAGTGTGTAGTGCCACCAAGTTCCCTTCAGCAATGGCTCGCACAAACGTAATGTCTTTATTGGGATACTCATTTTGCATCCGCTCAAAATACTCGATAAAAGCCTCGGGGCCATTTCCAACTAATGGATTGTGCTGGATGTACTCATCGCCAACATAGTCTTCAACCGCTTTTCTTGGATTACCTCGATAGGCGGTTTCGTAAAACGCAATGGCATTTCTTTTATTCTCTTGCAGATCCATTTTTCTTACCTGTGTTGCTCCATCTTGCGGATAACGGTAATCATAGTCTTTGAACTTCAGAAGTGACCAAACTTCGCGCACAAAAAAGGCCGCTAAAGAGCAGCCTTCATCACTTCTACTTGGAATCATCGCCTTTCATCGCTCAAACCACACCACCAGCACCGAGCATAGAACGCTCACTGTTCTCCACCAGCAACGCGGTTGCGGTTTGTTTCAGTGTTTCCCATTCTTGGTCTTCGACAAAGATACCATTTTGCCAAGAAGCTTGTTGCGTACGGCTTAACTCATCGCCTTCAATGTGGGTGGTATATCCTTGTGCACTTTTCTCGATATCGAAATCGTTCACGGAGAGCTCGATAACCATACTATGCAAATCCGTATCATGCCCATCAAACTGATCCGAGAAAAAGACTTCTGGTGCGATTCGTCCGCGGTTTAACACATAAAGCGTTCGCTTGGGACTAGAGCCATTGACCCACTGTGCTCGACACGCGATGCCTTTCGCAGAGAGCTTCAACAACTCACTGAAACCCAACCAACGGTTATGACACTGTTTCAACGTAATGGTAATCGACTTACGGTTGATCATTTTCTCGAGCGCGAAATCCAACACCGCGGGTAAATGACACGCTACACTCCCGTTGTGCAGTTCTACCTCTATGCTTGACGGCGTGCTGTTGGTCACCGATACGGCGCAGTCTGAATCTAACCCAAGAAACAGACTCGCGTTATTAAAATGGCGAACTCCATGTAAGCCAACCATTTGCAAGTCCGCCACCATGTTCGCAATGACATCCGCCTCACCACAGTGACGGCGCATGCCAAGAAATGCCTTACTAACGGCGGCCACCAATTCGTTGTGAGAGACGATCATAATTCAAATCCTCCACTGATTTTTTGATTATCACTTTGCGCAATTTCGTCACGCGGCGGCATGCTAGGGAAAATCCATGTGTCTGCCAGTTTAGGGTCGTGAATTTCATCTAACAACGGCGCACCTTGGAAGAAAGTTACTCGAACCCAACGATCCGAGCGCGGATCAAACTTAGTCGCGCCAAAGATCGCCAATTTACAGCGCAGTAAGTGCATTGGTAACGCATCTTTACGCAGCACATTCATTTGAATATCCCCCATCGCACGGTTGCCTAGCGTCCATACGCGACGTGTGATCGAACGATAAGCCGGTTTTTGCAATAGAAACTCTGCTACGGACATTTCTACATCACAGTCAAGCAAGGCCTGGTACAAGCGATTCACTTGTCTGCCGATATCAAGCGGCAGTTCTTTTTCTTCTCCAGCCTCTTCCCCGCGAACACCAAGCCTTGGCTCTTCTTTATCTTGTGAGCGATACCAGAACCAGTAGTTGTTCTCGGCTAGTGAGTAATCCGCATCAATCGCCCAGCGGTACTTGCTTTGCAACACTTCCAGTAAATCTTGGATCTTTTTCCCGCCCGGAATCGATAACGTTTCATCCGTATTCATTTGGCTAGCAAATTCATCCACTAAAGATGGGTAGAGTTCGATCAAGCAAGAGGTGAGGATTTCTTGGGCTTCCACACTCATTGTTTTCTTTTGCTCGACCAAACTCGCCCAGTTCGGATGTGATGCCATTAACGTTGTTAGCTCTGATAGCAGTTGTTTGATGTCTGCTATCGCTTGGTGATTGAGCCTATCTTGATGTTCATTGATGGTGATGACTTGCTCTAAATGACGCTGTGCTTTTTGTAGTAATCCTTGCAAAGGAGCATGGAATGAAGCTTCACATGGCATCGCAAAGACTCGCGCTACCGCACGTTCGCGAGAGGTCATCCATTGGTCAACGATGCACGGGTGATTAATCAAGTATGGAGCCATGCCTAAGCCAGTCGCATTGCCGACACCAAGGTAGCGCTGCAAGCCACGATGCAAAGCCACCGCGTTGTCGCCACCTTGTTGAAGTGCCAGATAGTGCACCCAATCTAGGCTGAATTCACGCAACATATATACGGCACACATTTGCGCACTAAAAGACTGGCTGAAATCTGAGTTGTTCTCTAACAGTTTGAAATCGGCGATACCAAACTTTCCGTTACCATAAACTGCTGTGGTACGCAGGATATAACCCACTTCCGCTAACTCTTTCGGCTCAGGCTGCTCGCCTTGAGAAAGTGCGCTAACAATGTGCTCAAACACGCGCACACTTTTATTTGCGCGAGCAAGAACAAGTACGTTGTTTGGATTACGTCCCGCTTCTTGCTGCGGTACATTTTCTCGCAATCTTTCCAACAAAGTAACATCAACATCGCCTTGAACCAGTGCAAATGTGACGTCCCACTTTTCAGCAATTACGCGATCATTACGCTCGTCGTCGGCAATTTCATCACAGAATACCACCAAATGATAAACGTGCTCTGGCGTGGTCAATTTGTAAATCACATGACCATAACCACGAGGACAAAGCTGCCACTCATGCTTGGTTACTTGCCAGTTTTGGCTTGCCATATTACGAATCAGACTGCGTACAAAGCTGATTCGGTTTTGGTGCATTGCGCCAAGCCTTTCGGCTGCCATGACAATCGCTGCATCGCGCATAGTTGCTTCCGTATAAGTAGAACGATGTGCATCCATTTTGCTCACCACCTATTTGTTATTGTAAGAATACTAGGGTTTGTGCGGATGCAGGAGGAAAACACCCGCACAAGCTCCACGTTGTTTGAATTAGATAATTGTTATAGCCCTTGCTCTTTCGCCATTTTGATTGCGATTTGCGGCGCATTCCAAAGTGACGGTAACAGAATCAACGAAACCGGAACCGCGGTAATCACAATGAAAGATTGCAGTGCAGAGATGCCACCAGAGCCAAGAGAAATCAGGATTAGTGCCGTCACACCCATCATTACGCCCCAAAAGGTACGGATGATCGCATTCGGCTCCGTTTCACCACTGATCACGACACTGATTGTGTAGGTCATTGAGTCGCCCGTCGTGACGATGAAGATCGTGGTTAAAATCAGAAATAGAATTGAAGTCAGCATTGGCATTGGTAGTTGCTGAGTCACCGCAAGCAAAGCACCTGGCAGGTTAAAGCCTTCGAACGCCGCACTCACGCTACCCGGTTCAGCAATTTCAAACGCAAGACCTGAGCCGCCCACAATCGTGAACCAAAAACAGGTGGTTAACGGAGCCACAATACTGATGGTGGAAATGACTTGTCGGATAGTTCGACCACGGGAAATACGCGCAATAAAAATTGCCATCATCGGACCATAACCAAGGAACCAGCCCCAGAAAAATACTGTCCACCAGCTTAGCCAACCTTCATCACCACGGTAGGTCGCCATTGGGATAAAGTTATCCAGCATGCTCCCTACACCTTGAATGTATCCGTTAAAGATAAAATTCGTAGGGCCAAAAAACAGGATGTAAACCATCAATGCCATTGCCAGAATCACGTTGTAACGACTAAGCAGTTGCATACCTCGGCTTAATCCACTGAGTGCTGACAAGGTGTAAAGAGCAATCGCAAACAAGATGATGATAAGCTGAGTGGTAAAGCCATCAGGAATATCAAACAGCGCATTTAACGCGTAGCTAACCTGCAAGCCTAGAAACCCAATGGGCCCGATGGTGCCCGCGGCTACCGCGATAATGCAGCACGCGTCAATCAATGCACCGAGTTGGCCTTTAAGTGCTCGTTCGCCCAAGACTGGGTAAAGCAAAATACGGGGTTTTAGTGGTAAACCTTTGTCGTAATGTAGGTGCATCACCACGATGGAAGTTAAGCTACCTACAATCGCCCAAGCTAGAAAGCCCCAGTGCATAAAGGATTGTGACAACGCATTCACCGCACCTTGCTGCGGGTTATCTTGCGCGCCGTACAAAGGGGGTGGGCTAACATAGTGTGCGATAGGCTCAGCCGCGGCCCAGAAAACACCACCACCAGCCAATAAGGTACAGAAAATAATCGCCATCCAGCGGAAAGAGTCCATTTCTGGTTTTGCAATCCCGCCCAACATCACCTTGCCTGTTCGCCCTGCAGCCAAGCCAAGACCAATAAGAAAAGTGAGAAGCAGCAGTAACTGCCAGTATGGACCAAACACCTGAACTGCCCAGCTAAAACCGGCGTTAACGATCGTAGATAACAGCTCGCCGTCATAAAGTGCAATAGCAACGAACAACGCGATGAAACCACCGCTATACCAAAAGGCCGGGTTATTCAGTCCTAATTTGTCCATCGTGTTTTCTGTTGTTGATGTGTTGTGTTTTACTTTTGACTTACCCGATGACACGCTCATCGTGGAAGCTTTCATGCTATTGGTTAAATCAGACATACTCTGGCTCCAGAGGTTCTTTGCAGCAGCCAAAGACTGGCTACAAATGTGAGTTTTACGCCTGCCGTATTGTTATTATGTGGGCAGGCGGTTCCTACTTTGGGGAATGCTATGAAATAGGCTCTAATCCTTCTTTAAGGAAGTTGAACCAGTTTTCACCCAATATTTTTCCAGCCTCAGATTCACTGAATCCGTGATCCATTAATCCGTTGTAGATGTTCTCCATCCCTGCGCTGCCGCAGAACCATGGCAGCGCATCTGGCCATCCCGAGTTACTTGCTGAACCTTCGCCGTAATCCATCGCTTTTGACCAACGCCCGTTGCGCATCCATTCCAACACTTGTTGCGGCTGATTTAGGCACAAATCGCTACCGATACCTAAATGGTCAACGCCAAACATGTCTGCGGTTTTCGCAACCATCTGGCAGAAATCATCCAACGTGCACTGGCTGCCATTTGGCAAATGGAACGGATATAAACTGAATCCAATCAAACCACCGCGCTCCGTCAGTGCTTTGATCACGGTATTAGACTTGTTGCGCAGTGCGTCATGCGCAAACGTCGGGTTAGCATGGCTGATACAAATTGGACGCGAAGAAAGATCGATGGCTTCCAACGTCGAACGCTCTGCACTGTGGGACATATCAATGATCATTCCGACTCGGTTCATCTCTTCAATCGCTTGCTTACCAAAGCGAGTTACGCCGGAATCGTTTTGTTCGTAACAACCTGTCGCCAGTAAGCTTTGGTTGTTGTAGGTCAGTTGCATGATCAGCAGGCCTTGGCGGCGCATCACTTCAATCAGACCAATTTCATCATCGATAGGTGAGCAATTTTGCGCGCCGAAGAAGATGCCGACTTTGCCTTCTGCTTTGGCTTTTTCTACATCTGCCATTGAATAAATAGGCATGATGAGGTCCGCATTTTGCTCGAAGCGCAAGTTCCACTCAGCAAAACGCGTTAAGGTTTCGCGCGCAGTTTCGTGGTAGACGATGGTGGCATGAACGGCGGTAATGCCACTCGCCTTAAGCGTTTGGAAATACTCTCGATCCCAATTGCAGTACTGCAATCCGTCAATCACAATCCGTTGTTGGTACATAACCACTCCTTAAACAATTTCTTAGCCTTTTCGTGCGGGCAATTGACACCATCAGTTACCCTGCCGATCTTAGTAAGGACGCTGATAAGCGGTTTTCACTACGGTGTAGAACTCTTTGGCGTACTGACCTTGCTCACGAGGACCAAAGCTAGACTCTTTACGGCCACCAAATGGAACGTGATAATCTGTACCCGCAGTTGGCAAGTTAACCATGACGCAGCCCGTTTGGACTTGCTGTTTGAAGATCGCGCTATTACGCAAGCTTTGCGTGATAATGCCGCCTGTCAGGCCAAAGCGCGTATCGTTCGCGACTGCAATTGCCTCATCCAGATCAGAAACGCGAATCACGCTCGCCATTGGCGCAAAGACTTCTTCTTGGTTCACTTCCCAGCCATTCTGTGTATTTAAAAACAGAGTTGGTGACATGTAGTAACCGTCATGCTCTAGGCTCAGACGCTCACCACCGAAAGCCAGCTCCGCGCCTGCTTGGCGTGCGTTTTCGATCCACTCAAAGTTCGCATTCAGTTGGTTACCATCAACCACTGGGCCCATGAACACGCCCTCTTCCAGTGCGTGACCCACTTTAAGTTCACTCATGCGTTTGATTAGCGCTTCAACATACGCGTCGTGAATTCCGTCCATAACCACAAGACGAGAAGACGCGGTGCACTTTTGACCTGCACCCGAGAATGAGCCTGCGATTGTCGCTTCGACAGCAATCTGAATGTCTGCATCATCTGCCACTACGAGCGCATTTTTGCTACCCATCTCTAGCTGACAACGCACAAAATTTGGTGCCGTTGCCGCTGCAACTTTACGGCCAGTGTCCACAGAACCAGTGAAGCTAACGCCGTTCACGTCCTTCGAATTGATAAGGGTATTACCGACTTGCGAACCGCTGCCCAAAACGAGGTTAAACGTGCCAGCAGGTAAACCTTGGCGATGGATAATCTCTGTCAGCGCAACGGCACTTGCTGGGGTTAGGTTGGCAGGCTTCCAGACGACGCTGTTGCCAAACGCAAGTGCTGGCGCGATTTTCCAAGCCGCTGTTGCTGTTGGGAAGTTCCAAGGAGAGATAATGGCGATAACGCCGACGGCTTCGCGAGTAACTTCAACGGAGACACCTGGACGGACGGAAGCAGCGCTATCGCCAATTTGACGCAGAACCTCAGCAGCAAAGTATTGGAAGAATTGGCCAGCACGGTAAATCTCACCTCGACCTTCAGCAAATGGCTTACCTTCTTCACGCGAAAGCAAGGTGCCCAATTCGTCACATCGTGCAATGAGCTCATCACCAATCGCTTGTAGCACTGCTTGCTTGCGCTCGATTGGTGTTTTTTCCCACTCTGGCTGCGCTGATTTAGCCGCTTGAATCGCTTGCTCTACTTGCGACACACTCGCTTGTGCGAAATCGCCAATGTTTTCGCTGATATCAGAAGGGTTAATATTGGCGATGGTGTCCATGCCCGATTGCCATTCACCTGCTATATAGAGGGATTTTTCTGCTTGAACATTGTTAATAAAAGTCATGGTTCTTTCCTTGTTCTTCCGATTTGTGATGGCAAGCCACTCACTCACTGATCTCTAATTATTCTCGTTGGATTTATTCTGGTTGGCTTGCCGACGCGTAGACAACAAACTCCACCAACATCTCTTCTCGCGCTAACCCTGCAACCACCATGGCGGCGCGATTTGGGTACGGCGCTTCAAAATATTCCGCGTACACTTGGTTAACGGTCTTTAAGTATTCTCTGTCAGTCACATAAATCAGGACCTGCAACACCGAGTCCAAAGACTCCCCTGCACACTCCAGGGTGTGAATGAGATTGTTAAAGGTTTGACGTGTTTGTGCTTCGATACCGCCTTCCACAATCGCGCCTGTGTCATCAATAGGAATTTGAGCCGTATACAGGGTTCCGTTGTTGACTATCGCCCATTCAAGCGGCGCTTTAGAAGCAAATAGACTGGTTTTAACTGGGTGTTTTTTAGTAGGAGTATTCACGTGCCTTTCAACCTTTGTAACAGCTTTGTTTCAATATGGTTAAATAATGCACATTGACAGGCGATAAATCTAACGGTAAATTTTTGACATTTGATAAATTAAACTTATCACTCTGTTTAAAATAACGTAAATAAAGGGATTAAGAGGCATTAGGGATGAGTATTAAGCTTCAACAATTAATGCATTTTGTGATGGTAGTCGAGGAAGGAGGCTTTCGAGCCGCTTCACATCGTGCAAATCGTTCTCAGGCGGCACTGTCAACATCGATAAAAGAGCTTGAAAAAATTCTAGGGCAAACGCTGTTTGAACCCGGAAACAAAACCAAATTGACCCCGTTTGGTGAAATTTGTCTGCCCAAGGTGGTTCAGTTTCTCAATATCTACAGTGCGCTGGACAACGATCTCAAAGCTGCCGCGGCCGGACAGCAAGGGAGAGTGCGAATTGCGAGCGTTCCTTCTGTTGCAGCGAAACTCATCCCTAGCGTGTTGGGTGCCTTTTGCGAGCAGTATCCAAATGTAGAAGTAAGCTTGATCGATGATAACGCGGCGGGCGTCGAGGCTCGCTTACTCTCCGGTGAAGTCGACTTGGCGCTCGGTAACCCCTCTCACCTCGATGAGGGCGGCATTGACTTTACGCCGCTGTTAGCCGATCCAATAGGCGTGGTGTGTTTAAAGGACAACCCTATTGCAAGTCATCCAGAAGGAATCGAGTGGCAAACTTTGTTGGAACAACCCTTTATCCGTAACGGCACTTGTACGCTTCTCGATCCAACCCCAGCAAGAGCTCTGAGTCAGCAAGCGCTCTATTCGGTCGAAAATATTACTTCACTGTTTTCTGTCTTAGAACTTGGGATTGGTGTCACGACCCTACCGAAGCTTGCTTTCCCAACCAATGAAACACGCTTGGTTTGGATTCCGCTTATCGATCCACCACTTGAAAGGCAAATTGGTATATTTACGTTAACCGATCGCACGATCTCGCCTCAAGCTAAAGCATTTCACGATCTTTGTGTGCATTATTTAAACTATCAAAAAGAAGATAAATAATGGTTCGATTAACATGCGGATAATTAAAAGCCTCCATATTCAGAGTGGAGGCTAATTTGTATTTGTGTATTCGCTTCGTTCTATTTTTTGCGACGATTTCGGTTCTTATACACCACGCAAAAGTTACCACGCTTGGTACGACACTTTGAGCAACGTTCACAATCTACTGGTGCGCGATTGCCTTCTTTCCAACGTTTGATCAACTGTGGCTCAGCCAATAAAGGGCGTGACACAGCAAAAAATTGGATACCTGTGTTTTCTGCAATTTTCTCAATCGCATCAATGTCGCTCAGCCCGCCGACAGTAATCACCGGTATGCTAACGTCCTGACTGATCACGTGACCATATTCGTGAAAGTAACCTTCTTCTTGTAGTGTGTAACCATCGAACGTTTGACCAACAAGTTCGTTTGCTTTGCCGTGAACATTGCCAGATACGATGATCGCATCAACGCCTATTTCTTCAAGTTTCTTGCAGACGACGCGAGTTTCATTGAACGTTAAACCGCCGTCAAAGAACTCTGTTGCCGTCAGTTTAACGAGGATGGGAAATTCGCTTCCAACCAGCTTTCTGGTTTCAGAATAAATTTCTAAAAGAAAGCGCATGCGATTTTCTAAGTCACCACCATATTCGTCTTCGCGACGATTATAGTACGGGCTTAAAAACTGGTTAATTAAATAAGTGTGCGCCGCATGAATCTCTACGCCGTCAAAACCAGCGTCTTGAGCACGTTTACTCGCCAATGCGAATGCCTTTACGATGTAGTCTATTTCGTCCTTTGTCATCGCTTTGCCTTGCGTATTTGTACCACGCTCAGGCACGTCACTCGGAGCGAAGATGACACGCTCACCGACGTTATGGGTGGTTTTGGTGCCACCGTAAGCAATTTGCATCACGATTTTAGAATCTTGTAGATGTACTAGCTCTGTTAGCTTTTTGTATTCTTCAATAAAAGAGTCGTTGTAGATCCCCATCATACCTGCGTTGGGTTTCTCTTCTTCAACGATATTGGCATAACCCGTAACAATAAGCCCAACTTCCCCTTTCGCAAGCGTTTCGTAAATATCGTAAAGCTTTACCGTCATGTGACCATCTTCGGTCGCCATGTTCTCCCACGTTGCGCTTCTCACAAAACGGTTCTTTAGGGTCATGTTGCCAATTCGGGCTTCGGAAAACAAAATGCTCAAAACCAGTCCTCTTAAAGTTGTCTTTATGTTTTATCTTTTCGCAAGTAAACAAGAACGAAAAAGGAACAGCGATACACAATGTATGGCTGTTCCTTCTCTGAATCCTTGAGACCTGCAAACTACAGGCGCACCTTAATGCCTCGGAGACGACAAAACTTTAATCTGGGTTAAGGTTTGGTGAGTTTTTAGATTATGTAAAAGGATGATTCTTAATCGTGTTCATTTCACTGGAGCTAAGGTGCTTCCTTACCCACTTTCAGTCGTAAAACTTTTGTATTTCGCTAGCTGGTGATTCAACTCAAACATTCACATTGTTAGTTTGTATGCTGCTATGGGAACTAGCACTCTCCCCAAATGTTTACATTACAAACTATCGATATTGAATTTTCATATGGCGAATAGAGTTATTGCGCTGTTTATACTTTTTAGCTTAATAGTCACTATCTCTTGGCATTATTACGCGTCAGCGAAAACGTGCTTCACTATGTTTTACACACTGGTTGTTTTTGCTTTTAGATATGAATACGTGATAGTGAAGCTAGAGGAGGAGCAGGAAAAACAGGGAAAATAAAGAACAATAGAAAGTTAAATGACCTTACTTCTAGGTAAGGCCATTCATGCATTCAGCAGCAAAAGATATTGGCGCTTAGCAAACGCTTAGGTTTGGTTGTTACAGAGCTAGAGGAATCAACTCGACACCAAGCACACCACTGATCCCCATCACCACTAGCAGTGAGACTTTAAACACCGACTTTGACCAAGCGATATAGTTGTTGTCATCAATGCTGCGAAAGGTCACTTTCGTCCACATAAAGCAAACAACCGCTGCAACCGCTAAGTATTCATACCCGGCTTCACCTAGTAAAAATAACCCCAATGATGCTGCTCCAAACGCCACGACATACGCTTTCATGTGTCGATGAGCTTTATGAATGCCCTCTTTAACTGGCAATACGGGAATCCCGGCTTCTCGGTAGTCTTGCATGCGGAACATGGCAATGGCATACGAGTGCGGCATTTGCCAGAGACAAAACATGGTAAAGAGTAAAATCGCTTCCAAGCTAATGAAGTTTGTTACCGCTAAGTAACCCACCAATGGCGGAACTGCGCCTGAGATACTTCCCACTAAGGTTCCATACACCGAGTTACGTTTGTACCACATCGTGTAAAAGAACACGTAATACACGTAGCCAAGCAACACGACGACAGCGGATAGTGGGTTCACTCGGATAAATAACAGTGCGGTTCCTACCAGCAATAAAGCAAGTGCATAAACAAACGCAATATCGATATTGATGTTGCCTTTCACTGTTTCACGATTTCGTGTACGTGCCATCTTTTGGTCGATATCACGATCGAAAATATTATTCACCACACAACCTGAAGCGATGACTAACCCAACACCAACTAACGTCGTAACGAACAGCATTAGACTGGCTGGTTCTGTTTTTGCGGCGAGGAAGAACCCCGCCGCAACAGAAATCAGGTTGCCGAAAATAATGCCCGGTTTAGTGATAGACAAATAACTTTTCAGCATACCTTGACCTACAACTTCATGTTGACGTTCATGTTGTAGATGATCCATACCGAGCCAGCGATAAGGATAAGTACAACAATGGCGGTAAACATCAGTGATACAAGGTTCCAACGTCCGTCGGATGTTTTTGTTTCCATGTGCAAGAAGTATTTAAAGTGAACAAATATCTGCACTAATGCACATCCAAATAGAATCGCATAGGTCGTTGTATCTGGTAATGATTTCGTCCAAACAAAGTAGAACGGAATTACCGTCAGAATCAGTGAGGCAATAAAGCCTTTCACGTAATCTGACGAACTGGTTTCTACATGTTGATCCATTACATTACCCCCAGTAAGTAAACGATGGTAAAGACACAAATCCAAACGATATCTAGAAAGTGCCAGAATAGGCTTAAGCAGTTAAAGCGCATTGCCATATTGTCGTTCAGACCTTTCGTCGACAGTTGATGATACGCTACCGCTAACCAAATCAGACCAAAGGTTACGTGCAGGCCGTGCGTACCAACCAACGTAAAGAATGCCGATAGGAATGCACTTGTTTGTGGCCCATAGCCTTCTTCAATCAGGTGATGGAACTCATAGACCTCCATACAGATAAAGCCAAGACCAAGCGCGAACGTGACTAACATCCAACGTTTGAGACCAGCAACGTTGTTGCGCTTCATCGCGATAATGCCAAAACCAAATGTGATACTGCTAAACAGAAGCAGCATGGTTTCGACAAACACGAATGGGAGTTCAAAAATGTCTTTACCTGTTGGACCCGCAATTGAATTGCTCGACAGCACAGCGTATGTCGCGAACAAGGTCGCAAACAGTACACAGTCACTCATCAGGTAAACCCAGAAGCCAAATAGCTTGTTGCCATTCGTGTCATGGTGGTGATCATGGTCGTGATGTGCTGCGATATTAGTTTGCATACGTCACCTCCAGATCATCTTTACTTTCGCTGTCTTTCACTGAGTTTTTCTTCGCTTCTTCAAGCTGAGCTCGACGTTCGGCCTCAATTGCTTTGATCTCTTCAACTTCCACGTAGTAATCCACATCATCGTTATAGCTATGCTGAATACACGTCACGATAATACCGACCAAACTTGCCGCCGCTAGCCACCAGATGTACCAAATCATGCCGAAGCCAAATAGGAGCGACCAAGCCGACACGTAGATGCCTGTTGCCGTGTTTTTTGGCATATGAATACGTTCGTATTCCACTTCTTTAGTTGGATCGAACTCGCCACTTTGTTTCTGGTACCAGAAGGCATCCAGCACATCACCTTTTGGTAGGTGCGCAAAGTTGTAGAACGGCGGTGGAGACGATGTTGCCCACTCAAGAGTACGTCCACCCCACGGGTCACCAGTTAAATCACGATTTTGCTCGCGGTCACGGATACTCACGTAAATTTGGATGAACTGAGACAATACGCCCAGCGCAATCACAACCGTACCTGCTGCGGCAATCGACAACAGTGGGAAGTATTCTGGGTTGATGTCTTGGCTTAAACGACGAGTCATCCCCATAAAGCCCAGCGCATAAAGCGGTAGGAACGCCATTAAGAAACCAATAATCCAAAGATAGAACGCACGTTTGCCCCAAGTTTCATTCATGGTGAAACCGGTCGCTTTCGGGAACCAGTAAGTGATCGCAGCGAAACATCCAAACACCACACCACCGATGATAACGTTGTGGAAGTGAGCGATAAGGAATACTGAGTTATGCAGAACGAAATCTGCACCCGGAACAGCCATTAGTACGCCCGTCATACCACCAACAGTAAAGGTGATCAGGAAACCCACCGTCCACATCATTGGCGTCGTAAAGCGGATGCGGCCTTTGTACATGGTGAATAGCCAGTTGAAGATCTTCACCCCTGTTGGGATAGAAATGATCATCGTGGCAATACCGAAGAAGGCATTTACGTTCGCGCCAGACCCCATCGTAAAGAAGTGGTGTAGCCAAACAACAAAGGCAAGAATCGTGATAACTACGGTAGCCCAAACTAGCGATGTGTAACCGAACAACTTTTTACGTGAGAAGGTTGCGGTGACTTCTGAGAACACACCAAAAATTGGCAAGATCAAAATGTACACTTCTGGGTGACCCCAAGCCCAAATCAGGTTGACGTACATCATTACGTTGCCGCCAAGATCATTGGTAAAGAAGTGCATGCCTAGGTATCTATCCAGCGTAAGCAGAGCGATAGTCACCGTTAGGATTGGGAATGAAATGATGATCAAAATGTTTGCACACAGAGACGCCCAAGTGAAAACTGGCATCTTCATCATTGGCATAGACGGTGTACGCATACGCAAAATGGTCGCGAAGAAGTTCACGCCTGTTAACGTCGTACCAACACCTGATATCTGCAGCGCCCAAATCCAATAGTCGACCCCGACTCCTGGGCTTGCCTCAATACCTGAAAGCGGCGGATACGCTAGCCAACCTGTACGACCAAATTCACCTAAGCCGAGAGACATGTTTGTTAGGATGACACCAACAACAAACAGCCAGAAGCTCAAGTTATTCAGATACGGGAAAGCCACGTCACGTGCACCAATCTGCAATGGCACGATGATGTTCATCAAACCAATGACCAATGGCATCGCTACAAAAAAGATCATGATCACGCCGTGGGCAGTAAAAATTTGATCGTAGTGATGCGGTGGCAAGTAACCTGCTTCACCCGCAGAAGAAAGGAGTTGCTGACTACGCATCATGACTGCGTCAGCAAAACCACGAACAAGCATCACCATCGCTACTGCGATGTACATGAAGCCAAGTTTTTTATGGTCTACTGAAGTAAACCATTCATTCCACAAATATTGCCACTTTCCGGCTTTGGTCACCGCGTAAACTACGGCTAAACCAACCAGCGCCACAACCGCTAGGGTGATGACGATAATAGGTTCGTGGAATGGAACTGAATCAAGAGTTAATCTTCCAAACATTACGATTATCCTTGGTTTTCAGGCAAACAGTTCATTGAACCAGGATGCTGAGTCACAACGTCGGTGAACAAGAACGGAGGAACGCTAGAGAACAAAGTGACTGGCTCTGCGATACTTGGCGCTGCCAGTGAGCTGTATTGCTCCCAATCTTCAATACGATCAGGGCTCGCCTTCACTTTCTGCACCCAATTTAGGAACGCAGCACGATCAGACATTGCTGAAGCTGTGAACTTCATTTGCGAAAAGCCTTCGCCGCTGTAGTTCGATGCAAAACCCTTGTAGTCACCTTCGTGGTTCGCTATCAGGTTGAGCTTGGTTACCATTCCTGGCATCGCGTAGATCTGTGTACCTAAGCGAGGGATGAAAAACGCGTTCATGATGTTGTCCGAAGTCAGTTTGAACTGCACTGGCACGTCTTTCGGGAACGCCACATAGTTCACCGTCGCAATGTTTTCTTCTGGATATATGAACAACCATTTCCAATCGAGTGACACCACTTCGATGGTCATTGGTTTAACATCACTTTCCAAAGGTTTGGATGGCTCTAGTTCATGAGTTGAACGCCATGTGATCGTCGCAAGAATCGCAATGATGATGATTGGAATTGTCCATACCACCACTTCGATTTTGGTCGAGTGTGACCACTCGGGTGCGTACTCTTCTTCAGTGTTAGAGGCGCGGTATCGGTAAGCGAAGTAAATCGTCATTAAAATCACAGGGATTACAACGATCAACATCAGCAAAAGAGCAGTAATAATTAACTCTTTTTCTTGCACACCAATGGCACCTTTGGGGTCAAGTAAAGCTGAATTACATCCTGAGAGCATAAGTATGACGGACGCCAAACTTCCCCTCGACAAGATGCGTTTATATCTTGAGGCTTCCATTAACTTTCTCGATGGTTGTCTGGTTTCAAAGCAGATGCCAATCAAAGTAAATAAAAGCTCACAAATAGCGCAGAGGTAATGTATGAGAACAAGAAAAAACTTCGATAAGTAGTTATTCTACTTACAATTTTTCAACTTCGTCATCAAGCATTTAACCAGCTAGAATGAACCGTTATTTGCTACGATACGATTGGTATCAAGCCAAGAACCAGTTGTTATAGTCATTAGAATGTTTATGTGTTGAGCATGAGTAACGTCGGGCTCAGAGCGAAACAAAACGGAATTGAGTGGAGATCAAAACCACACTCTTAGTGTGAGTTTATTGTTACACTTTGAAACACTATGTTACATTTGGCGCATTATGAGGAGTAAAAAGTTAAAGCTCATTAGCCACAACTGGAAACTAACCTTCCATTAATGGAAGTTACACACTTTAAATCGAATATTAACCTCAACACGAATTTCTCGTGCTTCAACAATTAATTATTTAAAAACAAATAGTTGAAACTTAAAATTGATGAGACTGACTATCAACTTCATTTACGCAGATAGCCTTAATGAGAAGCGGAAACTAAAAAACCAAAAGTGTGATCAGCATCAAATTAATGATTTCACTTAATATTTGAGTGGTATTTACATCTCTTTATTGGATTGCGAGAAATCATTCTCAAGGTAAATCCAAACATAAGTTGTAAATACATTTGGGTTGCGCAGAATTAGCACTCCACAACATAGAAAATGTTGAAATGGAAAGAAACTTATTATTCAGGTCTATCAGAGCCTTATTTAAGTGGTCACTTACATACGAATACCGCCATCCACTTCTAAAACCCTGCCAGTAAAGTAATCACTCTCAATAATGTATTTTACTGCATGCGCGATTTCGCTTGTTTCGCCCATCCTGCCAACTGGGATCATCTTTTCTAATCGCTCTATGGCTTCGGGTTTCATTTGCTCTGCCATCGCGGTATGTACTACACCTGGTGCAACCGCCGCCGCGCGAATACCGTATCTTGCGAGCTCACGGGCCCATGTTGTCGCCATGGTCGCGACCGCCGCTTTAGATGCAGAATAATTGGTTTGTCCGATATTCCCTGCTCTCGCAACACTAGAAATATTGATGATAACGCCTTGGGAGCCACTCTCAATCATCTTGACGGCAGCTTCACGCCCACACAAAAATGTTCCTGTCACGTTAACGTTCATGACCAAGTTGAATTGATCCAAAGACATCTTACTGATCACGCCATCTTTTGCTTTTACAAGTAACCCATCTCTTAACACGCCAGCGTTATTGACTAACCCATTGAGTTGACCAAAATCTTGGATAATCGCTTCAAACGTGGTTTCAACGTCGATTTCGTTGGTAACATCCACTTGATATGTCAACGCTTTCGCACTCAGCATTCGACACTGCTCTTGTGTTTCCATTAAGCCACTGGCGTTTACATCCAACAACGCTAAATCAGCGCCAGCTTGAGCAAGGGTAATGGCCATCATTTGCCCAAGCCCCTGCCCTGCTCCTGTAATGGCAATAACACTACTTTTTATGTCCATATTGGTGCACTCCATAGCTCGTAATGTTCTCTATCTCAACCAGTCTAAGTTGGCCGAAATGATGCGCGTTTTACGTCACCATCTCGGGCTGGTTTGTCACAAAACTCGGTCTAGCCTTTCTTACTCTTGTATAACTCAAATAAGCTTGAGAAATCGAGTTCGCCGTGGCCGCTCGCGTTGTGGAAAGAATATAAGTTGCGCGCTAACGACCCCATCGGAACCGAAGAATGTGTTTGTAACGCCGCATCTAACCCCAAGCCGAGATCTTTCAGCATGAGTTTGCTCATAAAGCCCGGTTGGTAATCGTGACTGGCTGGCGCACTGTCCATCACGCCTGGGCAAGGATTGTAAAGCTCCAATGCCCAATTTCGGCCAGAGCTTTGCAGCATGATGTTTGATAGCACTTTTGGATCGAGTCCATGATCGATACCTAGGTTTAATGCCTCGCACGTACCAGACATTAAAATGCCGAGCATAAGGTTGTTACAGATTTTCGCCATTTGACCATCGCCTGCTTTGCCAGCATGGAAAACATTTTTTCCCATATACTGCAAAATCGCATTGGCTTTAGAAAACGCTTGATCCGAACCACCAACAATAAAGGTTAATGTCGCCGCTTTCGCGCCAGCAACGCCTCCCGAAACGGGCGCGTCGACAAACAACACACGTTTATTTGCCGCTTCATTGGCGACTAATCGCGCAGAGTCCGGATCAATGGTTGAACAATCAATCATCAAGGTACTTGGCGAGACAAGATTGAGGACACCTACGCCGCCGTGTAAGTCGCCAAGATACACGGAACGAACGTGAGATCCTGCTGGTAGCATCGTGATGACCGTGCTTGCACCATCCACGACTTCCTCGATAGAGCTCGCCACCACCGCACCAAAAGGTGCAAGTTGCTTTGCCGCTTCGCTATCGACATCAAATACTTGCACGTTAAATCCAGACGCTAATAAGTTTTGCGCCATCGGATGCCCCATTCTTCCTAAACCGATAAATGCGATGGTACTCATGATCATTCTCCTTATTGACCTAGTGTTTGTTCACCCAAATCAGCAAGCGGATGTTCGTCATCCGGCCAAAGTGAGGTAAACAAGGTATCGATGATATCTTCATCGACTTCACTGACATTGTTAAACATCCAGTTAGGTTCGCCATCCCGGTCAATAAGCCGAGAACGGACGCCCTCTTTAAACTCACCTAATAAGGCACTGCGAACCGATAAACTCAGCTCCAAGCGGAAGCAACCTGCAAGTGGTAAGCTGTGGTATTCTTTCACTTGTCTGAAGCAAATATGCGCGGTGATCGGACTGCCTGCGGCGAACGTTTGTTTCGCGTTTTCTATCCACTGACTGTTCCCGTCGATAGCCATGATTCGCTGTGCTATCGTATTAAGATCAAAGCCTTTGCACGCTTCCTCTATCTGATCTAAGTATGGACAAATTTGCGTGGTTGGTTTGCTATCAATAACTTGTTCTTCCATTAACTGTAGTAGTGCAGTTACCAACTCTTTCGCATCTTCTTTGCCCCACTGGAGCCGCTTCAGCTCATCCAGTAAGGTGGGATACTGCTCTTCCAACAGTAACCAATCGGCCAAACCAATAGTGACAGCGTCACTTGAATTAACCATTGAACCTGTCAATCCGAGGAATAAACCCACTTGCGGATCTATCTGGCTTAAAAACCACGTACCTCCCACATCAGGATACAGTCCAATATTGATTTCTGGCATAGCAAGGCGTGATGTTGTTGTCACAACTTTATGGCTGGTTCCCATAAAAAGCCCCATCCCACCGCCCATGACAATACCTTCTCCCCAACCGATAATGGGTTTGTTGTAAGTGTGAATGAGATAGTCACACTCATACTCCAACGAGAAATAGTCCGTACAGTACTCTACGATTTTTTCTTTACTCTCGTTATGCATGACGTGATACATAGCTCGAACATCACCACCAGCACAGAATGCTTTTTCTCCAGCGCCAGTGAGTACCACACAAGTCACATGCGGATCGTCTTGCCACTTGATAAGCTGATCGTTAAGTTGGACTAACATGTCATACGTCAATGCATTCAATGAAGCGGTGTTGTCTAACGTTGCGATACCAATGCGGTGCACGCCATCTAAGCACTCTATTTCACTGATGGTTACCATCCCTGCCATGTGGCCTCCTATCGGTTTTTCCATTGCGGTGGGCGTTTTTCTAAAAAGGCGCGAACACCCTCGACTTGATCTTCCGTATCAAAAAGATTCAGAAACAACTCTCGCTCTTTCATTAAGCCGTGCTTAAGTGGCGCAGAGCGCATATTTTGAATGAGCGCCTTACATGCGGCGACAGAAGATGGTGACTGGTTCGCAACAGATTCAGCAAGCTCCAGCGCTTTACTTAAAGCTTCGCCTTTGGGAACCAACTCCTCAACTAGGCCTAGTTCTTTTGCTTTGTCAGCGCTGACTTGCTCTCCACATAAAATGATGCGCTTTGCCCAGCCTTCCCCCACTAACGCTGTGAGGTTTTGGGTACCACCAGCACAGGGCAAAAGTCCGACTTTGGCTTCTGGTAAAGCAAGTACCGCTTGCTCTTCAACGACTCGAATATCACAAGCTAATGCCACTTCTAACCCTCCGCCCATGGCGTAACCATTAATGGCGGCAATGGAAACACCACGAAATTCCGAGAGCGTTTCAAAGGCTTCACCAAAGCATCGCGCCATGTCTGACGCAACCGCTTTGTCACCGTCAGAAAACAACTTGAGATCCGCACCAGCAGAGAAAAACTTTTCTCCACTGCCAGTTAAAACCAGTGAATAAACCTGGTTATCATCGTTAAGTGTGAGTATCAGCGATTTCAGTGCCTTGAGACTCTCTGCTGTCCACGTATTGGCTGGCGGGTTGTTCATCGTCACCAGCGCAACGTGATTAGCGATCGTATGTTGAATGGCAGTTTGGGTTAATGGCATATCTGAATCCTTTCTCAATGAGCAAATCCAATACTTCGCTACAGCAAGGCCGATTCCTCAGAGAGCAAACGGCGCGCGATGATCAAGCGCATGATTTCGTTCGTTCCCTCCAGAATTTGATGCACACGCACATCTCTGAAATGACGCTCCATTGGATACTCTTTGATGTAACCATAGCCGCCATAAAGCTGCAGCGCTTGGTCGCAAACCTGAAAGCCCACATCAGTTGCGAACCGTTTTGCCATCGCGCAATAAGCCGTGGCATCCGGGTCATTTCGGTCGAGTTTACTGGCGGCATAGCGCACTAACTGCCGCGCAGCCACTAGCTCTGTTGCCATGTCTGCCAATTTGAATTGTAAGGCTTGAAACTGCGCAAGCGACTTGCCGAACTGCTTACGTTCTTGAATGTACCGTGCCGCCCGTTCAAGGGCCTGTTGAGCCGTACCGACGGAACAGGTCGCAATATTTATACGCCCTCCATCAAGCCCTTTCATCGCAAAGACAAAACCTTGCCCTTCTTCGCCCAGTAAATGGCTAGCTGGAATAACGACATTTTCAAAAGTAACCGCTCGTGTTGGTTGGCTGTTCCAACCCATTTTGGGTTCTTTGCGCCCATAGCTGATACCATCAGCGTGAGCAGGAATAACAAATGCGGACACGCCTTTGGCACCCGCTTCTCCGGTTCGCGCCATCACGACCAAAACATCTGTCTCTCCTGCGCCAGAGATAAAGGTTTTGCCACCATTCAACACGTAAGTATCACCTTTTTTGCTCGCGGTTGTGGCCAACGAAGCGGCATCCGATCCCGCATTAGGCTCGGTTAAGCAATAGGAGCCTAACCACTCCCCCGTAACTAATTTCGGACAGAACTGCGTTTTGGCTTCATCGGTAGCAAAACTGGCTATCATCCAACTGACCATGTTGTGAATCGTCATAAACGCCGTAGTGGACGTACATCCCATGGCCAGTTGTTCAAAGATAATTGACGCATCCAAACGGCTTAACCCTAAGCCGCCATGTTCTTCTGGAGTGTAGAGACTGAGAAACCCCAGTTCCCCCGCCTCTCTCAATACGTCTTTGGGGAAGATCTGCTTTTCATCCCACTCCGCCGCCATCGGTGCTAAACACTCATCGGCAAATTGCTGAGCGGTATCAGCAAATGCACGTTGATCTTCATTAAGTTCAAAGTCCATAAAAGCTCCTTTTATTCACTCAGCGCAGTTGGATGGTCAGATTGGGCCCCGTCGGAATATCGTCATCAAACCAACGTGCCGTCACCGTTTTAGTCTCGGTATAAAAACGTACCGCTTGTTTACCATACGCATGTAAATCACCATAGAAACTGCCTCTCCAACCAGTAAAGGAGAAAAATGGTAAAGGGACTGGAATTGGCACATTAATCCCAACTTGACCGACTTGAATGTCATGCTGATATTTTCTCGCAGCAGCGCCATTAGCGGTAAATATAGAAGTTCCGTTGCCGTAAGGGTTGCGATTCACTAACTCAATGGCCTCTTGCAACGTTTCGACTTCCATACAAACTAAAACAGGGCCAAATATCTCTTGCGTGTAAATCGACATGTTCGCTGTTACACCGCTAAACAAGGTTGGGCCAATCCAGTTTCCATCGGGAAAGCCGTCCACTTCACACTGACTGCCATCGAGTTCACACACTGCGCCTTGTTGTTTGCCATCTTCGATTAGGTCCAATACGCGTTGCTTGGCTTGCTCACTGATCAGTGGGCCATAAGCAGCCTGTTCATCATCCCAAGGCCCTGGGTGTACTTTCGCCATCGCCAGTTTCAGGTCTGCAATCCATTGTTTTGAATCGCCGACAAATACCGCAACAGAAATTGCCATACAACGCTGCCCCGCAGCCCCTACGGAGGCTCCGATTAGGTTATTCACCACTTGATCTTTGTTTGCATCAGGCATGATCACCATGTGATTCTTTGCACCAGCAAAAGCTTGAACCCGTTTAAAATGTTTAGTCCCTGTAGTGTAGATATAACGGGCAACGGGAACCGAGCCAACAAATGACACCGCTCGAATATCAGGATGAGCCAGAAGAAAGTCGACTTGCTCTTTGCGGCCATGAACGACCTGCAACACTCCTTTCGGCGCGCCAGCTTGCTCAAATAGTTCAGCTAAACGAATAGAGGTCAATGGCACTTGTTCGGAGGGTTTGAGCACAAACGTATTGCCCGCAGCGATAGCGATTGGGAACATCCACAACGGAATCATGGCTGGAAAGTTAAACGGCGTAATGCCGCAACACACACCTAGGGGCTGAATCATTGAGTAACTATCAATATCCGTGGCAACGTTTTCGACGGTTTCTCCCATAATATTGCTGGCAATGTTTGCAGCCTGCTCAACCACCTCGATACCACGCCACACATCGCCTTTGGCATCCGCTAAAATCTTACCCGTTTCATGAGAAAGCAGTGTGGCAAGCTCATCATGATGCTCTTTGAGCAAGTGCTGATAACGCAGCATAACTCGGGCACGCTCGGATATTGCCACTTCCTTCCAAGATTGGAATGTCTCTTTCGCATTATCAATGGCGGCTTCCATCTCGTGCTCTGTGGAACATGGAACGTACGCAATGACATCATTAGTGGCGGGATTGGTTACCTCAACCCAATCCGATGTTTGAGATTCACGAAACTCGCCACCAATAAACAAGGGAACCAAACGAGTCATCATTTACTCCTTTCTAATTTCAATTAAAGCGGTATTTCAATGCCTATCGCCGTGGCTTCTCCACCACCGATACAAAGTGACGCAACACCCCGCATCACTTTTTTGGCTTCGAGATCACCATTGGTGCCTAGCGCTTGTAGCTGACGCAAACTGTGAATCAATGTCACCAGAATTCGTGCGCCACTAGCCCCTATCGGATGCCCAAGCGCACAAGCTCCACCTTTAATATTTACTTTGCTCGTATCTAGTCCAAGTTCCGCCACCGCTATTTGTGTCACAACGGCAAAGGCTTCATTGATTTCCCACAGGTCCACTTCATAAATTGACCAATCTAGCTGGAACAGCAGTTGCTCAATTGCGTAGACGGGTGCCAAAGTAAATTCTGCAGGTTTTCTGGCATGTGTAGAGTGCGCCTTGATGATCGCAAGTGGTTTAAGCCCCTGATGACGCGCAGTGTCTTCATCCATAAGCACAAGAGCCGCCGCGCCATCTGAAATGGCACTCGAATTAGCAGCGGTCACCGTACCTTTTTCATCGAATGCAGGTTTGAGTTGAGGAATTTTACCAAGGTCAATCGAGCGTGGGTGCTCATCGTAGTCCAGCACCGCTTGTTCTGACTTGGTATTGAGTGAAACCGGCGAAAGTTCATCGGCAAACAAGCCTCGCTCTTGAGCTTCCAACGCACGTTTTGCCGACATCACGGCCCATTCATCCATTTGCTCTCTGGTGAACTTAAGCCTGTCAGCGACTTGCTGAGCATAAACACCCATTAAGTGCCCTTCGTAAGCATCTTGTAGCCCATCGAGAAACATGTGGTCATACGCAGACTGGTGCCCCATACGCATTCCCTTTCTCGCCTCCCTCAGCAAATACGGCGCATTGGTCATACTTTCCATACCACCAGCAATGGCAGAGCGAATCGTTCCAGCTTTAATGAGATCGTGCGCTAACATGACGCTCTTCATGCCAGAGCCACACACTTTGTTAATGGTGGTGCACCCTACACCCAAAGGAAGATCTGCCCCCATAGATGCTTGCCTCGCAGGAGCTTGTCCACACCCTGCTGGAAGCACACATCCCATGAACACTTCATCCACCGAAGTCACATTCACTTCGTGCATTGCCGCCTTGATCGCCAGTGCGCCTAATTGAGGAGCAGAGTAAGTTTGCAACTTGCCTTGAAAGCGCCCAATTGGCGTTCTTTTCGCGCTGACAATCCAGATGTCTTTTCCCATGATTCGCATTCCCTTAAGGTATATGTGAACACTTGGCAGACTGATGACACCCTACATAGAATTACTCACCAAGCGCCGCACCAGCCTTTATCGCCTTTTTCACTAGCAAACTTTCATTCCGCGATTTCTTGACGTTTACGTAAGCATAGCACTAGCCTTTACAATGAGATGAAAAAACACACCAAGCAGGCGTTTATATTTCAAAGTTGATGTTCGACCTTCCCATTAAAGGTTCGATTTCCAGAAACTGGATTTTTATTCGAGGTAAGTATGTTATGGAAAAATACAAGATCAGTGACCTCGCCAAGGAGTTTGATATTACTACTCGCAGTATCCGGTTTTATGAAGACGTGGGTCTGATTGAACCAGAGCGAAAAGGCAATATGCGCGTTTATCAACGCAGGGATAGAATTCGCCTCAAACTGATTTTAAGAGGGAAACGACTCGGTTTTTCGTTGGCAGAAATTCGTGAACTTTTCGAGCTCTACGACATGCAACAAACCGAAGGACAGTTGTTGAAAATGCTCAATATCATTGAAGAGAAACAAGCCGTCCTACAGCAACAACTCAACGACATCAGCGTCGTTATGGCAGAGTTGAATGCCGCTAAGGAGCGTTGTATTCAAACACTCAAAAGCAAGCAGACATAAACGCTATACTCAATTAGCAACACCGCTACCGGCTTTTCCACCTTACCTCTGATACCGGGAGACGTTATGAAAAGCACCTATACCCCACTCAATTTCGGACTTGGTGATACCATCGATATGCTCCGAGAACACGTTAATGCCTTTGCTACGGAACATATTGCGCCCATCGCCGCTGAGATAGACCGCGATAACCAGTTCCCGAATCATTTATGGCCTTTGTTGGGAGAAATGGGGTTGCTTGGTGTGACCGTCGATGAAGAGCTTGGTGGTGCAGGCATGGGATACCTCGCTCATGTTGTTGCCATGGAAGAAATCAGCCGTGCCTCTGCGTCTGTCGCTTTAAGCTACGGCGCTCATTCTAACCTGTGCGTCAACCAAATCTTTCGTAACGGCACGCCTTCTCAACGTGAAAAATACCTTCCAAAACTCATTGATGGTACGCACGTTGGCGCCCTAGCGATGAGTGAGCCCAATGCAGGTTCAGACGTGATAAGCATGCAACTGAAAGCGGAGAACAAGGGCGACCATTTTGTACTGAATGGCAACAAAATGTGGATAACAAACGGGCCCGATGCTGACGTAGTGGTGCTTTACGCTAAAACGGATGTCAGCGCAGGTTCACGTGGCATTACCGCATTCATTATTGAACGTAACTTCGCAGGTTTCACTCATGCTCAAAAGCTGGACAAGCTAGGCATGAGAGGCTCGAATACTTGCGAACTTGTATTTAACCATTGCGTAGTGCCAAAAGAGAATATTCTTGGCGAGTTGAATCAAGGCGTCGAGGTGTTAATGAGTGGGCTGGATTACGAGCGCGTCGTCCTCGCTGCCGGACCACTCGGGATAATGCAAGCTTGCATGGACATCGTGGTCCCGTACGTACATGAACGAGAGCAGTTTGGAAAACCCATTGGCGAGTTTCAGTTAGTTCAGGGCAAGATCGCCGATATGTACTCTCGAATGAGTGCAGCAAAAGCTTATGTATATACCGTCGCAGCGGCTTGTGATCGAGGTAACGCAACACGCAAAGACGCCGCTGGCGCGATTTTGTACAGTGCAGAACTCGCCACACAAATGGCACTCGATGCAATACAACTGCTCGGTGGGAATGGCTACATCAATGAATACCCTGCTGGTCGTTTGCTACGTGATGCAAAGCTTTATGAAATCGGCGCGGGTACCTCTGAGATTCGCCGCATGTTAATAGGCCGAGAGCTGTTCGAAGAATCTCGCTAACGGAACATACGACAAGGAAGTCATTATGGCCATTATCAAAAGTAAAACTAAGCCAACTGACGAGTTATTTCTTTCCAATAAAGCTGCGATGGAAACGTTGGTCACTCAACTTAATCAACACATCGAGACCATCAAACAGGGCGGCGGTGAAAAAGCCATTCAGCACCAGAGGCAAAAAGGAAAACTCCCCGCACGAGAACGCATCGCGCGCTTGCTTGATGACAACACTGACTTTCTTGAAATCAGCCAGTTTGCCGCCTGGCAAGTGTATGACGAAGCGATCCCCTGTGCTGGCGTTATCGCCGGCATTGGTATCATAGAGGGAATTCAATGCATGGTCATCTCCAACGATGCTTCGGTAAAAGGCGGAACCTACTACCCACTCACGGTAAAAAAACACCTTAGAGCGCAAGAGATAGCCCAACGTTGCCAACTCCCCTGCGTGTACTTGGTGGACTCCGGTGGCGCAAATCTCCCTCATCAGTCCGACGTCTTCCCCGATAAAGAACACTTTGGTCGCATTTTCTTTAACCAAGCGAGAATGTCGGCGAAAGGCATCCCCCAAGTTGCTGTTGTGATGGGGCTTTGCACTGCTGGGGGCGCGTACGTTCCTGCCATGGCGGATGTCTCCATTATGGTTAAAGAGCAAGGCACCATTTTTTTGGCGGGGCCACCTTTGGTGAAAGCGGCCACTGGCGAAGTCGTGACGGGTGAAGAGCTCGGCGGTGCAGACGTGCATTGTCGAAAATCTGGTGTCGCAGATTATTACGCTGAAAATGATGAACATGCCCTAATGCTTGCGAGAGAAGCCATTGCCAATGCCAATAGAACAAGACCTGTTAAGCCAGAAAACACCGTGCTTCCTCCCCGCTACGACGCAGAAGAAATCTACGGAATTGTGAATGCCAACTTACGACTGTCATTCGACGTTCGAGAAATTATTGCCCGCATCGTCGATGATTCTGATTTCGACGAATTCAAATCCTTGTACGGCAGAACGCTAGTGTGTGGCTTCGCTCGTATTCAAGGACACTTGATTGGTATTGTGGCAAACAACGGTATCTTGTTTTCTGAATCGGCACAAAAAGGCGCGCACTTTATTGAGCTGTGCGCCAAACGGAAAATACCGCTTCTCTTTCTCCAAAACATTACCGGCTTTATGGTCGGAAAAAAGGTTGAAGAAGAAGGCATCGCAAAACATGGCGCCAAGTTAGTGATGGCCGTCGCTTGTGCTGACGTGCCGAAGTTTACCGTGATCATCGGTGGATCGTACGGCGCTGGTAATTACGGCATGTGCGGCCGAGCGTATGATCCAACCATGATGTGGATGTGGCCGAACGCGCGTATTTCTGTGATGGGCGGAGAACAAGCAGCAGGCGTTTTAACACAAGTTCGAAAAGACGCGAAGGAACGTCAGGGGGAAGCGTGGTCAGAGCAAGAAGAGCACATTTTTAGAGAATCGATCATAGACTTGTATGAAACACAAGGACATCCCTATTTTGCGAGTGCTCGGCTATGGGATGACGGAATTATTGACCCTAAAAAAACGCGTCAGGTGTTGAGTCAAGCGTTAACGGCAGCATTAAATGCCCCCATTCCTGATAGCGAGTTTGGCGTCTTCAGAATGTAAACATCCAAAGATGAATTAAGGAAGTTAGTATGCAGGAAATGCAACCAAGCATTATTCCCAACGCCCAAAGGCAAGATGATGTTCTTTGGCATGTCGATGATAATGGCGTAGCGACCATTACCCTAAACAGAACAGCTAAACACAATGCTTTTGACGCTTGTACGATCGACTTGCTGATCCACCGCCTAGATTATCTCGCTTTACGAACGGATGTGCGGTGCTTGGTATTAAGAAGTAACGGCAAGCACTTTTCATCCGGGGCCGATTTGAATTGGATGCAGTCGATGGCCGACAGCACGAGGCAAGATAACTTCGTTGATGCCCAAAACTTGGCAAGACTCATGGAAACATTAGATTCGTTCCCTCAACCCACCATCGCAGTTGTTCAAGGTTCCGCTTATGGTGGTGCTTTAGGGTTGATTTGTTGTAGTGATATCGCCATCGCAAGCCAAAGTGCCAAATTTTGCTTAAGTGAAGTTAAGCTTGGTTTAGTTCCAGCGACCATTGCGCCTTACGTCATGCGCGCGATGGGGAATAGACAAGCTAGACGCTATATCTTAAGTGGTGAAGTCATTTCAGCCGAAGATGCCGAACGGTTTGGTATTGTGCACGAAGTGAAAGAAGCCAAACAGCTTGAAAATGCGGTCGATAGTGTAATCAAGACGTTGCTACTTAATAGCCCAGATGCGATGCGTAAAGCGAAAACTCTCTGCCATCAATGTCATCAAAACCCCATCGATCAACAACTGATTCACTATACTAGCAAGCTCATTGCGGACATTAGAGCATCACCCCAAGGTCAAGATGGGCTGCAAGCGTTTCTTGAAAAACGAAGCCCAAGTTGGGTAACCAAATCACAGGACAAGTAATGCTGCCTTCCAAAGTAAATATTGTCGAAGTAGGTCCACGAGATGGATTGCAAAATGAATCTCCTGTTGCGACCCAGACTAAAATCCGGTTGATCAACTTACTCTCTGATACTGGGCTAACGCATATTGAGGCGGGCTCTTTTGTTTCGCCCAAATGGGTGCCACAAATGGCGGACTCAACAGAGGTCATGAAAGCAATAACAAGGCGAAATCATGTTACTTATTCTGCCCTGACACCAAACCTAAAAGGCTTCGAACAAGCCTTGGAGGCTGGTGCCAATCAGGTCGCAATTTTCACTTCATCATCAGAAGGATTCTGCCAACACAATATCAATTGCTCGATTGCAGAAAGTTTAACTCGCTTCGAGCCTGTAATGCGATTAGCCACCAAACACAGCATCCCTGTTCGAGGTTATCTATCCTGCGTTGCAGATTGCCCTTACGACGGTCCAACAGCCCCTAAACAGGTGGCGAGCGTGACCAAATCGCTCATCGATTTAGGGTGCTATGAAGTATCTCTAGGCGATACAATCGGCACAGGCACGCCAAATCGAATTGCTGCTATGCTGGAAGCCGTCATGTTGGTTGCACCTCTTCCCCAGCTTGCTGTCCATTTCCACGATACATGGGGACAAGCTCTCACCAACATTCATCAAGCCTTGAGTATGGGCATCAATACCATCGACAGCAGTGTCGCTGGGCTGGGTGGATGTCCATACGCTCATGGCGCATCAGGAAATGTCGCAACGGAGGATGTACTATATTTATGCCAAGGGTTAGGAATAGAAACGGGGATCGACTTAGAGCTACTGGCTAAAGCTGGCTGGATGATCAGCGAAGAGCTGGGTCGGCAGCCTACATCAAAAGTGTCATTAGCATTGCGTAACCGCGTATTATCACTTTCGTAGAAGGCCATCCGGCACCTCAAATTCTCCCAACCCAAGTTAATTTGCTCTACTTTCGAGTTGGGAAGCGAAACCGCCCGCCAGTACGATAAATAATTAGAGAAAATAAGATAAGCACACAACCTACTAGTTTATTTGCCGTTAGCACTTCGCCATACCACAGCACGCTCAGAATAACCGTCCAAACTGGTTCTAATATCATAATTAGAGCAGCGTTACCTGCCTGAACAAATTTTTGCCCCATGGTTTGCATTACGTAACGCAAGCTCGTCGCTAATAAGGTACTCAACGCAAACCACCACCAAATAGAGGAGTCCACCTCTGCCGGGAAAGATTCCATAAAAAATGAAACCAACAAACCTAAACAACCTGCTGAAAAAAGTTGCACGCAAGTAAGCAGCAACACTGGTAGTTTTTGAGAGTATTTGCTGTTCACATTAAAATGAAGCGCCAAAACCAGTGCTGCACCAAGAAACCACAATTGACTGGCCGATTGTTTCCAGCCACCAACTAAAGAAAGACAAGCGAGACCTAATACAGCGATAGGCAAAGAAAGCCAGAAAATTCGTTGTGGTCGTTGACGAAACATAACCCATGCAACAATCGGCACAAACAGCATGGAAAGGCTCATGATAAATGCGCCTTCCCCGAGAGTATCACTGATAGAAATGGCGTAAATCCATGTCATAACGGCACTGCCTAACAGGAGTCCGACACCACTAGCAGATAACACATCTTTTAAGTTTGCTTTCAGCAAAGGTCGGTAACATAGAGGCAGCAAGCAGAGCGAAGCGATTGTAAATCGCGCCCCAATAAAGCCAAAAGGTGGTAAACCCTGTATTGTTTCCTTAGAGAATATCCAGCCAAGTGCCGCGATCATCGTCGTCGCAACCAGAATAACCGTCGCTTTGCGTTCTGAGTTAAACATAAGTACTCACAAAATATGGAACACACAATAGCGCAGCAAGAGAGTTTTACTGCGCTACTGTGTAAATTTGAAAGGGGTTTGTGTCGAGCGAAAAAGTGAAAGCCCGATCCTCTCCTGTATTGTTGTCACGCAGATTGAAGTTCTGCTTCTAGATACATTAAATGCAGGCAAAGTCTTAAGGCAAGCCTTTTCGCATACTAAATTACTTTAGCATTCTATACAGCAAGCAAACTGGCTAAAACCTGTACGGGGTGTCGAACTACCCCTCCTTCAAAACGCTTAACTTGACTGCGGCAGGAGTAGTATTGCGACTTCAACGCTCCTCAATACAGGTTGAATAAGGTGAATTGCTTTTTACCCATCGCCCCTACAATGAAAACCTATTGATTAACTACAACGAGCGGTTAAATTGCTCCACGGCCTCTACAACACGGCTAGCGCCATCTTGTATTTCATTCATCACATTGCCTGCTTTTTCAGAGAGCTCTAGCGTATCTAGTGCTTCTTTTTGGCATTTAGCGATCAGCTTAACTGCGTTATCTGTTCGCTGTAGGTTTTCACTGACCATTGTGACAATTTCATCGGTGGTTGCATTGGTTCTTGTAGCAAGCTGTCTGACTTCATCAGCAACAACGGCAAAACCTCTACCATGCTCACCCGCACGAGCCGCTTCTATCGCCGCATTTAACGCCAATAAGTTAGTTTGGTCAGCGATACCACTGATGCTATTTACCAACTCGCTAATACGCGATGAGTGCGCTTTAAGCTCGTCAATCGCGGTGTTCGCTTGCTGCATTTGCTCGGAAAGTATCTGCATCTTTTCTAACGTTGAGCCTATAACCTCTTGCCCTTGCAGGGTTTGTGTACCAGTTTCTTGGGAGATTTCGTTCGCCAATTGCGCAGCCTGGGCCATTTTCTGTTCCTGCATCACCTGCTGGGTAATATCTGTCGCGAACTTAACGACCTTGTAGAGCTCTCCTCTGTCGTTATGGATAGGGTTATATGAAGCCTCTAGCCACACCTCTTCACCATAACGGTTAACTCGTTTGAATCGCTCTGATGAAAATTGCCCTTTTGCTAAACGTTGCCAAAACTCACGGTAAGCTTGAGAGCTCGACTCTTCCTGATCACAAAACATGCGATGATGCTTCCCTTGAATCTGATCAAGCGTATAACCCATTGTGTTTAGGAAATTATCGTTGGCTTTTAAAACATGGCCATCTAATGTGAACTCAATCACCGCCATAGAACGACTTAATGCATTTAGCATGTCCTCTTGCTCACGGGATGATTTGATCGTTCGCGTAAGTTCAGAAGCAAAAACAAAAAAGCTTTCTACTTCTCTGCGCTCATTTAAAACAGGCTGGATAATCGTTCTTAACCAGGCTTCCTCACCATTACCTTTCTGTACTTGCAATGCCCCATTCCAGAACACTTTATCTTGGACGGCTTTCTTCATTCGATGAAAGTGGTCTGTATTGCGCGAATTTGACGGTACCAATTCAGTAATTGATTTCGTTAAGATCTCATCATCATGTAAGAAAAGTTCTTGCTGTAGTTTGGTATTTGCAGAAGTAATGAGGCCTTTACTATCCAATGTTAAGCGGATCATCTCTTCATCTAAACTGGTTTGGATTTGCTGCAGGATTTGCAACTCCTGCTTTAATCGTTGATTTTCTTGTTGAAGCGACTTATTAAAAAACATGACTTTCTCTCATTTGACCGACCTTCGGACTAGTCAAAGGTTTATTATTTGTATACCGAATAAACTGCAAGCGGCAAAATCGTTTGGTTGCATATTCAAACGCGATTTCTATTTCTTATAAAAGGATTCTCGCTGGGAATACGGCGATTTTTTCTCCAGTGTAACCTAAGCGCAGTATACTGAAATTTCTTCAGCGCCCAAGCTGTTTATATATTTATCAATATTAAAGCTCTTTATCGCCAGCTTTAGATTTGTATTTGTGGATTTACTTATATGGAAAATTGGTGTGTTCAGATCAATAAGCCTTTTCATCAAAAAAGGGCTTTGACTTAGTTCCAATAATTTTCGCCGTTTTACCGCTTTTCCACCCGACTTTTGAGCGATTACCCACTCCTTATTCGCTTGGATTTCTATTAACAACGCACGGAGCAACAAACGCATCGATTTGCCCAGTATCAATACGTTGTGGTATTCGCTCATTCAGTTTGCCGTGAAGGTGATGAATCACCACCTCATCAGTCGATTCGTCACGATCAGAAATGAGGCAATGAGGTAATAACGCATGACACCAGAGATTACATTATGTGTCCAACATTGTGCCCACTCCTAAGTTTCATAACTTCCTTCCCTCGGACGCTTCTATCTCTCACCACAGCAACTATGCTTTAAACGACATGTATTCAATTGTCTAGCTTCAACATATGAAGGTTAAGTGAACATAAACAAGCGAAGGAAACAGGGTCATGGAAGTCGATAAAAATGATAAGTTAACAAAGAAATTACAGGTAGTGATTCATTGGTCTGTAAGAGTATTGTCGATAGTTATGTTGTTTGTAATCGTCATGGGTGTGATAGATGTTGCATGGACGATATATCAAAAACTTATCACGCCACCTAAACTCATTCTGACGATTTCAGATATGCTAGCCACTTTTGGTGCTTTTATGGCCGTTTTAATTGCTATTGAAATTTTCATCAATATAACTATTTACCTGAGAGAAAATGTTATTCATGTAAAAATCGTCATGGCCACCGCGCTGATGGCAATCTCCCGAAAGGTCATTATTATAGACTTTGAAACCTTGTCTCCAATGTACCTGATTGGAATTGCGGCTGTAGTTCTTAGTATGAGTCTTGGTTACTGGCTGATCCATAAACTGCCCAATAAGAGCCATACTGAATAAACTTCTCAGCCTCCCGACTTTTCAGATACTCTCACGGCATGAAAAAGTCTTGTCTTGGCACGTTGAAGCTAATAAATTCCTCCATGCTAGGCTCTATATACTGCGAGACTACAAGATTATAGAGTAGTGCCTAAGCGGAGAAATTATCGATATTGTTTTCTAGCAGCTAATCTTTGAGTATTGGCACAGCTCAATGGGGGCAAGTGTTGCTCCAGTTCCCCCATCTGATATATACCCTCAACATCTATGCATTTTACTTTCAACTCCTTCAGCTCAGTTTGCGAAACAGCCTTAAAGGTCAAAGTAACTTTCAATCCCATTCAGAGTGTTGGTCGTGGCCACAGCGGCTAATATCAACCCCATGATCCGACTTACAGCACTAGCTCCTGTATTCCCAATAATCCTGTGTATGCCGCTGGCCATTAATAGCAAGATATAAACAACCAATAGTACCAGCAGCATCATAGCCACGGTCTGGACTTGCTCCCAAATATTAAACCGCACGTTCTCTGTGAGTAAAACGGCGGCTAATATTGCGCCAGGGCTAGCAATTGATGGAATGGCTAGAGGAAAAACTGCTGTATCATGATGACTATTGAGCGTTCTGATTTCTTCTGCTGGTTTACTCTCACCAAATATCATAGTCAAAGCAAACAAGAACAATACGATACCGCCCGAGATTTGAAACGCAGACAAGGGAATACGCATTGCTGTAAGTATGATTTCACCAGCAACAACAAAAAACAGTAGGATAGCAGCGGAGAATAGAGTCGCAAACAGAGCGACCTTACGCTTTGCCACTTCTTCATAGCTTTTTGTGGCTGCGATAAAAACGGGCACAGTACCTATGGGATCGATGACAGCAAAGAAAAAGATAAAAGTTGCCACAAAGTCAATCATGCTACTTTCTCCAGTACTAATTTAGCTTTAAGGATAGAAGATCAGCTTGAAGTAGCAGAGAAAATGTTTGACGCTAACATAGCGAGAGCTCATTCAGAAAAACAAAAATGGTGCGTTATTTACAATACAGAACTTACTTCTATCCTATCGATAACTATTAATATCTCAAAGGTAATGACTACCATACCTAACGGTAGTCGCCATCGCTTTAGACTTCTCAGAGAACATCAAAAAAACAAGTGAACGAGAAGAATATCGACGTCATAAGATAGTGAGGCTTTAGTGTTTATACCAGTGCTCTTTTGACTCCATTTGAGCTTTTACTTCTGCACTATATTCAGCAGTAGGTCGTGCCAATAACCTTGGAATGCCGATAGGTTCTCCGGACTCTAAACAATAGCCATACTCCCCTGCGCGCAAGCGAGCCAACGATTGTTGAATCTTAGGTAACAGCTTTTGCTCTCTATCTATGATTCTTAATGCGATTGCAGATTGCTCCTCACTGGACGCCCTATCGCTTTCGTCACTGAATTCCATTGGCGCAATCATCTCTTCTTTCGCGCGTTCAATATGCGCTAACGTCAATTCATAAAGCTCAAATAATCGGTTTTCAAAAAACGCTAGCTGAGCTTCATTCATATAATCCGCCTCGGGCGCTGCAAGAATTTCTTCTTCTGTCATGACATGCTTTTTCTCTTCGTTCATAGAACCTCCACACCGAGATAAGAGTTCGATCTCTAAATTCCGGACATCTGAACCTGTGCAACTAAACGACAAATAAAGCCGCCAATAAGGTGCAGTGCTCGACACACTCACAAACTTCTTGATGCCAGAGTTAAGATCACCGACTATATTAATTGTTATATTATAACATTACAAAGAGCATGAGCATGAACACCCAGAAACTCCCTGTTACGGTTTTGTCCGGCTTTCTAGGCGCAGGAAAAACAACCGTTTTAAGTCATATTCTTAACAATAGACAAGGCAGAAAAGTCGCGGTCATCGTCAACGACATGAGCGAAGTCAACATCGATGCGGCGACCGTTCAGAATGAAGTTTCTCTCAACCACAGTGAAGAAAAGTTGGTTGAAATGAGTAACGGTTGCATCTGTTGTACCCTGCGTGAAGATCTACTTGAAGAAGTCACGAAACTCGCGCAAGAAGGCAGATTCGATTACTTAGTTATCGAGTCCACTGGCATCGCTGAGCCACTTCCCGTTGCAGAGACTTTTACGTTTGCTGATGAAAACGGGCTATCACTTTCAGACGTTGCACGTTTAGACACCATGGTTACGGTGGTTGATGCGATTAACTTTCTGCGTGATTACGATGAAGCTAAGTTCTTAACAGAGACAGCCGAATCATTAGGTGAAGACGATGAACGCAGCGTCGCCGACTTGCTCGTTGATCAAGTAGAGTTCGCTGACGTTATCTTGATAAGTAAAACCGACCTTGCTGAGAAATCAGAAATCGAAAGGCTTCTTGCGATTCTTAAAACTCTTAATACATCGGCCACTATTCTTCCTATCTCGAATGGTGAAGTAGAACTTGATGCGGTACTCGACACACAAAGCTTCAGTTTTGAAAAGGCACAACAAGCCCCTGGTTGGTTGAAGGAAATGCGAGGCGAGCACATACCGGAAACCGAAGAATACGGCATTTCCAGCTTTGCCTATCATGCGAGACGCCCTTTCCATCCAGAGAAGTTTTACGACTTCCTCCACAATGCGAAAGATTACGGCAAACTGATTCGTTCCAAGGGTTACTTTTGGCTAGCAACAAGACCAGAGTTTGTCGGTCAATGGAGCCAAGCGGGAGGCATCGCACGTTATGGTGTTGCGGGTATGTTTTGGAAAGCGATTCCGAAGGAGGAATGGCCGACGGATCAAGATTACCTCGATGCTATAAACGACATTTGGCAAGAACCTTATGGCGATATGCGACAAGAATTGGTGTTTATTGGTCAGGGATTAGAGCAAGACAAATTGATTGCTCGTCTCAACGAATGCTTGTTAACAGAAGATGAGATGGAGCAAGGGCTCGACTATTGGCTATCTCTGGAAGACCCTTTCCCTGAATGGGAACAGTAAACGACTGAGATTCAAAAAAGCCTCCCACCATTCGGGAGGCTTTTTAGTTACACTGAGCCAATTTTGTTATATAGAACCAACGCAGCAAGTCCGCCTTGGAACAAGCTGAGATTCACACATGCAGCGAGGGAATCCTCACCAGCGCATTCAAACCGTCTTCTTCTGGCTCAACTTAGCTATTTTCTTTGGCCAAGGATCTTCAAATGTTGCCCCTTGTTGCCATTGCTCCAATTCCGCTTCCGTTAAAAAGCAGTTTTCCAGCGCATCAATAAACGCATCGACTTCGTTTTCCTGCCCAATAACCGTTAAGCGACAACGACGATCACCAAAGCGGCTTTCAACACTGTCTATCTTATCTTGCAGGATTTGACGATGTTCTTCAGTGAAGTTTTGCGATTCGTCATTGATTACCGAAGCACGCCAAAAGCCTGTAATTTCAAGCCCCACATTGCCATTCGCTTGGCTCCAAAGCAGTGAAACATCGTCTCGAGTTGGAAACCAAAAGAACCCCTTACTGCGGAACACACCTTTAGTTAAATACTGGTGGCAGGTATTCCACAAACGCGCAGGATGAAAAGGTCGATCATCTTTGATCACTTTCGCGACAAGGCTTTGTTCGTCTTTATCAGAGAGATTCAACGGCTCATTCACCGTCTCACGAAGTTCTGCGATTAACTGCTCAACAAGGAAGAAATTGTAGTCTTGCTCACCTTTCAACATGCGGATATCCAAGTTTCCCCATGACGTTTTGATTATCTCGGTGTAAACGTTAAGCGGGTGAATCGCCTGCGCGATGTTGCGAACGGTATTGTCATCCACTTTGTCCGTCTTGGTGAGCATGACACGGTTTGAGAACATGATTTGCTCTACCAACAAGTTTTCAACGCCGCGAACACCCTGCTGCACGTTCTCCTGCCACCTCGGAATTAAGGCAGAACCTTGTCGATAGTCATCTCGCAACCAAGTCGCATCCACCAACGTAATCACGTCTTTGAGAGCGAATGGTGCGTTATTTTTGAAATACTCAACCAAAGGCAAAGGATGACTACTGCCCGACGTTTCAATCACAATCCATTCTGGCGATTTTTCTACGCAGAGCTTTTTAAGGGCTTTATCGAGCTGCTTTACACCACTCGGGCTGCTGATACTGTCTCCACTGATCGTGACAAAGTTGCCCTGCTCTTCACTCACCGCATCGGTATTTAAGATAAGCACGCCATCAACGTCTAACTCACTCATATCATTCACAATAACGGAAAGATCAATGCCAGAAAAATCGGCTTGTTGAAGAATATTGCGTAAAAACGTGGTTTTCCCTGACCCGAGAAACCCATGCAAAATAGTGACTGGAATTGATGGCATACCTTTGACCTACAAACTCTGAATAAACGCATGTTATAACATAACAATTTAATGAGTTATAGAAGGAATCCAATTGTTGCCTTGGACCCAAAGATTAAGAATCGGTTAAGACCACAGAGGCTGATTTTTCAGAGCTCGCCTTCGTTTCTCATCATGTTTCACCACCAGCAAAGGTCTGACTATTGATAAAAATAATAAGTGGTTACAAAACGACCATTGCTTTGTTTATAAAATTGGAGAAAGATCACAATACAGCGATTTATAGGAGGTGGTGTTATGACTTTCGTTCTTACCGTTCTTATTTTCCTAAGTTGTATTGCGATGCTCGCAATTGGTGTGATGTTTTCGCGTAGGCCGGTCAAAGGCGGAGGTTGATGCAAAGCGTCCGATGTTACGGATGTGGGCGCACGTAAAAGAAAAAATCGCAGTCATTATTCTTCTAGGAACACATATTGACACTCACCTATTGCTCCAACCTCACAACACAAAATAGCATAACTGAGCCCTAACAAATTGTCGGGACTCAGTTTTTCGTTTCTACTAGATAATCAAACTCTGATACTCGCGCCAAAAATGAAGGTTTCTGGATGTTAGGAAGCGACTTCGCGATAGGTAAGTCGGCTTTCATTGCATCAACCGGACGATTACGAACTAAAACTTCAAAATGTAAATGTGGTCCGGTTGAACGACCAGTATTCCCAGAGAGGGCTATTTTTTGCCCACGCTTTATAACTTGACCTTTTTTAACCAAGACTTTATTCAAGTGTAGGTAACGAGTTTTGTACACACTGTTATGTTCAATCACTAAATAATTACCGGCATAAGGGTGCTTGCGGACCGCAATTACTTTTCCATCCCCAGTAGAATAAACTGGCGCACCGATTGGTGTCGCGAAATCCGTTCCGTTATGCGGGGTGACTCTTCCCGTCACTGGGTGTTTACGCTTAGGGTTAAACCCAGAGGTGATTCGGCGGTATGCCCTATCGACAGGATAACGGTTAAACGCTCGCTCCAAACTGTTACCAGCTCTATCATAGAACCGTCCATCCTCGGCTAGAAATGCAGCGACTTCGCCCCTCGCTAAGTTAAAAGAAATAGCCTTAATCTCACTATTGCCAGTTTTGTGTTCACCTAAATATTGCTGTTTCACTAATATATCGAAACGGTCACAGGCTCTAAGAGATCGCGCAAAATCAATCTTATCTTTCATCACCTGCGTAATATTTGCGACATGGCCTGATGTCAATCCTACTCGATGTGCCGAGACTGAAAAACTCCCTTTGATTTCTCCCGAAAATAAGGTTTCACGCCATTCCCCTGAAATTTCCTGAAATTCGTAAGAGAAGGAGCCATCGTTTTCTCTAGTGTAGATAGCCTTCTCTACAAGGCTCATATGATAAATTAGTCGACTCAATTGCCCCATGTCATCCATCACTAATTCAAGCTCTTCTCCGGGCTTAATCATATCTAGCTGGAGGTGATCAAGATCAACTGAGAGAATTTGCTGCAAAATACCGTAAGGGAGACCCAATTGAGCGAAGATACCACTGAGCGTATCTCCCACTTTAACTATGTAGTGTATTTGTTTAGGTTTAGGCAACGGAGTCAAACTGCTATCTGAGGGAACCACTATCTTTGATGATGGAGGTGGTGACGAATCACTGCTTTGATTCAGTTGAGTGCTGTGACTATCTTGATTTGGCTCATCCTCTGTAGGTAGAAGCAAAGCGACCGAAAAACAAAACACAGCAACGATTAAAGCAATAAATTTAAACTGACTCATGAGAAACTAAGTATCAATAACAACTATTGTTATGTTATAACATATCTATGATTATTTTTACTCAGTTTAGTAAACGTTTATTCAGTTCACTGGATTGGCTAAGAGAAAACCAGTCATTCAACCCATTCTCTTTGAGAAGGCTCAATAATGAACACATTCAATTCAGCACTTATCGTTGCAGGAACACACGGAAACGAACTTTCTGGTATTTATTTACATAAACTAATCAAAGAAAAACGTTACTCTGTCAATAGATCAACCTTTTCAGCCTGCTCGATCATCGCAAACTCCGAAGCAGTAAAACACAACGTCCGATACATCGATACAGACTTAAATCGCGAGTTCTCAGCAATGAATAGCAATCATTGTCCTGATTTGCATGAAAGCAAGATTGCACATCAATTTATCGAGAAATATGCAAACCAAGAAAAACTGTTGATTGTTGACCTGCACAATACAACAAGCAATATGGGAGCGACGTTGATTTTGCTTTCTAACGATGTGTTTTATCGGAAACTGGGCGCGTACGTCAAACAACGAATGCCATCAGCACATGTCCTTTTCGAAGAGCGAAAAGAATGGCAAGAGCAACCTTACCTTTGTACTGCTGGGCAATATGGAATAATGATTGAGGTCGGGGCGCAAGCACATGGTGCGCTAGAGTACAGTACGTTGGAGTTGATGAAACAGATGCTTACCGCAGTATTGGACTATGTTGAAAAGCACAACCTCAACCAAATAGGCTTACTGAGCGATTATGAGGCGTTTTTTTACACCGAAGAAATCAGGGTTCCACTTGATCAAGAGGGTATGCGGCAAGCACTAGTACACCCTACTATTTGTGGCAGAGATTTTGAGGCGGTCAAACCAGGAGCACCTTTATTAGCGACTTTCGCTGGTTATGATATCCATTGGAATGGCAAAGGGGAAATTTACCCGCACTTTATCAATGAGAGCGCCTACAGTACCGCAAATATAGCAATGGCCCTCGCTAAAAAAAGACGTGTTTCTTCCGTGTAACTTAAAGCAAGTAATTAGGCCACGTGTAACGTGGATACCTCACCCCATGAATAAAACTGTGCCTGAACCGCATAGGCAGAAAATACGGGTACTAACCCCACCCTAATACGGCAGCATAAGTGCCCTAAGCGCAGCTTTAAAAGAAACCCCACTAGAATTTTAAGGAGGTAAGACATTATGGTTAAAAGGAGAGTTTTCTCTTTTCTATCATGATGCCTTCTCCAAACATCGAAATAATCTATCTTCAAATTGGTCATCTAGACCGGAAGAGATCAGTTCTAGGCGGCTTTCTGAACACTCGTCTAGTTCAAACTCTGTGAGTCCATCTGATGTTAGATTGTAACCAAAAATACCGCTTCCCGTGATAAAAACCGCTTTCATTCGTTCGACCTTGAGGTCGAGCAGCAATAATCTCAGCTTTTGATGATCGAACACGTTTTCAGCGGATATACGCCAACCGATACTGTAGAAACCTTCCCCCTGATTGGTTGCTTTTAGAATGCCGCTCTCAGGCATAGGCAACTCAGGAACAAGTGACTTTTTCTCTCTTTCACGATAAAGAACAGAGGGCGTTTTTTGCACGTCAATACGAGTCGCTCCCTCACATTCATGAAAAGGGATAGCGCCATGTTCAGCGAAAATCACTTTTGTTTCCCGCAGACCGAGCTTTGCTATATAAGCCGTCAGCTTTTGCTCATCTTCATCTTGATAGAGATCGCGCTTATTACCTACCACTGTATCTGCGATAGTGATTTGCTGGTTAAACGTTTCATGCTCAGTGTACTTAGGATCCGATAGTTTACGTGCATCGACTAAAGTAATGTTTTTTTGCAAAGCGAGAATTTGACGATAATACTCGGTCGATAGCACTTGCAGTACTTCTTTAGGATGACCAAGGCCTGTAGGTTCAATCAACAATCGATCTGGCCTTGCTTCAGACAATAATTGATTTAAGGCGATTTGCATCGGAAGACCTGCTGCACAGCACATACATCCCCCGGGGACCTCTCGAATAAACACTTGGTCTTGTTGTTTTTTTTGGCCTTGTAACAAGCTGCCATCAATACCAACTTCGCCAAATTCATTGACCAATACAGCCCAACGTTCATGACTCGGTTTATGGGTCAATAAGTGCATTATTGCCGATGTTTTCCCCACCCCGAGAAAGCCAGTGATGATGTTAGTCGGCACTCGCGAAATCAGTGGCTTATTAAAGTTCATTGGCAATTCTCCGGTAGCCTTGGACTAGTTCATGGTTGGCAGAAACGACGGATTCGGAAAAAGCTGAATATTCTGGCGGCACTTTAGAGATACTCTCTAAATCAAAACCGACACCAATATTGGTCATCGGTGGTACATGGAAATAAGCGGGTAAATCGAGGCCATCGACGACACAGTTATGACGAATAACACACCTCTCACCGATGACGCTATTGAACACGACGGAGTTGAAGCCAATGAAAACATCATCACAAACCTGGCAAGGACCATGAATAATCGAACGATGAGCAATGGATGAGCGCTCACCAATGGTCACCGCAGCCCCTGCCTTAGAGTGAATTACGACACCATCTTGGATATTGGTGTCACGTTTGATGACGATAGCTTCCATGTCTCCATGGTTATTAACTTCGTCAGCTCGAATAACAGCATAGGGTCCAATAAAAACGTTATCCTCAATAATGACTTTGCCACAGATAATAGCGGTTGGATCGATAAAGGCTGTTGAGGACACCTGTGGCATATGGCCCGTTGGGTTTCTTCTTAACATAATGCTTCCAGTTTGTTTATGGCTCTTTTTTTACGGTCAGCGACTTAACGATTGAAGGATAAACGCATCGCTCCAGCTGGTTTATCGATGACTTTGTTATTGGCATAAACTAGCGCGCCATTGACCCAAGTCTTTTGAATTTGAGCTGAAAATTCATGTCCAGCAAAAGGCGACCAACCACAGTGATATAAACTGTTTTCGTTGCTAACTCGTGTTGGGGTATGAGCATCAACCAACACCAAATCGGCGTAGTAACCTTCACGAATAAAACCTCGGCCTTGAATGCCATAGCGAATGGCCGGGTTGTGCGCAGTTTTTTCGACTACTTGAGTCAAACTCATATGACCTAAACGGACATGCTCGAAGAGAGTAAGTAACGCATGCTGAACTAACGGCAGTCCGGCTGGAGCCTGCTCGTAAGGCACTTGTTTTTCTTGCCAAGTGTGAGGAGCGTGATCTGTTGCAATGATATCTATTTGCCCCGTATTTAACGCTTTTAACAACGCATCGCGGTCACTAGGAAACTTGATTGAAGGATTACATTTGATCAAATTACCAAGAGCGCCATAATCTTTGTTGCTGAACCAAAGATGGTGAACACAAGCCTCCGCGGTGATTGATTTATCTCGAATGTCTCCCTCGTCAAAAAGTGCTAGCTCCTTCGCCGTTGTGATGTGCAGCACATGCAGTTGGCTGTGATACTTTTTGGCAAGTTCTACCGCATAAGAAGATGAAGCGTAACAGGCCTCTTCGTCACGCAAAATGGGATGGTCTTCGATAGTGAAACCTGGCTTCTTAAGCCTTTGCTTTTGCTGGTTTTGTTTAATAACAGTCCCACTTTCACAATGAGTAACAATGAGTACTGGAGAGTCACGAAAAATTGACTCTAACGCTTGCGGATCTTCGACTAACAAATTTCCTGTTGATGCCCCCATAAATACTTTCACACCACAATGTTGTTTGGGGTTAAGTTGTTTAATCTGTTCAAGATTGTCTTCGGTTGCACCGAGGTAGAAAGAATAATTCGCAAACGAGCTTTCTTTAGCGAGAGCGAACTTGCGCTCTAACGAGTCAATAGTCGTTGTAGCCGGACTAACATTGGGCATTTCCATGTAGCTTGTAATACCGCCGGTCACCGCTGCCCGCGACTCACTTGCAATTGTGCCTTTATGTGTCAGCCCTGGCTCTCGGAAATGCACTTGATCGTCAATCATGCCTGGCAGTAAATAAGCCCCTTTAGCATCAATTACAATATCTCCGTGTTGTACGGATATATTAGTAGCAATCTTGTCAATTCTTTGATCAACAATACGTAAATCTGTTTCGGTAATGGCTCTTTCGTTGACCACCCGAGCGTTTTTAATCAATGTTGCTGACATAATTCATTCTTTAGATAATTTGAAAAGGTGGCTAATACTCGGTCACCTTGTGAAGCTATAAGGGGAAATCGTGTGTCCGCCTCATAGCGGGCGCTTTGCGCATTCATCGCAAACACAGGAAATCTCAAATTGTGGGCTAAGAACAGTGAAGCCTTCTTGTATGGCTTTCGCACATACGCTAGAAATAACATTGGCTTCAACCGCTATTTCACTAACCTTTCCACACTGAGAGCAAATCAAAAACTGTGGAACGCCATGCTCCTGATCGCACGCGATTTGAGAACAAACGACGTATTTACTAGATGTATTGAGCTTATGGACAAAGTGCTCTGCTTCAAGGAAATCGAGTATTCGATAAACCGACATCGCTTGAATGTTTTGAGAAAAGTTGTGATTGCAGTAGTCAACTAGTTCGTAGGCAGAAAGCGGCTTCTCCGCATATAGCAGTGAAGTCAGTATCAATTTCCGTTTAGTAGTAAGTTGTTTACCTCGCAGCAGGCAGATTTTCTCTACCTGCTTCATGACGTCATCTACCGTTTTGAGCTTTCTCATATCTCTAGATGAAATCCAATGTGAGTAGTAAGCGACGTTCATTGTCTGCAACATGTGGAGAGCGATGTATAACTCCAGTGGCTTCATTGCCTTCCCAACCACTTCCTTTGAGCAGGGCAACATCGCCAGGCTGCATTCGTCGTATTGCACTTTCAGAGTCGTATAATCCCGATAGGTGATCAGGTTGACCAAGACTACCGGCACCGAGTTTAGTGCGATCAATGGTATCGTTGGTTAACCATTCGGTCGCTCGGCCGGTATAAGTTATGACAAGTCTGCAAGGCACACGATCAAAGTGAAATTTCGGGCACATCGGGCTGTCTAGGCGAGTTAGCCTCAAACCTGCTTCTTTAACCTCAAACAAACAGCAGAACATATCGACGATTAAAGCAACATCTTCACTCAGCGCATCAGCACACGCATAGCCCTCTAACTTGCTTCGTACCCATTGTGCAGCATCATCTGGCGTGACACTTTGTACCAGTGCCAATCTAGGCTCCTGTGCCAGCATCAGATTAATGTCCTTCGTCAACTCTTTCGAGAGCGTTCGCTGCCATATGGCAATATTGTGCTCTGGTTTGTAGATGTCGCTAAGTATGTTCGCTGATGTCGATATCGCCAACGATGATGTTGTTTGGACACGAAGCGGGTTCTCAACTACATCAATGCTCATATATCTTCCTCCCAAGCGTTAAAAAGGTCAGGTAAAGGTTTTAATAACGTTGATTTTCTAGGGCTATGAGACCTAGTAATCGTTACGATTTCGCTCTAGTTCACGGACATATTGACACAGTCCCACCCCATGTAGAGTCAAGTCAGACAACGCTTGTGAAGAAATCAACGTTTACTCTCAATAGGAGACTACTGGTTGTGAGATCAATTCTTTAAACAACAAATTGTAGAGCCCCAAACAAGGCAATGTTATAACATAACAATTAATCTTTTCAATATTTACCTTTTTTGATTAAAGATAATTAGGGGAACATCATGAGCATGCGAGCACGGAAATTATATTCCGCGATTAGAAAAGTAACGCGTGGGTGAATCGCCATAGACCCGACGAAACATCGCAATAAAGTTACTGGGCGTCGAATAACCTAAAGCATGTGCAATATCTCCCACCGATTCCCCTCGAGCTATCATTTCTAATGAATGTATTAGCAGTACTTGTTGCCGCCATTCACTAAAACTCATGTTTAACTCACTTCGAATCAATCGTCTTAACGTCCGAGATGAGACTGCCCCAATATTGGCCCAATGCTCTACAGAATGCTTGCTGTTTGGGTCTATTAAAATTGCTTGAGTAACTTTTTGCAGTCTCGGATCACTGGGCAGTGGGATGTGGAGTGACTCATGAGGGCTATTGACGATTTCATCGGATATTACGGCAAGAATACGTAAAGACTGTATGGATAGATCGTCTGTTTTACTCCATATCGATGCTCTAACCGATAGGGCTTTCAACACATCGCTAAGTTGGATCACACAAGGTCTCATTGGAAACCGCTCACAACTCTCTGGAGTAAACAGTAATGAACGACCTTTCAGAGAACCACAAAAATAAACACTGTGCATCGCACCCGGGGGGATCCAACCAGCTCGGTGAGGTGGTAGTATCCACGTTCCTTCATCGGTTTTGACCTGAATTAGCCCTTCATCTATACACAGTAACTGGCCTCGATGATGACTGTGCCAATTATGTGGCCGTTGATCCAAATGGTTGAAGTCGCTCCTTTCATGCTGCCACTCCTTAACGATCAGTGCGGCGCCATTTTTCCATTCGCTGTAATCAGAGTTTGTCACTTTATTTACTCAATTCCATTTTGGCCATTATTCATTATTTTCTGTCCTCTTAACGTTACCATAGCAAGTTAGCGTTCGAGTAACATTTTAGCAACGATCATTTTATCGAAGGCAGAACCATCATGAACGAACCTATCTTTATTATCTATTACATTACAGCAGGCTTGGGCATTGGCTTTCTCGCTGGACTCGTTGGTGTGGGTGGTGGTGGAATGGCCGTCCCTATTTTTGCGTTTCTATTTTCACTACAGGGAATAGCTGATACGGAAGTAGTGCATCTTGCGTTAGGGACATCAATGGCTTCGATGATTATTACAACATTGGGCAGCATGCGCGCTCACTACAAAAAAGAGAATGTAGACTCGACTATGGTAGGAAAAATGTTGAGCGGAGTTCTAGTCGGAACATTTTGCGCCACATTCGTAGCATCGTATCTACAAGGAGTCTATCTGGCAGGCTTTTTCAGCGTATTCATGTTGTATGTTGCTTATAAGATGTTTCTCAACACTGAAAATGAGTACAATCCGAACCCACATGGGGCTATCGGTAATATCACTGTAGGCTCGGTGATTGGCTCTGTATCAGCACTTGTCTCTATAAGCGGTGCGGGGTTGATCATCCCTTATCTTGTCCAGCAAAATTTTGAGGTAAAACGTGCTATTGGTACCTCTGCTGCGATAGGTTTCCCTATCGCGCTGTCAGGAAGCCTCGGTTACATGTTAAACGGATGGGGAAACACAGATTGGAACAACTTAGTATTAGGATACATATACCTTCCTGCAATGCTCAGCTTCTCCATTAGTAGCTACTTAACTACTAGCCTCGGCGTGCGTTGTGCAGAGTATTTCCCAAATAAAGTTCTTAAGAAAATCGTTGGTATTTTGTGTGTTCTTCTAAGTTTCAAAATGTTGGTACAAGTACTTAGTTAGAGCAAATAACACGGTCACTAGTAGGCCTTGCACTATGGTGAAAGGATAAGCCTGCAAAAACTTACTTCTCGCTTTGCTGGTCCAAGCACACAATGTGTAAGAAAGCTCCTCATTGTTGCACTCTTATGACTTTGTTAACCTGGCCAGAATTACATCCAAAATGTGCTGATGATTGTCCTTTCTGGAAACCTCGTCACGCTCCTGGCAAAGTGCTTCCTCCCCTTCTGATGCGAGAATTTTAATGCCACGCTCAGTACATTCTGCGAACGCACTAAACTGACTCGCACTAGGAATCTCTTGAAACGTCACATTGGGAAGATCAACAAGTGATTCGGCTGGTGTCAGTGCGGGATGTAGCCGATCAGAAAGCGTCACCACAGTGATAGCATTGTTCATCAAGGCCAGAGTTTCAGGGACAAAAGTTTTCGTTAGCTCAGGGTTGATAACGACGACCGATTTCAGTTTGTTTTCAGACTGAAATCGGGGGAATTTTTGATCCGGGATGCTGGTAATATCAACGTTATTTTCACGTAACCAATGACAGTCTACATTGGTGGCGTTGTGACACGATGTTCGATATTTCTCCGGGCTTATTTGCGCTCCGGAGAGCATCAGCATAGATGTGCCGCCCAGAAAAAAGCCGCCCCCCTGCACTGCATCAGTATCTACGCCTCCGGACAGTATCCCGACCGAACTTAATTCGTTCAGCCCAAGCACCAAATCACTGGTTCTGAATGTGATTTCATCAACAGCCATTTCTGCATTGATTTCGTTCGGTGCAGGAGGCTTTGGTACCACAACGACATAACCTTGTTGCGCCAGGCTCGAGGCTATCCAACCACTGTGGGAAAACGCTGACCGTGTTCCGCCCTGCGACAAAAGCACAACGGGAAATTTTCCACTTGCTAAAGGGGCATCTAACTGCGTTTCGACTGATTTAAAAATGTTCCCCCTACCAAACGTGAAATTGTTTTTTTCGTTCGTTGTGGGATACCAATAATAGACTTCTACTGGCTTGTCTCTGTCTTCACTGAATGCCGTTTTGATTGTTAGCGCAGAATGGTATTTCGGCTCATTCGTACTGGCGCTGGCACTGACACACAATGTAGCGAGTAGAAAAGACATTATTATTTTGGTTTTCATTTTTCCCTCAGCCGGTCAACACATTATTCTGCACGGCATCTAGAAAAATAACGCGCAGGAGATTCTCCATATATTTTGCGAAACATAGCAATTAAGCTATTCATAGTCGAGGTAACCCAAAGAAAATGATAGACCGCTCCAGCTAGAGCCTTTCTTTTCAATAATTTTCTGCGGATATCCACCATGCAGAAGTTTGTACTTTACTCATTGTAAACGACTAATCATGGCCTCTTAAGGCAACATTAGAAAACCAACCGTATTCACAATCCATAACTCGTAGTTACACCGATGTATATCTAAGTGAGCTGAAGCTTCATTGCCCATCCAGTGCCCTTTGCATTTTTATAGCAAGGTAGCCAAGCACCATTTTATTACGGACCATTGCTGCCCGCACTAACACTTTTGTTTTGTATCGTAACTGATTTGCTTACTGACGTTCTTTAGTTGCACTCCTGCCTTATTAAATGCCTTTTGAATAGTTGTGGAAACATGCTGGCGGCCCTCTCCTTCAAAAAAGTTAGCTCGATCTTGCTTCGTTTCGAATACGCAGACTATTTCTAAGCTTTGTGGAAAAGAAGAGAATTTGACGGTATGAGTCACCCAAAGAAAGCCATCGTAGCCTTTTAGCGTATCTTCACAAACTTCGGTCAACACTTCTCTAATTAGATTCTCGACCTTCTTATCTGATTTGCGCATAAATTAAACTTCATTCCTATCTAACGCCTTTAATTAGGTTTCAGTGTACATTGTCTTAAACAGTATTTGGCAGTGGTATTTAGTCAATAGCCTGTAGATGAGGTTATTCGCACGAAGATTTACCGACCTACTCGCTTCGAACTACATCTTACGCTGTTAAAAATAAGCGCTTTGCAACTCTACAAAACGCTTCTAACTTATTAGATTATTTTAAGTGTGTTTCAAGGAATGCAGAAACCTTGTCCATTGCAATGCCGACTGCTTCTGGATGGTCATACAGTTCATAGTGAGACCAATTTTCCAAATTAACCAGCTGTCGGTCTTTTGATTGAACAGAGCGGCCATAAATTTCCTGCCCATCACGATAAGCACCAAACGCCCCGACTTTTTGCCCTACCACGGCCATAACAGGCTGAGTCAATAACGTTTCGGCAAATGCAAAGGCATCCCAGCTCAGTGTTTTCTGTGCATGTGAAAACAGCATACGAGTTGCACCACCTTCGGTTTGTCCACGTGATGTTTTGTAGTATTCAGTAGCTTCGAACACGTCTCGTTCTGTTAATCCATTTTCTTTTGCAAATTCAATATTTGGAGGAAGAAGTTCATCGATTTTCAGCTCTGAGCCGCGAGCTTCGGCTGTTCTCTGTGCAGCCATAGCTTCAAGATTGGCGATAGGGTCGTACATACTAAAGCCTTCACGGAACAAGCGGCCTAAGTTAACAGGCGTAATACCTACGACAGCTTTCAAGCGCTTTTCGGTTAGGGCTGAATTGATCATGTAACCACCACCGCCGCAGATACCGAGTCCACCAATTCTATTCTCATCGACATATGGTAAAGTTACTGCATAGTCGATAACGCGACTGATATCTTCAACACGTTGACTTGGGTCTTCTACGTAGCGAGGCAATCCTCCCGATTCTCCTTGGAAGCTCGCGTCAAATGCGATCACGACGTAACCTAACTCAGCAAGGGCTTTACCATAGACAGCGCTGGATGTTTGTTCTTTACAACTACCAAAAGGATGAACGCTTATCATTGTTGGGTAGCGTTTCGATTCATTGAAGCCTTCTGGAAATAAAATTAATGCAGACATATCCCAAGCCATATCAGCATTTCTAAAAGTGATTTTTTGCATATTCATAATCAATACCTTAAGAGTAAAAAGCCTTGAGAGCAGAAAGGCTCGAAGCAATTGAGCCTTTCATCGGGAATATTAAAGAGTGCGTTGGAAGAAAGATGCGAGTTGGGATACTGCGTCATCGACGTATTCGGCAACATCATAAAGCGACATATGGTTTGCACCATCAATGGCATACAAGGTTTTATCTGAACTCGCTGCACGTTCTATCAGGTCATCACTCATCCATTTGCTGCCTGCGTCACTACCAACGACAGCAAGAATTGGCTGAGTTAGGAATGCTTCCGCTTTGTGGTACGCATCGTAAGTAATGATCTGGTTTAAGTTACGAGTTAGAGCAAAACCCGGCGCATTTGGATGTTCACAACGTGGTGTGTGGTAATACTCCCAAGCTTCGCGTAGCTCTGCATTTGAGGCATCTTCTTCACGCATCGGAGCTAGAGGAATAGTCGCGAATTCTGTACCATTCGTGTCGGTTGTGCGAGCATTCGAACCAAATTCTAAGTAACCAACAGCGTCAGCATCGTTAACCGAATTATCCCAACCATTACGGAACATTTGGCCAATGTTTACGGCACTAACCATACCCAGTGCTTTGATTCGACGATCATTGATCGCTGCATTTGCACTATAGCCCGCACCAGCACAAATCCCCATTGCGCCAATTTTATCGTTATCGACGTACTCTAACGTTGTCAGATAGTCGACGACTGCGCTCACGTCTTCAGTACTCGTGTAAGGGTTTTCCATTTGGCGAGGCTCACCTGTACTTTCACCTTGATACGAACGGTCAAACGCAATGGCAATTATGCCGCTTTTTGCAAGTTTACTCGCATATAGGCCTGCGGTTTGCTCTTTTACGCCACCACCTGGGTGTGAAACAACAACCGCCGCATATTGTTTACTTGCATCAAAATCTGTAGGGAAGTTGATAACCGCTGAAATCTCAATACCTTGACCATTGAGATTTTTGAAAGTGACTTTAGACATAGCGACATTCTCCATTAGAGGTTAACTGTTCATCTCAGGCTGACCTAAGCTTCGATGTAATATTAGTCAACACACTGTTTCGGATAAATATCGTTTTATCTACATGACTGTTTAGTTATACTTAACAAATGAGAATAGAACCTTCTTTAATTTCATCACTGACGTGGTTTGCACATATTGCTCGCCATCGCAGTTTCACTAAAGCAGCCTTAGAAATGGGGGTAACCCGTGCTGCCTTATCACAACACCTAAAAGCGTTAGAACAACAGCTACAAGTTCGGTTAATTAATCGAACCACCAGAAGTATGTCGCTGACGGAAGAAGGCCAACGTCTGCTTGATATTTTGCAACCTTCATTGGTGAACATTGAGCAGGTCGTTAACGAATTGAACGACTCTCATCTTGAGCCTTCGGGATTAATCCGTATCAGTGTATCAAGAACCGCTGCTCGGCTGCTTATTGAGCCCTATCTAGGTGAGTTCCTCTCTCGTTATCCTAAAATACGCCTAGAGCTAATCATGGATGATGGGTTTTCTAACATCGTCGCAGAAGGCGTTGACGCTGGCATTCGCTTAGGATTAAGCTTAGATGAACATATGGTTGCGATCCCTATTACTCCGCCGTTAACAACGGCAATAGTGAGCTCTCCTGAATACTTTAGGCAAAATGGACTACCTCAAACTCCTGAGGATTTAGAAGATCACAATTGCCTTTCTTATCGTTTTACCTCTAGCGGAACAATTGATCATTGGTCGCTAACCTCTCCAGATGTTGCAAAGCGCACCCTCGTTTTCGAGCCTAAAGGTAATGCTATTTTTAATGATGACTATAGTATGTTACAAGCTGCAATACAGGGTGTGGGTTTAGTGAAGCATATTGATTTATGGGTGGAAAAGCACATAGATGAGGGAAGATTGACCCGAGTTCTGACACCTTGGTGCAAAGAGTTTCCAGGGTTTTATTTATATATGCCTTCACGAGAGCATATGCCGAAAAAAATCCGCGTCTTGATGGATTTTTTAATCGAAAAGCGCGAAGCTCTGAAACTCAAAGAGTAATTACCAAATTGCTTTAAATAAAAAAGCGAGCACGAGGCTCGCTTTTAACTTTCTGTTTTCGTTATATATTACAATAGCTCAACCGATTGTTTAGCTATCACAAATTCCTCGTTAGTAGGAATAACAAGAGCTTTGGCACCTAACAACTCAGATGCTGCAATAACACCTGCGTTACCAAATCTTGCATCTTCGTTACCTTTCTCATCTTCAACAAAACCTAACAGTTTTAGGTTTTTCAAGATTTCACGACGAATTGGTAGTGAGTTTTCACCAATACCACCAGTGAAGATGATGCCGTCTAATGAATCCAGAGCCGCGAGGTAGGATGTAATGTATTTCGCAACGCGGTAAGTGAAGATCTCAAATGCCAACTTCGCACGTGAATTCCCCGCTTCCATTGCTTCTAGTACGCCACGAGCATCACTTGTCACACCAGATACACCTAAGAAACCTGACTTCTTGTTCATCATCTCGAACACTTCGTCTTTTTCCCAGCCTTTACGGAAAAGGAACTCGATAACACTTGGGTCGAGGTCACCACAGCGAGTGCCCATCATTAGGCCAGCTAACGGCGTCAAACCCATACTTGTATCAACACATTCGCCATTTTTAACCGCACTCACTGATGCACCGTTACCTAAGTGCACAGTGATAAAGCTGCTTTCTTCAACCGGCTTATCTAGCATTTTCGCTGCTTCACGGCTTACGTAGTAGTGGCTTGTACCGTGAGCACCGTAACGACGCACTTTATGCTCTTCGTAAAGCTCGTAAGGAAGTGCGTACATAAAGGCTTTGGCTGGCATTGTTTGGTGGAAAGCAGTGTCAAATACAGCAAATTGAGGCAGTGAAGGGAACGCCGCCATTGCCGCTCTCATGCCTTCAGCGTTCGCTTTGTTATGAAGTGGTGCAAGTTCAGCAAGGCGCTCTACTTCTTGAATAACTGTTTCATCAACTTTCACAGTTCCTTTAAAGGTTTCACCGCCTGCGACAATGCGATGGCCTACAGCGACAAATTTTGAGCTCAAACCTAGAGTTTCGAGTAGTTTTACCACTCGCTCAACAGCGTACTGATGATGGTTACCGCCAGCTGGAATTGCTTCAACGGTTTTTTCTCCCTGATATTTCCAACTGATTTCAGCTTCAGGTAGGCCAAAACACTCACCAATACCTGATACCAAAGCTTCACCGGTTTCAGAATCAATAACAGCAAATTTTAATGAAGAGCTACCAGAGTTGATCACCAGTACAAACGAATTAGACATGAAATAGTTATCCTGTTGTAGAGCAGAGGTTGTAATAGCGCTTGTGCGCTGCGTACTTCTTGTTTGCCCCTCTATTATTCAATAATTTTTTAATCTTTCAACAATCTTTTAGTAAAAGCGATTTGATTGAACAAATTTTGTTGATCTGTAGCAAGTTTTGATTTTATTTGAAGACTAAAAAATATCACTTGTTAAACATAATTTATGAATAGGTCAATTTGTACAAAGTCAGATATATAAGCTACGTTGTTTATTGGGTGAACAAAAATAACAAACCAATCAATAAATCGGGGTAATAATGTGCCCACTATTGCATTTCTATTAGCGATCTTAGGTTTGATTTTGCTCTGCTGGGGATGGCAGATGACAAAAAACATCAGCTCGAAAACTGACGTAACCGGGTGGACTTTCCTATTATTGTTAATCAGCTGTTTCATTTTTGCTTATGCCGTTTTTTTGCACGCTATCATGCAAAAACCTATTACTTCTCTCTTAGAAACGGGGGTTTCTCTTATACTTTTTGGCGGCAGTATCTTTGTCGTGCTGGTGATTAAGTGGAGCAACGATTCGATATTAAAGCTTCATACTGTTGCTGAAAGAGAGAAGCGCAATGCCGTCCATGACGCTCTTACTGGGTTCCCTTATCGTAAATACTACTTTGAGTCTATCGAAGACATGACACAACCTGAAGGCCAATGACTGATTCAAATTATGAGATAACCTCAAAAACGTCGAAAGATTGATAATACGTTTCAAGGTAAGCTGGTTAATTTCTTTTCACAGCAAGCCGCACTGAAGGCTCCCGCTCTATCGTTGAGAACACGATTGCGCTAGCACATGGATTAGGGTATTCGGTCGTAGCAGAAGGCGTTCAAGACATGGACACACTGCATTTTTTGAGAAGTCGAGGCTGTGACATCATTCAGGGTTACTTGTTCTGCCCTGCCCTTAGACGAAGTAATAAGTTGGGTAAACAAACACGATGAAAAGCAAAACCGTATTAGACGCGCATAAAAAAGCCGAGCGCTTTGCTCGGCTTTCAATTCTTTTTGTAGCAACTTAAACCGTCGCTTTAATCACTCGTGATTATGCGTCTGTACGACGGCCACGACCGTGACCACGTTCACCACGATGTGCACCACGGTGATCACCACCACGGTTGCGATCGAAACGACGTTCGCCACCTTCACGATTACCATCGCGGTTGCCGTCACGGTTACCACGGAAACCACCTTCGCGACGACCGCCTTCACGACGATCACCACCACGATTGCCGCCTTCGCGGTTGCCACGGTAACCACCGCCATCACGACGACCACCATCGCGACGACCACCGTCACGGCGACCACCACGAGACTCGCGGAAATCATCGAAATCACATACTACAGCACCAACATCTTGTTGACGGATACGTAGTTTGCTTAGCTTGTTCGCCGCGTCTGAAGTCATTGCTTTAGGTAGCTGTACGAATGTGTGACCTTGAGCTAGCTTGATCGCACCGATAGAACCTTTACCTAGACCTAGTTCGTTTGCTAGAGCGCCAACGATGTCTTTAACTTGAACGCCTTGCTCACGACCAACTTGAAGCTGGTAAGTATCCCAGTCTTGGTTGTTGAAGTTACGACCGCTGTCGCGACCACCTTCACGGCGCTCTTTACGACGTTGCTTGTCACGCTCAATTGCTTCAACCATTGGGTCTTCGCCAATGTAGAACAGAGGACGTTTGCCTTGCTGACGCTTAAGAAGCATAGCAGCAAGTGTTGCTGGGTCGATGTCTAGAGAAGTTTGTAGTTTCTCTACCAGCTCAGCAAATTTGTCTAGTGCTTTGTGCTCTTTCTCTGCTTCAAGCTCAGCGCCTAGCTTAGCTAGACGAGCTTCAGCAACTTGGTCACGTAGAGGAAGTTGGATTTCTTCCATAGATGACTTAGTTACACGCTCGATAGTGCGAAGCATACGAATTTGGTTAGTGCGAACTAGAAGGATCGCTTTACCCTTACGTCCAGCACGGCCAGTACGACCGATACGGTGGATGTATGACTCAACATCAAATGGGATGTCGTAGTTAAATACGTGCGTAATACGTGGAACGTCAAGACCACGAGCTACAACATCAGTTGCAACTAGGATGTCAATAACACCTTGTTTGATGTGATCAACAGTACGTTCACGTAGAGACTGAGGAATGTCACCGTGCAGTGCAGCTGCTTTGAAGCCACGTGCAGATAGCCAGTCAGCCAGACGCTCAGTATCTTGACGAGTACGTACGAATACGATTGACGCGTCAGTTTCTTCAGTTTCAAGAAGACGAGACATCGCTTCATCTTTCTCTACACCTTTCACTACCCAGAACTGTTGTTGAACTTTGTCTACAGTGTGGTTTTTACCAGCAACGTCAACCGTTACAGGGTCACGAAGGAAGCGTTCAACGATCTTCTTCAGCATTGGAGGCATAGTTGCAGAAAACAGAACGCGTTGTGCTGACTCTGGAGCGTGCTCCATGATCGCAGTTACGTCATCTACGAAACCCATGTTTAGCATTTCGTCTGCTTCATCAAGAACGAAAGTACTAACTTCGTCTAGGTGTAGACGTTCGCGATTGATAAGATCTTGAACACGGCCTGGAGTACCGACAACTACATGAGCGCCACTTTTAAGAGCACGCATTTGGTCGACAATAGATGCGCCACCGTAAATCTCTAGAACTTTCAAACCTTTGATATTTTTACCAAGGTTTTTCATTTCCGCTGCAACCTGAATTGCCAGCTCACGAGTCGGAGCAAGTACAATCGCTTGCGGTTTGCGTTGGTTTAGATCGAGTTTGTTGAGAAGAGGCAGAGAGAACGCTGCTGTTTTACCTGTACCTGTTTGAGCTTTACCCAGCGCGTCAGCACCTTCCAATAGGTGTGGGATTGCCGCAGCCTGAATTGGAGTTGGTGACACGAAACCCATTCCGTCTAGAGCAGAAAGGATAGAATCATTCAGGGATAAATCACTGAATTGAATAACAGAATCTTGCATTGGGATCCTACTTAATTAAACAAAAAAACAGTCCCATATGCTCTTCCAATTCGATACTGATCCATCCAGATACTGATTCCATTCAGACGGGAACACAGCACAGTACACAACCGCGATAAGCCATTAGGGACGACTAAGGGAGGCGGATTATTCCTTAAAAGCATAAAAAAATCCAGAAAAAATTGAATTACATCACAATTTATTCTCAACAATGGTATTTTTAGCATATTTTTCCACCAGCCCTACCATTCCCCGTAGATTCGCGTAACTCACAGATGAGAATTTCATCAATATTTAAGCCAATTTCTCGTGGTTAAATTGGCAAAATTCACGGCGAAATTACGCTCCACAGGTAGTAATAATAGCTCGCAATGATTATAGTGTGCCCAACTCCATAGGTAATTTAAGAAAAGATGTTTCAAGATAACCCACTACTCGCTCAGCTTAAGCAGAAAATCCAAGAAAACCTGCCCAAAAAAGAAGGCTCAATAAAAGCCACAGATAAAGGCTTTGGCTTTTTGGAAGTGGACAGTAAGACGAGCTTCTTCATCCCGCCTGCGTACATGAAAAAGTGCATGCACGGTGACAAAGTCGTCGCCATTATCCGCACCGAAAATGAACGCGAAGTTGCAGAGCCACAAGAGCTGCTGGAACAAGCCGTGACTCGCTTTATTGGTCGAGTAAAAATGTTCAAAGGCAAGCTCAACGTAGCACCTGATCACCCACAGCTTAAAAAGCTATCTCTTAAAGCGAAACTAAAGAAAGGTCTAAAACCTGACGAGTTCGCCGAAGGTGATTGGGTTGTCGCACATCTTATTCGCCACCCTCTAAAAGGCGATAATTCCTTCTTCGTAGAAATTTCTGAAAAAATCACTGACGCGAATGATAAAATTGCGCCTTGGTGGGTAACGCTTGCTCAAAACGATCTACCAAACTCTGAGCCAGCAGGCATCGATAACTGGGAACTGAAAGACGACGCGGAGCTAGAACGCGTAGACATGACTCATGTTCCATTCGTCACTATCGACGGTGAATCGACTAAAGATATGGACGATGCGCTGTACGCGAAGAAAACCGTATCTGGCGATTTCGAACTCACCATCGCTATTGCGGACCCAACCGCCTACATCACACCTGAAGATGAAATGGATAAAGTAGCACGTGAGCGTGGCTATACTATTTATCTTCCAGGCCGCAACATCCCGATGTTACCTCGTGATTTAGCGGACAACCTATGCTCTCTGATTGAAGGTGAAACCCGCCCTGCTATTTGCTGTACCGTAACGGTAAGTAAAGATGGTGTGATTGGCGACGATATTAAATTCTTCGCAGCAAACATCAAATCACATGCACGCCTAGCATACGATCACGTGTCTGATTGGTTAGAAAACGGCAGCTCTGAAGCATGGACGCCATCTGAAGAGATCGCGACTATCGTTCGTGATCTTTATGAGTTCTCTCTTGCTCGCGCTGAATGGCGTGAGAAAAACGCAGTGGTCTTCCCTGATCGTCCTGACTACCGTTTTGAGCTCAGTGAAGATAACGATGTAATCGCTATCCACGCAGACATGCGCCGCAGTGCAAACCGTCTTGTTGAAGAATCCATGATTACCGCAAACATCTGTGCAGGTCGTACATTACGCGATAAATTTGAAACAGGTGTCTTCAATACGCATGCAGGTATCAAGAACGAGAAGATTGAAGAAGTGGTTCAACTTGTCAATCCAGAAGGCCAGTTGGAGTTCACAGCGGAGTCTATTGCTACGCTAGAAGGCTTTGCTGCGTTGCGCCGCTGGTTGGCAGCTCAAGAAACGTCTTATCTAGATAACCGCATTCGTAAGTTCCAAGCATACAGTGAGGTGGGTAATCAGCCTCTGCCTCATTACGCAATGGGTTTAGACATCTATGCAACTTGGACATCACCAATTCGTAAATACGGTGATATGATCAACCACCGTATGTTGAAGGCCGTCATCCTTGGTAAAGAACCCGTACAAAAACCAGATGACCAAGTAGGCGAAGAGCTAGCTCTACATCGTAAACATCATAAAATCGCTGAGCGAAATGTCTCAGATTGGCTATATGCACGCACGCTTGCTGATGAGCCGAGCAAGAAAACTTGTTTCACAGGTGAGATTTTCGATATTAATCGTGCAGGCGCACGTGTCCGACTTCTCGAAAATGGCGCAGCAGCCTTTATTCCTGGTGCACTAATTCTTGATAATAAAGAAAGAATTGAGTGCAATGGCGACAACGGTACCATCTCTATCGATAAAGAGGTCGTATACAAACTTGGGGATACATTGGAAATTGTCCTTACGGACGTAAACCAAGAAAACCGCAGTTTAGTTGCAAAGCCAACCCAGGTATTCGCTGAACAACCAGCAGCACAAACAGAACAGACTGTAAGTGAATAATACCGAATGAAGTCAAAAGGCGCTCTATTGAGCGCCTTTTTTATTTGTTATGTAAAACGATAAGAAAGAGTATGCCGAACATTGAGATCATTCGCTTTAATCACTTCACTGCGCGCAAAAGTGAGCGTTACACTGCAACACATAATGGGTTATATATTGTTGAAGAAGGTGCCCTATTAGTTCATCAACCTAATGGCGAGCAATTTGAACTTAAAGCCGGAGATTTCACACTCTATAACTCCGCAGATCTGAGCAGTGCAGAAGCCGTCTCTAGTGACGGAGGCTTTAAAGCACTGGCTTTAGTCTTCAATCCAAATATATTCTGTGACTTTAAGAAAGCGCACCCGATGCTACGTTCCAAAACGGAAGAAAGGCGCTTCTATCCTTTTTCAACGCAATCCAGTAGCGAAGTAGCACAATTGAAGGACATGTTGGTTAAGTTAGCGAGTCGCAATGCTCCAGACTACACACAAAGCCATATCGCAATGGCATTGCTGTCGTTGATGGTTGAGGTAGAGCCAAACATCCTATCTATCATAGATGATGCAAGTAGCCTGAGCGACTCTCAAAAAGCCATTAAGTACATTGAGGGTAATATTGAAAAAGACATCACGCTAGAAGGCTTAGCGGCTCATATGAGCATGTCCATCGCAACCTTAAAACGTCGCCTCGCCGCAGATGATCTTTCGTTTTCTCAGATATTAAAGGTGAAACGGATAAACTTCGCAGCAACCCAACTGCGCAAGTCAGAAAAATCAATAACAGAAATAGCGTTTGAGTCTGGTTTTAAAAGTGCAGCGCATTTCAGTACAGCATTTAAATCCGTTTATAACATGACCCCCAAAGACTTTAGAAACCAAGTTGTTAGGCCTAAAGTATAAATCATGTCGGCATTCGCATCCGTTGGGCTCGCCCTATTCCCAAAAACACGCTTGAGGATCGCACTCCAACTCGTTGAGTAAGTCCTCAAGCATTCGGCTAAATGGAAGTGGCTTATAAGGCACCCACCTTAACAGCTCGTTGTGATATGTGGGAACATAGAAATACCAAAGTTGGTTTTCCTCATCAAACATGATCTTCGCGACGGGAGAAGTATACTCGCTATGCTGGGAGTCGAGGAGAAAATGCGCCCGATGAAGCTCAACGCCATTTTCTACTAGCTCATAGAGGCACTTGCCCTGTTCGACAGGCAAGTTAGCATTACGCGCAGAGCAGAGCGATTGAACTGATTTGTATAAACGACTTGTCGCCATTTGGGACACTGACATCAACGTTCTCCCGATGGATGATAGTTAGAGCTGTCGATCCTAGTATATAACCTTTACATCATCACCGATGGTAGTTATCTACCTAACTCAAGTATAAGATAGCTATATTATCATTTGCCCAGATTATCATCTCAATCCACTTGGAAACGCTAGCTCCATCACCTCTTGACTAGAAACAATTCCTTTGTTTAGCGCTAACAGTTCACAAAAGTGTAACCTGAACGCAATATCATAAACTCTGCTTTATCCCGTATATGGAGTTTAATATGTTACGTTTTACTGTGGCGACGTTATTGGCCATAGCAGTCTCCCTCCCTACCATTGCAAAAGAAATCAACATCTCAGGTTCAACGTCGGTTGCTCGTGTGATGGATGTACTTGCTGAGGAATACAACAAAACACACCCAGACGATTACGTTGCTGTTCAGGGCATTGGTTCGAGTGCTGGTATCACTATGGTCAATAAAGGAGTAGCCGAAATAGGCATGAGCTCTCGCTATCTGACTGAAAGCGAAAAAGGTGAAGATCTCAATGTATACCCTATCGCTTATGATGGCCTCGCTGTTGTTGTAAACCGTACCAACTCTGTAGAAAACCTTTCTCAGCAACAACTATTTGATATTTACAAAGGTAAAATTAAGAATTGGAAAGAGGTCGGGGGCGCAGATCAGCCTATCGCGGTGGTTACTAGAGAAGCGTCTTCAGGTTCACGTTACAGCTTCGAAAGCTTGCTGGGACTGACCAAAATCGTTAATGATCGCCTTGTCTCGGATATCAGCCCAAACAACTTGGTTGTAAACAGCAACAGCATGGTAAAAACCATTGTTAACCATAACACTCGCGCCATTGGTTTTATCTCTGTAGGGTCAGTAGATCGCTCGATCAAGGCGATTCAGTTAGATGGTATTGACCCAACCTCGACAAACATTAGCAATCATAAGTACAAGTTGGCGCGACCATTCCTAGTGCTATACAAAGTAGATAAGATTAGCGATGCAGGTAAAGGTTTTATCGCTTTCCTTCGTTCAGAGCAGGGACAAAAAGCGATTGCAGATTACGGTTATACGCCAGTAAAAAACTTTAATCAGTAAAAATGAAAAAGAGAGCACCCTGATGCTCTCTTTTACTATGTCGTGTTCTATCCGGTTTCGGAATTAGAAATGCAGTTGAATTACAGAGACCACAACCGCACCAGGTCGACGAATACCTTCAATTTCCACTTTAATTTCGCGCTCAATCTCCAAACCTTTTTTGATTGGCGTTACTTTTGTTAACGTGCTGACTGCACGAACATTATTGCCTGCTTTGACAGGGTAAGGGAAACGGACTTGGTTTAAACCCAAGTTAACTACCATTTTAGCTGTTGGGAACATTGGCTTGTCTGGATCGACTGAATCCGTCAGTTTAGGCAGCAATGCTAATGTTAAAAAGCCATGAGCGATAGTTGTCTTAAATGGAGATTCAGTTGAAGCACGCTCTGGATCAGTATGAATCCATTGCATGTCTTCCGTTACCGCACCAAATTGGTTAATACGTTCTTGAGACACATGAACCCAATCACCAGTGTGAATAACTTCGCCAATTTTTTCACTTAACTCGTCATAAAGCTTTTGAGCCTCAGGTGCCATTACGATCGGTGCAGGTTGAGGTGCAACTTCTTCGTTGACGGCTGGCTGCTGGTGATCACGAACTTTTGAGAAAAGAAAGCTATTTTGAGCTTTCCCCAAAAAGTCACTCCAATAATCGCGTAACGTTGGAGACATCCAATTCATAAACTCGGATTGATGAGCAGAAATCGCATCAACTTTGTCTTTAAATAGATTTGTGACCTTCATAAACACCCTTAAGAATTCTAAGCACAACTGGCTATACCAGTTAATTTTGAATTAGTTCACAAAGTCTTGCAAATACTTTCGGGCGAACACATGTACCCTAAAAGCATGTTATGTCTTATATATCAGCAAGATAACAATAAAACACCATTTTATTGACGTGCGCCGATATAAAGTAAAAACTCTATAAATTGGTACTTTTTGTCCCTTTTTCACTCCGTTTTCAAACTGTCCAACATCACATCAGTGATCATAAAACAAGCAAACAGTACTTCTATTATAATTCAGCACTTTACAAGTCGGACTATGCTCCTTATTATACCGCCCACAACGGAGAGATGGCTGAGTGGTTGAAAGCACCGGTCTTGAAAACCGGCATACGTTAATAGCGTATCTAGGGTTCAAATCCCTATCTCTCCGCCACTTATTTAGAAAGCTCGCATTTATTGCGAGCTTTCGCCGTTTTAGCTCTTAAAAAACGAGATTTAGAAATCCTCGCTCGTAAACGAATCCAGCACTTCACTATATTCCAGTTAAAAGCCCGCTAATGTTTAGCGGGCTTTTAGATTTTCTAAAGTTTAAGCAAACTTTTTAATCATTTCAGACAGGTCATTGGTACAATTTTGCACTTTGGTGTTCATATGGTTCGTTTCAGTCATCAGTTCATACGATTCACTGTACTTTAAATTAAGCGACTGGATGTTTTCATTTATTTCATCCGTTACATAAACCTGCTCTTCTATCGCGACCGCAATTTGTTGGTTTCGTTCGACGACGTCTTGAACAAGGGATTCCAATTGTTGAATGCTATCCAAAGCAGTACCTAGCAATGTTACCGTTCCGGTCGACATTTCATTACCTTTCTCTAACGCAGAAACCGCTGATTTGCTCCCATTTTGAATCCCTTCAATGGCCGATTTAATCTCTGTTGTCGATTCCTGAGTTCTTTTAGCTAAGGTTCTCACTTCATCTGCTACAACGGCAAACCCTCTGCCTTGTTCGCCTGCCCTCGCGGCTTCAATTGCAGCGTTCAACGCTAATAAATTAGTTTGTTCGGCAATACCATTGATGACTTCAACAACGGTTCCAATTTGCTCGGTTTGTTGGTTCAAACGTATGACCACTTTAGATATTTCGCCGAGCTCACCCACCAGCTCTAGTACCGATTGGTTAACATTATCGATAACGCTACGGCTGTCTATCATCGTATTTTGCGCTTCTAACGTAGCCTCGGCGGTCGCTTGAGCATTATTTGATATCTCAGATGAAGAGGCTTGCATCTCGTTGACCGCTGTTGCGACCGAATCAATCTCCACTTTCTGTGCGCTTAAGTTCTCCGTCACTTGCTGGCTATTTGTCGCAGCACTGTTAGCACTTGCGCGCGTTTCTTCGCAAGAGTCTTTTACAGACACGCCAACGCGCCCCAATAGCGCATTGGCAAATTGCTTACGCATCTTCATACCCAGCTCAATCTCAGCCAGATCGTTGATTGTTCCGCAATAAATATATTCCATGAGTGGATTATTGAAGTCTTGCCTAGCCTGTTTAGCGAGCTTCTCAACTGGTCTGGTTAATACATAAATAGAGAAAACGGAAAGTAACGCAACAACGCCAAACGCTATCACTGGTGATTGATTCATTTGTAGAATGAGTAAGCCAAGAAGGTTTGAAATTAAAAGGAAGAAGGCCGATCTCATCCACAAACGTGTACGAGGAAGATACATTTTCCACGGCTTACGATTATTTCGAAGCTTCGAATACGCTTTTTCCGCTCGCTGGATGTGTATACGCTCAGGTTTAAATCTCACTGATTGGTATTCCACAACTTCACCATTAGATTTTATAGGAGAAGCAAACGCGTCAACCCAATAATAGCCGCCGTTTTTACGTCGATTTTTGACCATTCCCATCCAGTGTTTGCCAGTTTTCAGGTGAGTCCATAAATCTTTAAAAGCCTGTTTTGGCATATCAGGATGACGCACAACATTGTGGGGTTTACCGATAAGCTCCCCTTCATCAAACCCCGCTACTTCATTAAAGTTTTCACTGGCATATTTGATGTAACTGGAGGTATCGGTAATGGAAACTAGGCTGTAACTCGAAGGGTAATCGTATTCCGTTTCACTCATAAACATGTGTCCTTACATTGATTAATTAACAAACGGCAAATATGAATTTATCAGCATAACATATACATGCATAATGATAGGTTGATTCAAAAATAAAACAAAATTATTGACAAGTTTACTTGTTACTTAATGACTCTAGTCGCATTTTTATCCTCTAATACAAGGCTTCGTTAATATGCACAAGACTGAGCACTGTTCAAAATTAATACACAAAAGCGCTTCCGTACTGAGTTCGTAAATTGTTATAAGTAATCCACTAAAACGAAAACAGGGAAGACAAACACAATGACTATTCACTTTCGTCAGCTTGCAGCTAAGAGAAACACGACACACTTGTTTATTGACGATTGGAAAATTAACACTCAGCAGTCTTGGGGGATATTCAGCGCGGATGGAGATATTGGCTCTCTGCTTGGAGACCTTATTTGTGATGAAATGTCACCAAATAGTGGGGAAATTGAGCTAAATGGGCTGTCCGTTGCGCAAGTGTCGTTATCAGAGCAACAGCGATTACTGGAAAGAGAATTAGAAAAGGATGATACGGATTTTCTTGATCGTATCGACCAAGGGAGCACTGTTTATTCATTAATCCTAGAGCAGAGCCAAGACACCAACTTAACTGAACAGCTAATTAATGATCTCGACCTAAGTCATCTTAAAGATAGTGGCTTCCGCGTTCTCTCTACCGGAGAAACCAGAAGAGTAATGCTCGCCCGAGCTTTAGCCACACAACCTGACTTAGTATTACTCGATAATCCATTTACTGGCTTAGATATTGCGCACCGAGCTGCTCTCGCTCGCTATTTACACTCGCTTTCTCAAAATGTGCAACTACTCGTAACCTTCTCTCGCGAATCTGACATGCCTGAGTGGATCAATAGCATCGCGCTTTTCAGTGCAGGAAAGCTTGATAGTACAATGGATAAGTCCAGGTGGGATAATCATCCAATCATTGGACAAATAAAATCTCAGTCAGAGCAACAGAGTGAAGAAATGATGAGCTTGATACGTCAGCATCAGCACTCGACGCCATTCAACAACCCAATATTTGAACTAAAGAATGGGACTGTTGAATACACCGATAAGAAGATTTTTACTGACTTGAACTGGCGCATAGACAAGGGCCAACATTGGCAGGTCAAAGGCCCAAATGGTTGTGGAAAGAGTACCTTACTTGGATTGATCTTTGGCGATCATCCGCAATGCTACAGCAATGACATTGATATTTTTGGTAAAAAGCGTGGTACTGGCGAGACAATCTGGGAAATTAAGCAGCATATCGGTATGGTGTCTTCAGCGCTACACCTCCAATATCGAGTCAATTGCAGCGCATTAGAAGTCATTTTGTCAGGATTTTACGATTCGATTGGGTTGTATAACCAGCCAACTCGCAAAGAGATGAATATTGCAAACGAGTGGCTCGATATCTTACATATGAGCCAGTACAAAAAAACCTCATTCAAGCAATTAGAGTACGGTCAGCAGCGACTATTACTGATTGCAAGAGCCATCGTGAAACAACCCACATTATTGATTTTGGACGAGCCGTATCAAGGGTTAGATTTTTTGGGTAGACGGTTAGTTAAGAACACACTTGAGCTCATCGCTAGAGAGAATTTAAGCCAACTATTGTATGTGTCTCACTACCAAGAAGACCGCTTAGATAGCATCAAAAATGAGTTAGAGTTTGTGTTTGATGAAAATGCTCAGTGTTATAGAGCTAACGTCTACCAATCATAATGACTTCGCTGCGCAAGCTGCTCATAAGGTAATGGTTTGGAGTACAGGTATCCCTGATGATATCTCACTCCCATCTTCTTTAAGTGTTCAGCTTGCGCTATGGTTTCCACGCCTTCAGCGATCAATTGTACTTGTAATTCTTCCGCGAAGTGAACCATCGCTTTTAAGACAGAAGCACTAAGGCTAGGAATACCAATGGTTTCGACAAAGCACTTATCGATTTTTAAGTAATCTATGCGCATGTGCTGTAGAAATGCTAACGAGGTTTGGCCAGTTCCAAAATCATCGATCAGCACATCAATACCATGCACTCGCAGCGCTGCAATGCATTTTCTCGCCTCTGAATCAATGAGCTGACGCTCCGTTATCTCTACCCCTAATGAGACTTTGTTTCGGCTCAACTGTCTGTCGAGCAATTGAATTTTTCTGATCGCGTTTGGTCCGACTAAATAACCAGGCGGCACGTTAATACCAAGGTGGACAGGCTGATCAAAGCCTAATTTACTGAAGTCCTCTGCCGCTTTATCCAGAACGAAATCAGTAAGTAAAAAAACCAATCCACTTTGCTCTGCCGCAGGGACAAACTCATCCGGAGAAATGAACCCCTTACTTTGATGCTCCCATCGCACAAGCGCTTCAAACCCGAATAACTGGCCGGTATCAACGTTAACTTGCGGTTGGTAATACAGGGTCAACTCTCCTCTTTTTATCGCTCTTTTAAGATCCAGTATCAAATTGCGATGGGGATCAATAAACTTATTCAACGCATACAAGCAAAGGTAGATAACGAAAATAATTGGAATTGAGTACAAAAAATAGGAAAGTGTTCTCTGTTTGACGAAAAGATCGCTGGCTTCGCTCAAAGCTTCATACTCAAACATTTGCGACGATTTGATACCGATAGGATTACTTCCCGCTCTTAATGCTCCTTCAGGTGAAACTTGATCATGGATAAACAGCGCAGAGCGTTTTAGGCGTAAATCGTTGTTAAACCCTATTGTCGCATTAAAGTAGTCATGATCGATAATCGTTACGGCTTGATAACCCCGCTCTCCCTCCGTTACCACAAGCAAGAACTGATCGTACAAGCTATCAACACTACCAAACGCTAGCGTTTGTCCCTTAGGAAAGGTGATGTGCTCAGCTAACGGTTTAGAGATACTTCCCAATTTCGAAGAACAAGTAATGACTCCCTCTTTCACAATGAGCATTTCTTCAATATCTCGTTCAAACATTAAGCTTTGCTGGAGCTCTTCACATCGTTCAGGGTGTAGCAACGCCGTGCGGTTTTCTGTCTCTATTTGGAATAAAATTTCATCTGCAATTTGCACATTTTTTTCTAATAAATGATTGAGATTGTTTTGCACGCTTTCACGAGCTAAATACAAAACCTCTCCAATAACCAAGGGAATAGGCAGAAGAAAAATGATGGCTTTTTTAAAAATCGCCTTATTCAGCATATAAAAGTAACCTTTTATAAAACCGATTTACTGAGATGGTACCTCGATTCCGATACCCGCTAGCAACTCACGTTTTTTAACATTATTTGTTTGGATTAACTCAGTATGCGAAACGCTGAGTAATACCGCAAACTAAACAATGTCTTATTCACTCCTGTTCCAATTTAGTATCAAGCGCCTCAAACCTGAGACTTTAATTCGACACCATGTTATGTCTATCGGTACTTGCGAAAGTCTTTACCTGTCTGTTTCTCATCATGTAAGAATTACCCATTAAAATTATTTTTCTTTTCTCAGTGATTAAGAATTATATTTGTCGTAACTCCTACAACACGTTACAACACTCTCATGACGACAAACAAAGCTAATGCTAACCAGGTAAACGAAAAATCACTGCAGTTGTTAATGCAAGTTGCAGTTAGTCCGTTCCCAGTTTCTGCGAAAACGCTAAGCGAGCAATTGAACGTTCCTTTAAGCAGCCTTTACCGACACTTAAAACTGCTTAAAGAGTGGAACTTGATCGAAGAAAGCGTTCACGACAAGACATTTGTAGTTGGTCCGGCGGCATTATTACTCATGCACAGCTATGAGACCGCGCAACATGGGCTCGACATGGTCGAAACCATACTGGCTAGGTTGGTACAACAAACCGGGGAAATGGCCGCTTATATGGTACCAGCGGGTTATCGTGCGCTTTGTGTCAGACAGAAAGAAAGTATGCAGGCGCTGCGTTGCAGCTTCGTCCAGGGTCAAAGTCAACCTCTGCTGCGCGGTGCCTCATCTAAAGTGATGCTTGCTTTTATGCCTCAAAGTCGATGCGAGAAAATCTTGAGATATTTTAATCAAGATCACCGACGTGACGAGTGGGAAAAAGAGCTCACAACCATCCGTAAACACGGATATGCCGTCAGTACTTCTGAGATTGACCCTGGTGTTTCAGGTATTAGCGCACCGGTAATGAAAGGAAGCAAACTGATTGGCGCAGTCTCGGTGATGGCTCCGGCCCACCGAGTCGAAAAGGATAAGCAGCGCATTATTTTACATGTACTGCAAGCGGCAAGGGCACTACCACCAGAAAGGTAATTCATCATGTTAAGCTTTTTCAAACGCTATAAACTCCACCACACCGTGAAACAGCCGCAGCATTACCCTTTTTCTTTTATGACAGTGTGTGAGTATTTGCCACCCATGTCTAAGGGCGCGTTTGAATTAGCTGATCAAAGTTTGGAAAATGCTAGCGATTGGCTATACCAACAGCATGATCATGAAACCGCTGAAAACTTTGGTCACTTCAACCACGACAAGCTGGAGAATGGCGAGTTTCAAGAAGCGTTAAGCCTTTCGCTTTCTCGCCACTCAATTCCTGTTTTAGTCACTAACTGTACCGAGGCAATCTTGTCCATGTTACCTGTGGTCGTATCCTATCGAGACGAAGTGGGTGTCGTAAATATCGGGCATAACATGAACTTGAAGCCGACACTTGAGCCACGCTTAGGCTCTGCATTCCATTTTGCTCTTTCTCGCTATCAAAACGTACGATTGTTTTTTGCTGGCGTCAGTGAGCAAGAGACGAAGCAGGAAACGTGGGAATACGCGGAAGATCAAGGTTGTGATTGGGTGACCGAGAAAGAGTTTTCTTTTCGTCATCGCAATAACGTTAAGCAACAGATCGGCAATTACCTAGACCACTGCGACCAAATAATCATCAGCATCGACCTTGGATCTCTAAAAACCAAAAACAGCCTTGATGGCGCGTCAGAAATTGATATCCAAATGGTTCTACGCACGATTAGGCAATGTCTGGTTGCAGGTAAAGTGAGAGCAATTCAGCTCGTTGGCGATCGAGATTGCCTGGTCTATTCGAGACAAACGAAAGCCATACTAGAAGAGTTATATCAGATGGCTCCACTCATCGTTCACGCTGCCTAGCGTTATAAACATTCAGAATCAGGATCGCTTCCTTCCTGATTCTGAATCAACATGCTTACTTATTATCCTTAACTAACAAATGGTTACACATATAAATCGACACACATCACACTTGCCTCTTGAACTAACCTGGCACTTACGTTGTAATAAGGCCGCTAAACTTTGGTATGACATACGAAATAAAAAATAACCAAAGTTCAATAACTAAGCGGCTTCAAAACAAAAAGTACCGCAGCTATTCCAATTTCAGTGAGCATTTGCTCACGCTCGCTTGATGCCATCTTGTTCCACTCATTAGGACATTTGATGATGCGTCTTTGCAGTATTTTCGCTGCGGTTCTTGTTTTACCGCTAGCCTCACACGCCAACACCTATGACGTAAAAGATCTATCTGAGTTAGGTCAACTTTGCTCACACAAGAGTTTTAGTATCGAAAGCGATGGCACGACTTATCGCTGTACAGGGAAACTAGTCCTACCCGCTGGTGATAAAATTGTCTCCTCATTACCGGAAAAAGAGATAACATTAAAAGCAGATTATGGCATTGTGTTAGAGGGGAATAATACAATTGGTGAACCCAATAAACGTATCTCTCTACACGCCCTCGCTACCGGATTAACGGTTAACAATGAGAAAGCATCAAACCTCGACGATTACCAAAACAAACACACTGTCATTTATGGTGATCTTCTATCGGCATACCCAACAAAGCTTCATAACATTCTCATAGACGGGAATATTAAGCTAACAGGTTCGACACTTAACATTGATGGAACGTACAACACCATTATTGGTGATATTTCGACACACAGCACGACCAATATACTTAATACAAACATCTGTGGTAAGGTCGAATCACAAGGCGAAACACTACACCTAAAAACAAACCATCCTTTACAAGACCATTTTGTCGTCGGTAATGTTTCTGCGCACAACTCTCTGATTATAAAAGATATGTCGATCTATGGTACAGCTGAATCTGTAGGATCGTCAGCTACATTAAGTGGCTCATTCTATAGTTCCATCGCAGCAATTAAATACTTCCAAACATTGAACTTCAACAACGCTCCAAATCAGCCTAGTCAAGTTTGTGGTGAAATCCAACAAACGCCAGGAAGTGCACAAACGAAAGCACAAGACAACAAATACACGCAATACTGTGGATTGGGCGAGGCTGATTGTCACTACTCTTCCCAAGTCTGTCCAATCACCCCTCAAGATGTTCCGAATTGCAGCATGCAGCCACCATCAGAGAACGACTTCGACCTAAGCGTCACACCATCGGACGACATGGCACTGATGTGCGGCGACGATCTTCCGCAATTTACAGCAATGACAACCAATAATGGAGAAGTTGTAAGCGCAGAAGTCAGTGCAGCCCTATCACACCCTGACTTGTTCACTTTAGAGGTGATCAAAGGTCAGCAGACATTAAAAGCAAACCAATTTATGTCTGACGACAATGGTGAGCTCGTTGTTCGAGTGGTCCCGAACGATATTGATACCATCGCGTTAGGTACTAACTACACGCTGACTTTCACTATGGCAGAAGACACCAGCAAGCATCAAACTGTTCGCTTTATGTTTACGCCATTTATGTTTGAGGCCTACTCAAAGACGAAAAGCGCAACTTTAAATGAAATACGCGTTATTGCAGGTAAACCAGAAAACGTGCATACGCGATTGCTTGCTTGTGCCTCCACCGGCGAACCTGTAGTGGCAAGCAACTACAATGGTACGCCTAAGGTTTTTCATCCATTGGTTCAACCATTAGGAGGAAGTGAACGAAACTTTAGCTATTCAGCGGAATTTAAAGACGGCTTGTCTGAACATGGTCTTATCACGAACGAGTCCGGCATATTTGAAGTGACATTGTCCGATCATTTTGAATGTGAGGGATTTGAAGAGTGTCCAGAAGAAGGCAAAGTGGAAGTGAAAGGGACATTTAATGTGCACTCGCGACCATGGACACTCGCTATTTGTGACAACCAACGTGCTTTGCCTTCTGGCACCTCTGAACAAGGAGAAGGGTTTCTTGCTGCCGGAGAACTTTTCTCTCTAACGGTGAAACCAATCATTTGGCAACCTGACGGCTCTGTAAGTGGATCTGTTGAATCAGCACGCTATTGTGATGCTTCTATCACCCGTAATTTTACGCTTGATGACGCTCCAGCAGCATCGGTTGTCTTGTCGAGTGAGCAACATACGCCATCAGAGACAGCGAACCAAACCTCAAAATTGCTAAAAAGTAGTGACTCACTGGCTCAGGCGCATAATTCAGCCAAGAATGATCAATTCGTCTTTAATGGATTATATTGGGAAGAAGTCGGGAGCTTGAGAGTAAAAGCAAACCTAGAAAGTAAATATCTAGGTATGACTGTGAACGAAGGCTATCGTTACGTTGGTCGTTTTTACCCAAAATATTTTCAAGTGCAAGACCAAGAATGGCACTACCCACATGGCCAAACTTTTGCCTACATGAATCAACCTTTTGAGAAAGTCACTTACGATGTTGTCGCACTCAATGCGAATAAGGAAAACGTGAAGAATTACGTCCACTTTTCGTCTAACCTTCAACAACATTTCGATTTAGGCGAGCTAAGCTCATACTCCGATCGGTTTTTGCCGCCTAAGCCTAAGAAGGTAGACTGGAAACTACTGGGTAGCGCGAGTGTTGGAACGTTTGTTATAGAGAAGCCCTCGACCAATGCGACTTGTAACAATAGCCCATGCTGGAAAAAGAACACGACAGATAAGCAATATCCTGATGGCCCATTTAATAAAGGGACTAACAGTGACAGCAGCAAAATAGGTATAGTCACGACTAAAGCCGTTGATGAGGTTAATTTCTTTGATAACAGCGAAATGCTCACTCAACAACCGGACATTCGATTCGGTCGTTTGAACTTTCAAGATGTAGATGGCAACCAAGGCATGGTGTTCAAAGTGCCACTTGCTGTAGAAACTTGGCAAAACGGTCGATTTACGACTAACTTCGATGACAGTTCAACGACGGCGAATGGTGAATATTACTTCAGCACGCCAATTTGGTCGAATGCGCCTGCAAACAACGCCATGCTTTCTGGAGTTGGGACAATGCATGTTGGCAGGATGACCGATATCGTTGCAAGCCAAATTGACTCAGCACGCGAGCAAATACAATTCCACCTGGATTTAGACGGCTCAGGTAATCGCATCCCTTGGCTGAAATACGATTGGGATAACACGACAAGTGAAGAGGAAAATCCACCTGTTACAGTTACGTTTGGTATTCACCGAGGAAACGATCGCATTATTTATCGTGGTGAGCCAAATATGCTTGGCCTAAATTAACGCGAAACGACAAAACAAAAAAAGCCCCTCAATTGAGGGGCTCTTTTCACACAGACTGTGTAATTTACTTTGCGCCACGACGCGCTTTCAGGCGCTTCACCATAGCAAGACGACGCTCTGCCGACCCTTGGTCTGTTGCCGACTGGTTCGGGTTATTACGACGACCTTGACGATTCTTAAACGCTGGTTTTGAGTGCAGCTTTTCAATGTAAGATTCACGCTGTTTTGGTTCATAGCCTGCAAGCTCAATACGGCGAATGCGTTGCTGGATTAGATTTTCAACCTGAACAACCGTGAGCTCTTCATCTCGATTTACAAATGAAACGGCATGACCTTGTTTACCTGCACGGCCTGTACGACCAATTCGGTGAACGTAATCTTCCGCTAGGAAAGGCATGTCATAGTTCACAACGTGAGGTAAATCTTCAATATCTAGACCTCGAGCAGCGACATCGGTAGCCACCATGACACGTGCTTTACCGGACTTGAACTCTTCTAACGCACGACGACGAGCACTTTGAGCACGGTCACCATGACAAACCACCGCTTTGATACCATCAAGTTTCAACTCTTTTACAACGTCGTTTGCGGTCTCTTTGTAGTTCACAAATACCAACACTTGTTTCCAGTTCTTACGACCAATCAGCTCCGAAAGCAGTTCCGTTTTTCGCTCTTGATCAACTGGATATAACACGTGAGCAACTGTCTGTGCTGTCGTATTCGCTCGCTCAACTTCAATACGCTTAGGCTTACGCAGGATATCTTTTGCTAACAGATTTAGTTGGCTCGAAGTCGTTGCAGAAAACATCATAATTTGCGGATCAGTATCCACATCTAGCATGATCTTACGTACTGCGTGAATAAAGCCCATGTCCAAGATACGGTCTGCTTCATCAAACACTAAAAACTCTAAGTGTGCGACCGAGACATTACCTTGTTCAATGTGCTCTTCCAATCGACCGGGTGTAGCCACTAGGATATCTACACCGTTTTCTAATGCCGTTACTTGAGAAGACATTTTACGGCCACCGAAAATCGCAGCCACCGACAGGTTCGTGTACTTCGTGTAAGCTTTGATGTTGTCAGCAATTTGTTCAGCAAGCTCGCGAGTTGGAGCCAAGATAAGTGCGCGAGCAGTCTTACGAGAAGCGCTACGGTTACTGTCTAGCAACTGCTGAATCATAGGCAGAGAAAACGCAGCCGTTTTACCAGTACCTGTTTGTGCTGTAGCGAAAATATCATGGCCTTTGCGAGCCATTGGAATCGCCTTCTGTTGAATTGGCGTTAACTTTTCATAACCGCATTCTGCCAGTGCTTTAACCACTTCTGGCGCAAAACCTTGAGATGAAAATGACATTGAGCGTATTCCTTAAACAAACCACTAAAAATAGCTTTAAAAATTTAGCCGTGCACTATACCCGAATTTGAGTGATTTATCTCACTTTTCTCATTGAAATCCTACAAAAGAAAAAACGGTGAGCACAGATATATTAGTGGTTCACCGTTTTCGTTTAACCTTTGCGCGATTTAATGTTTGATGCCAGATAACTGAAGGAGAATTCGCTCAAGCTCATCCCATGGCAACAGCTGAGAATCTATCACTTCTAATCGTGATTCAAAGCCTTCTAAGCTGATTTCATTCACCGACACGACTCGGTTGGCAACATTAAACGCGTAACAACCTTGATCCGTATTGACCACCGCTTTAACACGTTCAGCCGTTAAGTCCGAAAGCATAGAGAAAAGCTTTTCAAAATCAAACTTATACTCTGCCCCAAACAACCACCCACAACTAAAATAACCCTGCCCTTTGTTCTCTTTGCGCACAAAGGCTTCACCAGGCGCCAACTGGAATTGAGGCTCTTGATGAGCGTGGTCATGATGATGTGACTCGATATGGGAAGAAGCGCTGCCGTAAACACGCTCGATATCCAAGACTTCTATCGGTAACTCACCGTCATGAATAAGCTTACTGAATACTTTTGAAGGGGATTGGTCCGTCACCCAGTCATTAAACACATCAATGTCGTGGCTGGAACATAGGTCAACCTTATTACCAATAACCACATCTGCACTGTCTAACTGGTCCACGAAATTTTGGTTAGAAAGATATTTTTCATCACTTAAGTTACGCGGATCAACCAAGGCAATCGTCGCTTTAAGATCAACGTAAGGTTCATACTGCTGTGAGGTAAGCGTCGCGATAACCTGTTTGGGATGACCAAGGCCTGTCGGCTCAATCAATAAACGGTCCGGTTTTTGACGCAATAATGCGGTGATACCTACCGACATCGGCACACCCGCAGTGCAGCACATACAACCACCCGGCACTTCTTTAATCAGCGCTCCTTGGTCGGTCATCAATGCACCGTCGATGCCAATCTCACCAAATTCATTGACCAAAACCGCCCAGTTTTCTTTTTCCGGTTTGTTCTTCAGTAGATTTAAAATCGTGGTCGTTTTACCGACACCCAAAAATCCGGTCAGTATGTTGGTTGGTACTCGATTTGACATGCTTATCTCCGACATGTTAGTGCATTAATGCTCCAGCAAAGTATACGGAGAATGTGACTCGCTTCAACGCTTTTTATCGCACTCATCAAGCTCATTGCGTGATGCGTTGGCACACATTTTTCGAGCTTGTTTGGGTTGACTTATCAACTCTGAACGCTTCATATCAGACAGGTATCTACTGGTATAAATAACGCAAGTAAAAAACGCGATAATAGCGACTACGATGGGAAGAACTCCGAGCGTGTTTTCGAATTTAAGCGCAGCAATAGCCAACGCGAAAACAACGACAGAGATAAGTGCGATTGACTTACTTTTGTTGCTTTTCATAATAACTCGCCTTTCGTAAAGTTAGCCCCTAACACCTCCTGTACTAGAGGAATGCCAGTTTGAACAACATCCAACCTGACTATTCAATGCTACTCCTTTCGCTACTTGTGAAATTTGACAAAGCTAACATTTACTACAACATCAAACGACGAGCTTATTTTTATCTTTCAGACACTTACTGGATTTTAAAACACTTACTAGCAAATCGTTCCACCGCTTACCAGGATATCGCTATCATGGGCAATACAAACTTGCGCCACCAGCCTTAGCCCTTCGACTATCATGTCCAAAGACATAGAAGGCTGACTGCCATCTGCTGCTTGTTCTGGCAATAATGGAATATGAACAAACCCGTGACGAATCGGATTGTCTTTCAAGTAATGTTGGATCCCATAAAAGAGATGGTTACATACAAATGTTCCAGCACTGTTGGAAATCTGGCTAGGTATACCCTGCGTTTGCAACGTTTGCACAACACGCTTTATCGGTAGTGTCGAGAAGTAAGCATCAGGACCATCAGCCACCACGGGTTCATCAATCGGCTGATGACCAGCGTTATCTGGAATACGAAAATCATCGACATTAATTGCGACACGCTCTGGGGTTATCGCGCTACGCCCGGCCGCTTGACCTACAGTAATTACACAGTCTGGCTGGTGCGCTTCTATTGCTTCAATAACGACTTTCACCGAGTCATATCGAACTACGGGGACTGGGCAAGTAACTATCACACCGCCTTTTATGGCCGCAGCCTCTAATTGCTTGACCGCTTCTAAGGCGGGGTTAATGGCGTCACCACCAAAAGGTTCAAAACCGGTAATCAGGACTTTCTTCATAACAGCCTTTAGGAAAAGAGTTTTACAAATTATTGCACTCCCCTTCCCCCCATCCAATAGCAAAAGTATTGATGAGATAAACCAGACAACATTATGTGACTCATGTCTAACCAGAGAGTGTTTTCAGACTTATTAAATCTAGGCAAGTTCCGGACTATCGAGACTAACTATCGATGATTAATGGCAGGGCGAAGCTCTCTTATTACATGACTCACGCAGAAACTTGGTTTCCACGCTTAACTTAGGTAGAGTACGCGACCGCAATGCAATTCGAAGAGATTGAATACAATGAATATTGATAACCATGTAATCGAAACGATTGAAGAGTTAGAGGCATTTCTGCATTTAGTAGAAAGCGGCGCTCTGGGCCTTGAAGGTGTCACTGGCGTTGCGCTAGCCACCTCTAATACCGATGGTCGTCCATTTGTTGCCGTATTAGGAGAAAAGCACCAATTACTCCTCGGTCGCTGGGTTTCGCAGCACGTATATGACAATGGTAAAGACATCGTTCGTAACGGCCCAACCAGAAAACACTAAGCGCTCGACACCACCTATAACATCACGCCGTCTTATACACCAAGCGTATGCTTTGAAAGCAATGCGCTTGGTGTACTCAAAAAATAAAAAAGAAAAGGCTAGCCTTTATTAATTTTGTCGGTATACTGCACATCAGCTCTTACGGAAAGAGCTATTAATGTAATTAAAGATCAAAGTTTCTCTCAGTTCCACATCGAATTCCTCGTTTACGTTCCTGCGACAAAATAGTTATCTCTAAAATCATATAGTAGCACTTGATATTAGCTAAAAATTCAATATTTAAAACAATCAAATATAGAGGTATCTATGTCTAATAAATTAACTGGTTCAGTAAAATGGTTCAACGAAACTAAAGGTTTTGGTTTTATTTCTCAAGACAATGGTGGTGATGACGTATTCGTTCACTTCCGTTCTATTGTTTCTGAAGGCTTCAAAACTCTTACTGAGGGCCAAAAAGTATCGTTCGTTGTTGAACAAGGTAACAAAGGTTTACAAGCTGCTGAAGTAACTGCACTGTAATTCTTTGTGTGGCATCAACGTTGTTGGTGCCACCATCCCCTTCCACTTATTACTGCCCTTACTATTCTCTATCTAAGTTTATATACCCAAATCACTTACCTCTCCCACACCATCATTAATTACTTTCAATAAAGTCACTTTGGTATACATCTTTAGGTAATCACACAGCCTACCTTGCAATTCCAGTTTGGCTAAATTAATCTCATTTATATCTGAATCACTTCGCCTCATGCTTTGCTCATAAAAATAAAGTTTATAAAATAAAAGCGATTGGCGAATATAAGAGAAAAAATGAAATTAAATATATCTGCTCAATCAATAAATTCTAATAACTACGAGCACATAATCCCTAGCTAAGAGGTTGAGTCAGCACTGAAATGTCATTACATGAAGCCATTTATCGGACAACACTTCATAGGAACAGCGTCTGGAGTCACATACTTCGCGGGATTTGTTGAGTTAGAGGAACCGAATCGAAGGTCTCATTCCTTTATCAAGTTTCCAAAATGGTGAGTTCGAATTTGATGTAGTCAAACAAAAAATTTCCAGCCAGAGCGCCACGTTTACTTTAGGGACCAAAGTGCACGTGTTGGTTAAAGACGCCGATTCGAGACAAAGAAAGATCATGTTCAACTTAAAAGACGCGGAACACTCGGTAGGTTAGCCTGTTTTAGGTTACTTTCTAATCCATTAATCAAAAATAAAAAATAAGCTTTTAATACCGCAATTAACTTGTGACATTTCGCTGACATCGACTCATTCTAAAACCCTAACATCTGACAAAGGAAACGAATCTAATTTTTGTTTCCAGACACCATCGCAGAGTGTATTTCCAGCACTCTGTTTGCCTCGAGAGGTTCTTATGACAGCCTAGGATCTCTCGAGGCTTTTTTGCACCTATTCAAACCACCTGATTCTACATCCCAACTATTATCCCCTACCCAAGCTGTACTTTTTAACTAGTTCACTAGATCGACAATTGTTATTTAAGCAACTGATCACACAACCTCTTCCAAATTTTGGGTATAAAGTATCAATACTTTCGTTAACTAGGATGTAAATAATGAAAAACTCGTTTGATCTCACTATGCCCAACGAAGAAGGATACTTTGGTGAATACGGTGGTAGCTTTGTTCCACCTGAGCTTGAACAAATCATGCATGACATCAACGCAGCTTATGAGGAATGCAGCAAAGATCCTGAATTTAAAGCGGAACTCGCTCGCCTATATAAGCACTTTGTTGGACGACCTAGCCCAATCTTCCATGCGGAAAACTTGTCTAAAAAATACGGAGCAGACATCTACCTAAAGCGCGAAGACTTAAACCATACAGGCGCACATAAAATTAACCACTGCTTAGGGGAAGCCATTCTCGCTAAAAAGATGGGTAAGAAGAAACTGATTGCTGAAACTGGCGCAGGGCAACACGGTGTTGCGCTTGCTACAGCCGCGGCATTGGTTGGCTTGAAATGCGATATTTACATGGGTGAAGTTGATATCGCCAAAGAGCATCCGAATGTCGTCCGCATGAGAATCCTTGGTGCTAATGTCATTCCTGCCACTCATGGGCGCAAAACCCTCAAAGAAGCGGTAGATTCTGCATTCGAAGCTTATCTGAAAGATCCTGATACACAACTTTATGCGATAGGCTCTGTCGTTGGCCCTCACCCATTCCCTAAAATGGTACGAGATTTCCAATCAATTATCGGTAACGAAGCACGAGTTCAATTCAAAGAAATGACCGGCAAGTTACCCAATAATCTCGTCGCATGCGTTGGAGGTGGTTCTAACGCGATGGGGCTATTTACTGCTTTCTTAGAGGATGAACAAGTCGCCATTCACGGCGTTGAACCTGCGGGCCGCTCTTTGCAAAAGGTTGGCGAGCATGCTGCAACACTCACACTCGGTGAGCCAGGTATCATGCACGGATTTAAGTCTTACATGCTTAAAGATGCGCAAGGCGAACCTCAGGAAGTGTACTCTGTAGCAAGTGGCTTGGATTACCCATCGGTTGGGCCTCAGCATAGTTACTTAAAAGACATTGGCCGTGTCAATTACGGCTCAATCAGTGATGACGAAGCGATTGATGCCTTCTTTGAGCTGTCTCGTGAAGAGGGAATAATCCCTGCTATTGAATCCTCACACGCTGTCGCTTACGCAATTAAACTCGCACAGCAAGGAGAAACCGGCTCGATTTTGATCAACTTATCAGGCCGTGGTGACAAAGACATTGATTTTGTCGTTGAACACTACGGCGCAAAATACGGCATTGAATCACTCATATAGCCTAACTCCGTAGCCTAACCCTACATGCAAAAAGCTACCTGGTACTAGGTAGCTTTTTGTTTTTGTCTACTATTTTAAGAAGCAAGTCCCTTTACTCACTGCTCTCACTATACCTTTAGAGCATAATTCGATTAACCGATAAGAGCTGGAATGCCTGGAAGCTGACCAACAATAGCAAGGGAGCCTGCACAAACGATAAACGCAGTGCCAGGAATCAGATATTTATCTTTGCGCGATAGTTCGTTAGCACGCTCATGGTCGCCGATAAGCCCGAGGTTATCCAACAGCATCGTGATTGCCCAACCGAAGACTGGATTAACGAATGCACAGGCAAAAATACAGATACCTGCACTGAGTGAATCTTTATGCTTATGGATCATCTGCATACCCGCTTCAAGGAGTGGTAAGAATACACCCACAATCAAAGCAACGCGCAGAACAGGTTCCCACATTGCTAGATCCATTGGGTAGCCAATTACCGCCGCCGCAATACACATGAAACCCGTCAACAGAGCGCCACCTGGAATAGGACGCTTGGCAATTGCGGCAGGAATCATGTACGTTCCCCAAGAAGAAGCTAGGTTTCCGCCCCCTAAGAGTGAACCAACCCCCTGACGAACAGATGCTCCGACCATCGTGTCGTCGACATCCATGAGTACACCTTTCGCTTCTTTTGGGTAGTTAAGTTCTTGAAACACACGATGGCCGAGATAATCAGGGGACCACATAGCGACTGCCAGTAGAGCAAATGGAGTCACGGCAATAAAGTGCTCTAGGGTTGGCCAGCCTAGCTGCCAGCCTGTATCTTCACCCCACCAGTAGAATGGACTGAAATTAGGCAGGCCCGGTTCTGTGGTAAAGGCAAACTCAGCGCCCATCAAATAAGCAACAATACCCGCGAGTGCAGAGCACAATGGGATAGCGAGCCAACGTTTATTGATCTTGGCTAAGTAAGCGTAAACCATAACGGTTAGGCCTATGACCACAAACGAAATGTAACCTTGGTCCGTACTTGCAGCCCACGCTTCCGTCTTATTAATTTGCCCGAGCAACCCAACGGCACCAAGGTAGATCAACAACCCTCCTCGAACCCCGATACCAGTCAGAGTCATGAGTTTAGAGCCACCTTTGGTTAAGGCGAGAATTAACCCAAAAACACATACCATCAAACCTAGCGCGAGAGGGTGCCCTCCTGCAGCTGCAATCATAGGAATCAGCGGTATCATTGGGCCATGGGTTCCCGCTAAGTTTGCATTCGGGTTTAGGATGGCAGAAAACAGGATGACGAACAGGGCTCCAGCGATAAGTAATTCGTAACGCACGTTTTCTGCAATGAATTCCGGAGATAAACCAAACTGAGCAGCAAAAGCGGAAACCATGGCAGTGACCATAACCACTTTACCAATGGTTGCTGCTAATGCCGGTACCCAGTCTTCGATTTCAATACTGTAATCACGTGAGGGCAAATGAATTCCCCAGCGACGGAAACTCATGACGGTTAAATCATGATTTAGAAAGTCTTCTCGGTTTTCAAATTCATGCGGTTTTTTGCGCACATCCCTGTAAAAAGTCTTACTTTTGTCAGACATTGAGTCATCCTTTTATGTTTCAACGTTGAACTACGTCAACTAGAGTTTCGCTTGGTAGACAGGCCTTCGACCAATACGAGACAACACCCACATCAAACTTCTAGGCCATACTAAGAAAGCGGCATGAACCAATTTTGATTTTGAGCTTATTAAGCATGTGTTGCTATGGGTAGGAATATTAGACATTAGTAAAAGAACAACAAAAATCTCACTTATTACACAATAATTTAACATCGAGCTGGGACGCTTGAACTTTTAAGAGTCATTTTTGAGCAGAGAGCCAAGTAGAGCGGCCAATTCCGATTTATACTTTCAAGGTAGAGAGCACTGTGCTCGCATCCATCGCAAAGTAACTATCGATATCTCTACATTGTATACTTTGTTAAACTCCGCCCTTTAATGAGTAAGGCCCTTAAAAATGATGACTGACGAAGAGAGAATCGAGCTGCAACAGAACAATCCACTGCACGGATTAAAGCTAGAGACTATGTTGCAAGAGTTAGTGGATTTTTACGGCTGGGACATTCTAGATACAGCAATGCGTTTTAATTGCTTTAACACTAAGCCTTCGATTGCAAGTAGCGTGAAGTATTTAAAGAAAACCGAATGGGCGAGAGAAAAATTAGAAAACTTTTACCTTTATCGCTTTAAGCGCATGCCACGCGCGAGCGAAGAAGAATACAACTTACCACCAAGAGCTCGTACCTTCCCTCATGGCCTTGAACCTAAAGAGCCAATGCCGCTAACCGTTGACTCTATTCTTAAGTCACAAGCCAAAGCAGCGTCTGCATTTAAAAAGCGTTCACCTCGCGGACGCCCTGCTCGTCGCCAATAACACTATCTTGAAAAGCAATAGAGCCCTACTGGTAGCTCCAGCAGGGCTCTATTGTTCTTTAAAGGAATGGCTAGAAGCGAAGACTCAAGCTAGTGAGCATTCCTTTTCTCTAACAACTCCCGTAAGTAAACTCACATGTAGTTTACGTTTTCTATTGATTACGCTTTTTCTTCTTTTTACCCGTACCTGCCGGCTTCGCTCGCGGCTTCATTGGTAAAAAGTAGGCTTCACTCTGATCGTCTTCCACTTCAAAACCGACTACCTGCTCGCGTTCAAGTTGGAACTTATTTTTCTTTTCTATCACTTTGAAATGGTGGTAGTCGTCGTAATCGATAAGAGATAACCCTAAACCTACTTCACCAGCACGACCACTACGACCGATTCGATGCATATAATCAGCAGGGCTACGCGGAAGATCGAAGTTAATCACCACTGGAAGTTTTTCTATATCAAGGCCGCGTGCTGCGATATCGGTGGCAATAAGAACTTGAATCTCGCCAGACTTAAAACCGTCAAGGACACGAGTACGAGCGCCCTGCCCTTTATCACCATGGAAAACTTCAGCGGTAATACCGCGTTTTGACAACTTTTGAGCTAAATGATTACAGGCATTCTTAGCATTCACAAAAATCAAAGTCTGTCGCCACTGATGCTGTTTGATTAAGTGCGCGAGTACCGCCGTCTTCTCACCTTTATTTACACTAAACACGCGCTGCACCAAAGTGCTGGCTTCTGCGCTCTGCAACTGAACTTCAACAGGGTCGCGGAGCAACTGCTGAGCCAGCGTCGTGACTTTATCAGGGAAAGTTGCAGAAAATAACAGCGTCTGTTTCTTCTCTGGCAGTAACGCAAGAATCTTATTGAGTTCTTCGGTAAATCCGAGGCTCAACATTCGGTCGGCTTCGTCAAGGACGAGCGTTTCTACTTGGTTCAACTTAATCGCGTTACTGGATACCAGATCAAGTAATCGACCCGGCGTAGCTACGATAATGTCACAGCCACCGCGAAGCGCTAGCATTTGTGGGTTCACCGATACACCACCAAATACGGCAACCGTTTTGATCTTATCTCTAAGATGGTATGAGTAAGATTTGACGTTGTATGCCACCTGTGATGCCAACTCACGAGTTGGCACTAAAATCAGGTGAGAAACGAAGTTACCACGGCGATTGTTTGATCCGTCTTGCTGAACAATTTTTTGCAGGATTGGCAGCGAAAAAGCAGCGGTTTTACCAGAACCCGTATTGGCACCACCAATGATATCTTTCCCTTCAAGGATATCAGGAATAGCACGGGATTGAATAGGCGTCGGTTGGCTGTATTCCAACGCTTCTAGTCGCTCGACTAATGTTGGAATCAGGCCAAGATCGGCAAATGTCGCTTGCTGTGTTTTATCTGTCATTACGATGAGTGGCTCAGTGCTAGTAAAGGCCGTGTATCTTATGCTATTTCGCGTCTGGATGTTAGAAATAATGGCCCAAACAGAAGATTGGTGAAAGAAGCACTATAGGGTTCAGGAATTTCCTTTCACTAACATGAGTTAATGGTTTCGGTAACCAATACTCTACGACCAAGATGGTAGAGCTCACGACAAGCAAAGGGAAAAGGAGCCAGGCATTCTGACTCCTGTAAAACAAAACATATTGTATTTTGGGGAAAGAGATTACAAAGGCAGGCCACATCCGAATCAAAGGCTTAACCACACTATTTAAGCTCTGCGGTTTTGAGAACTTAATATAGCTTGAGAAAACTCCAGGTCACTAATGTCCATCGTTGTCTATTTAACTAATGTAGTGGACTCGGTTGTATAGATTACTTTCTCCCAATACCACGGTTCTTCTTAGGGCAAATTTGACTGCTATAGCCACAATCGTTACTGATGTCGTATATGGAAATACCTGTTGTCAGAAAGGTAACGCGCCAAGATGAGTAATGTTGCATATCATCCTCGTAAGCCCAATTCCTTCACGAGGTAGTAATGGAAAAAATTAATTTATCCCGATATCTGATATGTAGCTTCGCCTTTGTGTTGCTTTATCCTACGGCAATAGATCTCTACTTGGTTGCTTTACCACAAATCGCCCATGACCTGTCTGCCAGCGAATCACAACTTCATATTGCTTTTTCTATTTACCTCGCTGGTCTAGCATCGACTATGGTTTTTGTTGGGCGAACTGCTGATTGTTTAGGACGCAAACCTGTTGCCATTTGCGGTGCAGTGATTTTTACCCTTGCATCAATGTTCTCGGGCTCTGCTGAGACCAGTAATAGCTTCCTAATAATGCGCTTTTTCCAAGGCGTAGGTGCCGCATGTTGCTATGTAGTGGCCTTTGCCATTTTGCGTGACACTCTAGGGGACCCAGAGCGAGCTAAGGTTCTATCGATGCTCAATGGAATTATCTGCTCTATTCCAGTACTTGCCCCCGTGATCGGCAATCTGATTATGATCAAGTTTCCGTGGCCCGTGTTATTCACTGCCATGGCGATAATGGGTGTTGTGATAGGTTTAATTGCTTGCTTTGTCTTAAAAGAAACCTTGCCTAAAACCAAGCGCACAACTTTAAATGTGAGTGAAGCTTCGGACGAATCACTATCTAACCGCTTTTTCATATCGCGCGTTATTTATACATCTTTAGGCGTCACAGCTATTCTCTCTTATGTAAATACGTCACCAATGATAATAATGGATTCAATTGGTTTTACTCGAGGCGAATATTCAACAACGATGGCACTACTCGCGATGGTAGGTATGACGACATCGTTTTCAGTTCCATTTGCTCTTTCTTGCTTCAAACAAACCACATTGATGTTCGCTGCACAAATGACCAATTTTCTGTCGGCTATCGTTATTCTCGCGGCTCACTTGAATAGCGATAGTCCGACACTTTATATGGTAGGATTCACTCTGCTCAGCATGAGTTTTCCAATGGGGTTTGGTGTGGCGATGAGCCAAGCGTTAAGCCAGTTCTCACGCAAAGCTGGACTTGCAAGCTCTATGCTTGGCATAGGTCAGGTTTCTTGGTCTGCACTTTACATTTGGTTGATGGCGACGCTAGGTGTGTCGGCCGTGATGATGTTAATGATAGCGTTGGTTGCTAGTGGCGTTATTGGACTCTCCGTAATATTATTATTTCCAAATCATAACGTTAGTGAGCCTCATGAAGAAATCTCTTGCCCGACTTGATCTTAATTTACTGCTCACTCTGCAATTGCTACTGCAAGAGCAGAGTGTTACTAAAACGGCGAAAAAACTTAATGTAACTCCCTCAACCGTGAGTAAGTCTCTAGGCAAACTACGCGCTTGGTTTGATGACCCGCTTTTTGTGAATACGCCGCAAGGCCTAAAACCAACAAATCTCGCGACAAACGTGCAAGTGCTTTTGTCAGACTGGATGCAGATCGGTAACCAGATTGTTTCACTCAGAGGTGATGATGTTCCAAGCGGAGTTAAATTTCATCTTGGAGTAGAGTCGCCATTGTCACTCATCATGGTCGACGAACTGACCAAACGAATCCATGACTTTTACCCAGACTCAACGGTAAAGTACCATAACTGGGATGAGGACTCATTAGATGCCATCACTAGCGGTGAAGTGGATATTGGTTTTACTGGCCGCGAAAGCCATCCTCGCTCCAAAGAGTCGTTAGAACTGCTACCGTATTTCATTAACTTCGAAGTGTTGTTCTCAGATTTACCTATGGTGTATGTCCGCAAAGATCATCCTGCGCTCAAGCAAGAGTGGAATTTGGATACTTTCTTAAGCTATGCCCATATCAATGTAGCATGGGAGAAAAATGACAGTTGGGTGTTGGATGAGATCTTGGCTGAGCAGGGACACACTCGAAACGTTAGCCTAACGATGGCGAGTTTCGAGCAAGCTTTATTTGTTGCAGAAAAGCCCGACCATCAAATGTTAACCACAGCACCAAAATATTGTCAGCGATACTGCGAACAGCTTCACCCCAACTTAATAGCGTTGCCTATCCCCGTTGCTGAAGATTATCAGCACAAGCTACTGATTCCATTTACTATGATTTGGCACAAGCGCAATAACCAGAACCCTAAAATCGTGTGGTTGAGGGAGACGATAAAGAGCCTGTATGGCACAAGTTGAACAGTTAATGTTTAAGTACATTTAAAGTAAAGGAATAGACATTCTCCCCCTTTATGTTGTCAATAAGCGTAGGAGTGTGATCTTGCCTTCTATTAGATTAAATACTTGAAAATCTTGAACTCTATTATCCACTTCGAAATTGATTTCAGCTCATTTGGGGACAAAAAAGAGTCAGCCTAACGGTCTGGCTCTTTTGAATGAAAAAATAGTCTGGTGGAAGAACTTGTAAGGCTGTGGCAGGTTACACTCACTTACTCCTTAGGCAGGTGACCAGTTTCCTTCGCAAGCTTTTGCATCGCCTCGGCAAACGTTGTTGTCCCGCCTTTAGCTTTAACCTGTATTACCTTATATCCCAACTTTTCCAACGCTTGGCGCTCTGCCAAAACAGCTTTGTCATTGTGTTGGCTACCTTGAGCTGGCTGATGAATGTAGCATCCCTCTAGTTTACCATCTTCGACCAATTGGTGATGTTTCAGTGCATCGATATCAAAATTCATAATAAGTCTTTTCATTAAGAGTGGGAGTTTCTGTGGCTAGTTACATACGCTTCAAAGGCTTCACGACACTATCTAAGCCTTCAATTTTGAGCGCTAAACATAGCTTGAGCAAATCCCCTAGCTCGCCGCTTGGCCAGCCCTTTTTATCAAACCACAGTAAGTATTCTTCAGGCAGGTCGATTAACACTCGCCCTGCATATTTCCCAAATGGCATTTGCATTCTAGCGAGTTTAATGAGGTTTTCTTTTTCTAACATAAGTGACAGAGAGTTAAGGTAACTCGTGCAAGGGTAACACTGGTTCTCCCTCCTCACCAGCAAATCGCAGTCACGTTTATTTTGGCGGCCTTGACTCGCTTTGTGCTAGAGTACGCGGCATAAAAAATGAGAACGAGAAAGCAATGAAGTCACCTTGTCGAGCAGCATGTAAAAATAACGCCGGAATATGCTCTGGTTGTCACCGGACGATGGATGAAATCATCCAATGGAAAGACAAAACCGATCTCCAACGAGATGCGATTATCGAACAAATCGCAGGAGAAGATTCAACGCACAGTTGTCCTGAGTGCGGGACTCAAGCCCATTGTGATATCGCCGCAGGCAAAGAGACATGCTGGTGCTTTACTATTGAAACCCGTGATTTACCCAAGCCAAGCGCCAACCAGCTGTGTTTGTGCCGAAAATGTCTAGAAAAAAAGCCAGTCGCGTAATACGACTGGCTTACTGATCATCGTTTTCTGACTGGTGTTTATTTAGCGGTTAAAGCGGACGCTTCAAACTTAATGCCTTCCCACCCTGTCACCATAAAATTACGAATATTCTGGTGATCGCTGTTCTCTGGATGCTGCAATACATCTTCACGATAAAAACGGCCAAAGCAGGCTAGCGTCGCTTCTTTGTCTAGGTTGTTTAGCAAACCGAAAGCGAAGATCTTACACGAACCGTTGTTCTCGCCTGCATTGTTTTGTGTCTCACCATTTACAAAAGCGGTTGGCTCAAACGTATAGTTATCTTCGATCACCGCCATCGTTGCTTCAAATTCGACCTGCTCTGGTGACGCTGCCAATAAATCTAAAAACGATTTTAATTCCATTATTCCTCTATCCCTACTTCATCATATTGATGACACATTAGTTTCATAAAAAGCCAATATAAGAGTCATCAATCATACATATATTCAGAGCCTTACCAAATCACACGTCATTCAGCGCTCTATCATTCCAGTTGCGGAAATGGACAGCAGCATAAAACCCATGCTGATTGACAACCTATCGGATTGATAAGGAGATATCATGATCACCCCTTTAAAGGCAATCGGTGCACTCGCATTGTCATCACTTGCCATCGCGTGTTCATCACAACCCGAAGATACCGTGGCTTCATTCGCTACACAATGCAAACCTACCACTGCGCCCGTTACTGGGGAAACTTCAATTCAAGGGTTAACGTTTATCGGGACATCCGTTGCTGATGCTCCATTCGATACATCGGCAGCTGAAATCGTGAGTTATGACGCCTGTACAGATAAGCTCTATGTGGTGAATGCTCAAGCAAAACGTATCGATGTACTTTCTATGGATGACAACGGCGTACCAACGCAAAGCGCATTCATTGATCTCAACAGCGCTGGCGAAGCAGCGGGCATTGAAATTGGCGCAGCAAACAGTGTCGCTGTATTCAATGGTTTGGTAGCTGTTGCGATTGAAAACAGTAATAAACAAGCGAATGGTATTGTTGGCTTGTACCGCTCCGGCGATTTGTCATTAGTCACGACTTTCCCAACAGGCGCATTGCCAGACATGGTTGGCTTCTCAAAAGATGGCCGATACATCGCAACCGCTAATGAAGGAGAACCAAACAGCGATTACAGCATTGACCCTGAAGGTAGTATCACTTTGATCGATCTGAGCCTTGGTGTTACTCAAGCAGAAGTAACACAAATTGGCTTTAACGAATTTGATGGTTCACGAAAAGCAGAGCTCCCAATGAATGTGCGTATTTCGGGGCCAAACGCCACCATCGCACAAGATCTAGAGCCTGAATACCTCACTTTTGCAGATAACGGTAAAATCTATGTCGCGCTACAAGAAAATAACGCCATGGCAATCGTCAATCCAGAGAGCAAATCGGTAGAAAAAATTGTTGGCTTAGGTGAGAAGTCTTGGTCGGGCGCTAAACTCGATGCATCCAACAAAGACAAAATCATTGGGAACTTGAAAAGCTACCCACAACTGGTTGGCTTATTTATGCCTGACACTATCGACAGCTACTCAGTGAATGGGAGTACTTACATCGTATCTGCAAATGAAGGCGACGGGCGTGAGTACGGATTCAAAACCACTCAAGAACTGTGCGACAAAGCTGGCTTTATGTGGGATGAAGACGATTACCTTGGTACAGATGAATACACATCTGAGCAAGGGAGCTGTTTAAGCCATATTGATGAAGTGCGCGGTAAGAAGCTGAAAGTAGCAGCAGAACACCCATTGGCAGAGGCACTAAAAGACAACAAACAACTCGCGCGTTTAAAAGTGATTAAGCCGGAACAAACGCTTTCTGCACAAGAGAATGTTCAATCATTTGGCGCGCGTTCATTCTCGATTTGGGATGAAAACGGCAAGTTGGTCTTCGATAGTGGTGACGATTTCGCGACTATCGCGCTGCTGAATGAAGGCAAGAACTTCAACAGCACCAACGATAACAATAATAGTGGCGATGACCGAAGTGATGATAAAGGTATTGAGCCAGAGGCGATTGAAGTAGCACAAATTAACGGTCGTCATTACGCGTTTATCGGCTTGGAGCGTCAAGGCGGTATCATGATTTATGACATCACAGACCCGAAACAAGCGCAGTTTATGCATTACGTAAGCCGCCGTGATTACAATCAGCCAGTATGTACAGAAGTCGAAGATGGCGAATGCATGAATGACACATACAATCCAAAAGCAGGCGATTTAGGTCCAGAGTCCATTAATTACTTTACCCGTAACGGTGGTCATTTTATCGTCGTTGGCAATGAGGTATCGGGCACGACATCCGTCTTCCGAATCAATCTATAAAGTAATGTAAAAGTCATTTAGAACCAAAACGCCCGACATAAGCCGGGCGTTTTTTGTATGAGGTAATGTCCTACTCTGCCGATGCTAGCGAGTCACACTTTGATGCGCAGATAAAATCGTTTTTATGCAGACCTTTGATAGAGTGACTCCACCACGTTACGGTAACCTTACCCCATTCCAACAAAATAGAAGGATGGTGGAACTCATCTTCTGCCAGTTCCGCGATTTTGTTACTGAAAGCCCATGCTTGTTTGAAGTTCTTAAATTTATACACCTTTTCTAGTTGAGGTATATCTTCTCTTTCAATGATCTGCCAATCAGACAATTGCAGAAGCAGAGACTGTTGCTCTTCTTTGCTTAGTGCAATGGCATCGATACTACAAGCTTCGCATTTTTGTTCATTCAACATGAGCAGGTTCCTTTGGTTCAAAAAGTGGAGGAAGCAGTCCAGCTTCAATCGCTAGATCGGCTTGTTTCAATAAATTTAACTGACTGATTTTAAAGAGCTGAGAAAAGTCATCAATCACGTAATACTTCGGTTGCATGATGTCGATACGATAAGGCGTTCTCAGCACTGTTTGTAATTCAAATGGGTCGCGAATTGCTACATCACTCTCTAATGCGTAGAGGGTTTCGCCAGGAGATGAAAGAATACCACCACCGTAAATTTTGGTTTTGTCCCCTTCTTTCACCAAGCCAAACTCTACGGTAAACCAGTAGAGGCGAGCGAGATAGGCTCTTTGTTTTGGGGTAGCGGCTTGCCCTAGTTGACCATAATGCTCGGTAAATGCAGCAAAGTCTGGGTTGGTTAACATCGCGCAATGACCAAATATTTCGTGGAAGAAATCTGGCTCCTGTAAGTAATCGAACTCATCTCTTGTACGCAAGAATGTGGCGACTGGAAAGCGCTTATTACCGAGTAGATTAAAAAATCGGTCGAAATCAATAAGCGCGGGAACGGGCTCCACTTGCCAACCTGTTGTCTCCATCAAGACACAATTAATTTCTGGTAACTGAGGAACGCGGTCTTGAGGTAAATCAAGCAGCGTCAAACCGTGTAAATAAGCCTCACAAGCTCTGTTTTGGATCACACCCATTTGTCGTGTTACCAAATCTCGCCAAATGGCGTCTTCTTCACGGCTCCATTCAACCCTGCCTTCCTGGTTTACGGGTTTAGAACGATACTGGGTCATGGCTCATCTCCATTAACAAATCCTTTACATTAAGCCTATCTGTAGTCTTAAGAGCTTCCAATCCCTGCGCGATTTTCTCAGCATTATCCTGATGTAACATATTGTTTACAATGCATCGTAACTGCATGATTTTTATGACACGATATAATATCTGGCTTGTTTGACTTTATCGTGTATTCCTCTCACACTAAAACCTGTTATCACTTTGTTATAGAGGGACCTATGCGCGAGAGCAGCAAAGTATGGCAACCGAGCGAAAGTCGTATCGAAGAAGCCAACATTACACAGTTTATTGAACACATTAATCGACAAGGAAATACCCTTGAAAGCTTCGCTGATCTGCATCAATGGTCACTCGATCATGTAGAAAAATTTTGGCAGGAAGTTTGGCTATTCTGCGACGTCATTGGCACTCAGGGAGAGACCATAAAAGAGCGAGCAGAAAGTCGCTGGCAGCAACCTGTTGAAAATAGAGATATAAAATGGTTCCCAAACGCGCAAATTAACTACGCCGAAAATTTGCTAACCTACGCGTGTCACCAACCCGATGATCTCGCTATTTGGTTTGAAAATGAACGTGAAGAAAAACAGACCTACACCTGGAAACAATTGTGCGAAGAAGTTTCGAGTGTGCAGCAATGGTTGAAAGAATGTGGAATTAAGCAAGGTGATGTCGTCGCTGGTTATTTACCTCACCTACCTCAAACGGTGGTAGCCATGCTAGCAACCAGTAGTTTGGGGGCGACCTGGACTTCCACCTCACCTGATTTTGGCGTCGAAAGCGTTTTGGAACGCTTTGGTCAAGTGAAACCCAAAATCCTGTTTACTTGTGATGGCTATACATTCAATGGCAAAACTTTCGATATGTCTGAGAAAAACCAGCATATTGCGGATCATCTTGATGGTCTTAAACAAGTTTGCCAAATTAGCTACCTTAAACCACACATTTTTGAATGCGATGTCTGCACTCAAGATTGGCAAAACGTCCTGAATCAATACACACCCGAAGCGCTGACTTTTACTCGTGTTAATTTTAACGATCCGCTATTCGTGCTCTATTCTTCAGGCACGACAGGCAAACCGAAATGCATCGTTCATTCCGTGGGCGGAACAGTGCTTAACCATTTGAAAGAGCATCAACTGCATTGCGACATCCAACCGAACGACAGAGTGTTTTATTACACGACCTGTGGCTGGATGATGTGGAACTGGCACGTTTCTTCACTCGCGAGCGGTGCATGTTTGGTGATTTTTGATGGTAGCCCTGTTTACCCCACTCATGATGTGCTCTGGGACCTCGCAGAACGAGCCGAAGTGACGCTGTTTGGAACCTCAGCAAAATACCTAGAGGCGCTGGAAAAAGCATCTTTTTCTCCGCAGAAAAGTGATGCATTTCCAAGTCTGAAAACCATTTGCTCAACGGGCTCTGTTCTGTATCCAGAACAGTTTGATTATGTCTATCAGCACATTAAAGAAGATGTACACCTCGCCTCGATTTCTGGCGGAACAGACATTTGTGGCTGCTTTGTATTAGGCAACCCTATTTCTCCCGTTTATCGGGGAGAGTGCCAATCAGCGGGGTTAGGGGTCGATGTCCGAGTCTTTAACCCACAAGGTAATAGCGTAATGGGAGAGCGCGGTGAGTTGGTTTGCGCCAATTCATTACCCAACTTCCCTGCTGGCTTTTGGAACGACACCGGTGAGAGATATAATCGCGCTTATTGGGATAAATTCGACAATATTTGGCACCACGGCGATGATGTTGAACAGACCAGCGTTGGGGGATACGTGTTTTATGGTCGAAGTGATACCACGTTGAATCCCGGTGGCGTAAGAATCGGCACGGCCGAAATCTATCAGCAAGTGAACTGTATAGACGGTATTCTAGATTCGATCGCAGTAGGAAAAGAAGTCGATCGCAACGAACAAATATGGCTGTTTGTCCAATTAGTCAAAGGGGAAGAGCTCAATGACGAGATGATCGCTTCCATCAAAGCACAGCTAAAGTCTGCATGTTCTCCAAGGCATGTACCTAGTGCAATTTACGCAATAAGCGATATACCTAAGACACGCTCAGGAAAGCTGGTCGAGTTAGCCGTTAAGCAAATCGTTAACAACCGAAGCGTCGAAAATTTAGGCGCAATAGCCAACCCTGAAGTGCTGGAGGAGATACGCAGGATAGTCGTCTCAAAATAACCTCCGAAGACTTAGTTGTTCGAGTATGTCCTTGCCTGCACCACGACGACTTGTTTAGAGCAAGTGAAGTTACATATACCCTCAGCAGATAAGAAAAAAGCGAGCTTGTTAGCTCGCTTTTGTCATTTTGTGTTCTTTATTCAGCGGTATTAGCGGCGACCAAGCCCCATTAATACCGACATTGTTTTACCGTCAGATACAATGTCAAAAACGTGTTGCGATTCAACTTCAGTAAAACCCGCTTCTTTCAGTGCACGCTCAGACTTCGCAAGGGTAAAACCGTCTTGTTCACATTCTGCAATCCAATCAAAATGAACAAAATAGCCGCCGTGGTTAAGTAGAGAATGCGAGATCGTTAATGACGCGTCTAAGTCTTCCACAAACGCTAAAACTGATGATGCAACCACCAAGTCGAACTGTCCACGAAACGCCGGATGCTGAGCGACCAAGCCGCGAGATAATGCATCTACCACAGGTTCTACGTTGACGAGCTCTTTTTTATCGAGTTCCTCAATCATGGCTTCCGATGCGTCTAATGCTACGATGTCTTTAACCATCGGTGACAATCGTTGACTTAACTGCCCTGTTCCGCATCCAAAATCTAGTACTTTAATGCCATCAAGCTGAGTTAGCTGTTGTAACTGCTCAAACACCGACTGCGCAAATTGCTCTGTTGCTGGATTTGATTCCCAGTTTTTTGCTAAGCCGTCCCAATCTTGTGCCATCGTGGCCTCCATGTTCACTTTTTGTAACCCACATAGATTACCGCAAAACCGCTAAAAGACCATAGACTTATCTGGCGGATTCGCGTTTTTTTCGATAATCTTTCATGGCTTTGGGAGCGCATCTGCATAATACCCAAATTATTTGAATTCATTTATTGGTTGTGTCAAATCATGAACTTAACTCAAGTAGAAGCCTTCTGCACCATCGCTGAGTGTGGTTCTGTTTCTGAAGCGGCAAGGCAACTCGACTGCAATCGCACCAAACTCAGTATGTCGATTAAGGCATTAGAGAAAGATCTCGACGTTGAATTGTTTAACCGAACTGGCAACCAGCTCACCCTCTCTGAAGCTGGGAAAGCCATTTACAAAGATTGCGAACACCTACTTATCATCGCACAACGGGTCAGAAAGACCTGCGCTCAAATCTCGGAAGGGTTTAACGCGGAAGTTTGGGTAGCACGTGACGACTCCTTACCTGATGATCTCTGGCAAGAATTATCTCATACATTGAATAACCGCTTTCCTTCAACAACCTTCAACTTAATCTTGGCATCCAGTGGCGACTTAGCCAACTTGGTCAGTACCCACCAAGTAGATTTTGCTTTCGGCGTTGATTATGAGCGAGTAGACGATCCTCGTATCGTATACAACCCGTTAGGCAAGATACGTATGATGTCAGTATGCAGTGTAGAACACCGCCTAAGTAAGATGCGCCGTGTCTCAGACGAAGATCTACGTAGTCAAATGCAAGCACTAATGGTGTACCTAAATGAGAAAGACAACCCTGAACTGCAACCTTTCTCGACTCGATATATTGGTTTTTCGAGTTTTGACTACATGCTGAACACCATCTTAGAAGAAGACGCTTGGGGCGTGCTTCCAGAACCATTAATCCGCCATTACCTTCGTCAGCAGAAGCTCGCCGTTATCAAACACACATACGGATTGACGCAAGAAGACTACTGTATGTTTTCACCTAACGGCCATGCTGAGCATCCTGCAATGACGTGGTTAGCAGATAAATTGAGCGAGTATTTATTTGACTTCTAAACATTTTATCAGTGAGCGTCAATTTTACTGACACCAAAAAACAACAGTAAGTCATTGTTTTATAAGAACATAAATAAAAACGCATTTTTTTAGATTAGTTACTGGTCACTTTGTGGTTGCCTAAATTACCTTATGAGCGAAGAATAGTAAGGTATTAAAATTCAAAGGCATCTTTTATGTGTGACAGGACAAGCAAAAACGAAAACCGTATTCTAACCATTTCAGCCCTTTTGGCATCTGGGTTCGCTGCTGGTGGTATGGTACTTGGCTTGCTTGTAGGCTCAATTGTCATCGTGTTTGACGGTGTTTACTCTTTGGTCAGCTTACTGTTAACTTTATTGTCACTGGCCGCTTCTTACTATATTAACAAGCCTTCAAAGTCTGTATTCCCATTTGGAAAAGCGGTCTTAGAACCAATCGTTATTGCGATAAAATCAGCCGTCATTTTAGTGGTTGTAAGCTTCTCTCTCTACTCTGCGATATCAGCATTGATGTCTGGAGGTCGTGAGGTCGATGCTTCTATTGCGACCTTATTCGGCGTTGTGAATGTTATCGGCTGTGGTTACGCTTGGTGGTTTATGGCGAAACGCAGCCGCCGCTTCTCATCAGGCTTGATTGAAGCGGAGAAAAAACAGTGGCAAATGGATACTCTGCTAAGTGTGGCGGTGACCGTAGGATTTATCTCGGCTTGGGCTGTTTCACTAACGCCATTCTCTGAGTATGCGGTATATGCCGACCCCATGATGATGGTTTTAATGGGCTTTTACTTCCTCAAAGTACCGTTCGATATGCTAGTAGGTGCCTTACGTGAACTACTAATGATGGCACCAAGCAAAGAGCTGTGTCAGAGCGTTGGCAAAGATGTTCTTGAGATTGAAAAAGTAACTGAGCATCAATTGAAACTGGCTGGCGTAACGAAGGTGGGCCAAGAGCTACGAGTAAATGTGGACGTACATATTGATGACGACACATTGGAGCTTGATACACTAGAGCACACTCGTAAGCAGCTTATCAAGCGACTGTCGAAGCACAGATTCAAGCTTCAACTACACTTGAACGTCGCTTATTAGAGTGCCACCAAAGAGCCGTTAAAACTCAATAAAAAGCTCCCAATCTCGGGAGCTTTTTTAATTTTTTCGATTTATTTGCTTCGTATTCGAATACAGCTCGCAAGGGAGATCTGTTCGTTGCTCACTTAAATTCTCTGATCTCGTTGGTAACTTACCCAGCCGCTTCGCGCTTCTCTTTGGTGACTAACCAACACATCAGCGAGCCCACCGTTACCATCACAACGCCCTGCCAAAAGCTATGGCTCAGAGTTACGCCAAGAATAATGGAAGAAAATAAAGCGGAAAAAATGGGCGTGAAGTAAGACAAGGTGGCGAGAAAAACCATATTGCCGCCAACGATCGCGATGTTCCATAAACCATAACCACCAGCCATTAAAGCCGCAGAAGCCACTAAGTACCCCATCGCTTCCCAACTGAATGTCATTGTTGGCTCATCCGTAAACGCATATTTGACCCAAAGCGAAACAGCAGTTGCAATGAAAAACAGGGTAATCGCATTATGTTTAGATTGCTGCCTTTGGGTTAAGTTGCAATAAAAAGCCCATATAACCGCGCCAGCGAAAGCCATAAAATACACCAGAGGGTTACTACTAACATTGGACATGATCTGAGTTATGGATAAGCCATTCTCACCGCTCACAGTCCAAGCAACCCCAACAAACGCCAGCGTAACTGCTGGATAAAGCAACCAGTTTGTTTTTTTATTACTGCCAAGGACCGCAAATAAAACCGTCAGTGCAGGCCAAAGGTAGTTGACAATCGACACCTCAATTGCCTGCGCGCGCGAGTTGGAATATCCCAAAGATAGAGCGAGAAATATTTCATAACAAACGAACATCGCACCACCAAGCACAAGATACTTGGGAGAAAAGTAAGACAACTTTGGAATACCGACCACGATAAGAAGGAAAACAGAGCTAAGAGAGTACAACATGGCTGCCCCGCCTACAGGACCTAAACTCTCCGTAACCAACCTCGCGATACCAAGCAGACAACTCCAAGAGAGAATCGCGATACAACCATAAAGTGTGAAACGAAATTGCACTGATTTCATGTGACCTACCACTCACGAATGCCAAAGGAAACGTCAGCTTAACTCAAAAATGATCAGGTTCAACGTACTGTTTTATAAAAATCAGTATAAAAATCATTCTATTAAGCCGTTGGAGTTGATATGAAACATTTTCTGCCCTCTAGTGTTATGCTTACACCCTTTGTTGTGCGCTACTATGATGAAGATGACAACGAGAGTGAAAACGTTAAAACACACTCGGAAACGCATGGTCTAGATAGCGAAGAGCAATCTAAGGAACGTTCAGAGTAAAGGAATCCAAACATGAAAAAAGTCGCAGTCATTTTAAGTGGTTCAGGCGTTTACGACGGTTCTGAGATCCACGAAGCAGTGTTGGCGCTCTACGCCATCGAGAAAGCAGGGGCAACTTGGCACTGCTTTGCACCTAACATTGACCAACTCCACGTCATCAATCACCTAACTGGTGACGAAATGGATGAAACACGTAACGTATTGATCGAATCAGCTCGTATTGCACGCGGAAATATTGACGATGTCGCCAAACTTAACGTCGATGAATACGATGCCCTACTGCTTCCAGGTGGGTTTGGTGCCGCGAAAAACTTAACCGACTTCGCTGTTTCGGGTGCGGAGTGCTCCATTAACACACACGTAGCTCAAGCTTGTCGCGCGTTTGCTAATGCGAAAAAACCAGCTGGCTATCTGTGTATTTCTCCTGTCATTATTCCGATGATTTATGAGCAAGGCGTGAAAGGAACGGTAGGCAACGATGAGGCAGTCTCAATAGCGTTTAATCAAATGGGCGGTGAACACACCACGTGCCCTGTCGAAGACATCGTTTTTGATGAAAAACACCTCGTACTTTCAACCCCTGCTTACATGTTGGCAGAGAATATCTCTCAAGCGGCTTCAGGTATCGAAAAGTTAGTATCAAAACTGATTAAAATAGCTTAATTATTAGTAGTTAGCTTATAAAACACTTCCCTATCCCCATTGATAATTAAGTTATTAATGGGGATTTTTTATACTTTAGTCGAATTTAGAGATATATCCGCGTCAGAAGTCAATTTCTGCCAATCGTTTGCGTCCATAGTTTCATATTTGTTCTACTTTATATCAGTGTTGCACTTATATGCAGTGCAACAAGATCACTGTCACAGTTTTTCTCTTGCAAGTACCTCTAAGTGGGTAAACTTGCTTTAGATCAACTTCAATCTGGAAACGAATGTGCGACAGTAAATGGCAAATTAAGAAAGATTATTAAAAATAACGACGGAGCTATCCAATATGACAAGTGCATTTTTTATCCCTACGGTAAACCTAATGGGCGCTGGTTGTTTGAAAGACGCAGCAGACAGCATCCAATCTCAAGGCTTTAAAAAAGGTTTGATCGTTACGGATAAGATCCTTAACCAAATCGGTGTAGTCAAACAAGTTCAAGACCTTCTCACTGAGCGCGATGTAGCAACCGTTGTGTTTGATGGCACTCAACCAAATCCAACTATCAGCAACGTTAACGACGGCTTAGCACTTCTTACTGATAACGAATGTGACTTCGTTATCTCTCTAGGCGGCGGTTCACCACACGACTGTGCGAAAGGTATCGCGCTTGTTGCTTCTAACGGCGGCAAAATCGCAGATTACGAAGGCGTAGACCAATCTGCAAAACCAATGATGCCACTTATCGCGATCAACACGACGGCGGGTACTGCATCTGAAATGACGCGTTTCTGCATCATCACTGACGAAGAGCGTCACATTAAGATGGCTATCGTTGATAAGCACACAACACCGCTTATCTCGGTAAACGATCCAGAGCTAATGCTCGCTAAACCTGCTTCGCTAACTGCGGCAACAGGTATGGATGCCCTAACTCACGCGATTGAAGCTTACGTATCTATCGCGGCAACACCAATCACTGATGCAGTAGCAATCAAAGCGATTGAGCTTATCCAAGCTTACCTACGCACAGCAGTGAAAAACGGTGAAGATCTAGAAGCTCGTGAACAAATGGCATACGCACAGTTCATGGCGGGTATGGCGTTCAACAACGCTTCTCTAGGTTACGTACACGCAATGGCACACCAGCTAGGTGGTTTCTACGACCTTCCACACGGTGTTTGTAACGCGATTCTTCTACCTCACGTACAGCGTTACAACGCGCAAGTATGTCCTGAGCGTCTACGTGACGTAGCAAAAGCAATGGGCGTAAACGTAGAAGGCATGTCTGCTGAAGAAGGTGCAGCGGCAGCAATCGACGCTATCGTTACTCTAGCGAAAGATGTGGGTATCCCAGCAGGTATTAAAGAGCTTGGTGCGAAACTAGAAGACATCCCAACACTAGCAGACAACGCACTGAAAGACGCTTGTGGTTTCACTAACCCTAAACAAGCAACTCACGAAGAAATCTCTAAGATCTTCGAAGAAGCGATGTAATCTCGCTACATAAACAATTCTCTAGCCTTAATTCAATCCCCGATCTCGTATCGGGGATTTTTTACATTCATATACAAGTGAATCTCTGCCAAACATAGTCTTTTAGTGTTAGCTTTTAAGTATTAACACGATTCATATTGGAAGGAACCATGAGAACGATTGCTGCTACCCTACTCGCTTGTTTATCCTTTTCTGCCAACACTGCCGAATACCGCGCCAACGAAGTGGCGAGTGGATTTCAGATCCCTTGGGGGATCGAGTTCTTAGATAATCAACGCGTTATCGTCAATCAAAAGAACGGTACGGTTTCGTTGCTGGATATCACCACAGGCAAACCTCAAAAGCTGTTTAACGTCCCCGATGTGAACACCAGTGGACAAGCCGGCTTATTGGATGTTGCGCTCGCACCGAATGCCGATACGCAAAACCCGCAACTCTTCTTTACCTACAGCAAGCGCACAAGTAAAGGCAATACGGTGGCGTTAGCGACGGCGCAATTGCAAAACAATCAACTTGTGGGTTGGAACGATCTCTTTGTTGCTGATGCCATCACCGACACGGGTCGCCACTACGGCAGTCGAATTTCATTTGTAGACGATAAAGTTTACTTCTCAATCGGTGACCGTGGCGAACGTGATAATGGGCAAGACAGTCAAACCCATGCTGGTAGTATTGTGCGCCTTAACCTTGATGGTTCGGTTCCGCAAGACAACCCATTCAAACCTTCCGAAGCTCGTCCTGAGATATGGAGTTACGGGCACCGCAACCCACAAGGTATGTTTTACGACGAAGCAACAAAACAGCTGTGGTCTATTGAACATGGACCACGCGGCGGCGATGAAATTAATCTAATCAAGAAAGGCGCGAACTACGGCTGGGCTAAAGTCTCTCATGGTAAAGAATATTGGGGGCCGTTGGACGTTGGGGAAGCTAAGTCGTTACCGGGAATGGAAGATCCCAAGCTGGTATACGTCCCTTCTATCGCGCCCAGTAATATGATTTTGTACCGTGGTGATAAATACCCAGAATTGGACGGAAAAATCCTCGCAGGCGCATTGAAACTGGCGCACATCAACGTGGTTTCTATTGATAATGGCAACCTTACCGAATCAAAAAGATTAATGGAGAATCTTGGTGAGCGAATAAGAGATATAACCATCAGCCCCGATGGTTATATCTATTTTTCTACCGACAGCGGCAAAATATTTCGTCTTGAGGAAAGGTAATCAAACACTAAAATCATTAAGACTATTTGATTTGTGACGTACTAGTGATTTATTTTCGTACAATCTAAGCAGAAGAATCTAAACTTAACAATAACCTTTTGTTTTTTAAAACGATAGTTCGGTTAAGTTGTACGAGGTCATTATGATTCCATTCCCTTTACAGCTCGATAAAATTAAAGCCGTGGTGTTTGATTTAGACAACACCTTGGTGAGTTCTGATATGAACTTCGGCGAATTGCGACAACAGCTAGGTTGTCCGCAGAGTGAAGATCTATTGGATTTTGTCGACGCACTTGAGCATCCTCACCATAGAGAGCACGCTCATAACGTGATATTTGATTACGAGATTTCTGATGCTGAGCAGTCTGCGCCAATGATTGGCTGCCATGAGTTGCTCGCCCACTTGCATCAAAATGAAATCAAAACCGCTATCGTGACGCGCAACTGCCAAATCGCCACGCAGCGCAAACTAGAACACAACCAAATCTCAGTGGAACGAGTCATCACTCGTGAATGCTTCCCGCCCAAGCCAGACCCTTTGTCTCTGCAGGTATTGGCAAAAGAGTGGCGTTTGATGCCTGATGAAGTGCTTTATGTCGGCGATTACCTTTACGACTTACAGGCCGCGTATAACGCGCAGATGCCCTCTTGCCTTGTGCACCATGGGAATCAAGAAACCTTCAATGACTCAGCCTCGTTGGCGCTTAATGAGCTCAGTGATTTATTGAGCCATTTCGAATCCTTACCACGCAAATAAAGCACACACAAAAAATACGCAAACAAAAAAAGGGGCACCAACGTGCCCCTTATGACTTATTCCCGATTGTTTCATGCGTTCCCAAGGATTGCTTGGGTGATGCGCTGCTTAGCCTTGTAGGTAAGCGTTAAGCATCCACATTAATTTTTCTTGCTCACGGATGTAGTCACCCATCAATGCCGCTGTACCTTCGTCATCTGCTTCACCCGCGTTTTGTAGAATCTCACGCTGTTTTAGAAGTAGAACGCTAAAGCCTTGAACCAGACCTTGTACACACTCCTCACCAGAAGTCGCGTTTTGATGTTCTTTAATTTCACTTGCTTCCAAGTAGTTGCTGAATGCGTGCGCTGGCGTATGCCCCAAAGTTAGAATACGCTCTGCAAGCTCATCGATTTTTGTTTGTAGATCAGTGTAGATCTCTTCAAATTTTACGTGCAGTTCGAAGAATTGCGCACCTTTAATGTTCCAGTGGTAACCGCGAGAGTTCATGTACAACACTTGGTAATGCGCTAGCAGTTGATTTAGCTGTTGAGCTAGTTGTGCTGATTGTTCGCTGTCTAGACCAATTAGGCTTACTTGTTTGTTCATAATCTTGCTCCTAGAAGGATGATACCAATCGTAGTAACGAACGATTCTCTTACCGGGATTGGTATAAAGTTTAAAAATTCTTTTGCAGTATTTGCTGCCGATGGAGTCATACTACGACTCCGGCTCGGTGAAGAGAATTTGGTTTTAACTATGATTTAAATAGCCAAATCCAATGAGCAAGCAGACGAATATCGGCGTATCATCCAACAAAAAGCCCCAACCCTTTTTGTGTCAAAAGAATTGGGGCTTTTTTACTATTTGGTTAACGTTCAAAAGTAGATGAACAGACCTAAACCTTATCTACGCCGTTTTGAAAGTTGCCATCTGTTGATTCAGTTCGGTAACTTGCTCTTTTACTTGCAATGATGTCTCTGATGCGCGTTGGCTGTTATTCGAAACCTCATCCACTGATTGAGTAATACCGGACATCAATCCAGTGATCGAATTGGTCGCATGAGATTGCTGCTCTGCCGCTGCCGCAAGCTCTGCCATTTGTTCATTCAAGGAACCTATTTGCTCGGTCGTGACGAGCAAACGAGTTACCGCTTTTTCAATGTGCTCAGCGCCCTGCTCCGCAAGTGATTGACTGTGTTCAATCTCCTCTACCACCGAATTGGTCGAGCGTTGAATCGCATTGATGATACCGTTGATTTCTGTCGTCGATTGAGTAGTGCGAGTCGCTAACATACGTACTTCATCCGCCACAACCGCAAAGCCTCGTCCTTGGTCACCCGCACGCGCTGCTTCTATCGCGGCATTCAATGCCAGTAAGTTAGTTTGTTCTGCTAAGCCTTCAATCACCTCTGTAACTCGGCCAATGGCTTCGCTCTCTTTGCTTAACTGCGTCACCTGCGTACTCGCGGTTTCAATGCTGCCGTGCAAACTTTCCATAGTGACTTTGTTTTGCTCTAAAGCATCACGACCTTGTTCAATCTCGCCTTTTGAATCAGAAAGCTTCTGCACTGATTGGTTGGCTTGATCTAGGGTGTTACGCGCGGCTAAAGCGATTTCATCCAATTGGCTTCCCATTTCAACAATGCTGGTCTGTTGCTGTTCAACATTCGATGAAGTGACTTGCGCCGATTCCAACAAAGCTCCCATGCTGGTATCCACTTGGTGCGCTTTTTCACTCACCCCTGCCACGATGCTCGCTAACGATTGGTTCATGCGGTTAATCGAATCGGTAAGGTCTGCCAATTCATCTTTCCCAACAACAGTTAATGGAGGCTGAGAAACATCTCCTGAAGCGATCGTCTTGGCTCGCTCCGATAAGTTTTTCACTCGGCGACCAATGGTATTGCCCATGTATTTTGAAATCGCTACTGCGGCAAACAAAACTAATGCCGCTGCAATCAACATAGTGGTCAGTACGTTCTTGATCGACTGATTAATACCCTGTCCGCTTTGATCAGCACGACTTTGCTGAGACAATACGATCGTCTCTAAGCTTTGGTCTAGTGCATCCGCTGTTGGCAACAGTTCATTCGCCATTAACAAGTTTGATTCATTCCACTCTGGCGATTGACGCAATGCAATTACCTGCTCTGCTAAAGGAAAGTACAGTTGCTGCATTTCCTTAAACAGTGACCACAATGATTGGTCGTTATCAGTCAGTCTGTCGAGTTTACTGTCGATTTCCGCCACGGACTGATTGTGGTACTTAATCAAGTCGTGGTATTTGTCCAAATGCTCTTGCTGCCCGTACAACAGGAAATCTCGCAAGGCGGACAGAGCATTGGCGAGCGAGGTATAGCTGTCGGCGTAGACTTTAAACAGACGTTTTCTGTCTCCACCAAATGGGTTTCCTGACTCTTCGTTGATTAAGCTTTGAAGCTGATCAAGTGCCACTTCTGCAATGGGTGCCGCTTCGTTAATAAAGAGGTTGTGCGCGGGTAAGTTCTCATCACTGTGGCTAAGTTCAATCAGCTTGTTCAAAGAGACTTTTACCGCATCCCACTGACTTTGAATCGCTTGAAAATCCTGTTCAGAGATCAAAGCCTGCAACGTTGGAAGCGACTCGTCTGTAGATGCCATGATATTGCGAACGTCCTCACTCAAACGTGCGCTCGCCTCTTCATCGCCACCTAGCAACATGTAGGCTCGAATAGAAGACAGCGACGCTTGAACGGACTGTTGGATACCGCGACTGGTGTCGACGGTCGGTAAATCGGATTTAAGTAACGAAGAGGCGTATTGCTCTACGGTGGTGACGTTGCGATACGTAAATACCGCTGATGCCATAAAAAGTACGGCTAGCAGCACAAAACTGAGCTGCAACTTCCCTGATATCGTAAGGTTCATCCATAAACTCCTGACAACGATGAGCCTTAAATATAACGATGTTTATAAAAATGTTAAATACAAGTATCAAAAGTTACTAAGAAAACCATGTAAACCACTATTTTAAGCCGATAAATGGGACTTATTCGAAGTATGGTATGCGCTCACTACGTAAAATCAGATAATTAACGTAAGTCGTTTCTAAGCAGTCTTGCTCCCACAATGAAAGAATCCGCTTGGTGGCAAAGTAGTAATCTTTATTACGCAGTAGCACGCCCACCGTGCGGCTGAGCTGCTCAAAGCGCTGTTGCTCATTAGCAGAGATGTAATTGTCTTCATTCTGAATGATGGGCGCCAATCCATCGGCAAACCAATTGTTCAGAATTTCACGCATCTCAAGTTCTGACTCCGGCACATCCATACACGACAACTCACGATGCAGTGGCGGCGGTACTATGTACTTTGACGCTTTTGGCGAACTGACATAACGGTACATGTCGCTCCTCCTTGTAAATGACTCTTATACCCAAGTGACTTCAAGATGCAGGATTCAGAGCGTTGTCATTGATTCGGGGTCAAGGAAAACAACGCAGCGTAATAGTCAGCTCTTTCCAAGTTGTTTGACACAGCCATTGATTCAATAAAGAAGCGAGTCAATGACACGCTCCCGAAGGGCGAGCTGTCTTGGTTTGTATACTTTGTTGTCGATTCTTGATTTAGACCCACTAGACCTTTAAATCGCCGCCGCGTCTACAAACCAAGCCATTCTCGCTGAACCTAACATCTCGAGGTTACTTGGGTATAAACTAGCTAAGAATACTTTTTTCAATTTCCAAGTTTTTTTCTACAGCTCATAGAAAGAAGCCCAACAAAAAAGCCATGCAAAGTAGGCTCTGCATGGCTTTGGTTCGGGCAGCAATGACACTGCCCTTGTCTAGGACTGGTTACATTGAGCTTTGATCGAAATCGTTGCCTTGGTCAGTACCCGTTTGAGTATCCGAGTCGAAGCTGCCAGAGTCATCCGTGAAGTCAACACCTTGATCTTGACCTCCCGCACTTGTCCAGTCGCTGCCGCCAGATTCCATACCCGCCATGTCTGGTTGCTGATCTTGAGCAGAACCTTGCATGGTGTATTGATCATCGACTTCAACTTCAACTTTGCCACTCGCACCTTCTACTGCGCTGCCCAATTCATCGTAACCTTGGAATTGGATTTCGCTCGTACCTTCGTAACCTTCTGGTAGGTCAACCGATACTGGTTGGTTCAGGTTGCCACTTAATGTGAAGCTGCCATCGCCATTATCCAGTGCGTTGCTTACTGATGCACCATCAGGTAGACCGGACATTTCTGCATAATCCACCGATTCGTTACCACTGACCTCATCTGGAACCGAGATAGAAATGGTATCGCCTGGTGCTGCAGTCACATCAGCTGTGCTCTCGTCTTCACTGTCTGCACCGTTTGCTGCTTGTTCTTCAGGCTGTTGCGCTTCGCCAACTTGCTGCTCTGCTGATGCTTGAGCAGTTTGGATTTGTGGCTCGTCGCTTTGCGCTGAATCGTCCGCAACTTGGATGCTCAGATTCTGGGTCGATACTTCACCGTTGTCGTTGACCTGAACATCCATAGCCAAATTGCCATCGAAGTCATCGTTCGGCCAGTATGTCCACTCTTCATCACCTGATTTCGCAAAGAAACCAGCATCGTTTGCATCGGCGACATCCAACACTTCTGCAGAAGGGCTAATGCCAAGCTCATCAATCAACTGCGCTTCCGTTAGTGTTAGTGAACCATCATCAGCCAGTGCGTAGCCTTCGCTGGTTGTGGTTTCACCTTCACCTTGGATGTCGACATTGAAGAAGCTCTCAATGCGGTTTTCACCGTCAGTTGCAATGAAGCCAACTTGAACATCTCCGGTGTAGCCTTCTGCTGGTGTGAATTGGTAGTTACCTTGGTTATCGGTCTCTATCACACCTTGACCTTCCATTAGGCTCACTGACTCAATGCTCAAGCTGTCGCCTTCTGCATCGCTCAAGGTCGATAGCATGTCATCATTGGTGAACGACAAGGTGCCATCCGCTGCCATTTCTGTGGTAGAAATGCTGTCGATTTCTGGAGAAGCATTCTCTTGTGGTGCGTCTTCTTTCACGACCACGCCTGTTTGCTCATCATGAAGCACACCGTCTTTATCAATCACGTAAGCGATATCCGCTTCACCCGTAAAGCCTGGTGCTGGATTGAATGTCCATGTGCCATCACCGTTATCGACAATCTCACCTTGGCTGCGATCAGCTAGGTGAACGAATTTCACTTCATCACCCGCGTCAGCATCTACGTTCTCTGCCAATCCGATTAGGTCATCAGCGGTTAGGATAACTGGTTCACCCGCTAGGGTTTCGAAGTCACCTGAATCGATGCCATCTTCGAACTCTTCTGGCTCGTCACCATAATCCACCGTTGTTGCGGTCACGGTTACGAAGAACTCGCCATTAAAGTCAGCCGGAGGCGTCATTTGCAGGTCTGAAATATCCCACTCGTTCAAGTCGATGTATTGACCCGGTTCCGTAATGGTAATGGTGTTCACACCATCCGTAACTTCGAAGCCAACAGGGAAACCAGTCATCACTAGGTTACTTAGCGTTTCTGAATCGTCGATTAGACCGACATTCAAGCCTAGGTGACCTGTTTCGTCCTCACCGAAGACTAACGGACCATCATGGTCGGTTGTGATGACCGCACCATCCGCAACAGGGCGAACAAACACTGGTACATCAAGTACTGTTTCAAACTCACCGTCACTTACCACAACTTGCAAGTCAGAAACCCCTGCAAAATCGCCAGTCGGTGTGAATGTCCAAGTACCGTCACCGTTGTCCGTTACCTCACCACCATCTTCACCTTCTGCGGTGATAATGCGTGATACGACTAGGTTTTCAGTGTCGATATCGCCGAACAAGTTCATCAGGTCGCCAGCGTCGAAGGTGAATGCGCCATCCTCGTCGGTTGCCATAAAGGCATTACCCACATTGAATGGAGCATCGTTGACTGGAATAACATCCACATTCAACGAGCCTTCAACCACTTCTTCACCATCCGTCGCGGTGTAGCCCAGTTCCACCAAACCATTGAAGTCTTGAGTGGTTACCAAGTGGTACATTCCATCTGGCTGCTGAGTTAATGTCGCGTTTGCAGGCGCACGAACCGTGATGCTTTCTACGCTGATTTCGTCACCATCAAGATCCGTAACTTGATCAGCGATGTAAGCTGGGTCAATCACCATGACCACATCTTCTTCGCCTTGCATCTGGATGGTTGGCGCTTCTGGTGCATCGTTAACCGCTTCGATGTTTAGATTGCCTTCAACCGGCGTCACTAAATCACCATCGCTGACACCAAACGACATTGGCACATCACCATTGAAGTTCTCAGCCGGAGTGAATGACCAAGTACCATCACCGTTGTCTAGCAAGTCACCGTATTGCTCATCAATCACTAGGTCGACAGCAGACAGTTCGTCGTAGGTGTTATCGATGTCTGTCGCGTTAGCAAGCAACATGTCCTGCGTGATAAGAATGGTGGTATCTTCGGTGCCAGCAATATTCACTGGCGTTGATTGCGGCGCATCGTTAATTGGGTTCACCGTTAGGTCAACGCCCACTTCCACGCTTGCACCATCGTTATCAATCAAGTCGAAACTTAGGTCTATATCGCCATTGAAGTTCGCATCAGGCGTAATCGTAAAGCTACCATCTTGGTTCTCAACAACGGTTGCATTGGCTACCGCGGTTAAGTTCACTGCTTCTAGATTATCGCTGTCGACGTCACCCGCTTGAGCCAGTAACTGCTCTTGACTCAATGTGATTGAACCGTCTTCATCGACGCTGTAAGCCAAGTCGCCAGATACCGGAGCATCGTTGACTGGCAATACATCAATGTTCGCGTTGGTTGTCGCAGTTGCGCCGTCTTCATCAGCGACTACTACGTCTAGGCTTACGCCACCGTTGAAGTTTTCATTTGGTGCGAAGCTATAAGTACCATCATCATTCGCAGTTAGAATGCCGTCGCTACCACTGTAAGAGACGCTTTCTAGGCTCACGTCGCCTTCCACATCGCTTGATTGCGCTAGCAGTTGCTCTTCCGTGAAGGTAATGACTTCGTCTTCATTGACAGAGTAACTTGTCGCACCTGCGATTGGTGGATCGTTCACCTCAAGTACTGTGATACCCGCAGTGGTTGAGTCTGTCGCACCCTCTTCATCGACAACTACAACGTCTAGGCTGACCTCACCATTGAAGTTCTCGTTTGGAGAGAAGGTGTACGTACCATCGCCATTGTCTTGGAAGACGCCATCGTTGCCACTGTAAGTCACACTACTGATGTCTACGTCGCCTTCAATATCCAACGAATTAGCCAGTAGTTGCTCGTCACTGATGGTGATCGAGTTGTCTTCATGTACGGTGTAAGACGTGCTGCCTGCCACCGGCGGATCGTTCTCTGGCGTCACACTCACATCAATGTTGGCAGAGGTCGTATCCGTACCGTCTGACACATCGAACGTAAAGTGCACGTCGCCATTGAAGTTCTCGTTCGGTGTGAAGCTGTATGAGCCATCACCATTGTCGGTTAGGACACCATCGGCACCAGTGTAAGTCACGCCTTCAACTGTTAGGTTGTCACCTTCTACATCCGTCGCGCCTGTTAACAAGTCTGCGTCTGTGAAGGTAAGAAGACCGTCCTCACCCACTGTGAACGCTTGATCTTGTGGCTCTGGCGCATCATTGACTGGTGTTACTGTTAAGTCGAGACCAGCCGCGACCACTTCTTCCCCGTCAGTCACGTCGTAGGTGAACTCGATGTCACCGTAGAAGTTCTCGCTCGGAGTAATGGTGAAGCTGCCATCCTCGTTCATTTCAACCGTTGCATTTTCATCATTGGCGCTCAGGTTGATTGCACTTAGGTCGTCGCCATCGATATCAACAGCGTGCTCCAGTAACTGCTCTTGAGTTAGCGTAATGCTATTGTCTTCGGCAGTGACTGCGCTGATATCACCCGTCACTTCTGGTGCATCATTGGTTGGCGAGATATGAATCGTCACATCTTGCGTTGCTGTTGCCGTGGTTCCGGTATCCACATCTGTAGAGGTTGCATTCACGGTTAGCGTCACATCGCCATTGAAGTCCGCAGAAGGAATAAACTCTAGCCCTTCTAGCTCGCCTGGTTGTAGTGACCAAGTGCCGTCGCCATTATCAACACCTGCTGATAGTGCGCTGCCTTCTGGCACGTCTTCAATCAAGATAGCGAGGTTTTCTGAACCATCGGTATCGGTTAACGCTGCATCGATATCAAGCGGCACTGGTGTATCTTCGGTACCAATGATCTGGTAATCCGCGTCCGCTACCGTGATTTCGATGTTGTCGATACCAAACGATTCATCCCAAACGTCTTGATTCAAGGTTGAACCGAAGCCGAGTTGCAGTTCGCCATCCTCGACAGGAACCGTCAGGTTGATTTGGTGAGCTTGGTCATTCCAACCACTGAAGCCTTCACGTTGAGAGGCTCCGTGGATCACTTCACCCACTTCGTTACCGTCAGAATCGTATAGCGTTGTCGTACCATCTTGAGTACGGAACGCTGAGTTTTCCAAGGTGGTTAGCTGTTCACCACCCACAAAGATTTGGAACGACTCGCCATCCCATGAATCGATTTCGTAGAAGCTAAACGATATATTCACTTCATTAACATCACTTGGAATATCGTAGGTTTTGCTGACCGCTTCATCACCGCCAGTACCACCAATACGACCCAACATGTCGCCTGTTTCGAAACCTTGTGAACTTTCAGTATTCGCGTTCCAACCGTTCGAGCCAGACTCGAAATTATCAGAGGCAATCACCAAGTCTGAAGCAATCGAAAGCTCTGGCATATCAACCACAGATTGAACATCAATGTTCGCTTCTGCTGGCACGGTTGCAGTGCCATCGTTGACATCAAACGTTACGTTCACGTTGCCATCGAAGTTTTCGTTTGGCGCGAAGGTGTACGTGCCGTCACCGTTATCGACTAAAGTACCGCTGTCAGAAGCAACGTTTTCAACCGTTAGGTTATCACCATCGATATCACCTGCATTTTGCAGCAGTTGCTCTTCGGTGAAGGTGAAGCTGGTGTCTTCTTGCGTAACAAACTGTGGCTGACCAACCGTTGGCAAGTCATTCACTGGGTTCACAGTCAGATCGGCAGTGGCTTGAATGGTTGCATCACCGTCCGTAATGTCGAAGCTCAAGTCAATGTCGCCATTGAAGTCCGCATCTGGTGTGATAGTGAAGCTACCATCGTCATTCGCAACAACGGTCGCATTACCGTCAACAGTCAGGTTGGATGCGGTTAGATCATCACCATCCACATCGCCCGCTTGTGCAAGAAGCTGCTCTTGACTGAGAGTGATAGAACCATCTTCATCCACGCTGTAAGCCAAATCACCTGATACCGGTGCATCATTGATTGGCAATACATCGATGCTTGCATTGGTTGCTACCGTTGCACCATCTTCATCAGTCACAACCACATCAAGGCTGACATCACCGTTGAAGTTTTCGTTTGGTGCGAAGCTGAATGTGCCATCGCCGTTGTCAGTAAAGATACCGTCGGAGCCGCTGTAGCTGACGCTATCAATCGCGACGTCACCTTCAACGTCAGAAGCATTCGCCAATAGCTGCTCAGAGCTGATGGTGATGACTTCGTCTTCGTTGACTGAGTAGCTAGTTGCACCGGCAATTGGTGGATCATTCACCTCAAGTACTGTAATACCTGCGGTGGTTGAATCCGTCGCACCGTCTTCGTCTACCACAACAACATCTAGGCTGACTTCACCATTGAAGTTCTCGTTTGGCGAGAAGGTGTATGTACCATCACCATTGTCTTGGAACACGCCATCTGCGCCGCTGTAGCTCACGCTGTCGATTGCTACTTCGCCTTCGACGTCAGATGAGTTAGCCAATAACTGCTCGTTACTGATGGTGATCGAATTGTCTTCATGCACCGTGTAAGACGTGCTGCCTGCAACCGGAGGATCGTTCTCTGGCGTTACGCTTACGTCGATATTCGCCGTCACGGTATCCGTGCCATCGGAAACATCGAAGGTAAAGTTCACGTCGCCATTGAAGTTTTCGTTTGGCGCGAAGCTGTAAGTGCCGTCACCGTTGTCGGTTAGGACACCATCTGCGCCAGTGTAAGACACACCTTCAACCGATAGGTCATCGCCATCGATATCCGTTGCGCCATCAAGCAGATCTTCATCAGTGAACAACAAGACGCCATCTTCACCAATGGTAAACGCTTGATCTTCTGGCTGTGGTAGGTCGTTAACTGGATTAACCGTTAGGTCAGCCGTTGCAACAATAGTGTCGCTGCCATCGTTGATGTCGAACGTGATATCAATATCACCATTGAAGTTCGCATCTGGCGTAATGGTAAAGCTACCATCATCGTTTGCCGTAACCGTTGCATCACCGTCAACAACTAGGTTAGATGCGGTTAGCGCGTCGCCTTCTACATCCGATGCTTGGGCAAGAAGCTGCTCTTGGCTTAGCGTAATTGAATTGTCTTCATCGACACTGTAAGCCAAGTTGCCCGATACTGGCGCATCGTTGATTGGCAAGACATCGATGTTTGCGTTAGTTGCCGCAGTTGCACCGTCTTCATCAACAACCACAACATCTAGGCTCACATCGCCATCAAAGTTGGCGTTTGGTGCGAAGCTGAATGTGCCGTCACCGTTGTCAGTAAAGATACCGTCGGAACCGCTGTAGCTGACGCTATCAATCGCAACTTCACCTTCAACGTCAGAAGCGTTCGCCAATAACTGCTCAGAGCTAATGGTGATGACTTCGTCTTCGTTCACTGAGTAGCTGGTCGCACCTGCGATTGGTGGATCGTTCACCTCAAGTACTGTAATACCTGCGGTAGTTGAATCCGTCGCACCGTCTTCATCGACCACGACAACATCTAGGCTCACTTCGCCATTGAAGTTCTCGTTTGGCGAGAAGGAGTACGTACCGTCACCATTGTCTTGGAACACACCATCTGTGCCGCTGTAGCTAACGCTATCAATCGATACATCACCTTCAATATCCGATGAGTTCGCTAGTAGCTGTTCATCACTGATGGTGATCGAGTTGTCTTCATGCACTGTGTAAGACGTGCTGCCTGCCACCGGTGGATCGTTCTCAGGCGTGACTGTCACATCGATATTCGCGGTCACAGTATCCGTGCCATCAGAAACATCGAAGGTGAAGTTCACGTCGCCATTGAAGTTTTCGTTTGGAGCGAAGCTGTATGTGCCATCGCCATTGTCAGTTAGGACACCGTCCGCACCTGTGTAAGTGACGCCCTCAACAGATAAGTCATCGCCATCAATGTCCGTTGCACCATCAAGCAGGTCTTGATCAGTGAAGGTCAACAAGCCATCTTCACCAATGGTGAACGCTTGATCTTCTGGCTGCGGCAAGTCATTAACTGGGTTAACCGTTAGGTCCGCCGTTGCAACAATAGTATCGCTGCCGTCGTTGATATCGAACGTGATATCAATGTCGCCATTGAAGTTCGCATCTGGCGTGATAGTGAAGCTACCATCGTCGTTTGCCGTAACCGTTGCATCGCCATCAACCACTAGATTAGATGCGGTTAGTGCGTCACCTTCTACATCCGTTGCTTGAGCAAGAAGCTGCTCTTGACTCAACGTGATTGAGTTGTCTTCGTCGACGCTGTACGCCAAGTTACCCGATACTGGTGCATCATTGATTGGTAAGACATCGACTGTGATGTAAGTATCGACCTCTGCGCCATCTTCATCGCGAATGGTCACATCCAACTGTACTTGGCCGTTGAAGTTTTCATTCGGTGCAAAGCTACAAGTGCCATCGCCGTTTACTGAGAAGATACCATCTGGACCGTCGTAGCTGATGCCTACTAGCTCAACATCCCCTTCAACATCCGAAGCATTCAGTAGCACTTGCGATTCACTGAAGGTTAGAACTTGGTCTTCATCGATAGTGTATGCGGTAGGACCTGCGATTGGTGGGTCATTTACCTCAATCACAGTAATGCCAGCAGTAGTAGAGTCCGTTGCACCCTCTTCATCGACTACGACAACATCTAGGCTCACCTCGCCGCTGAAGTTCTCGTTTGGTGAGAAAGTGTAAGTACCATCACCGTTGATTTCCAGCACACCATCGTTACCGCTGTAGCTCACGCTATCAATCAACACATCGCCTTCAATATCCGATGAGTTCGCTAATAGCTGCTCGTCACTGATGGTAATCGAATTGTCTTCATGAACGGTGTAAGCCGTACTGCCTGCCACCGGTGGATCGTTCTCTGGCGTCACTGTTACATCGATATTTGCCGTCACGGTATCCGTGCCATCGGAAACATCGAAAGTGAAGTTCACGTCGCCATTGAAGTTCTCGTTTGGTGCGAAGCTATATGTGCCATCACCATTGTCAGTAAGAACACCGTCCGTGCCTGTGTAAGTGACGCCCTCAACAGAGAGGTCATCCCCTTCAATGTCGGTAGCGCCTGTTAGCAGATCCGCATCAGTAAAGGTCAGCACACCATCTTCACCAACAGTGAACGCTTGATCTTGTGGTTCAGGCGCATCGTTAACTGGTGACACCAATAACTCAAGGTTGGTAGAGACAACATCATCGCCATCAGACACATCGAACGTAAAGGTGATATCACCATTAAAGTCCGCATCTGGCGTTAAGGTGTAAGTACCGTCGCCATTGTCTGTGATGGTGATGTTTTCATCATCCGTTGCCAGATTCAGTGCTGTCAGCTGGTCTCCATCCAAGTCACGCGCATTAGCAAGCAAATCTTCTTGCGTAATTAGGATTGAACCATCTTCTTCAACCATCGCTGAAACAGGCAATGCTTCAGGTGCATGTTCAATATGTGCACCTGTTGCATTGACGTAGATGGTTTGAGAAACGGTTTCAGAATCATTATTTGATAGCTCTGTTGCCGTTGCCGTTACGTTGATTTCTAGCTGTTGGTTAAAGTCTTCTGGCAATTGAATCTGTAGCTCTTGTTCAATTGCTGTGGTTGGAAGCGTTACAGAACCATCTGGACCGACTGTTACTTCACCACTGTAGATCTGGCTGTTCACTTCACCTACATCAATGGTGAAGTTGAAGTCACTATAATCGGCATCGCCGCCACCGTAGAGATCTTCAAAGCCGTAAACCAGTTCACCGTCTTCGTTCACAGTAGTTCGAGTATGTTCAATGCCATCTTGGTTGAGCTCTGAGCTTGTGCCGCCATGGAAGACTGCATCACCAAATTGGCTTTGAATCACGGTTTCAGAACCATCAGCACCCACAAACACGAGTTGTGGGTCGACCGTATCCATGTTCGCAGGAGAGCCATCTGCCGCACGGAACTCATACTGACCATCTTGCATGGACGCAAAGTCATTGAAGTTATGACCGTTAGGAATCAAGAATAGGTTGAAGCTTTCCCCTTCCGAGATTTGGAAGCTGAACTGATCTTGTCCCGGAATGAGGTCACCGCCGCCGCCAACTTGAGAGGCGTTTTCGTACACCACTTCAACGCCCGTGATGTTGCCATCTTCATCGACTTTGTAGTAACCCGCTGTGTTTTGGTAACCCGCGGTTTCACCTTCAAACGTAACCGTGATTTCAGTATCGTTGAAACTGGTGATACCGTTGTCTTGATCGTTAAGTACCCCTTCGTTGTCGTAGCTGATCACCGAACCTTCAGGAACACCATCAACGGTCACCGTCAGCGTTTCTGACAAGTCTTGGTCAACCAATGCTGCGGCGATGTTCACTTCAACAATACCGCCTGGCTCAACCAAGATTGCTTGATCATCCACGTTTCGACCGTCGCCATCAGTGATGACTAGGTCTGGCGCATCTGCCACGGCTTCGATATGGACATTAATGTCTTGCTCAACTTCATCCGTACCGTCAGAAACCGTAAAGCTGAACTGCAAGTCACCACTGAAGTGCTCTTCTGGTACGAAGCTAAATGTACCGTCACCGTTGTCCGTTACAGTACCTTCATCACCCGAGTAGTTAATGCTGGTAACAGTGAGGTCATCACCATCAATATCAATCGCGCCACTTAGAAGATCTTCTTGCGTGAACAGGATGCTACCATCCTCTTCAATGTGGTACATGCCAGGCGCAACAATTGGAATGTCATTGACTGGGTTCACCGTCAATGTCATTTCATTGGCAACACTCAATTCACCGTCGCTCACTTCATAAGTAAACTCGATGTCTCCGTTGAAGTGCTGTGAAGGCGTAACGGTAAAGGTGCCGTCGCCGTTGTCCACGATAGAGGCATTCGGATCATTGGTTTCTAGTGCCGTTGCGTATAGGTCATCACCATCTTGATCGCTGGCGTTTTCAAGCAGCATTTCTTGTGTCACGAGGATAGAGCCATCCTCGTCCACGTCTGCCACGATTGGCGCTGCTTCTGGTGCATCGTTGACGAACTCAACTTTCAAGTCGATGTTTGCCGCCACCACATCGGTGCCATCGCTCACATCAAACGTGAGGTCAACATTACCAAAGAAGCCTTGCTCTGGCGTTAACGTGTAAGTGCCATCGCCATTGTCTGTTACTTGAACCGTATCGCTTAAGCTCGTCACGTTCACAACAGATAAGTCATCGCCTTCGATGTCCGTTGCTTGAGCCAGCAGCTCTGCTTCAGTAATCGTGATAGCTTCGCCGTCTTCTGTGGTGAAGGACAAATCAGGCACATCTGGCAGATCGTTCACTGGGTTAACGGTGAGGTTTAGATCCGCAGCGACGGTTTCAATCGCGTCAGTTACGTCATAAGTAAATTCGATTTCACCAAAGAAGTTTTCGCTCGGTGTAATCGTGAAGCTACCATCAGCGTTCTCAACGATGGTTGCATTAGGATCGTTGGTCGACAGGTTCACCGCTTCAAGGTTGTCACCATCCACGTCCGTCGCGTTCGCTAACAAGTCTTCTTGAGTGATGGTAATTGAGCCATCTTCATCAACAACCGCATCAACTGGACCGCTGACCTCTGGACCTTCGTTGACGATCTCAACGTCGATCTTCGCTGTGCTTGGTGCACTTGCTTGACCGTCGCTGATGTCGAAGGTCAGGTTCACTTCACCGTAGAAGTTCGAAGTTGGTTCGAAGGTAAAGGTGTTGTCGCCGTTATCTGTCAACGTACCTTGTGACTGGTCGACAAGCAGTAGATTCTCGATATGCAGAATGTCGCCATCCACATCGGTCGCACCTGATAACAGGTCTTTTGCTTCGATGATGATGGTGCCGTTTTCTAGCATTTGAGTATGCAGCGGCGCACCAGGAACTGGCACATCGTTGACTGGAATAACGGTCAGATCTAGATGGGTATCGACTTCATCGGTGCCATCGAAGACTTTGTAATCGATGTCGACTTCACCATTGAAGTTTTCATTCGGCATAAAGGTGTAAGTGCCGTCGCCATTGTCGACGAGCTCACCGTTATCACCGCTGTAAGAGATATCAGAGATAGACAGTGCATCGCCTTCCACATCACTTGTATTCGCAAGCAGATCGTCCGCGCTAAACGTAATGCCCACATCCTCATCTGTCGACAACACAATCGGACCAGAAACAATTGGCGCATCATTTACTGCTTCGAAGTTGATGTTGATGATGTTGTCGTCGGTGAGTTCACCATCCGTAACTTGGTAACCAAGCTCAATCTCACCATAGAAGTTCTCATCCGGTGTGACTGTCCATGTACCATCGCCGTTGTCGGTTAACGTAGCGTGCTCCGCGTTATCCCCCACCAGCTCTAGGTTTTGAATATCAAGAACGTCACTATCGATATCACTCGCTTGTGCGAGAAGCTGCTCTTCAGTGATAACCACAGAGGCAAACTGCGTAGAACCTTCGGTATCGATGGTCACATTTGGCAGATCAGCCGTCAGTTCGATTTCACTGTCACCTTCACGGATATTCAGTTCTACCGTTTCCGTGATTTCCGTGCCGTCCACGCCAATAGATGTGAACACCGCTTCATCATGACAAGTTTGCGAAACCGTCATGTTTTGAACCACGTAAGTACCGTTACCTTGAATCGTTCCTAACTCAAAGTAAGACACTGGCTCGTTCACCGTTAGGGTGTAATCCGTCTCATAGCTACCACGATCTTCTTTGTGGTAAGTCATCGAGTCGATCAAGTCACCATCAGAGTTAAACGCGCGAATTTCGACTTCGGTAAAGTGGCGAGACTCCTCCATAAACCAGCCGCCTAGACCATCTAGGTGGAAGCTGATTTCGTTGATGTCTTGACCTTCAACAGTCACAGTCAGTTTTTCATCACCGCTCAAGCCTTGGCGGTCAGTATCACCAATACCGTGACCGATGTGTGTTTTACCATTCCACGCACCGAGTGGGTCATCATTACTTTGAACGGTAACTTTCAAATCACCATCAACAAACTCACGTGTGTAAGGGTCAACAGCAGTACCCCAATCATCAAGGCTGGCGTTGTCATCAAAAGTACCAATTTGACTCGTATGCGTACCGTTCGCCAATGCATCATCATTTGGAATAAAGCGCACTTCCGTATCTGCAGGCACCTCCTGCCCGACTTCTAGCTGTACCCATTCGTCATTTAGATTCGCTTCAATGATGCCGTTTTCAGGGGCTTGGTCGAGACGTAACGCAGGCTCTTCACGCAGAGAAACACCCACTGTTTGGTCTTCTTCTGCTTGAATAAAGATCTCGTCGCCCGCTTCTGGCGCATCGTTGACAGGATTAACGGTCAGATCCAACGTGGTCAGAACATCATTTTCGCCATCGCTGATGTTGTAAGTGAAGTCCAACTCACCATTGAAGTTTTCCGTATGCGTAATGGTGAATGAACCATCATCGTTGGCTACGATCGTCGCATCCGGGTCATTGGTTTGTAGATTGCTGGCAACAAGGTCATCTCCTTCAATATCTGTCGCATTCGCAAGCAACTGTTCTTGCGTGATGGTAATGGCGTTATCTTCATCCACCTCAGCTTGAATGCCTGACGTTTCTGGTGCATCGTTCACCGCGATAACATCGATGCCTGCGGTTGTTGTATCCGTTGCACCATCTTGGTCGATGACCGTAACGTCGAGCGAAATGTTACCGTCAAAGTTCTCATTTGGCGTAAAGGTATATGTGCCGTCGCCATTGTCCACGAAGCTACCGTCGTTACCAGAGTAGCTAACATTCGCCAAGGCTACATCGCCTTCCACATCAGAAGAGTTGGCTAACAACTGCTCGTCACTAATGGTGATTTGACCATCTTCTTGAACCGTGTAAGACGTAGAACCTGCCACCGGAGGATCGTTCACTGGAGTCACACTGACATCAATGAATGCTGGTGTTGAACCTGTGCCGTCAGACACATCGAATGTGAACTGAACATCACCGTTGAAGTTCTCATTCGGCGCGAAGCTGTAAGTGCCATCGCCATTATCGGTAAGCACACCATCCGCACCTGTGTAGAGTACGTTTTCGATAGACAGATCATCGCCATCAATATCCGATGCGCCTTCCAATAGGTCTGCATCCGTGAACAGCAAGGTGCCATCTTCTTCTACCGTGAACTGTTGATCTTGCGCTTGTGGCAAGTCATTCACAGGATTAACCGTAATATCCAGACCAACTTGTACCGAGCCACCATCGTTATCAATGATATCGAAGGTCAGATCTAGGTCGCCGTTGTAGTTTTCATCCGGTGTGATGGTGTAACTGCCATCATCGTTGTATTGAATTGTCGCGTTGTCATCTGTCGATAGATTGATGGCTTCAAGGTTCTCGCTATCAATATCGCCCGCTTTGGCAAGCAACTGCTCTTGGCTTAGCGTAATTGAGCTGTCTTCGTTGATGGTGTAAGCCAAATCACCCGATACTGGTGGATCGTTGATTGGCAATACGTCGACATTGATGTGCGTATCAACGGTCGCCCCATTTTCATCTTGAATGGTCACATCCAACTGAACTTGACCATTGAAGTTCTCGTTTGGTGCAAAGCTGCAAGTACCATCACCATTGACGGTAAAGATACCATCCGAGCCTTCATAGCTGATGCCAACAAGCTCTACATCGCCCTCGATATCAGATGCGTTGGCAAGAATTTGTGACTCACTGAATGTCAGTACTGAATCTTCATCAACCGTGTAAGACGTTGGACCGGCAACTGGAGGGTCATTCACTTCAATGACCGTAATGCCTGCGGTTGTTTCGTCAATCGCACCTTGCTCATCCGCCACAATCACATCAAGGCTGATATCACCGCTGAAGTTCTCATTCGGCATGAAGGTATAAGTGCCGTCACCGTTGTCTTGGAATACGCCATCGGTGCCTGAATAGGTCACGCTATCGATGGACACTGCGCCTTCCACATCCGAAGAGTTAGCCAGAAGCTGCTCGTCGGAAATGGTAATCGCATTATCTTCATCAACCGTGTAAGACGTAGAACCCGCAACCGGAGGATCGTTCACTGGAGTGACGCTCACGTCCACATTTGCTGGTACGGTCTCAGTGCCGTCAGAAACACCAAAGCTAAAGCTGACGTCGCCGTTGAAGTTTTCATTTGGTGCAAAGGTGTAAGTACCATCACCGTGGTCAGTCAACACACCATCGCTGCCTGTGTAGCTAATGCCATCAACCGTTAAGTTGTCGCCATCGATATCGGTCGCGCCAGCAAGCAAGTCTGCATCGGTAAACTGAAGCGAGCCATCTTCTTCAACACTGAACTGCTGGTCTTGAGGAACAGGAAGATCGTTAACTGGATTAACCGTTAGATCCGCCGTTGCTTGGATAGTGTCTGTGCCATCTGTAATGTTGAATTGGATATCAATGTCACCATTAAAGTCCGCATCTGGCGTAATCGTGAAGCTGCCATCGTCGTTCGCTGTGACGGTTGCGTTTCCATCTACAGTCAAATCGCTAGCAGTCAGACCATCTCCCTCAATATCAGACGCTTGAGAAAGAAGCTGTTCTTGGCTGAGTGTAATCGCACCGTCTTCATCAACACTGTAAGCCAAATCACCCGATACTGGCGCATCATTGATTGGCAATACATTCACATTAATGACGGTATCAACTTCTGCTCCATCTTCATCTCGAATGGTCACATCAAGTTGAACTTGCCCGTTAAAGTTCTCGTTTGGCGCGAAGCTGCACGTGCCATCATCGTTAACGGTGAAAATGCCATCCGGACCATCGTAACTAATGCCAACAAGCTCTACATCGCCTTCCACATCAGAGGCATTCAGCAGCACTTGCGATTCACTGAAGGTCAGAACTGAATCTTCATCAATGGTGTAAGAAGTTGGTCCTGCGACTGGTGGATCGTTCACTTCCAGCACCGTAATGCCAGCAGTGGTGGCATCCGTTGCGCCTTCTTCATCAGCGACGACAACATCAAGCGTAACTTCACCATTAAAGTTTTCATTTGGAGAGAAGGTGTACGTGCCGTCACCATTGATTTGCAACACACCATCGCTGCCAGAGTAGCTCACGCTATCAATCGAGACATCCCCTTCTAAATCCGAAGAGTTTGCCAACAGCTGTGCGTCAGAAATGGTAATAGAGTTGTCTTCGTGAACCGTGTAAGACGTTGAACCAGCCACCGGAGGATCATTCACCGGCGTGACGCTCACATCTACATTCGCTGAAACTGTATCTGTGCCATCAGATACATCAAAGCTGAAGTTCACATCGCCATTGAAGTTTTCATTTGGCGCAAAAGTGTAAGTCCCATTACCGTTATCGGTCAGGATGCCGTCGCCACCATCGTAACTTACACCTTCAACTGTGAGGTTTTCGCCTTCAATATCCGTTGCGCCAGTAAGCAGGTCTGCGTCCGTAAAGATCAGCGTGCCATCTTCTTCCACGCTGAACTGCTGGTCTTGAGGAACCGGCAAATCGTTTATTGGGTTAACGGTTAGATCAGCGGTTGCTTGAACGGTGTTCGTGCCATCGGAAATATCGAAGCTGATGTCGATATCACCGTTGAAATCTGCGTCCGGCGTGATAGTGAAGCTACCATCGTCGTTTTGAGTCACCGTCGCGTTGCCATCTACCGAAAGATTAGATGCCGTCAGTGCATCGCCTTCCACATCGGAAGCTTGCGACAACAACTGCTCTTGGCTCAAACGAATCGAGCCATCTTCATCCACCGAGTATGCAAGATTGCCAGATACTGGCGCATCATCGACAGGTGTGACGCTTACATCAATGTTGGCAGAAACCGTATCCGTGCCGTCGGACACATCAAAGCTGAAGTTCACATCGCCATTGAAGTTTTCATTTGGCGCGAAAGTGTAAGTCCCATTACCGTTATCGGTCAGGATGCCGTCGCCACCATCGTAACTTACACCTTCAACTGTGAGGTTATCGCCTTCAATATCCGTTGCGCCAGCAAGCAGGTCAGCATCGGTGAAGATCAGCGTACCATCCTCTTCAATCTCAAAGGTTTTATCTTCAGGCACTGGTGCGTCATTGATTGGACGAACAGTTAAATCAATCGAGCTAGAAATGGTTTCTTGACCATCACTGATATCAAACGTTAAGTCGAGTTCACCATTAAAATCTGTATCAGGTGTGACGGTATAAGTGCCATCACCATTATCCACAACGGATGCATTAGCACCCACTTGCACGTTGAATGCGGCAAGATCATCGCCATCAACATCACTCGCGTACCCGAGAAGTTGTTCTTGAGTGAAGGTAATAGTGCCATCTTCATCCATGATGTACGCCAGATCTTGCCCTACTTCTGGCGCGTCATTTTCACCTTCGACTTTAATTTGGAACGTTTCGCTCGTAGTTTCGGAGTCGAAATCGTCTTCTACTTGCGTCGTGGTTTCTTCGCTGGTGTCTTGTACATCCACCGCGAAGCTCTCTTCAGTGGTTTCTGAATCTAGCTCGTCACCACCTTGAGAACCTTCAGAGTCTGAAGAAGCACTTGGCGCAGATGAAGTTTGTACCGCTTGTCCTTGCGCTTCACTGCCTTCTGCGTCCGAACCACCTTCAGAGCCAGAGGCATCACCACCACCGACCGCTTGGGCACCCGCCCCAGAATCCGAACCACCGCTGCCCAGAGCCTCGTCACCTGATTCTCCGCTAGAAGCTACACTATCAACAACATTGGATTGTGCAGCGTCAGAGTCGCTGCTACTTTCAGTATCCTCTTCTTGAACTGCGCCACCCGAGCTCACTGCTTCTTCTTCCGTACCCGCGCCACTAGGATTTTCTTCCATCGCACGATTGGCTTCATCAACAGCATCTGCACTTTCAGCACCGGTCGCTACAGTCGAAGAGACGGTCGACTGCTGTTTTTCTTCTTTTGTCCCCGTATCCTTCGTTTCTGTTTGCTCTACCGCATCGTTAAGCTTTTCATTGTCTTTTTCTTGATTAGTGTCGCCTGCCATTACAGCCTCCGTTGCTTTTAGCTAACTGATCGTATTTAGAGGCAGTAAAGGACACCATTTTTAGAAACCAACTTTTTTATACAACTTTTTTCATACCTTTCGAGTTCCATAAAAACAAAAAAATTTGAAAACCCAGTATAAAGATCCTTACTTGTTGTCATTAAAGCAATTAGTGCGGTGGGATAATGATAAATATGACAAATCTGTTGCGCTCAGTCGACAACAGCCATAAAGGGCTGCAATTGCTATTAGGCGATTTTTACCAAGATTTCAGTGACGCAGGGATTGATATTGAGATGCTGCATAAACAAAACCGTTTTGAAGCACTCAGATGTTATTCAAAAAGACTAAAGACCATTCTCGTCTTGTTATGTGATGACGACTTACCACCAAAATTGGCAAAGCTTGAACACTTAAACAAACACCATTTCCCTGCTCCTAATGAATTGATCGAGGACGTTAAAACCGAGCTTAACAACGTAAACAAACAAATTAGCCAGCTGTTAAAAATCGAAAATTCAATCGATAGCCGCACAGGTAGTGAATCGTAGGGGTGGCTCATGAGTAATAAGCAAATAGAACATCACCTCAAAAAGGCACTCGTTTCGAACAACGAAGCTTCGAAGGTAACAGCAGACGATACAATCGTGCTAGCCAGTGCAATGACCAGCGTACACAAAACCTTGCTGGTTATCTTTTTGCTTTCCATGGTGGCTATCGCCGTGGCATCTCAGGCTCGTATCGACATTGTGGTGTCGGTGCGCGGTGAGCTATTGCTCGAATCTGACATCGAAAAAGTGCAACACCTTGAAGGCGGTATTCTAGAAGAAATGCTAGTGCGCAAAGGCGAAGTGGTTTATGAAGGTCAACCTATTGCACGCCTTCGCTCTCTGGATAGAAACACTCAACTTGATACGGTAAACACAGAGATCATTCAGCTTGAGCTAGACAAGATTCGTTACGAAAGCCTGCGCGATATGGTGGAACCCGATTTTTCTGCCTACATCGAAAAGTACCCAGAATTAGTGCAAGTCAACATGAATACCTGGCAGCAAGAATTTTCTAAAAACCGTTCCAATGAAGAGTTGATCACTCACGATATCCAACATAAGAATTCGCTTATTGATTCAATGCTCAAGCGCCGTAAAAGCTCCGAGAACCAGCTCTCCTTAATACGCAAGCAGCTCAATATTAAGAACACCTTGTACAAAGAGGAAATGGCGTCTTACGTCGATGTTCTGAATATGCAGGTTCAAGAGTCAAACATGGTGCGTGAGATTGAAAACCTTGATGAGTCGGTCATGAATGAGCGCTTCCAACTCGACAAACTAGAGAAGCAGTACCGAGACTTGGTGGAGAATCGTAATGCCGAGTATCAAGCACAAATCATTCAAGCAAACAAGGACTTAAAGTTGAAACGTATATTACGTCCTCAACACTCAGATAAAGTGGATCGCCTCGTGGTTTACGCCCCTATTGACGGTGTAGTAGATAAAGTGCACTTCAATTTCCGCTCCGCTGTGATACCGCCAGGTGAAAGCATCGCGGACATTGCACCGATCAATAACGCCCTTCACGGAGAGGCGAAGATCCCGCGTAAAGACATGGGTTTTGTAGAAATCGGACAAGCGGTCAAAGTGAAGATGGATACCTACAACTTTGCCAAATACGGATTTTTGGAAGGTCGAATTGCATCGATCAGCCGTTCTTCTTATGAAGAAGAAGACGCTGAATTCTATCTCGCGGAAATCCAAATCAGTCAAAACTATCTAGAGCGCGGAGGCACACAATACAAGCTGTCCCCTTATATGGAGTTTACCGCAGACGTGAAAACAGGTTCACGCCGGGTGATCGAATACGCAGCGAAGCCGGTTATGTCGGCTATCGAAGACGCATTCGATGAGAGGTGATGGATGAGTAGCAAACCTTCTTACAATATTTCCGTTCCTGTTATGCGCCTAAGCATCGCTTTCAGCTTGATGCTGGCTGCCCTCGCCTTTTATTTGTATATCTCTTGGGAAAAAGTGGATTCAGTCGAGAAAGTGCAAAACGCGCCTCTGTTGGTTCAAGCTCAACAGCTCAACCAAACTATCGAGTTTGATATTCAAACGCTTCAACGCTGTTTAAGCGCGCGTTATTGCAGTACAACAGAGCTTGATTTTGAGGTTCTGAAAGACGAAATTGACCAATTTAAGTCGCTCGCGTCACTCAACAAAACCGAGTTTAGCTTGGTGGGCGCGACCGAATACACGCAGCTTGAACTGGCAATCAATCGCTTCTCAGACAGCCAAAAAACACGCGACGATGTGTTGGCACTGTACCTCTCGCTCACCAATAACTACCTACAAATGGACGACAACTACCGGACCATATTTAACAACCATGCGAGTGACCTAATGATGGAGAAAAACGAGTTCTTCATTTGGTTGTTTGTGGTCGTTGTCGTACTGGTTGGTATCGCAGTGCTATCGAACTTGGTGGCAATCCTTAAACTGAAAAAATCCAGCTCGAATGAGCGTGACATTGACCAAGAATTCGATGAGCTTTATCAAGAACTCAAACTACTGGATTTACAAAGGTTGGAAGAGTTGCTGAATGAAGTGAGCATCAATCCTAAGCAGCGTCAGATCTACTCACACCTAAAACTGATTTTCAGCAAACTCGAAGAGCAAAAACGCAATAACGATCTCTACAAGCAGCTCTATGCTCTGATTGGTTACGAGATTCGTGGCATCACCAACACCATTAACGGCGGCGTGCAATATCTCGTTCAAGAGACCGATGAGAGCGGAGTGTTGATGGCGCAAGATATAACCTCGGCTGCCAATACCCTGTCTGAATTGGCAGAGAACTACAACCGACTCATTTCACAAGGGACCGAGAGCAAATCGAAAGAGTTTTCACTGCTGAATGTACTGTCTGAATTGATGATTCACATCAGTTCAAAAGTGCAGCGAAATGAAGGTGAGCTAGACTGCTTTATCTCAGATAACTTACCAAACCGTGTTGAAGGACAATCCACCAGCTTATTCTGGGTGTTGTTCCTTCAGCTATCAAATGCCATCCAACTCAAAGCCGACAAGAAACTGTTTGTCACCATTGAATCAGGTGCGGCGTCAGACATTGAAAATACCCGCCTGACCATCAATCTAAACTTCTTAACCACGCTGGATGTGCCGCTTGCCAAGCTCAATACCCTACACTGGAGCGACCATAAACAGCACACTGCAACCAAAGACGATTTGGCGAAAAGCGTGTTGAAAGATTATGGCTATTACGAGAGCCATTGGTATCAATCGGGCAATCAGGAACGTTTTCAAATTCAGCTCGATTTGAAAGCCAAAAGCTTCCACACCGAGAAAACTCGCTTCGACAATAAGCGCCTATTACTGTGTGCCAACTCTCAGCTGCGCATTGATGTGATGAGCAAAATGTTAGTCAACTTGGGCTTAGAGATTACGCCAATTCGAACGCCGAACGAACTCTTCTCTGCGGCAAAAACCTTTGGCGAATACGATGCCATCATGCTGACCGACACGTTCGAGCCAAACAAGCTGCCCTCACTGAGCAAAACGGTGAAATCGCAACTGCGCAATCACCCGAACACCAAGTTGCTGCTCTCGGTCACTAGCACTCAGCAAGCGCAAGAGAGCCATACCTTTGCCGACAAGATTCTGAACTCCCCTGCGATTCCGTATGAGTTTATCCCCAATCTTTTAGCAATCATGGAAGCGGAAGCCTCAGAAGATCAGATGGAGAACAGCTCATTCCTGATTGTGGAAGATGACCGTGTTCAACAGATTCTACTCAAACGTATTTTGAGCAAGCAAGAATACGAAGCCGACACCGTTGGCGATGGCGCAGACGCTGTTCAGCACTTCATGAATCAGCGCTCGGACATCATTTTTATGGACTGCATCATGCCTGGCATGGGCGGTATTGAAGCAACCAAACGCATTCGACAATACGAACAAGAGAGCGGACAAAACCCTTGCACCATCATAGGCGCGACAGCATTGACCAGCAGTAATGAACACCAAGCTTGTATCGAAGCTGGAATGGATTACGTGATCAGCAAACCTTATAAAAACGACGAAATCATCAAGGTGATCAACAAGTATGTGGCGGTACAGAAACTTAACTAGCTGCGTATTGGCAGCGCTTACATTGAGCAATGCTCCTTCGGCAATGGCGACCACCTTGCTTGAGGCGGTCAAACTCGGCTTGGAAAACAATTTATCTCTGCGCGCTAGTGACAAAGGCGTGGAAGAAAACGAATACAACATCGACATTAGCCGTTCTAAGTTCCTGCCTTCTTTAAACGGTGCCGCTGATACAACATGGAATGAAAACGAGACCATATTAACGGGAACACCAGATAAACGTTCAAGCTACAACTCAAATAGCTACAGCGTGTCTTTATCGCAATCGGTGTTTAACCTTGGCGACATCTTCAAATACGGCACCGCGAAGCTTGATTTCAACATTGAAGAAATCAAACACGAGAACAAAATCCAGAGCACCATTTCTGAAATCGCGACGCAATATTTCGAATACCTCAAAAACAACGCGCAAATCAAAGCCACCCAAGTAGAACTTAAATCGTCTGAAACACGTGAGCGCCAAATGCGTCGCAACGTGGAACTTGGCAACACTGCGGCGAGCGAGTTGTATGAGGTAATTGCCCAGAAAGAAGGCATTGCCAATCGCTTAAGAACCTTAGAGAAAGACCGGCGCGTAATTTTGAACGGTTTAGAGATTCAAGTTCAATACCCAGTCACCCCATCACAGGACATCTACGAAAGCGTGCCCTTGGCGGAAATCAGCGAATCCGAACAACGTGAGATTCTTGAACAAGCTTTGAAGCTCAATAACGACTTATTGGTTGCGAAGAAAACCGTCGAGCGCAGCCGAAGAGGCTTGAAAGAAAGCGGTTCAAACTTTGTGCCGACCGTATCGCTCTCTGCCAGTTACCGTTACGACGATGCGAACAACTATGACCGAACCGACCCAACCGCAACAGGGGACAGTAACTCGACCAGCGTCGGGTTGAACTTGAATGTGCCAATTTTCTCCGGCGGTTCGGATTACTACGGTTATCAAAAATCGTCGACTGCCATCGAGCGAACCGAGCTGCTGTACCAAGATTCATTGTTCGCGACACGCAATAGCGTTAACACCTCGGTACTCAACATTAATGACTTCTCCCGCGCTATTAGCAGTTACGAGAACATCATCCGTGCCAACTACGCTTCCTACAAAGGCATTCAACGCGCCTACCAACTTGGCACGCGAACCATTACCGACTTACTGGCCGCGGAAAGTAAACTGTTTAGCGCGCTACGTGATTACGAGAGCGCGCGTTATGACTACATCATTGAATCGATCAATCTTGAGCAAATCAAAGGCATGCTGTCGGTGCAATCCATCGAAAGCATCATGCAATTAATGAGCGATATCGAAGGCAGAAGCAATCAAGACTTAGTTCCAAAACACCTTCTCTCCAAACCATCGATTAAGAAAGGAGGTCGCAATGCAAACTGAGTATTTTTCCCAAAAGATTAACTTTGCTGACAAATGTTACCTGACTTTCTCAACGGTCATCTCGACGCTGTTTGGTTTAGTACTGCCCTTTTCGATTCTAATTATCTTTGACCGTGTTTTACCTAACCAAGCCAAAGACACGCTGTTTCTTCTGTTTGCCATTATCTTGATCACCATCTTCCTCGACTATCACTTAAAGAATCAGGAAGAGAAGATTTCGTCGGTGATCATGAAGCAATTCGAAACCAACTTAACCAACAAGGTGTTTCAATCAATCTGTTTGGCTGAGATATCGAAGTTTCGTCGTCTAGAACCCGGTGAATACCTAGAGCGTATTGCGACCATTCCAGAGATTAAATCCTTCTTTGGCGGAGAATCTGTACGGGCATTGATCAACCTTGCCGTCAGCATACTGACCATTCTGATTATCGGTGTGATCAACATTTGGGCGGGAGTGACCATCTTGCTCGCCTCCATCATTTTGGCGGTGTTCGCACTCAGTCTTTCCAAGCAGAAAATCAACAGCTTAGAAAACAAATCCGACATCGAAGGCTTAACTACTTCTAAAATCATCGAGATCATCTCTAGCCCACTCGATATCAAAGCGCGCAATATGGAATATCGCGTTGAGAGCTTGATGACACAAATGGTGGAAGAACGTGAAGTCGAGAACATCAAATACGAGCAAATTGAATCAAACTTCAACCTTATCTTGTCGCTCATACAACAGCTCTCCATCGCTTGTGTGGTGGTGGTTTTGGCAACGGCAGTTATCAACATGCAATCGAGCCAAGGCATCATGGCTGCCATCATCATGCTTACCAACCGCTACTTCGCGCCATACCAGCAAGTAATGCGCACGGTGAGTCGATGGGAGTTGAACAAGCTTCATATTCAACGTATCGCCGAGCTGCTTGAGCTTGCTGCATCTATAGAACAACAAAACGACACGACGGAAGTCGAGCGCATCTCGGTGAAGTATTCGGAAAAACAACGCATTGAGTTTGAACGCGGTCAGGCTTACTTGCTGACGGGGAAAAGCGGCGCAGGTAAAACCCACCTCGCCAATTGCATTACGCGGCAAAACACCGACAGCAAGCTCGATATCCAAATCAACGAGACACCGCTCGATGATGTCAACTACAACGTCTGGCGTAATAGCGTGCTCATGGTGGACAAAACCAGTTCGTTCGTCGAAGGGACCATCATCGACAACCTGACTTGTTTCCGCCCGAGCTTAAATAACACCGCATTTGCGCTTTGCGAAACCATGAACATCAAAGCACAAATCGATGCCCTTCCCGCGGGTTTTTACACCGAGCTCAAAGGACATTTACGCAACCCATTCTCACGCCAAGTCGCTTATGCCTTGTTGCTGGTGCGTGCCTTACTTGCGAACAAACGTGTGTTGATCTTCGACGACATCGACTGTGTTTATGATGACGACTTTGCTCGATTGGTTTTGACCAGTACCGCCTATCGCGCCAACGACAAAATCCTCATCATCGTCAGCAACAAGATGGACAAACTCAATCATCGCCTCAAACGCGTCAAACTTACCGGAGGTGACCAATGAGTATTTTGGTTGATTTTAATAATGTCCCTCAGCGCTTGTTGGACTTTGAGGCTCGCAGTTATGACGAGCGATACAATGAGTCACCTTTGATTCGTGGTTTAGCTTACACCCTCATAGCGCTTGAATGGGAAGGCACACCTCCTATCCTCAGCGACGCTTTTATCCCCAAACCAAAAGACAGCGACAGTTTTATCGCTACGATTGAACGCCTTGGTTACCGTTGTGACGTCACCAAACTAAAAACGTTGGAGCACATCGAGGGGCATCCTCATCCTTGTTTTATCGAGATAGAAAACCTCACTGCGATTTTCTTGGGCACTAAAGACGGCAAACTGATCCTGTTTGATTACACAAATAACAACACCATTGAATACCCGCTCTGCAAGAAGCCGTGCTTGTTGGTCTCGATCAGCGAATACTCCCGCTTATTCCGAGAACCGCCACCTGAATCTCAAGACCGCAGTAACTGGATTAAATACGCGTTTTATCGCTACAACAATGAACTCAAAAGCCTGATTATTCTCAGCTTCGTGGTCAGCATTCTCGGCGCACTCCAGCCCTTTTTTATTATGAGTGTGTACAACTTCGCCTTAACCTCTAGCTCGCAAGCCACGCTTTATTGGCTCACGTTATTTGCTGTGATTGTTGGGTTCTCGGAATACTTTTTCAAGAAAATGCGGGTCAACATCATCGCCACATCAGGAAAGGATTTGGCGGTGCATATTTCTCAAAACGTAATATCCAAACTGTTGTGGCTTCCTTATTCGATGACATCCACCGCAGGTGTCTCTTCTCAGTTAGCGCGTTTGAAAGACATCGACACGTTCCGCCGTTTGGTAACCGCAGAGTCAACATTAAGCTACTTCGACATGCCGTTTGTTATCGTATTCATTATTGCCATTGCTCTTATGTCTGGTACCGCGGCGCTAGTCGTTATGGCGGGGTTGATTCTAATGTTGGTGTTCTGTGTTTATTCTCGTTACATCTACTCGCAAGCCACGTCCAAGAGCTCTCGCGCCAACGCCATGGTTTCTTACCAATGGAATGAGATTCTTCGTGGTATAAAAACCATCCAAGGCTTGCCATTATTGCGTGTTATCCAGTCCCGCTTTAGCGCATCGCATTTACAAAGCACCAACGATGCAGAACATGTTTCAGTGACTAATAGCAGGGTTCAGGCAGCAGGCGGGAGTTTGATTCAGGTTATTGGTACCGCAAGTATCGTCGCGGCCGTTATCGGCGTGATGGACGGCACCTCCGATGCAGGTGCAATGCTTGCTACCGTAATTTTAGTCTGGAAGGCGTTGGGGCCAATTATGGGCATCTACAACTCTATTTCTAAGTTCCAATCCATTAAGGCGTCTTCTGCGCAAATCAACAACCTTATGGCGATGAATGACGATAAGCTAACGTTAGAGAAAAGCCCCCCTATTCGCCTCTTTCAAGGTAGTATCGTCGGCTCTGGTGTGAGCCATCGTTATAGTGGTGCGGCAACAGGCTTAACTAATCTTGGTTTTAAAATTCCACCGGGCGCAAAAGTCGTGATTTGTGGACCAACAGGTTGCGGTAAAACGACGCTCATCTCTATTATCGCTGGGCTAGAGGAACGCTATCAAGGCTCAGTTTCGGTGGACGGTTATAACATCAAACAGTTCAACAGTTACCGCTATCGAACCTCGATTAACTACATCCCGTTTAACCTGCATATTTTTGAAGGCTCCTTGGAGACTAACTTCATCTTGCATAATGGATTAACCCCAACAGAAAAAATGCGTGAAATGGTGAGTTTCTTTGAGCTCGATACATGGTTACCACAAGGCCTGGACACTCAATTGAGCGTTGATATCTGTAAAAGTTTACCAAATGGTATTCAACAAAGACTGCGGCTCGCATTAGGGCTAGGCAACTGCGAACAATCTTTGATTATCATTGACGAGCCATTTAATGGTGCAGAGCAAGAAAACTCCCACTATTTCAAGCGGTTATTTAGCGACAAACTACTCAATAAGACCGTTATTTTCTCAACGAATGATCCGGGCATGATCTCTACATCCAACATGAGCTTAGTCTTGGAGCCAGATGGCAACCTGAAATATTTCGGGTTAACCGATAAGTACTTAAAAAGTCTAAGTTAAGTTCGGAATGTGGTGTGGTTCATCATTCATACTTGAGCACGGTCATTGACAAAAATGTAAACGATGAGACTATTTACTCTGTAAGCGCGTACACTAAGGAATCCGATGTATACATTTGTTGCAGACAAATTGGATGTGGTTTATTTATCAACAATACCAGAAAACTACCAGTTACAAGACTTCGATGTGCCTGAAGAAGAACTCGAAATTCGTGAAATTGTAGAGGTATGGTATGAGTCTGCGTTTCTACCTGACTTTAACCTTCAACACATCGACATCGAAAACAAAACCGCATTAGTCGAGACACAAGCGCAAGTCGTAAACAACTACACAAGTACGCTCGCTTTTTTACTCAAAAGTCGCACTTATCGCGCAGCACTTAACCGATTATTGAGTGTATGGAGATTGGAGGCAGCAGCTAAAGCACAGCTTGAGCTGCTGTTACTTACGGAAGAACAGAGTAGCAAGCCAGTAAATTAATCGGCTAGGATAAGGGGCTAAAAATCTTAAACCCAACCATCGAATCGGAGACGTTTCTGCACGCGTTCAACCGCCTCTATCTGCATCTGACGAACACGCTCGTTAGATACGTTTAATAACAGGCCTATTTCCGACAAGGTTTTCACTCTCTGGTCAAATAATCCGAATCGATGGATCAAGACTTTCTGCAACTTAGTTGGCAAAGTTTTAATAATATTTTCAATAGCTTGAGTAAAGCACTGGTTTTCACAGTCTTGTTGTGGATCTGGCGTATACTCACTTTCACACAGTTCAAGAACAAATGGAACACGATGTAGGTCCGCCGTGGTCGATACATCAATAAAACCACTTAGAGCAACAAGTTCATCTATGCGCTCTGCTTTCACCCCTGAGCAGCGTGAGAGTTCAGAAATAGACAACTCCTTGCTCTCACTTTTTGACGCATCGAGCTTTTTTAAAGCCAGGCTATTTATCTCTTTGCACACATGAGCAGGTAAACGTACCGTGCGGCCATTGTTCATTAATGCCGCTTCTATATTCTCGCGAATCCACCATACCGCATAAGTAGAAAAACGGTAGCCTGGCTCAGGATCGAACTTATCGACCGCTTTTATCAAACCAATGTTACCTTCTTCTATTAAATCGAGCAGAGTAAAGTTATTACCTGGCCGTTTGAGGTAACCTTTTGCGATTTTCACAACAAGTCGAAGATTAGACTCAATCAACATTTCGCGCGCTTCTTCATCACCAGCTCGATTAAGTTTGGCGTAATGCAACTCCTCTTCACGAGACAACAAATCAATGCCCACAATATCTTTGAGATAGTGAGCATAAGGGTCTTTCCCAACTGACAACGATTCTTTCATTGACAGTTCATCCGTGACAGCTCGGAACCTAGCAAAGCATTCGTTGTTCATTCCCCGTCCTTCTCAAGCCAACTTATTTCTTATCTTCTTTAATTGTTTTTGTACAACACCGTATGCATCATGCTTTATATGCATTACTTTACACTGAGTGTAGACAGGGGTTCTGATCTTTACCAAGAAATCACTTATCACTTTAAAACAATTACTGCTTCTATGATAAAAACGTGAGCAGGCGGGGGTTTATATATATGAGAGTGCAAGTATTTGTACGCAAATTGGCCTCAAAGAAAACAACGCAACGTGATCGTCAACGCTTACCACCTTACTCTGACTAAAACTTTGAGGCTTGAGGATGGTTTGAAGTATCAGTTGAATTAGCTTAATTCACTTGACGAAGCGCAGGTAGAAGCTGACAGTCTGTTATAACTTGGAAAACTGCACGATTCTTTCCTTCAGACTTACCTTGATACATCAACTCGTCAGCATCTTGCAAGCTCACGATGTGGGTAAACTCAGGATAGTAAGCACAGCCCAAACTGATACTCAAATGAATTGCTTGTCCGCCCAGTATAACAGGCTGATCGTAAACGGCTTTACAAAGCATATTGGCAAAATTGAGCGCTTCTCGCTCTGACAGAGAAGACGTAACGAGTGCGAACTCTTCTCCTCCAATTCTCGCCAATGTCATTCGGTCATCAGTCATCGACTTAGCGGCTTCTGCGATGGCAACTATTGCTCGGTCTCCAGCAAGGTGGCCATATCGATCATTGATTGATTTAAAATCATCAATATCAAACACCATCACCGTTAAGTTTCGCTTCAAATGATTCAGTAGCGCCAATTGCTCAATCAGGTGTCTACGGTTGTATAGCTTTGTGAGAGAATCCGTCAACGTCATCTCTAGCAATTGCTGATTGGCAATCGTTAATTGCCTTGTCCGAAGAGCAACCATACGTTTGAGGGCAAAAATATGATAAAGCGTTGCGACCGCCATAATGAAAATAGCAATAGGGAAAAGATAAAGTGGATAAACCGTTTTCACCAGACTCCAACGGGTGAGGATCCGCTCACGATCCGTATCGATGACTTTTTCAAACGCTCGTGATACCTCTAAAATGGAAGTTGCACTGTGCATTCCTGCTGCAATCCGAAGATCTTTACTATATAAGCTAATTGTCGGGACAAACATACCCGCTCCCGGCGTGGTTGCCATATAAAAGTTAGCAACTTGCAGGTCCGCAACGAAGTACAGCACCTTTTTATCGACGGCGGCTTGTATCATCGAATCATTGTTAATGTATTCTGCGATAGGTGCATTCGGATAATTCGTCTGAACAAACTCAGACTCGTAACTTCCTTTAACAACGCCAATTGGCAGCGTCATTTCGCCAGTTAAAACACTCCTGATATCAACCGAAAGTACATCTTTATTTACGTACAATTTGGTTTGGATAGGCATTATGACTGCGCCAAAGTCCATATACTTCGCCCTTTCGGGCGAGTAGACAAGTCCTCCGTGAAAGTCAGCCTTACCCTCTTTTACGGCTTGCAAAGAAGCATCCCAATCCAAAAGGAGAAACTGAACGTCGATTTGGTTGTTCACCGCGTACTCTTTCCAAAAGTCGATTAAAATACCTTTAGGTTCACCATCTGGGCTAAGGTAAGAGAACGGCTTCCACGCTTTGGAGTTAGCAACAATTAAAGAATGAGACTCTGACTTGTGTGCATGCGCCATCGGACAAATGGACAGCCACAGTAGTAATAAAGAAGCACACGCTTTTTTACATTTGCAACCATAAGTACCATAACTCGTCGATGACATACCTACTTCTCACCAGTCTTTTTAAACCATAATCTCGGCTGTTTGATTAGACTAAAGATATAGTAGAGTTGCATAAGACAGGAAGTGACGCTTATTGATATGAATCTAACTTAGTAAGTTTTAGTACTTAATTGGTACTTTCAACGCCTAGTTCGCTGAAGCAGTTGAAGCAGTTGAAGCAGTTGAAGCAGTTGAAGCAGTTGAAGCAGTTGAAGCAGTTGAAGCAGTACATGATAAATTAGGAAAACTTATCTGGTACTAAAAATTGAATATCATCAGTTTTGCAAACACCTAGTACCAACAAAAAAGCCCTATTCAAAATCCACCTTGGGGAGAACTTTGAATAGGGCTCTTTGCCTCTATGCTTCATTTTACGGCTGAAGCTACCTTTACCTTTTTTCGCTTTAACGACTCGTGTTTGGAACAGCTGACTGGTAACAACCGCTTTTAACGCGTTGTCTTTGATTTCACCTCTGCCGAAGTCGGTCTCATGTTGTGAGCCACTCGGTTGAGGACTGATTTTACGCTTTGCCATAAATCCTCCTTAATGGTCGAACCAGATTGGACAATAATTATATAAATAAGTCAAATTTATAGATTTAGTTGAATTTTATGCTAAAAAACTTCACATCACCGTCATTTATTTGAAATTTAATCAAAAACATGCTGGTTAAATAGTGACTAAATACAAATATTTGTCCATAAAGCACTAATATATGTTGACTCTTCGTGGAATTAACCTAGACTCAAACACGGCTAGAAAGAAAGTTCTTTGTTTTCACATTTCGTTGGATTACTTGTAACCCGTCGTCCTGTGGTACGCAATAGCAATTTATTTTTCCACGCTATAAGCGCCGTTGAGGCGAAAGATTACATTATTTAGATATTTAGGAAATAGACATGTCTAACACAGCTACTGGCACAGTTAAGTGGTTCAACGAAACTAAAGGCTTCGGTTTCATTCAACAAGAAAACGGTCCTGACGTATTTGCTCACTTCTCTGCAATCACTGGTGACGGCTTCCGTACTCTAGTTGAAGGCCAGAAAGTAGAATTTGTTATCTCTCAAGGTCAAAAAGGCCCTCAAGCAGAGCAAATCAAAGTACTTTAATTCTTAAAGAATTTGATACGATAGCCAGCTTTTAAAGCTGGCTATTTTTTTGCCTAAAACTTATTTTGCCAACAAAACGATATAAATCTATGGCTCTTAAACCAACCATTTACAAATTTCGTATCGCCATTTCCGATATGAATAATGACTATTACGATTCTAAAAATCTAACTATCGCCCTTCATCCTTCTGAAAAGCCGCAACGAATGTTGGCTCGCATTCTAGCTTACTGTTTAAATGCTCAAAGCAATCTGGAGTTTACAAAAGGACTCTCTACGATTGAAGAGCCTGATTTATGGCATGTTGGCGATGATCAAAGCATTACTCACTGGATTGAAATTGGCGAACCAGAACCAGACAGAATTAAGAAAGCTTCTCGCCTCGCAAAGCATGTAAAAGTTTACACTTATAACACCAAAGCGGCTGTCTGGTGGGACAAAATGTCAGGAAAGTTCTCAATGCTTCCCGTCAACGTAGAGAGCTTTGACTATGACGCTATCGACTTGATTTGTCAGCATCTTGACCGAGGTACTAGCCTTTCTGTTATGATTACTGGCAGCTCAATTTTTGTTGATATCAATGATCAACATATCGAAGTAACGGTGAAGGAACTAAAAAACCATGACGTCTCTTAGTGAACTGAGTCAAGAGATGGGATTTGAAGAAATCCCCTTTGTTAAAGAACATAAAGCAGCAAAGCGGCGTTGGTTAAAAGAACAGTCACAACTATTTACAAAAGTTTGTGAGAACAAACCCACAACAGCACCTACTCTTCACCTGCTTGGCCTTTTGACCAAATCACATATTGAAGCAAGTGCTAACTACGAGCAACATGCTCACTCTACCCAGCGTATGCAGCAAGTTCTGACTGACTCCTTGGGTAATGAGCTCGCGGATAAGTTTACTAACCAATCTGCTGAAGACCTAATCTTAGTCACCCACCTTTGGTTATACACGCAAGGCTATTTAAATATGGATTTCAGCTTGGCGCACGATCATGCCGAGCAGACTCAAAATACATTGCAGCATGAGCTTGTCATAAAACGCATGGACGTTGATGCATTCAGAACCGAACTCATGCAAAGTTTTTATCAAGGTAAAGAAGCCCGTCCGGCTTCAGCAAGTGGCTTTTGGGGTTGGTTTAAACGTCTATTTTCCGCATAAAATACATGGTTTTATCCATTTCAAACAACTGATAGACTTCACGCTCAGTGCAACAAGCATCATGATTGCATTCTTAAAGGACAGTTACCCAATGAACGTCAAGGGATCATTATGAAGTTTATCCGTTGGATTTTAGGCAAGGTTATCTTATTGCTGAACGCGGTGTTCTCACCTCGTGGTATTAAGCGCACCGCAGAAGAACAGCAACGTATTGATGAAAAAGCGAAACAATACGCACTTTACCAATTTGAAGCCTGCCCTTTTTGCGTAAAGGTCCGCCGTGCAATGAAGCGTCAATCGGTGAACATTGAGCTACGTGATGCAAAAAATAATCCTACTCATCGAGCTGAACTAGAGCAAGGTGGTGGGCGAGTTAAAGTCCCTTGCCTTCGTATCGAAAAAGATGGCGAAACACAGTGGTTATACGAGTCATCTGACATCGTCGCTTACGTTGAAAAAGAATTTGCCTAAGTTCCCCCTATGAACATTGGCGGATGTAAAAGAGGCACCTAACGGTGCCTCTTTTCTATTTTTTCTAGCTAAATGTTGCCGTGCGAGCTTTCCTTATTCAGTCTTCTTGCTCAACTCCGAACTTAAACTCCACTAAGCAAATAACGGGTATGCAAGAACAACACAACGAAGATTACCACCCAACGTCTGCGTTATTCATCCACGATCAATGTTAGCTCTACGCGCCGATTGCAAGCTTTACCACTCGCTGTCGCATTGCTGCACTTCGGTACATACTCTCCGAAGCCTCTAGAAAACACTCGTTGACGTGGAATACTCGTCGCCAATAATTGTTTTTCTACTTCACGAGCTCGCTTTTCAGATAGCGTGTCGTTGAAGCTTTCAGCTCCCGTACTATCCGCATGACCATCAATCACGACATCAACATCAGTTCTTCCCGCCAGATAGTGACCAATGTTTCGAATCCAGTCTTGAGATTGAGCAGATAACCTTGCTGAGCCCGTTTGAAAATGCACTTGCTCTTTCAAACGTATCATCAGGTGGCCACCACTGAGCGTCTCGTGAGGAATGTTATGCCTGCTCAGGAACATTTCCAGAGAGGTCACGTTTTGCGACTTTTTTACTGACGCCCTCGCCGTTTGATATGAACGAGAGGAAGAAGCCACATTGGATGCGCTCGGGTATCCCCACTCTGGGTGTCTCAGCTCAGTGTTTGATTTAGGAGCTGTATCTAAAATGTTCCCACCTGGGACCATATCTTGATCGAGGCTACTGCACCCGGCCAGAATGCCACAAACAATTAAAAACCAATGCTTCATACCATTACCAACGTAGAAAAACTCTTGTTCATTGTGTCGACAAAACACGCCGAATCTTTAGCGCTTTTGTCCACCGATTGGTTTGTCTATGCAGCGTTCATGCCACTTGAGTCAATGCAAAATCATCTCTCAAATAAAACGCAACACTAAAATACCCTACCCTTACAGTCCATACGTCAGGCAAAGTCTGTTACCAATGGTCTCACTTTATTGTTATTTAATGGTTTTAGTCACTATCGTTAACCGATAAACTAACGCAAATTTCTCATTTAGAGCACTACTATGTTAAAAACCATATCGAAAGGCTTTGCTGTTGTTGTTGCCGTAATGGCTTTGTCGGCATGCGATAGCGGCAAGAGTCAGCCTCAGCAAGGCAAACAATACGAAGTTTTGCCAGTATCCCTTGAAGAGTATGATTTAGCTCCCCTGACTGAAGCATTCTCTTTAACTTGTGGCCACTGCCGCTCAATGGAAGAGTTTGTCCCTCAAATTGAATCATTGACCGATCAAAGCGTTGAAAAAATGCATGTAACGTTCAATGAAAGTGCACAAGTGAGCGCCATCATCTTCTATACTGCCGTAATGCAGCTTGAATCAACACCAGATAAAGCGTTTATGGCGGATCTTTTTACTGCTGTGCAAATGGGTGCCGATGCAACGGCTGAGGAACGCCAAATCGCCGTAGAGAAAGCCTTTGAGTCTCGCAACCTTATCAGCCCTTACCATTTAGATGAAGCACAGCAAAAAGCGCTGTTTGAGTACATCACTAAGGCAGAAGCGATCACGACTCGCGGCCAAATTAACTCCGTTCCAGCCTTTATCGTAAACGGAAAATATCAAGTGATTACTGGTGGTCATGACAGCGTTGAAGCCATGGCAGAAACCATCAACTTTTTGCTAAAACAACCTAAATAGACAAGGAGATTACGTGTCTAAATTTTTGTTTCCTCTTATTATTTTTATTTTGGCGGGCTTTTTCATTTACCGTACTTGGACAAACCATAAAGTAGCAGATGAAAACTTTGCCAAAGGCCAAGCATTCTTACTAGAAAATGCGAAAAAAGAAGGCGTCATCACAACAGAAAGTGGCCTTCAATACATGGTTCTTGAAAAAGGCGAAGGTGAGGTTCACCCAACTGCAACAAGTAAAGTAAAAGTACACTACCACGGCACCTTGATTGATGGCACGGTATTCGATAGCTCTGTTAATCGTGGTGAGCCGATTTCATTTGGTCTTAACCAAGTCATTAAAGGCTGGCAAGAAGGTCTACAATACATGGTAGAAGGTGAGAAAATCCGCCTTTTCGTACCAAGCACGCTTGGCTATGGTAAGAGTGGCTCTGGCCCAATTCCACCAGCAAGTGTTTTGATCTTTGATGTTGAACTGCTAGAAATTCAATAAATCTAGAAAGCTTTGTCTTAAAGCCAAAGTATCAAAACCAAAAACGCCGCGAACCACGCGGCGTTTTCTGTTTTAAGAAAGGTTAAAAACCAATATAGTGATCCGAAAGCAATGCAATGAACAACGCCAAAAGATGATAGATAGAGAATTTAAACGTCTCCATCGCGGTATTTGGCTCTGGTGCATATTTTAGCTTCCATGCATGGTACATAAAGCCAACATTGAGTAGTAGCGAGGCAAAAAGATACACCACGCCGACCATACCAACCAAAACCGGTAGGACACAAACCAAAGTCAATAGCACCGTATACAACAGAATAGAAGTTTTGGTGTACTCAATGCCGTGTGTCACTGGCAGCATGGGAATATCTACCTTGCGGTAATCCTCGACACGATGAATAGCCAGAGCCCAAAAATGTGGTGGCGTCCAGATAAAAATGATCATCACGAGCAGCCAAGCATTCGCATGTAATTGCCCTGTTACAGCAGTCCAACCGAGAAGAGGCGGCATCGCACCGGCAATCCCTGCAATGACGATATTTTGGGGCGTAGCACGTTTGAGGTACATTGTGTATACCATCGCATAGCCGAGCAAACTCATCAAAGTCAACCATGCCGTCAGCGGGTTGACCATCGCATATAGAAGTACAAACCCTAAGACACCTAAAACTGTAGCGAAGGCTATCACCGATGATGGTTTAGTCTCACCCGATGGCAATGGTCGTTTGTGTGTACGTGCCATTCTCGCATCAATTCGGCGGTCAATTAGATGATTAAACGCTGCCGCAGACCCTGCCATCAGACCAATCCCCGTTAGGCCAACTACCGCCTGCAACCAGGGGAAATCATCAACTGGGGCTAAGCTCATCCCTACTACTGCCGTCACCAACATTAACGCCACCACTTTAGGTTTCGTTAACTTCAAATAAACGGAACTTAGTCGCTTTCGCCCATTTAACGACAGCGCGATTTCTTTACTCATAGCGAACTCCTTTCGCGGTGTAATTCCAAGCCGTTTTACCCTGCCACAAGTAAAACTGGCTAACACAAACGAGACTCAACATAACAGCGGCACCAAGGTTGTGCGCCACCGCGACATAGATAGGAAGTTGAAATACTACGTTGCTTACACCCAGCATAATTTGGCACACCAGAGTGAATAACAACCACCCTCCGATTCTCTGTGAATGATGAGAATCTTGCCTCATAAGCCCAATACTATAAGCCAATACCACGGTGGCGGTAACAATAGCGCCTATACGATGAGTGACGTGTATAGTCATTCTTGCCGGATACTCCAAGACACCAAATTCATAATTCTCGAATCCAGTTTGCCAGAAAGAAAACGCTTCTTTCCATGAGAGATGGCTCATCCAGTCTCCCTCACAAATCGGCAGTGTGGTACACATCAGCGCAGCATAATTTGACGAAGTCCATCCTCCAAGGAGCACTTGCACCAAAACAACCAGGAAAACCAACAATGAAAAGCCTCTCAGAGAGCTAGAAGATGGAGAGAAATAGAGATTGTTTTGCGCTTTTAATTGGCAGTAAAAAATCGCCTGTAACGCCAATAAAACAAAACCACCGAGCAAGTGAAGCATCACGATGACGGGCATTAATTTAAGAGTAACTGTCCACATTCCCAAAAGTGCCTGCCCAATCACCAATACGCTTAGCAACATCGGAAAGGTTGAATTTACACGCTCAGACCTTACTGATATCGCTGCCATCGCAAAAATGACTAAACCTAACGTTCCCGCAAAATAGCGATGAATCATCTCAAGCCATGCTTTCTCATGCTCTACTGCCCGCTCGGGGAAGTTCAGGTTAGCACGTATGACGTCTTCTTCTTGATGCGGCACAGAAAAGTGCCCATAACAACCAGGCCAATCCGGGCAACCTAACCCTGCATCTGAAAGGCGAGTATATGCCCCTAACATGATCACCACGAGAGTTAGCAGCAAACTGAATCTAACCAACTGAATTAATTTCATATGCACTTCCTCTAACCGACTCGTGACAGTTTTAAGAGCTTGCGTAAGTCCGCCAACATACCTTTATTCAATAGGACTAAGTCCTCATTTGGTTTCGGCGAGTAAGACATCACCAGTTGCCCAAGAGGATCAACGATCAACATTTGCCCAGGTTTCACTTTTGCGGTAACCAATTCATTCATTTGCATCGCTAACATCGATACTTCCATGGGATCTGAATGCTCAGTCTGCCAAACGACTGGCACTACTCGCTCTTGATACTTACCTAAAGCAACATGGCTTTGCTGAAGCAGGTAAAGCTGCTGTTTACACTGTTCAGTGCATTCGTTAGGCAATACATAAGCGAGTTGCCAACCATGGTCTTTGAGAGGTGACTCTTGACCAAGTTGCTCTAACGTCGTGTATGGTTCGACTAACTCGCCTCTATTGGTCACTCCGCTTTGATACCACCCTTGTGTGAGAATGACTTTTGCAATGACAGCGGGAAGCGCGAACGTACAAACCAGCGCAATCAACATTAGTCGTCCTTTGGTTACTTTAGATGTCATGCTTCACCTCCATGTGACGCAACTTTTTTTGCCAACGAACAAAAACAATTAAAGTCAGTAATAAGAAAACACCTGCCATCGAAAACCATTGAATCGAATAGCCAAAATGTTTGGCACTATTGAGTGGCAATGGATTCCAAGGAAAGTCATAGGGCCAACGAGTTAAATTGTCTGGCTGCAAGACTGCGGGCATAAGTTCAATATTCAGTAGCTGATTCAATTGCGCGATGTTTAGGTTTTGCACGCGAATAACATCGCCAACTTCCGGCATTAACTCTGAGCTCAGTGGATTAGTAGATTTTCGGTACAGGCGTCCTGTGATGAAAATCGAATTATCGAGTTTGGTGACCGTTGGTAACATTGAGCGATCTGCTCTTCCCTCGACAAAACCAAGCTCCAATAACGCATAGGTACTAGGCTCATCGCTCGTCAATACAATCTGAAATGCTAAATATCCCACACTGCCTTGATGCGTTTGGTTGTCTAACAAAATTACGGGAAACGCCTGAGGAACAACATTAACTTCCACTTTTTTCCCGAGGATACTTTCCTCTCGCCAGTCGTTGTCTTCAAGAACGACGCTTAGTGCTTGGTACGCACTATCCGCACGCGCGAGAATGGCTTGTTCCAATGCTTGTTTTTCTTGCCCTCTCTCAAACTGCCAAAAACCCAGTTTGACCAAAAGAGAAAACACAACCACAGTTAAACCAACTGCAACCCAAAACCGTTTCGATAGCCATAATTGTCTTGATAACAACAATGATGAAACCGGAGGTGCCATGTCCACCGTATTTCTATTCAAACTGACGCTTGTCCTTTTGCTGCTTTTCATTATCTTCAACCTCGCAAAAGCGCTTATCGAAATGGTTCGTGAAGACCCAGATAATCCTGAAAAAAGAGACAAACCCATGAGTCATTACTTAGGCCGTCGAGTCATGTTCTCCGCTTTGGTGGTCGTCCTTTTGCTTATTGCGCTCAGCTCGGGTTGGCTAGCACCAAACCCTCGCCCTTATTAGTCGAACCAAGAGTTCACACTGCGCCTAAAGTACGTAAACAAACACAAACAGACATAACCAAACCACATCCACGAAATGCCAATACCAGCTGCCGGCTTGAAAGGCAAAATGGTTCTTTGGCGAAAAGTGATCTTTAGCGATTCTGAACAGCAGCACGATTAAGAAGATAGTCCCAAGACAAACGTGTAAACCGTGGAATCCCGTCAACATGAAGAACGTGTTACCGTAAATACCGGACTGCAACGTGAGCCCTATGTCTTGATAAGCATGAACATACTCAACCGCTTGGTAATATAGGAAAAAGCCAGCAAGTACGATGGTTATCTCTAACCAAACAATCAGTGCCGTTCTTTTGTCTTGTTCAAGGCTTATATGCGCCATATGTAGCGTAATAGACGACAATAGCAGCAAGATAGTATTGGTAAGTGGTATGCCCTGCCACGGCATAGCTTGTGTTGTTTCTCCCCCCGGTGTCAGTGTGAGTGGCCACATCGCTTCGAAGGTTGGCCACAGGACTTCGTTGGTCATGAAGTTATTATCTGCCCCACCTAACCAAGGCACAGAAATCATTCTGGCGTAAAACAAGGCACCAAAAAAGGCACCAAAAAACATCACTTCAGAAAAGATAAACCAGCTCATTCCTTGGCGAAAAGAACGAGTAATTTGCGAGCTGTATTTTCCACTCAGTGATTCAGTAATCACATTACTAAACCAACCAGCCAACATGTAAAGCAAGAACAAGAAGCCCACCGCTAGCACAATGCCACCAATGGTTCCCACTGCACCGTCACTTTGTGTCCCCTGGACGGTCATGCCTGCGCCAACAGCAACCAAAAACAGAGCAAATGCACCGATGATCGGCCAGCTACTTTGAGCGGGAACATAATATGTTCCTGGCTTGTTACTCATAATTTCTCTCCTTACTGACCAACCTTGGTCTGTATCTCTCTCCCTGAGTGGCTAAGAGCCTGTAGGAGGGGGAAGTTTATAGAGTGTGTAAGACAGCGTTAACGTGTGTATAGACTCCGGCAAGCCCGGTTCGATATAAAAAATCAACGGCATTTGAGCTTGCTGTTTACCATCCAGAGGCTGCTGGTTAAAGCAAAAACACTCAATCTTATTGAAGTAAGCAGCTCCAGTCCCGGGAGAAACAGAAGGAACGGCTTGCCCCACCAACTTCTGCCCGCTTTCATTAAATGCAAGGTATTCGGTTTGTACGACTTCACCTGGGTGAACATCCATCGAAATCACTTTGGGTCTAAACTCCCAAGGCATATCTGGGCTGACATGCGCCATAAACTCCACGCGAATAGTTCGACTCATGTCCGGTTGCATACCTGTCGGTTGAATGGCGGCCACTTCACTTGTCTTTCCATTGATTCCCAGTGCGTCGCACATCACGTCATAAAGTGGGACCAGTGCATAGCCGAAGCCAAACATTAACAGGGTCGCCAAAAGTAACTTCACTGTGAGCTTCTTGTTTGATGGATTCGGTTTCATGTCACTCACCCCACTCTTTGCTAGTCAATCTCAGGCGGTGTAGTAAACGTATGATGTGGCGCGGGGCTTGGCACTGTCCACTCTAAGCCCTCCGCACGTTCCCACGGTTTTGCAGAAGCCTTTTCCCCGCCACGAATACACTTGATCACCAACCATAAGAAGATCAGTTGTGACAACCCAAATGCAAACCCACCAATTGATACTATTTGATTAACATCAGCAAACTGAATGGCGTAATCCGGTATGCGTCTTGGCATGCCCGCTAAGCCTAGGAAGTGCATTGGGAAAAACAGGACATTGACGGAAATAATTGAGCACCAGAAATGCCATAAACTCAGCTTGTGGTCGTACATATTACCCGTCCACTTAGGTAGCCAGTAGTATGCCGCTGCCATGATCGAGAATACCGCACCAGATACCAACACATAATGGAAATGGGCAACTACGAAGTAAGTGTCATGATATTGGAAGTCCGCCGGCACAATCGCCAACATCAGTCCCGAGAAGCCACCAATGGTAAACAGCACAATAAAGGCAATGGCAAACAACATTGGCGTTTCAAATGTCAGAGCTCCACGCCACATGGTGGCAACCCAGTTAAAGACTTTAACCCCCGTTGGTACCGCAATCAGCATAGTGCAATACATGAAGAAGAGCTCAGCAAAAACTGGCATCCCCGTGGTAAACATGTGGTGCGCCCACACAAGGAAAGATAACAATGCAATGCTGCACGTCGCGTAAACCATCGAATGATAACCAAACAGCTTCTTACCACTGAAAGCAGGCAGAATGGCGGAGATGATTCCAAACGACGGTAAAATCATGATGTACACTTCTGGGTGACCAAAGAACCAAAAGATGTGTTGGAACATTACCGGGTCACCACCACCAGCTGCGTCAAAGAAGCTAGTCCCGAAATATTTGTCAGTAAGAACCATGGTCACCGCACCCGCTAGTACCGGCATAACCGCGATCAACAAGAAAGCGGTGATTAGCCAAGTCCAAACAAACATTGGTAACTTGAACCAAGTCATTCCCGGAGCTCGCATATTTACGATCGTCACGATAACGTTGATCGCGCCCATAATGGAGCTGATACCCATGATATGAACAGAGAATACAAACAGCGCAGTGCTATCCGGGCCATAAGTCGTGGACAGCGGAGCATAAAACGTCCAACCAAAATCAGGACCGCCACCAGGTAAAAACAACGAGCTCAACAAAATAAGAAATGCAAAAGGTAAGATCCAAAAGCTCAAGTTGTTCATACGCGGCAGCGCCATATCTGGAGCGCCGATCATCATCGGGATCATCCAGTTAGCAAGACCCGTAAATGCTGGCATCACCGCACCAAATACCATTACTAAACCGTGTACCGTGGTCATTTGATTAAAAAACTGCGGATCGACTAGCTGTAGCCCTGGCTGGAACAGTTCGGCACGAATGATCATAGCCATCGCACCACCTGTTAGAAACATCGCAAAGCTAAACCAAAGGTAGAGGGTGCCTATGTCTTTATGGCTTGTAGAATACAACCAACGAGTGATGCCCTGGGGTGCATGATGCTCGTGACCATCATCAATCGCAATGGTACTGTTCGCACTGGCTTCTGCTGGCGCAGACTTCACTGCCTTATCAATTGGCTTACTCATATTTCCTCCTTAGCACTGCCTTGTGCTTTAAAGGCATTCACATCGGATGCTTGCACTGTATCGCCAGTATCGTTGCCCCATGCATTTCGTTGATATGTGATAACCGCGCCAATTTCTTTGTCACTTAACTGATTAGAAAAAGCCTGCATTGCGGTGCCCGGGCGACCGTTGACAATAATATCTATGTGCTCTGTAACATCTCCGGTTGCAATAGGACTGCCTTTAATCGCGGGAAATGCACCCGGAATCCCCTCACCATTTGCCTGATGACACACAGCGCAACGCGCCGTGTATATCGATTCGCCTTGCGACATCAATTCATCCATAGATAAGTCTTGAGAGAGCGCTTCTTGTGCCGCCGCTTTTTGAAGTGCGAGTTCTTCCTTCTTACTCGCTAGCCATTCATCGAACTTTTCTTCTTCCATCGCATGCACCACCACTGGCATAAATCCATGTGCACGACCACATAGCTCCGCACACTGACCGCGATATACGCCTGGCTCATCAATTCTTGTCCATGCTTCATTAATAAAACCTGGAATGGTGTCTTTCTTGACGGCAAAGTCCGGTACCCACCAAGAGTGAATGACATCATCAGAAGTCATCAAAAAACGCACTTTGCGATTCACAGGCAACACCAAAGGGTTATCTACTTCCAGTAAGTAATGTGCGCCTTTAGCTTCGATTCCATCAATTTGTTTTTGGCTGGTGGCAAGCAAACTAAAAAACTCAACATCTTCGCCAAAATAGCTGTAATGCCATTTCCATTGCGAGCCTGTGATCTTGACCGTGATATCCGATTGGCTTGTGTCTTCCATTGCTACTAGAGTTTTTGTTGCGGGAATCGCCATAGCGACAAGAATGATGATGGGTATGACCGTCCAAATAATTTCCACTTTTGTACTTTCATGGAAATGTGCGGCAACTGCTCCTTTTGACTTGCGATGACGGAAGATGGAATAGAACATCACACCAAAAACAATCAAAGCAATTACACAGCAGATATAGAAAATCAGCATATGTAATTCATACACTTGCCCACTTATCTCTGTGACCCCTTTTGTCATGTTGTAGTCATTTTCCTTTGACCAACCAAAAGAGGAAAATGTGATTAAAATCACATTCAGTGATAAGGCTAGAGTAGTCGTTAATCTTTTCAAAAGATCTCTCCTCTGCTCAGCCGCTACGCCTACGCGAGCTTCCTTGCGTCCCGATGCAAATATCGAACAACTTTACGAAAAATCACAAAAACTACGATTTCGACACGGTTTGTTATATTTATGTTAAAAGGCTAGTTATAGTTCCAAGGTTCTTCAAGAAATTAAATATGATTAAATTTTGTTCGGATAAGAAAAATTAATTCGGTTTATCGATTGCCCTCTTTGAAATGTAATTGAGAACCATTTACATTGATTTAAAAGAAAACATTGAGATACTTACCAAACGAAGTGTCCAAGAAAGTAGGCTCCCCCTACTAAGGAATGACTGATATGACAGCACTAATTACGCAATGGCTAGAACGAGACCCTGATCCTAAGACTCGTGAAGAGCTACAACACCTCGTCGATACGAACAATGAACAAGAACTTACTGATCGCTTTGGCTCACGCCTTGCCTTTGGTACTGCAGGCTTACGTGGCAAAGTGGGCGCAGGTCCAAACCGAATGAACCGCTTGGTGATTCAAGAGACCGCCACTGGTTTAGGGAACTATTTGCTTGAGCAAGTCAAAGATGCCGCGAGTCGTGGTGTCGTTATTGGCTACGACGGTCGTCCCGATTCAAAACAATTCGCGCATGATACCGCATCCGTACTGACGGCCCTTGGTATCAAGGTTTACCTAACGTATGACGTTGCAGCAACCCCAATTGTTGCGTTTGGTGTCCGTACATTGAATGCTGCGGCCGCTGTTGTTGTTACTGCCAGTCACAATCCACCAGAATACAATGGCTTTAAAGTATATTGGGAGAATGGCGCACAGATTATTCCTCCGCACGACTCTGGAATCGCAGCGAAAATTGATGACGCAACAACGAAGCCATTACCTTTAATGTCTCTCGATGATGCAAAACAGCACGGTTTGTTAGTTTGGTTGGAAGACGACTACTACCAAACTTACCGTAAGACAATGAATGAAAACGCGCTGCTTACTCCTGACAACAATACCGATATATCTATTGCTTACACCGCAATGCATGGCGTTGGCGCGAATATGGCGGAAACGCTACTTGCCGACGCAGGCTTCCAAAAAGTGGCAAGTGTTAAGGAACAGCGCGAACCTGATGGAAGCTTCCCAACCGTCAACTTCCCAAACCCTGAAGAAGCCGGTGCAATGGATATGGTGATGGCATTAGGTAAGTCCGTAGATGCCGATATCGCTTGCGCGAACGATCCAGATGCAGACCGTTTTGCCGTGGCAGTTAAACGCCCAGATGGCGAGTATCAAATGCTAACAGGTGATCAGGTGGGCTCACTGTTTGGCGATTACTTGTTGGAACAGCAACCTAACGCTTTGGTTGGCAACACCATCGTATCCTCAAGAATGCTGAGCAGCATCGCTAAGGCGCATGGCGCACAATACTATCAAACATTAACTGGCTTTAAATGGCTTACTAACGTTGCCATGGAACAAGAGACAGAAACCAACCCATTCTTGTTTGCTTATGAGGAAGCGCTCGGTTATACCGTGGGTAACAAGGTGTGGGATAAAGATGGTTTATCTGCAATCGTCGCGTTTTCACAGCTAACAGGCAAGCTTAAAGCGCAAGGCAAAACACTGTGGGATAAACTGGAAGAGCTGTACCGCGAGCACGGTTTCTACTTCAACGCACAACGCAGCATCGCTCTCGACCCGAACTCTCCACCAATCGGCGACAAACTCCGAGCAAATCCACCAACAGAGATTGCTGGTAAAAAAGTTGCAGTAACCGAAGATCTTAAAACATCGGTTCGCATGTTTGACGACGGCTCTGAAGAATCCATTGACTTACCAGCAAGTGACGTATTGATTTATCACCTAGAAGATCAATCTCGCGTGATTGTTCGTCCTTCTGGTACTGAGCCAAAACTAAAATGTTACTACGAAGTCATCAACCTCTTCCCTGCGGATATGAGCTATGAACAAGCACAGCAAGCAGCAGAAGCGAAGATGAACGAACTTATCGACGCGCACCAGCAAAGTTTGTAAGTCAAAGAGAAACATAGATATTTGATACAACAAGAGGCGCAAATTCGCGCCTCTTTTTTTATTTTCACTAGAACAAGTCAAGCTAACCCGTGCTTTCCCTAGCCTACAATTTCCTTTTGTAGAAAGTACTTGTGGATGCCCTCTGCAGGATAGCCTGAGTACTGCCCCACTTTCTCAAAACCCAATTTGAGATAGAACTCAAGAGCTTGAAAGCTGTAGGTATCCAAATAAACATGGGTAACCCTATGAGGCTTTACTTTTTGTTCTAGCATCGACATTAATTGACTACCGAGACCAGAGGTTCGACTTTCAGCGTCTACCCACAAAAACTCAACAAACACCGTATTTTTAAACATTTCGCCAGTCAAGCCACCCATGATCTTGCCATTCTCATCTTTTGCGAAACAGCCTACAGCATGCACTTCCCCTTCAGGTAAATGCAGTCGGTTATAAGATCGAATACCTTCACGAACAAAATCAAGGTCTGTTTGATCTGGATTTAAACAAAATTCAAGCTTCATATACCCTCTCCTTAGGAAACACCAATATCCTAAAACAAAAAGCCAGCAATTGCTGGCTTTCTGATGGCATATGATAACTTTACAAGGCGAAACTACTCAGTATCCACAACGCCAGAATAACAAACACTAACCCCATTAGTTTATGTTGATACGTGCGGAATTTTTCGTTCTCGAGCAGCCCTTTGCCCAATGTGCCTGCTAACCCAACAAGTAATAAATTGAATGACAAGCCAAGAACGTTCAACAATAACCCTAGCGCTAGCATCTGCTCACCAGAAGATGCCGTGATATTGCTTGAGACAAACTGCGGCAAAAACATCACAAAAAAGACCAAGGCTTTAGGGTTGAGCAAATTACTCATCAAAGCACGTTGATAATAAGTTGATGCCATTTTGTTTTGACCATCAAGCTCTGGAGCCGAAGATGCCTCAGCTCGTAAGCAGTCCCAACCCATTTTTAACAAGTAAGCGCCACCTAGTAGATGAAGGACTTTAAGGGCTATTGGGCTCATGGCAATCAGGGTAGATACGCCCATCGCAGCAAGCAAAGTAAGAATAACACCAGACGTCGCATTGCCTAAGCTAGCAAAAAGACCGACCTTCTTACCGTAACTCATACTAGAACTCGCTATCAGCAACATATCGGGCCCTGGTAATAGCAACAAAGCCATTACTGCGGTGAGATAAACAGGAAGTACAGATAAATCAATCATGATGAAACCGCTTTTCTACAACAAGGCGGCGAATGTTATACCAACAAAATGACATCATCCAGCCCAAAATAGCCAAGATAATTCAAAAAATAAAAATCATAGTTTGCCCATGTGAAAAATAGCAATCAATTCGCCTGTTTATCAAAATCGAATAGCAATTTTGTACAAAAATAAGCACGATGGATCCGTTACACTTCTAAAATGATTTTCTTGAGCAGACCGGATAAAGATGAAAGAAAAGAATAAGGAAATCGCTACCTTCAAGATAGCTCAAGAGCTCGGAGGTTTAGAGCTTCTCGATGCAAAGTATGAGAAGCAGAATTTTTCACGCCATAGCCACGAAGGTTACACTATTGGTGTCATCGAAAAAGGGGCACAACAATTTTTTAGGACGGGCGGGAATCATATCGCGCCACAGGACAGCATCATCCTTGTTAATGCAGATGAAGTACACAACGGGCATTCAGCCTCGGAAGGCGGCTGGGAATACAAAGCAATGTACCCCGTACCTCAGCAGTTTCAAACTTTAGGACAAGAGCTTGGCTCACCAAATGTAGCTCTGCCCTATTTCCCTCAACCTGTGGTTTACGATCCTGAGCTGGCTAGTCAGTTACGACTGGTATTTGAAACACTAGAAAAATCAGACAACCGTTTATTGAGAGAAACTTTGGTTTACGGCACGTTGATCAAGCTAGCCAGTAAACACAGCACTCATCGGACACCACTGAAAGAGTCAACCAGAGCTCAGCGACAAGTGCAGCTAGTCAGAGAATTTTTGGAAGACTTTCCACAAACGGACGTCTCACTAGAAGAACTCGCGAAACTGTCTGGATTAAGCCCTTTTCATCTGCTGAGAGAGTTTCAAAAGCAATTTGGCTTTCCGCCTCATGCCTATCAAATTCAGCAACGTTTACGTATGGCGAAGAAGCTACTAAAAATGGGACAAAAAATTTCAGACGTGGCACAAGAATGCGGCTTCCATGATCAAAGCCATCTGCATCGACACTTTAAAAAAGCCATGGGCGTCACTCCCGGCCAATACGTCCGTCACAGCTAAAGCAGCAATATTGTACAAGGCGTTATGCCACTACCGAGCTATCTTGGTAATCTGATTTAGGAATAAATAAGAAGAAACTATGGACCACTCTTTGCAGTTACAAAAAGAATCAAAAGCCACGCTATTTTGGCAAGGTACACTTGCGATGATGCCTCTGAGTATCGCAGTGCTCCCTTGGGGCTTACTCGCAGGCTCATTCGCAATTGATACTGGGCTTCACCCTTTGGAAGGGCAAGCACTATCCGCCATTTTGTTCGCAGGTTCTGCACAGCTCGTCGCGATGGGAATGATTAAAACGGGAGCAGGTCTAGTGACCATGTTACTGACAACGTTTTTTATCACCTCTCGACACTTCCTCTACAGTGTATCGATGCGCAGTAAAATTGCACCGCTCCCTCTAAAATGGCGATTATCACTCGGCTTCTTACTTACTGACGAGCTGTTTGCGATTGTAGGCCACCATTCCGATAAACAGTTTAATCGCTGGTATGCACTTGGGGCTGGTCTGAGTTTTTACCTGTTTTGGAATGTCGCGACATTGACGGGCATTATTGCGGGAAGTCTAATCCCTGAACTGAACGAAATGGGTTTGGAATTTGCTGTAGCCGCAACTTTTATCGCGATAGTAGTACCCACCATTAAAAATGCAGCAGTGCTCGCGAGTGTTATTGTGGCTTTGGTGAGCTCAGTTGCCCTAACCTATTATCAAATTGAGGGAAGTTTGATGATTTCAAGCATTTTAGCCATGCTTACTGGTTACTTTGTGGAACAAGTAAAGGAGAAACGCTAATGATCATGTTGGCTATTTTGCTGATGACGGTACTTGTTTTCACCAGCCGCTACTTGTTTTTAGAACCCAAGCTACCATTGCGATTAGGGACGCGCACTCAAAAAGTACTCAATTACGCTAGCCCCGCAGTACTGACTGCGATCTGGGCACCTATCGTTTTCATTCCCGATGGGGAGCTCAGCGTCAATGTGCAAAACCCATTTTTACTGGCTGCCGTACTGGCTGCTTTAATCGCGTATTTTACTAAAAATGTTCTTTTAACGACGGTTATCAGTATGGTGGTATTTCTCGTTCTACGAATTTGGCTTTAATCCGCCAACCACTCAATCTCCAACAAGGTGACATCGCCACACTTTAATCGACCAAGGAAGATGTCACCTTCATGTACCTCACCAACGCCCTTTGGTGTACCGGTCATCACTACATCGCCATCTTGAAGTGTTGTGTAACTGGTTAATTCATCCAGGATAGTTAGCGGCGGATAGAGCATTTGGTTAACGTGACCTTTTTGTACACGAACACAGTTGATTAAGAGCTCAAGGTTAAGATCATTGATATCAATGTTATCCAAAGAGACAAACCGACTAAACACAGCAGAGCCATCAAATGCCTTAGCTCGCTCCCACGGCAACCCCTGATTTTTAAGCGAGGATTGCAAACCACGCTTGGTCAGATCCAATCCCAAACCAACCGCTGAATAACGTCCATCCTTGATCAAAAAGCAGATTTCAGCCTCATAATGAAGGGGCTCTTGATGGAATGAACGCAGAGTTGTTGATACGGAAGTTGCGGGTTTATTAAATACCACCATTTGCTCAGGCATTGCATTATTAAGCTCATGAATATGTTCAACGTAATTTCGTCCAACACAAAGCACTTTACCCACTTCTACTTTCTTTTCTTCAACTTGAATAACACTCATCATTCTTCCCTGCAAAACAAAAATCCCATCATAATCTAACCTATTGACTTAACGACACTAAATAGCAACCTCTAGTGTAAAAAATAAGACATTCACCCCGTTTTGAGTTTTGTATCATCTAATTGAAACAGCAAAGTATTTGTAAAACAAATAGACAAAAAAGCCAGCACGAGGCTGGCTTTAGATCAATGAGCTTGAATAATAGTTCTCGCTAAACCCTATTATAGGTAGTAACGAGCACCTAACGCCCATTTGTCATCAGTTTCACGACCATTGTCGTCATTTAGGTCAAACTGGTAACCCGCGTAACCAACAAATTTAGGCGTGAAGTTATATTCTGCTTGTAGTGCCATTTCTTCACGAGCAGTTTCTGTTTTAGAGCTCTTAAACTCTTTACCTTCCACCATCTCATAGTTAACACTCAAGTTTAGGCTGTTCGCCAGAGCGTATGCGATGATCGCTTCGTACACATCACTTTCTTCTAAACGGTCGCCTTTTGCACTGAAGTTCATGTTTTCGTTTGAACCATAAACCGCAGCAAGGAATAGGCCTTGGCCGTACGCACCGTAAGATGCTGATACAACGTGTGATTCCGCCGTGTGCTTACCTGCATATGCAGGGTGCTGGAAATCACCGCCATTGTATGAATAACCGATTTTAGCGCCCATGATTGAGTAAGAAAGCGCAGCTTGCACACGGTCATCGTATTTAGCACCGCCAGTTATAACTCCAGCATCGTTGCGCGTGTAATCATCGTTTGCACCCTGCCAACCAAGACCAAAGTTGATCACACCCGCTTCACCCAACTCGATGGCATTACGGTAAGAAAGCATTTTATCCGCACGGCCAGTGCCAAGGTTTCCATGATCGTCATAGATGAAGTCGTTGGCAAACGCGATTGGCATATCTGCAATACCTGCGACATCGTAGTAAGGTGACCATTGCGTACCACCTACTGCACGACCATAAACCTCATGAGTTATACCTAAGTAACCTAGACGAGTTTTAAACGACTCTTCACCACCGTCTAAGTAGTTTAGCGCCCATTCACCACGTGCGTCTGCGGTGAAGCCATTACCCAAATCCTGTGTCGCAGAGATATTGATACGAGGAGAGTTAGTACCCACATCCGTGTCACCTTGCTCTGATCCATTTAAATTAACAGAAACGTGGCCGCCCATCGAAAATGTTGTGCCATCGTTATTATATAGTTCCACTGCAACTGATTGAGTACCGAAGGTTGCTGCCGCGATTGCCGCTGCTAATAATTTTTTATTCATTTCTAAATCCATTACTTATTAGTTGGTTAGTCAGTTTTAGACCCGGCTTTGGTTCACTTTCGTAAAAACGAAATGATGAACAAAGAGAGGAATACAAAGGCTATCCGAGGCATCGTTTCCACCAGATTAGTTTTACCTTTGTGTAACAACTGCCGACACTTTATTTGATTAGTTCCTGACAACCGAGTGAAAAGATCTCAGACAAAACCTAAAAAGCAATCGTTTACTTAGCCTTCAAGAAATCGAGAAATAAAAACCTTACAATAAGAAATGCTTTAGAGAGAGTTAGCTCACAAATAGCTGATGATTCGCTATTTTTAGGCCAAACTTCCCTGCCAAATTGAAATGTTTACTTACATTTAGGGTCAAGAAACAATTCAGGAACTTTTTGAAAAAAACACAGTCTTCAACGGAGAGGAAAAAACCTCAAAAAAGATAAACCTTTCTTTTTATAAGTGGTATGAGAAGGGGCACTTATTCTCGCCAGCAATAAAAGTGCAATCAAATCATAACTTAACAGAAATCTATCTTTCATTTTCAGCCTTTACCTTAGCGTCATCAACACATCGGGCAAGAAAGCCCATCGATTACAACTAGGGTAATAAGAAAATGAAAAAGGCAGCACTAACTACTGCAATTCTTACAGCATTGGTATCAGCACCATCATTCGCAGCAACTGTATACAAAAACGACGGTACTGAATTAAAAGTTGGCGGCCGCGTTGAGTTTCGTGGTGACTTCATCGGTTCAGACGGTGCTGAAGTTGAAGGTTCTATGGAAGATAAAAGCCGTGCTCGTCTTAACCTAAAAGGTAAAACAGACATCGGCAACGGCCTTTCTGCTTTCGGTGTTTACGAAGCCGAACAAAAAACGGGCAAGAGTGAATTCAAAAACCGCTACATGTATGCAGGCGTCGACTCTGATATCGGTGCTTTCTCTGTAGGTCGTCAAGACATGGCTGCAGTCATCATCTCTGACATGACGGATATCACTGAATTCTCTGGTGTTCAGCAAGTTATTGATTCGTCTTCTGATAAGCAAGACAGCGTTTTCGCATACCGTGGTGCGTTTGATGCACTACAACTTCAAGCAACCTACCAAGCAAACTCTAGCGATAACGAAGATAAATACGGCATCTCTGGAATGTACTCACTACCAATGGGCCTCGACTTTGGTCTTGCATACTCTGGTGGCGATGTAGATAAAGATAACTCTGAAGATCAAATTCTAGGTGGTATCGCTTACTCGATGGACAACCTTTACCTAGCAGGTACTTATTCTCAAGGTTCCCTGACTGACTCTGAAGACTTTACGGCTTACGAGCTAGTCGCAAGCTACAAAGTAGCAAGCAAAGTGACACTTGCAGCTCTATACACAGCTCAAGAGAATGATCCAGACAACGGTTCAAAGTACGACACCGTTGAAGGTATCGAGCTTGTTGGTTACTACAAACTAAACAGCAACTTCCGTACTTACCTGTCTTACTACATCAACCAACTTGATGAAGCAAAAGATGCAACAACAGGTCTAGTAACAGAAGGCGAAGATACACTGCGCCTAGGCGTACGTTACGATTTCTAATTCACTCTTGTCCTAAGAGCGAGTCCACTTGGCCAGCACCTTTGCTGGCCATTTTTTATGTAACCCAACACAACTCGATAAGTTTTCACACTATCCAAGCATCGCTCAGCAATGAAAAACGAGCGTAACGACGCCTACTTCTGCCCTCTTTTAATGCGATTGATCACTAAGTTAGTGCATTTCATCTAATCGACAACATAGAAAAACCAAAAAACCATTTAAAATCAAATATATAAAAGTTGGCACGTGTTCTGCAATATTATTTATGCAAATGCATGGCAGCGTTTGTGCTTCTCGTTCTTTGTACCTGTTATAACAGGCACGTCCTTTGAATTGGTAATGTCGCCTCCCTCTGGGAGGCATTTTTTTATTGGCGCGAAAAACAATAGGACGTATGATCCCGCCACCTCTATCAAACTGGAATTTTTCAATTGAATCATCATCCTGTTCAAGGTGCGTCCTGGATGCTAACAGCTGGCTTGGCATTCGCCATAGTGAACAGCTTCGCCCAAATTGCTAGCATCAACTTTGGTGTCTCCTCCACCACATTTGCGTTATTCCAATATGCAATCGCCTTATTTGTTATTCTGCCCTACCTACGTACACTTGGGATTAGACGTTCTTTAAGAACCCAACACTTTGGCTGGCATGCATTCCGCATTTTTCTCTCTGTTATCGGGATTCAACTTTGGTTATGGGCTCTCGCTTACCCAGTTCCAATTTGGCAAGGTATTGCACTTCTCATGACCTCCCCGTTATTTGCCACAGTTGGTTCTGGCTTGTTACTCAAAGAGAAAGTAGGTACTGCACGCTGGCTCGCTACATTGACGGGGTTTGTTGGTGCCATGATCATTCTTGAGCCTTGGGCAGACTCATTTACATGGGCGACCCTGCTCCCTGTTGGCGCCGCATTTTTCTGGGCAGCGTATTCATTAATGGTTAAAAAAATGTCGGTAAACGATCCGCCTTCAACCATGGTTGTCTATTTATTACTGCTGATAACGCCATTTAATATCTTGTTAGCGATACCGACGTTTACTATGCCAGATACGTGGACGATATGGGGTGTGCTTTTAGCCGCAGGTGCACTTACAGCACTCGCTCAATGGGCTATCGTTAAAGCATATGCAGTAGCAGACGCCTCATTTGTGCAACCATTTGATCACGCCAAACTGCCTTTGAATGTTGTTGCTGGTTGGTTGGTGTTTGGTTGGGTGCCTCCTGGTCGTTTATGGTTAGGTGCTGCGATTATTATTGCATCTATTGCGTTTATTACGCATTGGGAAGCGAAAAAGACAAAGTTAGTTGAAAGAAAAATCTAATTTAAAAGTTCTATATTTTCAGGAAAGGAAATGAGGAACCCATATGAGTCAACCAATCAAAATTACACTGTATCGCTGGGCTGGTAGTTGGGGCCCATTCAAAGTCAATATTCCTTGTGGTGAATGTACATTAACCAAAGATATTTTAAAGGATACTTTTGAAAACGAACTAGCCGATGTGCCCGTTGAACTTGAAGTAAAAGATTGGTTATCGCACTGGTGGGAACCATTAAAAGCGGGGGCTTGGCATGCACCCATTCTTCTTGTCGAAGGGAAAGTTATCAGCCAAGGAGAAGCATTGAATCGGGGTGTGCTTGTACAGTCTGTTATTGCTGAGTGGGTAAAACGCGATGAGCTAAAAGGCAACATTGTTTATGGTAAAGCAACTTGCCCTTACTGTGTCAAAGCCAAACAATTACTTGACGAGGCTGGTGTTCAGTATGAGTACCGTGATGTAGTTAAAGACAGCGCCGCCTTATACCGCATGATTCCTGAAGTAAAAGCCATCATTGGCGAAAAAACACCGGTAACAGTGCCGCAAATCTGGTTAGATGGAAAATATATTGGAGGCGCTGACAATTTAGAAAAGTGGTTATCAGCAAAGGGGCTAGATAAAGTGCCTAATAATGTTGTGGAGATACCAAGCCAATCCGCGTAATTCTAGATTTAAATGTCATCAGCCTTTGAGTAGCGTTTGCCAATGTTGTGCAATATGTTGGCTACTTACTAACAACAAAACAGAGAAAAGCAAAAAGCCCTGATTTTTCAATCAGGGCTTTTTAAATTATTTCGCCAGTTTTTTAATAACACGAGCAAAAACAGAAGCTTTTTTCTTCTTCGCTTTACCGTAAAGCGCTTTGTGCATCGCGTCTTTTGCAATCATCTGGCCAATATAAGCACCACCAAGTTCGTTACCCATGACCTTCTCCTGAATGTATTGACTTAACTATGTTGTAATTTTACACCACAATTAGATAAAAACAAGACTCCAGTCACATTTATTTTGTAATTAACTTTCAGTTTAGTTTTCGTGGATTTTTTGAAATGAGCGTCTATCGCTTAGGTTGTTGGTATGTTTTACCCGCTGCGACGTACGTATCTTTCTGTTTGATTTCAAAGAATGTTTCAAAGAACCACGCAGCAAACTTGATCAAGTGATCGCCTTCATTCATGACGTGCTCTACGTATTCTTGCTCTTCTCCGGACTCGTCTTCTTGAGTGGTAATATGGTAAATACGTTTCTCGCCATCAACTTCTGCAAGACCAAACTGACCCGTTAGGGATTGTGCCGCTTGTGCAACTTCTTCTTCCTCACACGCCTTCAAGATTTCAAGTGCCTTTGGCATGCTTTCTTGCTGAGTAATTTCTTTTACCAGTGTTTCAAATTCGTTTTGTTGCATTCTTTCACCTAACGATTAGAGATCGGATAGCCATTGGGCAGAAATGTATTCCAAGCTTGAGAGAAGTATCAAGGTTCGCCCTCTTCCTTTCAAACCAAGTCATTCAGTATACACAACAAGCCAGACTTAATTTAGCTGCGCATTTTAGAAAGCCGACCTTCTGGTTGCAAGTATATTCAGATAGAAGTTTCTGCTTGAACCGTCCCTTCTGGCACTTTACGAAATTGGCTTAGTACAAGAACAAAGCAAGAAAGTAACGCAATAAACAAATAAAACACCCCAAGCTGCTGCTGATTCGTAACCCATGAGTCTACTAAGTACCCACCAAACAAACCTGCTAAACACATTTGAATAGAGCCAGATAACGCAGAAACCGCGCCTGCCTGTTGCTTATGTGGCGAGAGTAGCAAACTAATCGATACTGGGAATGACATGCCTTGGGCAAAACTTAAACACGTGAATGCCGTCAGCAATGAAAATACACTGAAGGGGGTAACCAACAACATGAAGCCAGCAACAGCAACAATCGCGAAACTCATCAGCAAGATTTGCTGAGCTTTGTAACGAGCATTGATCAAATTCAGCACTAAGCTACCCGTCAGCAAACCAACTGACGGTATGATCATCAAAGAGCCGTAATCTGCCGCCGTTAATCCTAACTCTTGTTGCATTAAAAATGGATACAAGGAGAGCGTAACCAGAGCCGATAAATAACTAAGCCAGTTGTAGCTCGCACTACCAATCACTTGTGTATTCGTTAACAGACGCAAATAGTTCGCGCTTACTTCGCCTACTTTAAATTTTCTCTTCGGATAAGGCAGCGTTTCTGGCAGCACCAATAAACCAAGTGTAAAAATTGCCATTAAGTAAATCAGTACAAACACGAAGACAGCATGCCAACTCAGGTGAAAAGCAATCCAGCCACCAAACAGCGGAGCAATAATTGGCATCACTGAAGCAGTGACTGAAATATAAGATAGCGCTTTGGTTAATTGCATACCGTCATAACTATCACGCAGTACTGACCGACCAAGTACCGAAGCGCTGCCCGCTCCTAGGCCTTGCAGTAACCGTCCCGCTTCAAGGGCAACAATGTTGTCCGAAAACGCGATGCAAATAACCGTACCAACTAGATATACACTTTGCCCCAGAATAAACACTGGCCGACGACCAATCGCATCAGACAATGGGCCGTAAAAAAGCTGAGAGATACCGAAGCCAACGAGAAATAGCGTGACGAGATTCTGAATCGAATGTTGCGGCAAATTCAAGTCATGACCAATCAATGGCAAAGAAGGAAGATAAATACTAACGCCAACTTGGCCTGTGGCAATGATCATCATCGCTAATAACAATGGTGTTTTACGCAAACGTTCCTCCTACTTTGTGACAGATTGATGGCAAACAGTGTATATTTGATACTCAAAGATGATAATCAGCTAAGTTGGAAAGGAATTAATTCCCAAGGAGATACAATGGACTGGATTCAAAGCGTGAAGAGTTATATTCGTGTGGTCGAAGAAGGTAGCTTTAATGCCGCAGCGCGGAAACTCAATACCACCAGCTCAGCTATCAGTAAGCGAGTTCAATGGCTAGAAGATAAAATTGGCGTTCAACTACTCAAACGTACGACCCGCTCAATTAGCCAAACTGAAGCTGGTGCGCTGTTTTATCAACGAGCAAAAAGTCAGCTTGATTCATGGCAATCGGTATTAGATGAAACTCGCTCAGTCAACCAATCACCAGCGGGGCTATTAAAAATTGGGGCAACGCTGGCCGTTGGTTCCAAGTTTCTAGTTCATTATCTTGATGATTTTCTTGATAAATATCCAGACATCACACTTCAATTAACAACAACGCTACCAGGCCAATTGCCAGAGCTAAGCTTAGACCTGTTTATTAGCCGGGAATTAGAGCAACTGAACTCTCTAAGTTTCAAAGCTACTGCACTTTTCGAACATAAAGCCCAGTTTTACGCCGCGCCTAGTTACCTAAAGAAATATGGCACACCACAATGCGTTGAGGATCTGACAGAGCATAATGTCCTGATTTGGGGAGAAAAACCCTCACGAGAAATCAAAACAAATCGAGGCAAACGTATCAGCTTGTCCGGTAACTTTGCCACGACCAACCCAGAAGCGCTGTTTCATGGTGCCAAAAGAGGCATGGGTATTTTGATGACGAACAACGTCATGATCAAAGATGATCTCAAATCCGGCGCGTTAGTCCCTATCCTGCCCGATATCACAGCGGATAAAGCCACTGTATATGCCTACTATCCAAAGCTGGATTATCAGCATACCCGAACTAAGCTGTTCCTCGATTATCTCAAATCACGATTGGAAGAGGAGAAGCGCGCCTAGCTTAGCGTTTTTATCGCTATAGCTTTAAAAGGTTCAAGCATAAAAACATGAAAATAATGATTTGTTCGTTCACAAAATTTGAAAAATCTGCCTTAGTAACCGATAGTTTATTTGATGCATATCAAATAATAATTCGTCGTGTCTTACACGATATGTTAATAACAACGCTAGGTGAAATGCTCAATGGGTCAGGTACAAATCAGTTTCCACAAAATTGATGAGATATTGAAGCTAAACGGCACGGCTCAGCTAAACCGAGTCACGCTAGATATTCATCAACACTTGCAGAGCCATTGCACTTGCGTCGTAGAAGTTGCGCATCTTCAGCATTCGGCTCATACCATTTCCTTCGCCAGCAATGGAAAAATTACAGACAACCTAAGCTACCACCTTTCAGGCACCCCCTGTGAAAAAGTGGCGAAAGACATTGGCGAACATATTTTCTATCAAGACCAGGTATACAAGCGTTTTCCTGAAGATCAGATGTTTCAAGAAGATGGCATTCAAGCTTACATTGGCCTGCCATTGAAGACACAAAATGGCGAAGTTCTGGGAATTTTACTGTCTACCTTTACCCGAAGCATCCACGCGAAAGAAGCGCAAGATATCCTCGACTTCCACCGATTTTATGCCAATGTCATTATTCATAGCTTACGTGAAAAGTGGGTCAGTGAACGTTCAGATAAGCTTCTTAATCAGCTTAGCTATGAGGTATCGCATGATAACCTAACTGGACTGCTCAACCGTAGCTGTTTAGCTGATACCTTGGAGACATTAACGCAGCAGGCGACTCGCCCATTCAGTTTGGCGTATCTTGATATCGATAATTTCAAATCGATCAATGATATCAACGGAAACTATATCGGCGACCAAATCATTAAGTTCACAGCTAACGCCATTCAACAGAGCTTGTCGTCGCCAAACAATGCGTTCCGTGTTGCAGGAGATGAATTCGCCTTCATCACGTACGACGAAGATCCTGTCGCCGTGTGTCAGGAAGTACTCGACAAAATTGAAAGCGGCTACAGCGACAAATCTAACCGGATTTCTTTCACCGTTAGTATTGGTATTGCACGTGCCCCAGTACATATGTTGAACAGCGATGAGCTGATTTTGAATGCCAGTCTCGCTCTCAAAGATTGTAAAAAACACCGCGATACACGGATTCAGCATTACGACACACACCTTAGTGCGTTATACCACCGTAGGACGCAGCTTATTGAGGCAATGCGAATCCAGCTAAGTACTGATATACAAGACAGCGATGAGTTGTATGTAGTGGTTCAACCGATCGTTGATATCACGAGCGACCGCTGGAATTACTTTGAAATTTTGACTCGTTGGAATAGCAATATCTATGGAAATATCTCTCCAGCGGAGTTCATTGAAGCTGCCGAACAATCAGGCCTGATTATCGAGTTAGGTGAACGGATTATTGAACTCGCGTGTATCGCAAAGCAAGAACTCGAAGCGAACCTAGGCTATAAAGTCAAACTCTCCATCAATTGCTCAGCGTATGAGCTGGTTGATTCCAACCGTTATATTAATCACTTAACCAACATGGTTGAAAAGTATCAGCACGAAGCAAAAGACTTTGTTATAGAGCTCACCGAGACCGTCTTACTCTCACAAAGTGGCCGTGAACAGATGGTACTTAACTCGTTGCGATACTTGGGTTTTAAAGTCGCACTGGATGATTTTGGTACGGGATACTCAAGCTTGAACTATATACACAATTATCCGATTGATAGCATCAAAATCGATGCTACCTTTGTGCAGAACATGCTCTCAAATACAACCTCTGAACAAGTAGTGTTTTTGATAGCGCAATTGGCAGAGCTGCTTGATGTGGATTTGATTGCCGAAGGCGTAGAAGACGATAGAGCACTACAAAAGTTAATTGAAATGGGCTGCCACTACATCCAAGGTTATTTTTACTCTCGTCCACACAGTGTTGAAGAAATCGTACACCTGATAAATGAACGTGAAGTGCGGAGTGCCTAACGTACTGAACAGACTGCTGTCATAGAATTCAAATCTAGTTAATGCACAAAGTAAAAGAGACCAAGCTATGCTTAGTCTCTTTTTGTTTTTTAAGCGAAGTACTTTATTACAGCACTGCTTTCTCTTTATCGCGTAATAGTCTATCCATTTCATCTCTGTTCGCGACAAAAGTAGCCATCTCTTTCTTAGGAACAGAACTCGCCATTGGGATATTTGCTCGCATAGCGTTAACTGGACGGCCATATTCAATCAACTCATAGTGAAGGTGTGGCCCAGTCACTCGACCTGTTTTACCAGAAAGACCGATACGCTGGCCTCGAGAAACCTTTTGCCCTTTCTTCACCAAAATCTTACTTAGGTGTAAGTAACGGGTTTTGTATTTGCTGCCGTGCTCAACAACCACGTAGTTACCCGCATATGGGTGTTTACGAGTCATGATCACTGTACCATCACCAGTAGAAACGACTGGTGTACCGGTTGGTACAGCAAAGTCAGTGCCGTTGTGCGGCGCAACACGCCCCGTTACTGGATGTAAACGATTAGGATTGAAGCCAGAACTGATACGCCAACGACTACTTACAGGGTAACGCTGGAATGCGCGCTGTAAGCTTTCACCTTTGGCATTGTAGAATTGACCATCAGTATGAAGGTAAGCGGTGATCTCGCGGCCGCGATTATAAATCTTAATCGCCTCAATTTCGTTCTTACCTGTTGGTACACCATTGATGCTTTGTGAGCGGCGAACAACTTCAAATCGATCACCTGCACGAAGATCACGTCCAAAATTAAGTTGTTCTTTGAGTAAGCTTACGACTTGACTCACTTCCGCCGACGTTAAACCTAAACGACTCGCAGAAGAAGAAAAACTGCCTTGAATAACGCCAACTAAAGGTTCTTGGCTCCACACGCCAGGAATGGAAATATCAGTAAAGTCATAGCTACCATCACTATTCAGCTTGTAGACCACTTTATCTGCAATAGAAAATTGCAGTTCCATTTTCGCTAACTCGCCTGTCGCATCATCACGCCAGAAACGGAGCGTATTGCCCGGCTTAAGTGTATCAAGTGCCAAGTAGTTCAAATCCGTTTCCATTACTTTCATTAACGAGCTGTAACCGAAACCGAGCTGACTAAAAATAGTGCTTAGGTTGTCACCTGCTTGGATTTGATATTCGAAGTTCGGGGGAGTGACAACTTCGGCAGTTGTCGCATCAAGAATTTTTTCAACGACCTGAGATTCAGGTAGGTTCAATGCGATGGTTTTGGTTAAAGATGACTCTTTGAGAGAGTGAGAAACACCAATCGCAACTAAAACTGGCAAGGAGTATAACAGCAGCGCTCTACGACTTGTCAGATTCGGCAACCGTCTTGTAATTTCATTTGTAGACACGGGAATTACTATCTCCTTTCAAACAAGGCTCATAGCTTATGCATTCCCGAATAAGAAATCACTAGGAAATTTCGAGATCTAGCGCAGAAAATACTGAATTTTTACAGAACTCAAAAAAAATTCATCACTGTTGCATATGTAAGTTATTCCCTACACGCTGTAATGTGGATGAATTGAATTGATTTGGCGTGTCTGCCATTGCTTGATCGTCACCGTGCGCTAAATATGAAAGCGTGATAGTTGTATCACTTTTCCATTCGAGCTGAGTAAATTTCACGCGGTCACCAACAAAAATACTGTCTAAAAGTACAACTCGGCTCGGCACGGGGTCAAACTTGAACAAGCCAACATAGTTAAACGAACCGCTACCTTGTGTCGTTACAATCATCGGTGCAACAACCCATGAAACACCTTCAATCTCACGCTGACTAATCGACGCAGTTGGGACAAGTACCTGACCTTTCGTCGCACCTGCATCATAGTCACCTATCAAATAGCCGTTTTCTTTATCCCACTCATCAAGAAAAGTGACCGCACCCTGCTCGGGGACTTGTATCGTCCAAGGATTACGTGCAGTGATACCAAGCGTCTCTTGCACAATAACGTTAGTTTCTACTTCTGTTTGAGGAAACTTAGCCATGATCTCGTCATCAGACAAACTAAAACGATAAACACCTGCGATCACAACCACAACTAATAAAACGATTGGAATAAGTAGAATAAGTGGTATCGGCAGGATTTTTTTGTGAGTCATGAAGGCTTCCTTGTTTCAAGGTATAAACGAAAAGCGAGTATACCATTGTATACCCAAATGATTTCACCTCTTCAAGTGTTTCAAAATTAAACTAAACTGATTGTATCCAAATAGTTTCAAGTCCAGAGCTCATAACGAGCTAGTGACACAAGCTCTGTGCTCTAGGTCTATTGGTGTATTGGTGTATTGGTGTATTGGGACAAATAGGTAATCACGATGACAAAAACCATTCATACATGCGAGTGCGCCTGCGGTTTAGTTGAGATCCGTTGTAAGGGAGAGCCCACCCACACGTCTGTCTGCCATTGCTTCGAATGCCAAAAACGAACTGGCAGTGTTTTTGGGGTACAAGCTCGCTTTGAAAAAGAGCACGTCACTTTAAACGGTGAAGTCACTAGCTATACCCGAATTGGCGATGATGGCAGTGAGGTTCAGTATGACTTTTGTCCATCCTGCGGCACGACAATGAGGTTGTTCGTTGCTGCATACCCAGAAATCATGATCATTCCCGTCGGTCTATTTACCGATAAAGAGTTCCACCAACCTACCGTTTCAGTCTATGAACAAATGAAACACGGGTGGGTGAGTTTCGAATGCACAACGGAACACATCTGCTAGCGGGCAATCCACGTTCACATATTTACTTTGGCTCGGACAAACACCCTATAAGTGAGATTTTTTTGAGAATGATCAATCGAGTTTTACTGTAAAGGGTTTCGTAACTCGGTGTGAGCGTTATAATCGGCTCCTAATATTTGGTGGGGGTTTATTGTGATTTCCAGACTTCCTCGTTGGGTGGAATATGGTGCGTTTCTACTAGCTCTTCTCGCGGGCTGCGTCAACGCCGTTGGTCTTCTCGGCTTTCAACACCAAGCGATAACTCATCTTTCGGGAACCGTAACTCAGCTAGGGAACAGCTTGCTAACAGGTGTGGATAGCTCCATTCACCTGCTCTTCATCGTATTTAGCTTTTTGATTGGCGCTGCCTTTAGCGGCTTTTTTATTGAAAGCAGTGCGTTAAAGCTAGGACGAAGATATGGTGTTGCACTGTGCATAGAAGGAAGCTTACTCTTACTCAGCTTGGGCTTTTTGGTGCAAGGGGATTTGTACGGCCAATATCTAGCATCAGCAGCATGTGGATTACAAAACGCAATGATCACCACGTTTAGCGGCGCAGTAGTCAGAACCACACATATGACCGGAATCATCACCGATCTAGGGATTATGATTGGAGAGAGCTTGAGAGGTCGTCAATTTGACCGACGTAAAGCAAAATTATTCCTATTCATTTTCTTTGGCTTTTTGTTTGGCGGCGTCGCGGGAGCGGCTCTATTTACGGTATATGGTTTATATACGCTGGTTTTCCCAGCAATATTGGCTTTTTCTACAGCTCTGATTTACTGGAGTTACCTATACATACTTAGCCGTCAACAAAAAGCATAAAATTTCGATCCGATTGAAGCGACATGCTTCAATCGGATTTGGCTCAATAGGTTCACACTGCAACGGTACAAGAAACGCTGAACGGTATTTTGACACCACTAAAAACCTTAAAATAGATAAGGCTAACTGAATTTCTGGCAAAGAAGTTAGTTAGATCAAAATCACATTTGTTTACCATTTTATTATTCCAGTCACAATGCGCCCCATAATTCACTGCGCAATTCGCCTCTCGTGCTACAATTTTCTAACACAAGCAACATATTCGCATACACTTAGACGTTATTTGACCAATTACCCGACAAATCGGCTGAATAACTAGATGTATTTAATGAATAGTATTGCAATGGATGCAGTTTGCGGGTACCCTCCGCAAAACTGTGATTAAATACGGATGTTTAGTGAATATTTATGTCATGGAAATGGCAAGTATTGACTAGTAGTAACACGAGACAACTATGCATAACACCACTAATGCTACTGAAGCTCCTAAGGGCAACTTTTGGATGTTTTTCATCCCTTCCCTAATTGGTCTTCTACTCTTTATGGCTCCGATCTCTTACGATGGCGGCCTAACCATTCCCGTTGCCGTGATGGCAAAAGTCATCCCAGCGGTGTTAGGCGATACCTTGATTGCTATCGTCACCAGTATCATCGCTTTCATGGCCGTTGCTTCTGTTCTTTGCAAAATTTTTAAGCCAGCTGCAATTTTACGTAATGGTTTTTTAAACGGTCTCTTCAACCCATCTCCACTTTGGCTCGTTGTTCGTTTAATCGGCGGCGCTGCCGTGTTAATGACGTTTTTCCAAGTGGGTCCAAAAGCAATTTGGGAAGAGAACACTGGCGGGCTTGTTCTTACTGGTCTCCTACCTACTCTGTTTGCCGTTTTCATTTTCGCGGGTTTACTGCTTCCGCTTCTTTTGAACTTCGGTCTTCTGGAGCTATTTGGTGCGTTACTCAGTAAAATAATGCGTCCGGTATTCAACCTACCTGGCCGCAGTGCAATTGACTGTATGGCATCTTGGTTAGGCGACGGAAGTGTTGGTATCTTGCTAACCAGCAAGCAATACGAAAATAAGTTCTACACTCAGCGTGAAGCGGCTGTTGTCGGGACCACTTTCTCAGCAGTATCGATCACGTTTAGCTTAGTTGTTATCGCTCAGGTAAAACTAGAGCACTTATTTTTGCCTTTCTACGGCGCTATCTGTCTAGCTGGTATCGTAGCTGCGATTATCATTCCTCGCCTGCCTCCGCTTAGTCTGAAGAAAGATCGCTACATTGACGGCAGCAACCCAGATAAAGACGCAGATGCAGTGCCAGAAGGCCACACCACATTCTCTTGGGGTATGGATCTAGCTCTTAAGCGTGCTGGTCAAGTCACATCGGTTCAGTCTGTATTTAAAGAAGGCGTACACAACGCAGTCGACATGGTATTTGGCGTACTACCTGTAGTTATGGGTCTTGGTACCGTTGCATTGGTGATTGCAGAATACACGCCTGTATTTGCAATTCTGGGTCAACCGTTTATCCCATACCTAGAGCTACTGCAAGTCCCTGAAGCTGTTGCAGCATCACAGACAATCGTTGTTGGCTTTGCGGATATGTTTATTCCAGCAATTTTAGCGGCCTCAATCGATAACGAAATGACACGTTTTGTTATTGCGGCAATGTCAGTAACTCAGCTTATCTACATGTCGGAAGTAGGTGCCCTACTGTTAGGCAGCAAAATTCCAGTAAACATTGTAGAGCTCTTCGTAATCTTCATTTTACGTACGCTAATCACGTTACCTGTGATTGCTGGCGTTGCTCATCTTATTTTCTAAAATCGAGACGTCAATTAACAAAGGCTCCGCATCGTCGGGGCCTTTTTTATACCTAAAACTCCGTCCACATTAGGCTTTTAGTAAAAAACTCATAATTTACAAAGACAAAACTTAAACAAAATACCTGTCAGCACCAACAAAATTTTCATCACCTCACCTGTAAAACCAGTTGATACCACTGTTTGTTAAGCAATTCTTTTCATTATGAAGATTTCATTAATCGAGCTCGCAAACATGATCACACTCACAAGTTTTAACGTAAATTGTCGGTTTGTTTAAATTTAGTTAAAAAAGACGACAAATGAGTTCATGTTTTTGACAAAGATGTCGATAAAAATATAACCAAACACAATAGGTTTCTCTTTATGCCCAATTCGCTCGGTTTAAAAGAGGCGAAAGCAAAGTGGAACCAACCGGGAGAATCAGAGGAAAGCTCATGAAATTCAGACATAAGGTTGTCACAGCCTCTTCATTTTTGCTGCTAATTACCGTATCGTTATTGTCGACACAACAAGTTATGACCATCCGCTCCCAAACTCAGGAGCAAATCGACTCAAGTGTCAACGAGATATTGACCAGTGTTGGTAACACTGTGCAATCAGAAATGAATGCAAAGAAGGATCTCGCTCGCTCCATTACTGAAGTGATTGAGCTTGACCCCAGTTCACATAGCTATGTTCAAAACATACTTGAAAGACCCACACCAAAAAGCAGCTTCCTTGCCATCGGTTTTGGTTATGAAAGTAATGGCTTTGTGATTGAAAATGACGACGGCTGGGATGCGGGTCCAGACTACGACCCACGTCAGCGTCCTTGGTTTATTGCAGCTAAGAGCAAAGGCGATTTGGTCGTAACCGATCCGTACGTCGATGCGTCTTCGAAAAACGTTATCATCTCTGTTGGTACACCAGTAAAAGAAAATGGCCAGTTTTTAGCCGGTATGTTTTATGACCTCGAATTAACTACCCTTTCAGATCTGGTCAACCAAGTGAATCTGTTTGATGCTGGTTACTTATTTCTGGTCACCGCTGATGGCACAACCATTGCTCACCCTCAAAGTAAATACAACGGTGAGAAAGTCGGTAGCTACCTCCCGCAAATCGAACTTACGCAATCAGCACAACATGTTGAGATTGATGGCAACCGCTACATGGTTAACCTGACTCACATTCCTGGCGAGAACTGGTACGTAGGTTCGGTGATCGATGAAGCTGTTGCCTATTCTGCCGTAGGAGAGCTTCGTAACAACGCTATTATTTATTCAATCATTGCCGTGATTGCATCTATTATCGCCCTAACTCTGTTGATTCGCACTCTCATGCGTCCTTTGGACACGCTAAACAATGCGATTAAAGATGTAGCATCAGGGAAAGGCGACCTTACACAACGCCTCGAAACAGATACTGACCAAGAGTTTTCTGAGCTTGCCACAAACTTCAATACGTTCATGGAGAACTTACAACAGCAAATCATTGAGTCGAAACGTATTTCTGATCAAATTTTAAACGGAACTCAAATCACCGCTGAGGGCGCAAAAGACTCGGCAGGCGCAATTCACACTCAACTGCAAGAGCTAGAACAACTTGCTACCGCGATGCATGAGATGTCTGTCACCGCGACAGAGGTTGCTAATAATGCGCAAGGTGCGGCAAGTGCAGCCAAAGAAGCCGACCAAGCAACGGTTGAGGGGTCTTCTATCGTTGGTGAATCGACACAAACGATAAACATGCTTTCCGATAGCATTGACCTTGCAGTCGAAGAAGTACAAGTGTTGGAATCTGCTACCGCCAATATCGAAACGATTCTAAAAGTCATCAACGATATTGCGGACCAAACGAACTTACTCGCGTTGAATGCCGCAATCGAGGCTGCACGTGCGGGAGAATCTGGCCGAGGCTTCGCCGTTGTTGCAGATGAAGTCCGTACACTGGCACAACGTACTCAAGAGTCGACAACAGAGATTCGTACTATGATTGAGCAACTACAATCTGGCGCTTCTTCTGTGGCAAATGCCATGCATCAAAGCAAAGGTAGTGCTATAGAGGCCGTTGAAAAAGCGGATTTAGCAAATAGTGCGTTACAATGCATTCGTGACGCGATTCAGCGTATTTCCGATATGAACTTGCAAATTGCCTCAGCAGCGGAAGAGCAAAGCCTTGTCGCTGAAGAGATCAACAACAATACGGTGAATATTAAAGACCTATCGACTCAAGTCGCCGAATCGGCAAATCGAACCAACGACGCGATGCAGGCGCAACAAGAAGATGTACATAAACAAGATCAAATCTTAAATAGATTTACTGTCTAACACTCATCTAAGCAAAAGCAGCGAGCACCGGCTCGCTGTTTTTGTTTTTAACCCTCAACCCTAGTATTGGTCGATGTTACATGTGACATGTTGTTGCTATTAAGCTCAACATTACAAGAACGCCGACTATGTGCCCTTTCAAGTTTAATTGAACTCGACATGGATATAGCGATCATTAGAACGGCGATAATAACGGTCGTCCACTTTTAGATAAGTGAAATCTCCAATCTTTATGTAGGTACTATTCCGAGGAATTCGGTCATGGTAATAGTAACTGCGCCTTGGTCGTCTGGTCTCCACATAAATAACGTCACGATGTTTGTGTTTATGCTTGTGCTTGCGATTGTGTTTATGATGGTGGTGATGCGCATGATGGTGATCGTACCGATGTCCATGCTTATGCTTCGGGTCAGCCACCGCTTCTGTACTCAACACACCTAAAGACAACATAACGCCAACCATGGCAAAAGATAATTGCTTTGACACAACAGAGCCTCTTATTCATATCAACATCGATATAATAGAAGGGTGAATCACTGTACATGTCAGCCTTTCGCTAAGGAGTTTTACTAAAAAGTCAGCGCTAACCGTGATTATCAGAGAAACGTCAAACATCACAAATGCTGATGACTTCGAGTGGCCTGGGTTCGGCTATGAATACAAAAAAGCCGCCCGTTTGACTACGAGCGGCTCAGTTTTTAAATAAGCTAGCGTGATTTTATACTGCTTGGGCAAACAGCAAGAAACAGCCGAATAGGAAGATCATGCTCATTCCCATTGCGCCGCCACCAGCTTCATAAATATTGTCATCTTCTACCGGCACTCGACGCACTTTCATGGTCATTGATAATGGAACAAAGACCGCGAGAAACACAAGAATAATCCCCGCGTAGCTGAGAATAGCTAGGAAGTGTTCTGGCGCAAATACAGCACCTAATAGTGGTAGCACAAAAGTAGTAACAAAAATCACTGGCTTACTTGCTTTCAGTAGGTCTGCATTTTGATCGTATAGCGCCATTGCAACACCTAAGAACGACGTTAGTAGTGCCAAACCAGTAAACATGGATAGGATGAACTCTAAGCCCTCGTATTGCTGACCTAGTACCGAGATCAACTCTGTTACGTTGGAGTATTGAACAAGCTCATGAGGTGGTAGATTGCCGACAACCGCTAACAACCATAATAGGTAACAAACAAGCGGAATAGTTGAGCCCACGATAATCATATTACGCAGCTGTGTTTTACTCGCTTCTTTGTTGTAAGTTACAAGCGATGGGATCACGACCATAAAACCGAAACTGGTGAAAAGCACCGAACTGGTTTTGATAAGTGCCATTTTATCGTCGCTCACAACCTCATCAAGTCCTTCAAACGAGACGCTTGGTGCAAGCGCAAAAAGTGTCAGGATCAGCGCTACGATCATGCCTAGGAACAAACCGCGATTCAGCTTATCTACTACCCCTGTACCTGCCGAAACAATGATACCAACTAAAAGAGTAAAACCGACTTGGCTTGAGATCGTAGATGTTGGAAGCCCAAATGAGGCTGTTACTTTTTGTACGAGATCACCCGCACCAATGATGTAAGCCATTAATAGACAAACTAACAGGGCGTAAAGCAAGCTGTTGGTTACCAACTGGCCTCCTTTACCAAGCGTTTCGCGAGCAATTGCATTCATGCTCACACCACCACCTACTTTACAACTGGCTTCAAGAAGGAGCAGCGCAGCATAAGTCGTTCCAGCCCAGATGAACAACATAAGAAGAGTGCCCCAAAGGAGGCCAAATTGAGCAAGCACCATTGGTATAGCAAGCATACCAGCGCCAAGAGCAGTACCTGCAACGATCAGGGAGCTACCGACAAGTTTTAGGTTCACGGTTAATACCTCTAAATTCAATCCGTTAATTTCTCACCAGTTGTGCTTTATCTAAAGCACACAACAAAACGCTCCGACTTAGTCAAAATTTGGTTACAAGAGCACTATGTTACAAGAGCCCTGTATGGCTAAGAAAACACGCAACAAAAGGTGGTTAATCATTTGCACATGAACACTTGAGAGTCGTTTTTGGCGATGTCATCGTTGATGAAATGTGCGCAACTTTGGGTTCGAAGCAAAATTGTTCATTTTAATTCATCAACCCCATTCGTTATGAATGGATTTGGTTCGAAAAGATTGTAAGGCATAAGCAGGACGATTGAAAAGCAAAAGGTCAATCTTATAGCGATATATTTTAACAACTCTTATCTTTTACCTAAGATGTGTTGTTTTTTTCGTCACTAATTAGTCTTTTATCGCTTGAAGAGAAGGAAGAACGTGCTCAATGGCTCAATTTGGCTGGGTGTACAGATTAATTTACAGTTTAAGTGAAGGTGTTAGATTCCGAGGACGTAGCCTAGATCGGACAATATCGCTATTATTCGCTGCGTACCGACACGTTCGGTTCACATACCTCTAAACACTGATTTACGGTTCGAAAATATAGGTAAATGAGTGTCCGAATGCTGGGTGTGGTTCCCCAGCATTTGCATCCTTTCCTTTAGATGTCATCAATTGATCGAAATTGCGTAAATCTTGTATCGCCCGACTTTACGACTGTGTTAATACGCTTTATCTAGCGCGCCAATGATATAAGTTAACACTGGAATACCCATATCGGCGACCTGCTTCTCAGTCTCACTCATGTTTTCATGCGCCATCCGCAGCTCTACTTCACTTATCGATTCTTTGTGAAGGTAAAGCTCTTTGTAGTTCATCAATCGCTGTTGTGACTGTTGAATCAGTGTCACAACATTCTCTTTAGTCTCACGATGTTGCTGATCAATTTCACTAAATAAATGATCTAAAATGCGTTGCATTTTGCGAATAGAAGCTTTCGTTTCTATTGATTTGTATGATTGATACTTTTCCATTGAGTTAATAACTGACTAAAATATTTACGTTTTTATAAGACAGTTATTTTTATACTGATTGCAAAGCAGGTAAATATGTGGTGGTTAAACTGGTCCACTTCTTGCTCCGTTTAGGTCAAAACTGTCCTTTCAGGAGAGCACATGCAGGTAGACCCTATAATTCAAGCACTGATCGCAAGACGAAAATCGAATGGCCTCTCCCGTGAGCAAATGGCAAACATCGCTGGAATGAGCGTAAAAACATATCAAAGGATCGAGCGCGGAGAGTCCGATCTTAAACTCTCACAATATCGTGCCATATTGCGTTCGCTTCATTTGACTGACCTAGATATTGCCTTAGATGTACGTGATGTTCAGCATGTCACAGCAAATGACTTAACGGCCGTGGCGCGATTGCTCTCACCGGAAGCTCAGTCCCTGCTCGTTCGCCTGTTATCGTTAATCCTTGAACAAAAGAACAAGAAAGGTGATTAACCACATTACTCATACCCAAACGTGAATGTCCTGTTGAGCGTTGAAACATGAATCGTTTAGACAAAAATAAAACTCGTCAAATGACGAGTTTTATTCTTTATATCAGTCCGTTACTCTAGGCTTTTTAATTCCGATGTATCAACGCCTTTTATTGCATCTTTCGCCACTTTATCAGGATCAAAGACATCACGTTCTTCATACGAATTATCAATCATGCCTTGTCCTATCGCGGTCGCCTGCTTTTGTAACTTGTTACCCTCTACCTCACCAGCATCCCAGCCTTGTCGATAATCTGAGTCGGTTTGATACCTTGTTTCGTCCTTAATATAGTGTTCAAAATCATTCCCTGCCTCTTGCATACCACTATGCCGACCGTCATGAAAGCCTTGGATATAAGCTTCATCATAACCGCTCTCTTTTAACGCGCTGTCACTCGTACCACAGCCTGAGAGGAGAACAAAAAATAGCGAAACGAATACCTTATGAAACATATTTAGGCCTCAAAGCTTTCAAATAAATTAATCATAGTTCGCGATTTCAACTTCTGCTTACTTCAGGCTATTAGATAGCACTGTGACTCGACGAAGCCTGTGAACTTGAGTCCCTACAGTGAGTACAAAGCGGGACAAAGCATCACACCTACTGATAAACATTATACTCAACGCGCGTTTAATACTTCCATCGCAAGTGCTTCATCATCTTGCTCAGCCAAACCACTGATACCAATTGCACCGACGACTTTCCCCTCTTGTTCTACAGGTACACCACCCATAAAGCCTGTGATCTTCGGGTCAGTCCAATAACTCAACTGCTTACCCGTCTCACGAGCCCAAGCACCCAGATTGCCGCTAGGCTGACGGTCTCTAGCCGAGGTGTAAGCTTTGTTATGTGCCAACAAACCTGCTTGCACACTCACATCATCCATTCGGGCAAAACCGAGCAATTCTCCATGTGTATCAACCACGGCAACCGCAATGTTCTGCTTGCGAGCAGTCGCAATTTCCAATGCCGTTTGAATCAGAGTTTGAACTTGTACGTATTTCATTTTTCTCTCCTACGGGATCTCATGACCAAGGGTTTTCTCGAACAAGCCATACCAATGGCTACGTGATAGCGTGACGTTCTCTACTTGAGCACAAGCGCGAATACGCTGTGGGTTTGCAGTACCAATAACAGGCTGAATTTGGTTTGGGTGACGCGTTAGGAAGGCTAAAACAATCGCCTCAGACGACACGCCATATTCAGCTGCTAGCGCCATCACCATCTCCGCCGTCTGTCTGGTGTTGTGATCATCAGAATGTAAACCACGCTCTGAGAATCTTCCTTGCGCCATACTGCCCCACGCTTGCAGTTGGATATTATGCTTACGGGCATGTTCCAGTGTTCCCGCAACGTAGTCAGATTCCGACGAAGGAAGCCCCATGCCTTGCTTAATAAAGTCAGACTTAGCCAGACTCATTTCCAACTGGTTCGCCACAACAACTTCGCCCGTTGCTTGTTGAAGAAGGTCAATTTGAGCACTGTTCATGTTAGAAACACCGAAGTGGTTAACTTTGCCAGCTTGTTTCAGGGCTTTTAGCGTTGTGCCCAGTTCTTCAAATTCAACCAAAGGATCAGGACGATGCAGCATCAAAACATCAAGATTTTCCACGCCAAGGCGTTCAAGAATGCCCTCAACAGAAGCCGTCACCCATTTGGCAGAGAAGTCATACTGCTTAACACCTTGCTCATCTCCTAGACGGATGCCGCACTTTGATTGCAGATACATTCGTTCTCGTAAGGTTGAGTCATTGGCTAAGATGCGCCCAAACACTTCTTCAGCCTTACCGAATTTGTAGATATCCGCATGATCAAAGAGATTGATGCCAACCTCTAATGCTGCCTCTACAGCGGCATAAGCTTGGTTTTCATCTTGGGCGGTTAATGGGTTGCGATTCCACTCCCCTCCAAGTCCCATACAGCCGAAGACCAAGCGGCTAACGTTAGGTAAGGTTTTGGCGAGCGGTAGTGTTGGATTGTTCATCGTTATTCTCACTTTTCCGATTTCTGCATCTTCAATTTCTTAAATTAACTCGAACCATCTTACCGTTCGTAAAAATTAGTTTAATACCGTAAAATCGAATTCATTATCCTCGTTACCGAACAATTAAAGCGAGCAATAAAGATGGCAGATTATAAGAGAATCGAAAAACTGATGCTGTTTGCTGAAGTGGCTCAAACACTCAACTTTTCTAGAGCAGCAGAGCAACTTGGTATCTCTAAAAGTTACCTGTCGGAACAAATCAAGCGATTGGAATCGGAACTCGCCACGCCTTTGATTGTTCGAACCACACGCAGCGTGAGATTGACGGCAGAAGGTGAATCGATCTTTGCACAAGCGGAAGATCTCAAACGCCGCGTAATGGAAATGGAAAAGAGTTTAAGTCAGCAATCTGAGCAAGTAGACGGTCTGATTCGTCTTACTGCTCCCAAGATGTTTGCCGAAGCGGTGCTGCATGATTTGTGTGTGGCGTTTCGCGCTTTACATCCAAACGTAGAGTTCGAGATTCTTTCTAGCTATCAAGCGTTTAATCTGACGGAAACCAGCGTCGACTTTGCGTTTCGAGCAACAAGAACGCCGCCCGAGAATATGATTGCGCATCACCTTTTGGACTACCACCACTGGCTGGTTGCCTCTCCTCAGTATCTGCAAGAAGAAGGTACGCCGGAGACGTTAGCGGATTTAAAACAGCACCAATGCTTAACCACATTGCATCAAAAAGAGTGGCCGTTAAAAACGGGAACAGTTCAAACCCAAGGTTGGCTTTCAAGCAATGAAAACCGCTTACTCAAAGAATCAGCCCTGTCTGGCAATGGCATTGCTCGGTTAGCAAGTTACTTTGTCGAACAAGACGTTGAACATGGTCGTCTAATGCAGGTTTTATCGGAAGAAACCGACCACCAGCACAACGCGGTTTACTTGGTGTACCCACAACTTATCTATCAATCGGCGAAAACCAGAGCCTTCATTGAATTCGTGAAGCAGCACTTTGCTAAATAACTAAGGTAGTTAATCTGCCGACCACACCGAGCGGATATCTGGCCAACCCCAATTGGTTAAAGCAACGTCTTCTAATACACCTTGGAAGCGCAAAGTTTGTGTATGGTGGAACATAGGTGCAATCCAATACTCGCTGATCAACGTCGATGAAATTGGCTCCAATGCATTAAGGTAGTCCTCAAGTGGAACGAAAGATCTGACTCTCTGTAGTTGTTCATCTAACCATTGTGCGTTCTTTTCTCCCAAAGTGTGGAATAGCACAGCGTTGCTGAAGAAGTTCGTGAACGCTGAGGCATGACGATTATCATCTAGGTTTATGTTCGTTACGACCATTGTCTCATTTAGCTCACCGTTCTTAGCCTTCTCGTTCAGCTCACGGTAGGAATACATAACAATTTCTACTTTACTGCCAACACTCGCCAAACGATTAGAAATAGCCCGCGCACAGCGACGCAATGCGGTATAGTTATATCCTGCTATCGTAATGTGTTTAGGTAACTTAAGCGGCTCACTGAACGGACGGAGCACTGGCTTCCAACCTGGTAGCAGGTTATAAGCGGGTATACTCCCAAACACAATATTCTCGCGGCGCATCACTTCGGCCAAGTGCTCAGGTTGAATTAGCTCACTAATATAACGGCGCTGCGCTAAAGAGAGTTTGTGCTTAGCGTGCTGATTAAATAAGGTGAATAAGCAACCATCTTCTATTCGGCTACGCTTGCTCGCCGATGAGTTTTCTCGGTTTTGCGTCGACATATAGTGTCCACACAAATCCTCCTCGGGCGAAGCATCCCTTTGCAACGTATTTGCTGCCAATGACGGGTTCTCCATTTGCTCGTCATTAACAATCCAGATAGTCACCAAATCCGTTAGAACTCTACATGCGTAGTAACCATTAAATGCTTGCAGTTTTAAACGACTTTCATTGTGCTCGACAACAGAGAATGGGCCACTTCCGACCACCAGCTTGTTATTCGCTACGTTAACTTGGCTTACTGGTTGAATGCCGTATTTCACCCCAGAAATAAGTCCAGCAAAGCCCAAGTCAGCTCGATTAAGCTTAAAAACAACTTTCAATGGCGTTGGCGCAGTGATGTTAGCGACATGTGCCAATTCTTTTTCGTAATACTGTAGTGAACTCAATTTTGCAAACAAGCTAACCACTGTTTCTGCATCAATGGAATTACCATTATGAAAAGTCAGACCTGGACGAAGGTAGAAAGTCCATTCGTAGGTGTCTTCGTCATAACGCCAGTGATGTGCGAGTTCTGGTTGCACTTTCCCATTGTGATCACTCGAAACTAAGCAACAATAGATTTGCCTTAATAAGAAACGTTCGCTGCTACGCTGAAGTTGATGTGGAACGACGCGCTCAAACATTCGCTTATAGGTTAATTGAATATTGAGCTGTCCTTCTTGAACAGAAGCACCAGACGTTGTTTTTAACAAACGGCCAAATGCCATTTCGTCTTCATCTAATATCGCCAGTGCTTTTTCATACTTGCCTAACTTGATACGTTCAAGAGCCAAGCTCTCTTTTAAAACGTCTAACTCCATATTCAGAATAAGAGTCGATCGTTGGTTCCGCCCAGCTTTCGGGTGCCAGCTCAACCACGCCTTCTGCTGCATCTGCGTTAGCAGGCTACGAGCATGCCGAGAAGAAGTGAACATGATGTCGGCAATGTCCTGTAACGTGGTTTTTGTTTCATCACCAACGCTAAACGAGAGTAATCGTTGGTAATAGCGAAACAAATTGAGATCAGACACTGAATCAACCTTAGATCTGTGAAGTTTGTGGATAGGAATAGTTTACTTAAGTTGGCGGTAATAAAATAAGAAAACTTCCTAATTATCTGTTCCCCTTTTCCACAATTAACCTCCAAATTCGGCTTTAAAGCCCCATATATTTACGTTATTAGGAAAAAAGCCAACAAAAGCACTCTCTTTTTTATATCCCCTTTTATACACATAATTTACTCGTCAGCGTAAAGGAGGAAGAAATGAAGAAGCCAATGATGGCGTACTTTTTTCAGCAACGCCTAGCTCAATCGAGTAATAAAATAGAAGTGATGACTCTGGTTTATCTTAACGATATGTTCCAGTGGTCATAGCCTAACCTCAAGCAGAACTTAGCTCCTGATACTACACCCCCACTTCGTTGTATCTTAAGTTCTGCTTTTTCATCTTTTGCACTCTACTACCTTATTGCAGGTTACTAAAAGTTAACTAGTTGAAACACAGCAAAACAGAGTCTACATTGAAGTCTCATCCCCCAATCGCTTTGTTGAGAAAGGGGCATTCATGGATATACACCACCAATTCGGGAGTCAATATGGCAACTTCAGTGAAACTTAAAGCGGGCGACAGCTTCCCTCATCTTCAAGCCACTTTGCTAGATGGTTCAAGCGTAACGTTGGGTCAGCCGCAAGGTGATGCGACTTGGCAAGCAGTATTCGTTTATCGTGGTAAACACTGCCCTCTTTGTACTAAGTACCTCAACGAGCTTGAGAGTTACAAACAGGCTTTCGCTGATGCTGGCGTCGATATTCTTGCCGTTTCTGGCGATTCAAAAGCACAGCTAGAGGGGCATCTAGAGAAACTCGAAATCAGCTTCCCTATCGCTTACGGCCTGACCGAAGAACAAATGAAAACGCTAGGCTTGTATGTATCTATTCCTCGATCTGAACAGGAAACCGATCATAATTTCGCAGAACCAGGTCTGTTTGTGGTGAATGAACACGGCGACTTACACGTGGTGGATATTTCAAACAACCCGTTTGTTCGCCCTGAGCTTGGCGCGCTATCACGCGGATTGGCATGGATTCGCGATCCAAACAATAACTACCCTATCCGTGGCACATTGGATTACTAATATCTTCTACACCCAAGTAAACTTTCTATCCTTAAATAAGCTAAGATTCTTGCCTTAGTGAGAATAACTTGGAATGCATATCAGATCCGTGAGATCTGATATGTATCAACAAGTTGGAAATAGAGTCCTTGTTCATTATACAACGCCTTGATGAAAAACAAGATCAGTGAAGCCCAGGCTCCCCTCAAACAACGTTAGTTATTTACTTCTAAGTCACTTTCGCGATAAATACATGAAATTAAGACTAAAAACTTAGACTTAACGGATATATAAATCATAACGGTACCTACACAAGTAGTTGGCTAGCGATTATTATCCTATTGCAACTCACAATTGTGCAAATCTAATAATTCATACCATAAATGAAAACATAGATACCGTAAGAGACAAAATAAAAGCAAACGATTAAATTACCAATAAAACACCGTTCAATTAAAATAAAAAACATTTCACTTTATAAAAATGTAATTAATCGTTATTTGCAATCACACATCTTAATTGAGAAATACAGTATGAATAAAATCTCTTTGCTTTATATGGCCGTTTGTATCGGATTAGTTGGATGCGGTTCAGGAGGAAGCGACAACGATCCAGCAAAAGATATACATCCCACCATTTCAAATCCGGAACAAGTCAACGCAATGACGGTGGACAAAGGTCATTTCTATTGTTCTGTAAACCAACAAAAACTGGAACACGGAGGGACATCTGCAACTATGTCCTACCTGATTGAAAAGAAAAGAAATTCTACGGTTGTCGACGATTATGAATGTACCGAATACGGTTTAAAGAAAGGTGAGTCAATTATCGTCACTAAAAGTGCAATTGAAAACTTTTCATACTCAAAACATTATAAAAGCACGAAGAAGAATGACATTAATAGGTTTAAAATCATCTACCCTACAGGGCTTACGACTCCGATTAATAAAGATTATGAAAAAATTACGATCACGTATAATACGGAGAGACCTGACGTTAACATTAAGATAATTCAATATTTTGACGAAAAGTCTAAATTATATACCATCAAAAAATATGAAAGCCACGTTAACGACAACTCACCAATAGGTTTAGTTGAGAAAGAGGAATTCGATAAATATTCCGATTTTGAAAAGAAACTGGAATTAAATAGTGCTTTTTTAAATTCAACTGAAGTGAGTGATTTATTCTACAACTTATTAAGCATGATAAAATAATAACTAAAAATCAAAAAGTTAAAAAGTACGATTATGCTCAAGTAGCTTCGATATGCCTGACTAGAAAGAGTACGTTGTTTTACGAAACAAATTACGATTTGAATAAAGCACATCTAAGTTACTTGGGTATAAACGGCGATGTATTGTTAATCAGCTTTCAAAAGAGAGTGACGTTTGCGATTAACTACTTTGGTCTTAACGAAGCTCAATTTGATGCTTTTCAGACCAAATTCGCAAATCATCAAGAATCTTAAGTGCGGTACGGCCGAACTCTGTTAGCTCATAGCTGACTGCAATTGGGCGATCGCTGATCACTTTGCGTACCACCATACCTTCCGCTTCTAGCTCTTTGAGGCGCTGGTCGATCATCTTTTTGCTTGCGCCGCCTAGCATGCGTGCTAAGTCATTGAAACGAACTGGGCCGTCTTTCAAATGAAAAATCAAAGAGCCTTTCCATTTACCACCAATTAGACGCATCCCTTTCTCGATAGCACATGGCTCCGCACATACGTTCGCCACTGACTTACGACCTTTGCTATCTACACTGATTCTGCTTTCCACAATACACCTCAAGATACGCACCTAATCTAGGTAACGAAAAGTAAGCTAGATACATTTAGTGCTTTAGAGTAATAAAAACGTCACCTCGCCGCAAACAAATAAAAATGGACCGCATGCAGCAGTCCATCTCAATTCATCATTCAGTTCGCACTATGTTTCTAAAAGGATTAGAAGTTTTCGTTAATGTGCGCTTCGAAACGAACAAAATCGTTTTCGATATCTGCGTTCTTCATCACGTCGTAACAAGCGAATGTAGGCAGTGCTGACATACCAAAGAAGCGGAAGTTAGCGTGCATGTGGAACATCAAATCGTCCACGCCTTTACCTTGGAATAGGTATTCGTTCTCATCATCAAACGATTCTTCTGGCGCGTTGAATGTCAGTGACAGCATGTATTTGCTGTTGGTTTGAGTGCCGCCTGTACCATAGTTTTTCTTTGGTTCTTCTGCGCTACGGCCATCGAATGCACACAGTGCGCCGCCCATACCCGCAGTAAACACGTCGTCCATGTATTTTTTGAATGACCAAGGCACAGACATCCAGTTGATTGGGCTTTGGATGATCACGCGATCAGCCCATTCAAAGTGTGCGAGTTGCTCATCTACGTTGATCTCATCTTGCATTGTCACAACGCGAACCTCATGGCCTTTTGCTTGCAGAAGCGTCTGTGCTTTGTCGACAAGAGAAGCGTTTAGACGACCTTCTGAGTATGGTGATGGTTCGTGTGCATTGATGATCAGTACGTTGCTCATGGGATTACCTTTAAATAAGTTCACAAGATGACGCAATAACCATTGTGCGTCGGATGTGGTTTATTATGGTAACCTAGAAATATAGTGCAATTAGTTAACTTTTAGTAACCTACTTGAATTTTGATTATATTACTGTTTTTAAAAGAGATATTTTTTCAACTTTTTATTCATCGTTATTTCCCGATTAATTTTTTCATCGATTTGTTGCATCTTCCACAGAGCAGGCGTACACTTTATCGCAATTCGACGATTAACTATTAAGGCCAGCGAATGAGTGATAAGTGCAAGGACACGTGCGAAGTCGTTTTTCAGACAACGCAACAACAGCTCGAGAAAGAACAAACTCTAGCAGCGCAAGCAAAAGCTTTGTCGCATCCAGCACGTTTGCGCATTCTGCATATCCTGCACACGCTCGATACCATGGGCGGTTGTTTGAACAGTGATTTGGTTTCTGAACTGGGTCTTGCGCAATCTACTGTTTCCGAGCACTTGCGTATTCTAAAGCAAGCAGGCTTTATCAGCGCCGAGCCAAACCCACCTAAGGTGTGTTACCGCATTCAACGCGACGCGTTTGATCAGTTCAATCTAGGATTTTCCAAGTTATTTGATTAATGCCCTTTGCACGCTGTTCAGGCGTGCAGAGATAAACTATACCTTTAACTATCGCCTTTCGACGATAAACGAATAAGAGAACACTATGACTACTCAAGTTTTAAATAGTGCCAGCGACAAAATGAGCTTCTTGGACCGTTACCTAACGGTGTGGATTTTTGTTGCAATGGCAATCGGTGTAGGTATTGGCGCAGCATTCCCTCAAGTTGCTGAGTGGAACGAGTCAATGTCAGTTGGTAGCACAAACGTACCGCTAGCGATTGGTTTGATTTTGATGATGTACCCGCCACTCGCAAAGGTGAACTACAACCTGCTAGGCACTGTGACGAAAGACAAAAAAGCGATCACGCTGTCTTTGGTCATGAACTGGATTGTCGGCCCTATTTTGATGTTCATCCTTGCATTGACTTTCCTAGGTGATCATCCGGGTTACATGGTTGGTATCATTCTGATCGGTCTTGCTCGTTGTATTGCGATGGTGCTTGTCTGGAACGATATCGGTGGCGGTAACAAAGAATACGGCGCAGCCCTAGTTGCACTAAACAGCGCTTTCCAAATCGTGACTTACAGTGTGATGGCATGGTTGTTCATCACTGTGTTGCCACCAGTCTTTGGTTACGAAGGTTTCGTGGTTGATATCTCGATGATGGACATCGCGGAAAGCGTTCTGATTTACCTTGGTATCCCATTCCTAGCGGGCTTCCTAAGCCGTAAATGGCTGGTCGCTGCGAAAGGTGAACAATGGTACAACGACGTGTTCATCCCACGCATTTCACCAATTACGCTTATCGCCCTGCTTGCAACCATCGTACTGATGTTCAGCTTGAAAGGTGAAATGATTCTTGAACTGCCAATGGATGTATTCCGTGTAGCAATTCCACTGGCTATCTACTTTGTGTTGATGTTCTTTGTCAGCTTCTTCGTTGGTAAGAAAATGGGCATCGACTACGACAAAAACGCATCGATTGCTTTCACGGCAACAGGCAACAACTTTGAATTGGCAATAGCGGTTTCTATCGCGGTGTTTGGCCTAAACTCAGACCAAGCTTTTGCTGGTGTCATTGGTCCACTGATCGAAGTGCCTGTATTGATTGCTTTGGTGAACGTAGCATTGCGAATGAAAGCCAAATATTATGGCTAACCTAAAAAGCACAAAAAATAAAAAAGCGGTAAAACATTAACTCACTACCGTTTTAATATACTCGCTGGGCGTTAGGCCGAACTTACTTTTAAAGCGTTGGCTAAAACGCCCCTCTGACTGATAACCACACAACTGTGCGAGCATAGCAACGTTATACGAGCCATTTTGCATCAAGTAAAGTGCGTGATTTAAGCGCACTTCTGCCAATACTTCACGATACTGGGTACCTTCTTGTTTCAGTTTTCGTATCAATGTTGCTCGGCTCGTAGCAAAGTGCCCCGCGACCATATCTAATGGATGCTCCTCCCCTGGAGAGCGCGATAAGTAACGACTAAGTTTCTGACTAAAAGAGATATGTGAACTCGAGAACAACCGATGCAATAACCCTCTCTCAGCTAGCTGCTGATATAGGCCCATAATCCAATAGCGTTGTGTCGCTTCACTTAAGCTTTCCCGCTCAAACGAAAACAAAGCATTTAACGTCGCTTGCAATGCTTTATCTGTCTCAACAACGGGTACATAGTTTCCTAATGCGTTGCTCATGCTTAGCTCCAACATTTCATCGCTAGGCACACAGTGAAAACTGAACATTCGAGAAAGAAATCGCCCTTGTAGAGGAAGATTTTCAAAATTTAGGGATGCATTTGCTTCACAAAGCATGATATTTGGATGATGGATGTCGAGTACTTCGTCTTTCCAGAAAAGATGTTTACTCCCCTTAACAATCTGAATAATGCTTGGGGAGTGAATCCTGACATTACGAAGCTTCTGCTGCTGCTCCGCACGAAACAGCGTAACCTGATATTGGTGACCCATTCTCTCCCCTTATATTCAATTATCGCGTGTAAGTCGTGGTTAATGTCGCTTTACCCAAAGCAACACTATTCAAAGTAAACCCTACAATGGCTGGTGGCGTGTTTTCATCCAAATTCAGTTCTTCAGTTGGCAATGCCCACACCGTAAACTGGTAACGATGCATCCCATCATTCTTAGGAGGACACGCGCCGCCGAACCCCGTTGTGCCGTAGTCAATACGAGATTCTTTACCGCCTAACTTGTTCATATCAATGCCTCGAGGTAGCTCGCTAACGGTGGATGGAATATTAAACGCTATCCAATGCCAAAAACCACTGCCTGTTGGTGCATCGGGGTCATACACGGTGATCGCAAAACTTTTTGTGCCCTTTGGAGCTTCTTTCCACATCAATTGTGGTGATTGATTCCCGCCATCACATCCCCAACCAGAGTATTCAAACGTCTTCGCCATCGGGTGGCCTTCTTGAATATCTCTACTCACGAGTTCAAATGCATGGGCAGAACCGACCGCAAAAACACTCAATGCCAAAACTGATTTGTAGATCGCTTTCATGTTTTTCTTCCTTTCAATGAATTCAACACTAGTGTAAGTACCCAGCAGTCCGAATCCTTGTCAGTAAGTATCAAAAAAAACAAAATAATCTATAATTTTGACACTTTAAGATTCTAACACAAATTTCTTACTCTCTTAATTGCACTTGGTTTATGCTAATTAAGCGCTCACGGAATAAGGAAGGGAAATGGAATTGGATATCTACGTGGTGCACGCCTTCACCGATACGCAATTCAAAGGCAACTCAGCAGCGGTGATACCGTTAGTGGAATGGCTAGCCCCAGAATTGATGCAAAATATCGCGACAGAAAACAACTTATCGGAAACGGCCTTTCTAAAATCCATTGGCGCAAACCGATATGAGATTCGTTGGTTCTCTCCGATTACTGAAATCGATTTCTGTGGACACGCAACACTGGCCTCTTCGTTAGTGCTGTTTGATGAGTTTGGCATTAATGGCACGATTGAATTTCATACTCTGGAAGTAGGAACCCTCACCGTAGAGAAGAATGCGCAAGGTAAGATCGAGATGACGTTCCCTGCTCGTCCTCCAAAAGCCGTTTCTGATATTCCCTCGGCATTGATTGAAGGCCTAAGTTGCGATGTGGAACGCGTACTGCTTAGCCCTCAAGCGTATTTCGTGGTGGTCGGCAACCAGCAGGAGGTACTTGAGGTTCAATACCGTTCAGAGCACCTCAAGACACTCGCTCCTTACGATGTGGTCGTTACCGCAAAAGGCGATCAACAAGACTTTGTATCTCGTTACTTTTGGCCTGCAAATGGTGGTGACGAAGACCCCGTAACTGGCTCGATTCACGCTGGGTTAGCACCGTTCTGGGCAGAAGCGTTAGGCAAAACATCACTGGTCGCTTACCAAGCTTCTCAGCGCGGAGGCATTTTGCACTGTGAAGTTACTGGCGAACAAGTAAGAGTATCTGGCGACGGCGTGCTCTACATGAAAGGCAAGATTTTTGTTTAAATGATATTCATGTAATCAACTTAAAAGAGCCAAGTAAAGCACGGCTTCCGCAGGATCAAGCCAGCTTCAATAATTAATCAATTGATGAATATTGAAGGAATTAACTTCCTAGCCGGACAAAACTGACTCACGTTACACTGAATGCAGTCCCATACTCTTCTATAGCTTGATACGAGTTCAAGCTCACCTTCTTAGAGGAAGCGTCGCATGATGAAGCGAATCATTCTTGGCACCCTAGCCCTGACTCTTTTAACTGCCTGTTCCAAAGATGATGGACAGCAAGCCCTTGGTACGCTTGAGCGTGACCGCGTAACTTTTACTGCCACCTCTAGCGAGATAATTCGTGCCCTACCCATCAAGGAAGGCAGCCAAGTCACCGAAGGAGAAGTGCTGGTTCAGCTCGATACAAAGAACCAAGAAGCCGTTTTAGCTCACGCCGTAGCCGAACAAGCCAAGGCTGACGCTTATCTTTTGAAATTGACCAATGGTGAGCGACCAGAAGACATTGCCGCAGCGCAAGCACGTGTTGCAAGAACGGAAGCTCAATTGATTGAAGCGCAAAAGAACTACCAACGTAAAGCGGAGTTAGTTCGTAAAAAACTCATCAGCCAATCAGAAAAAGACACCGCTTTAGCAGCCAGAGATTCTGCCCGTGCAGAGCTAGACTCCTCACAAGAAGAGTTCAGCAAACTGACGGCTGGCTCTCGTCCTGAAGATATTGAACAAGCGAAAGCCGCACTCATGGCTGCAAAAGCCGATGTAGCACTGCAAGAACAAAAGCTGGCAGAACTCACCATCACGGCCACGCGAGATGGCTTGTTAGATAACCTACCGTTTAACCTTGGTGAACGCGTTCCTGTGAATGGCATTGTTGCCGTAATTCAAGCGAGCCGCGTCCCATACGCCCGTGTTTATGTTCCTGCCAATTATCGAGTCAACTTTGTGCCGGGTAAAACGGTTAACGTGCATGTAGATGGCGTTGAGCAACCTTATAGCGGCACCGTTCGTTGGGTTGCGACTGAGCCTTCATTCACGCCTTATTTCGCGCTCACCGAGGAAGAACGCTCGCGTTTGATGTACCTAGCAGAAGTCGACCTACAAGACTCCGCACAATCCTTGCCTTCGGGTATTCCAGCGCAAGTGGATTTGGTGGAGTAAGCCAATGACCGAATACGCGATTCAAGCTGAAAATGTGGTGAAGAAGTTTGGTGACTTCACCGCCATCAACAACATCACGCTTAATGTGCTCAAAGGCAGTATTTATGGTTTTCTTGGTCCTAACGGCTGTGGCAAATCGACAACTATTCGTGTGTTAACTGGCTTACTTAGCCCAAGCGAAGGCAATGTCGATGTACTCGGGCTAGAGATCCCAAAACAATCTGAGCTTCTGCGCCTCAAGATTGGCTACATGACGCAAAAGTTCTCGCTTTATGATGATCTGACGGTTCAAGAGAATCTTGAGTTTATTGGACAAATCTTTGGTATGGAAACCAAGGCCCTAAAAGCTCGCATCGAAGAACAACTATCCACCTACGGTCTCGACCAGTTGCGTAAACAGCGCGTCGGCGGAATGAGTGGCGGCCAGAAACAACGCTTGTCTCTCGCCGCAGCGACCATGCACAAACCAGAACTGTTGTTTCTCGATGAACCCACATCTGCGGTTGACCCAGAAAACCGACGCGATTTCTGGGAGCAGTTGTTTGATCTCTCTGACCAAGGCACGACGATTTTGGTCACTACGCATTACATGGATGAAGCAGAGCGTTGCCATCGTCTGGCTATTATGGAAGCGGGGGAAATCCGCGCCGATGGTGAGCCAGAAGAACTCATGGCGCAAATGGGCGTTAACATCGTCGAAGTCAAAGCGGATAACTTACGCGAGCTAAAAGAGAAAGTCATTCAGCGTGAAGAGGTGCGCTCGGCCGCACAGCTCGGCATTCGCTTACGCATTTTGATCCACCAGCACATCGAAGAACCGATCGAATGGTTAACCCAAACCTTTCCTGAGCTTGATGGCTGCGAGATGAACATTGCTCGTCCTAGCTTGGAAGATGTGTTTGTCAGCGTGACGGGAGAAGGTCGCCAATGATGAAATCTATTGCCCGTATGAAAGCGGTAATGATCAAAGAGATCCGTCAGCTTTCACGTGACCGCATTACCTTTGGCATGGTCGTGATGATCCCGCTAATTCAGCTTCTGCTGTTCGGCTTCGCTATTAATACCGATATTCGCAATATTCCGGTTGGTGTCGTTGATCAAAGTGGCAGTACCGCCGGGCGCGTGATTACCGAGTCCGTTAAAGTAACGCAAGTGGTCGATGTGGTTGAAACCTTCGCTACCGCAACAGAAGCCGAGCAAGCCATTCAAGACGGCTTGGTACGAGCGGCTTTAATTCTGCCTAGCGACTTAACCCAACGTATGGTGCAAGGTCGAGAACTTGGCCAGTGGATTGTGGATGGTTCAGACACCATGATCAGTTCTGCGATTCTCTCGCTACAAACCATGCCGTTAACGGATTTTGATTTTGAGATACGTCCTGCTCCAACCAAAACCTTTGAAGTTGCGCTGTATTACAACCCGAGTCGGCGCTCAGCGGTGAACATTGTCCCTGGTTTGTTGGGCGTGATTCTAACCATGACGATGATCTTGTTCACCAGTGCAGCCATTGTTCGAGAACGGGAGCGTGGCAATTTAGAGTTACTGATTACTACGCCAATCCACTCCATAGAACTCATGGTGGCGAAGATCATCCCTTACATCTTTGTTGGTCTGATACAGGTGTTTATCATTTTAGGCTTGGGGCACTGGATATTTGGTGTGCCGATAAACGGCGCCATTAGTCAGATACTGTTTGGTACGCTGCTGTTTATCGCCGCGAGTTTAACCTTAGGTTTGGTGATATCCACCATTGCGACGACGCAGCTTCAAGCAATGCAGATGACGGTGTTTATTCTTTTGCCATCGATTCTTCTGTCCGGATTTATGTTCCCTTATGAAGGAATGCCCATCGCGGCACAATGGATATCCGAAGCGCTGCCTGCCACCCACTTTATGCGAATTATTCGTGGTGTGGTGCTGCGTGGTGCAGACCTAATAGAGCTATGGCGAGATACAGTTTGGTTACTTGGATTCACCGTTATCGGCCTTATTGTCGCTTCATTTCGCTTCAAAAAATCACTCGACTAATCCCACGATATTGCGTTCATTCCTTAAAAACAAAAATAGCCCCAACGAAGGGCTATTTTTTGTTTCTGTATTCATACACTGTGCTATCGAGCTCAACTCTCAGACAATATTAATAGTACTCACCGTAGGAGCAATCTCGTAAATCGGAAATATTGTAGTTTTTCAAAGAGTTTATTTTAAAGTTGAACACTACCTGTTTACAGACAACGCCTTCGCGATCCGTGTACGTGATAATACCTTCACTGTACGCACGCTGACCATCAGAGGATGTCACGTCAGCAACAAGTTCCAAATGGCCCTTATGCGCGTCTACGCGATTCATCATCTCAAACACATCTACCCACTCTTCGCGATTTGCCATTTGTATTAGCATGGACTTCGCCTGTGTTTCCAACTGCTGGGGGTATACATAATAACGGTTGTAACCAAAGTATGCGCACATAAGTAATAAAACGAGTGCAAATGAGGTTGTTCTTGTCATACAAGCTTCCTCTTGTTGTTATAAAAATCTTGCTTCGTTAATTCAGTATAGGAAGCGAGCAAAGTTTAGGTTATAGAACTTGCCCAAATAACAGAGGACAGTCAGAGACAGTCAATTCTATGACAAGCTCAACAACAAACTTTATTGCACTCTCATCATGGGCTTGAACAAAAATACGCCATAGAGACAGTAAGAAGTAAGAAGTAAGAAGTAAGAAGGGAAAACTAACCGGAGCGCGGTGATAACAGAAAAGTAAAAGGAGTTTGAAGAAAAAGACAATCCGAGTGAATGTAGTGAGAGCGGAAATCAAGATTAGATTATCCGCCCATCAACTAGGCTCAAATTGTCAGTGACAACAACGTGACTCACCGAGTTTAAACGTGTTGGTAACTATCTTCGAGAGACTCTGTCTGCGTTGTTTTCTCGCTCACTTCCACTTTAACCGCAGCGACCTTGAACTCAGGGATCTTCGCATGCGGGTCAGTTGCCGTTGTCGTTAGGCGGTTGACTGGCGATTCAACAAAGTGGAAAGGAATGAACACCACACCTTTTTGAATCCGCTTAGTCACAAAGGCATCAATCTCAATGCTGCCGCGACGTGTAGACACCGTCAGACGCTGACCATTACTGATGCCTAGCGCTTCTGCGTCTTCCACGCTCACCATCGCACGAGGGCCAGCAAGATTATCCAACCCTTTGGTTTTGCGCGTCATAGTGCCAGTATGGAACTGCTCAAGTACGCGACCCGTCGTTAACACAAGTGGGTACTCTTCATCTGGCAGCTCAGCCGCATAACGGAACGGTACGCCCACCATTTGACCTTTACCACGAGTAAACTGGGTTTGGTGCATGATGCGAGTACCCGCAGGGTTGTTCTTGTTGCTCGGCCATTGCACACCGTTTGGCGTAATGGCATCCCAACGAAGACCCGCGTATTGAGGTGTCACTCGTGCGATTTCATTAGTGATATCAGACACGCAGTGGTAATCCCAATCACTACCCATTGCATTGGCGATCTCTTGGATAATCCACCAATCTTCTTTCGCTTCACCCGGCGCCGTTACGACCGGATTCACGCGCTGAACACGACGCTCCGTATTGGTGAAGTGACCCGCTTTCTCTGCAAACGAGCAAGAAGGCAGAACCACATCCGCGTATTGCGCGGTTTCCGTTAGGAAGATGTCTTGAACTACCAAGAAATCGAGCGCTTCTAAACCTTCAATCACATGCGCTTGGTTCGGGTCACTCAACACTGGGTTCTCACCCATGATGTACATACCACGAACGTCACGATGGCAAGCCGCATCAATGATTTCTGTCAGGGTTAGACCTTGCTCAGAAGGCAGATTTGGTGCGTTCCATTCAATCGCAAACTTCTGACGCACAATTGGGTTGTATACCTTTTGATAGCCCGGGAAGCTGTTTGGCAAAGCGCCCATATCACACGCGCCTTGCACGTTAGATTGACCACGTAGTGGGTTAATACCACCACCTTCAATACCGATGTTGCCACACAGCAATTGCAGGTTAGCGATAGAACGCACGTTGTCATGACCTGTCGTGTGCTGAGTAATACCCATCGAGTAGTAAACAGCCGTACGATCTGCTGTACCGATCATGCGCGCCATTGCTTGAATGTCTTCGGCTTTTACGCCCGTAACCAACTCCACTTTATCGAGGTTATAGGCTGGCGACATCACTTCTTGCAGTAAGGTATCAAAGCCGTCGACACGTTCTTCGATGTACTCTTGATCGTACCAACCGTTCTTGATGATCTGCTGCATGACACCGTTTAGGAGCATCACATCCGTACCCGGACGGTGCGCCATATACAGCTCAGCATGCTCTGCCATATCGACACGTTTCGGGTCAGCCACAATCAAACGAGCGCCGTGGTGACGAATTGCTTGTTTGATATGTGAAGCAATAATCGGGTGCGCCGATGTGGTATCCGAACCAATAATAAAGATCACATCCGAGTGCTTAATGCTTGGAATGTCGTTGGTCATTGCACCACTACCCAGTGACGCTTCAAGACCGGTTACACTCGATGCGTGGCACAAACGCGCACAGTGGTCGACGTTATTGGTGCCCAGTTCACGACGGACAAATTTTTGGAACGCGTAGTTGTCTTCGTTGGTGGTTTTCGCTGAAGAGAAACCCGCCAATGCGTTGCTGCCAAAATCTTGCTTGATGCCAGAGAACTTGCTCGCAATCAGTTGAATCGCCTCTTCCCAACTTGCAGGCTGCAACCAACCGTCTTTACGAATCAATGGCGTGGTAAGACGCTCTTCACTGCCAATGAAATCAAAACCAAAGCGCCCTTTCACACACAGCATGCCTTGGTTCACTGGCGAGTCACCGCCCTTCACGTAACGAATCGTATTGGTTGCTTCATCCACGAACATAGTCAACTTACAGCCCACACCACAGTATGTACAAATGGTGTCGACCGCTTTCAGATCTTCGGTACGACCTTGTGAACGGTCACGACTATCGACCATTGCGCCCGTTGGACACACTTGAACGCACGCGCCACATTGCACGCAGTTCGAATCACCCATTAGGGTTAAGCCATTCTTGTTACTTCCAAAGTGTGGACGATCGTCAGGACGTAATGCAGGACGACCTTGTTTATCGCACACGAAGTTCAGTACACCGTGTACGGCTTTGTCGCGGCACGCTTGGATGCACTGACCACAGCTAATACAGCGGTTAGCATCAAACTCAATAAACTCAGAACTGCGGTCAACTTCGTACTTATGACGCAAGTCTTTCGCACGAAGATCTAGCCAATCTTGGTGTGATTTAATCTGCAAGGAGAAGTCAAAGCTTTGCTCAGCTTCATATTCGGTGGAGTAATCACGCAGCGCACAATCAGTATTTGCCTGACAGCCACATTCTAGACAGCGCGCCGCTTCCTTCATTGCTTCTTCGTTATCAAAGCCCAACTCCACTTCAGCGAAGCTTTGCTCGCGTTGTACTGGAGTCAGCTCAGGCATGATAGATCGAGCAACTTTCTGGATGTTCTCGAAGTGAAGCGGATCGACTTGAGAGAGCTTCTTCTCTTTTCGTGAGTTGAACGCCGCCTTTGGCATATCCGCCATATCACCATTCAAAAATAGGTCTATTGCTTTTGCCGCAACACGACCATCACCCACCGCTTCAACTGCCGTTGCTGGACCACGGCGGAAATCACCAATACTGAAGATGTTACCCGTGCCGGTGTGCATGGTCTTTTCATCGGCATCAGAAGTATTCCAGCGCGTAAGTGGAATCGACAAATCTTCGCCTTCGAGGAAGCTCAGATCTGGCTTTTGCGATACTGCTGCAATCACGGTGTCGAACTCTTCGGTAAAGAACTCGCCAGTTGGTTTAGGGCTGCGACGACCAGATGCATCCGGCTCACCCAACGCCATGCGCTCTAGACGAATCGCATTCACGCGTCCGGTTTCATCGGCAAGGTTTTCTGCAGGATTGGTCAAGAAGTGGAATTTCACCCCTTCGTGTTCCGCTTCAACAATCTCGTAGTCTTCTGCCGGCATTTCGTCACGGGTACGACGGTAAATCAACGTGGTGTCTGCACCAGCACGACGCGCAGTACGAGCACAGTCAATTGCCGTGTTACCACCGCCGATCACCGCGACTTTCTGACCCGTTACATAGTTTTGCTCAGTCACGTAATCTTTGAGGTAATCAACACCTAAGTAGCAACCTTCAAGGTCACTGCCTGTGTAATGCATTTCGACCGCTTGAGACGCGCCGACCGCCAAACACACCGCGTCGTATTCTTCGCTCAATTGAGAAAGCGTGAAATCCACACCTAGCTTTTGATTGGTGTGAACTTGCATACCGTTGCGGCACATCAATTCGATTTCTTTATCGAGAATGTCTTTTGGTAAACGGTATTCAGGAATACCGTAACGCAACCAACCGCCCGCTTTTGGCATGGATTCAAAGACCGTAACGTCGTAGCCTTCATTCGATAAGTAGTAGCCAGCTGTTAGACCACCAGGACCACTGCCCACGACGGCAATGTTCAAACCTTTACTTGGTTTCTTTTCCGGTACGTAGGCTTCATGCGCAGACAAATCCGCATCCGCGGCGTGACGTTTTAGCTGACGAATTGCGATTGGTTCATCGACTAACGAGCGGCGACATTCGCTCTCACAAAATGCTGGGCATACACGGCCAATCGATAGTGGCATAGGAAGCGTACGCTTAATCACTTCAATCGCTTTTTGATGATCGTTCTGTGCAATGTGATAAAGGTACGACTGGATATCCACGCCCGCAGGACACGCGGTTTTACATGGCGCTTCACAATCGGCGTAATGGTCCGTCATGATGCGGTTAAGTGCTTTTCTGCGGTGCTCGCTTAGTTGTTCTGATTGCGTGACCACATTAAGGCCGCGGTAAACTTCGAGTTCACACGCACGCTTAGTACCGCCGCTTTCGACTTCAACCACACACAAGTCACACGGTACTTTTTCATTACTTTTGTTCATTCCGCACAGCGATGGGATCTCGACCCCACACACTTTTGCTGCTTCTAAAAGGGTTAGACCCTCTTCTACAATTCTATATTTTCCATCGATGACAATTTCTATCATGCAACCCCCGCAGCAAAGCAAATCCAAATCTGCACAAGTAAAACCATGCATTCTATAAGGATAATCATTTGTAAGACAAGTTAGTGTGATGTAAAACTTATAAACCACATTTTTCACGTGTCATAAAAAGCGAGGGCTTCTTTCGCTAACTTTCAACACTCGGTGTTTAACAAACGTTTTACTCCCTCGAAAGTGCGAAAACTGTAGGGGTGGACTATTTTGATAATAAGAGTAATAAATGATTGACCTTACCCTTAGGTTAACCTTTAGAATCGAAGGGTTTTCATCATTTTCATCAAACACATGGGAAAAGGTATGCACTTAAAATCGCTGCATACAATCTGGTTAACTCTCTTCACGACGCTAGTACTATTGGTATCTAGTGTGGCGAACAGTGAGCCGTTGATGAATATTCAAATGATGTCTACTGGCATGGCTCATCATCCTTCTATGATGAGTGACAGCGAACACTGCGGTATGCCCGGCATGATGGACGTCTCCATGACAGACGCTTCTATGTCCGAAGATGGCGATGCAAGAGAAACCAGCATGAACTGTGGTGGAGGCTCTGGCATGGTTCATACCTGCTGCACTGCCGCGTGTACGATAGTTTTCGTCCCCCTACCGAATCCTATCAATAGCCCAATGCCCGTCGTCTATCGCGCAACTATTACTCCTGAAGTTGCTTCCCCAGTCGTACACGTCAGCCGCGACCTATACCGACCTCCTATAGCCTAAATCCGTCCTAGCATTCGACCCTGCGCGTGTATCGCAGGTTGTTTTAATGCGCCTGAACGATGAGGTGACAAGGCTTTACTGTTCCCGCAATAAAATCAGCACCTCCATCGATCCGGCGAACACTGGATTTAGATTATGGATATCAAACCATACCGCTTAGCTGCACCTATTTTTATGGTGGCTCTGGTCGCTGCGCCAACCTTGGTTAACGCCGCAGGTAAAGAGACGCACGCAGCGCAAAATTCCGCATCAAGTGAGCGAGCTTCAACGACCAAGCTTGCCCAACTGATCAACGTCGCTTTGAGTAACGATGGCAATCGTAAGCAATACTCAGCGCAATCTGCTGCCATGCGTGAAACGGGCGTCGCGAGTGCGACCTTGATGGACCCAAAACTAAAAGTAGGTTTTGGTGGCTTGCCTGTCGACAGCTTCAAATTCGATGAAGACCCAATGACCAACATCTCCGTTGGTTTAATGCAACAGTTTGAGCGTGGCTCTACGCTTGATTTACAGCAGAAGAAAGCCAATCAACAAGCCGACGGCCTTGGGCTTCAAGTGCATGCTCGTGAGCTTGAGGTAGCCAACAGCATGACTCAACTTTGGTTAGAACTTGGTTACCAGCAACGCGCTGAGCAAATCATGCTTGAGAACCGCAAGTTGATGAAGGAGATGGAAAGCTTTATTCAAACCAACTATTCGATTGGTAAGAGTGAAGCGCAAGATCTGCTTAACGCCCAACTTCAAGTCAGCAAGTTGGATGAGAAACTGCAAGCCAATGCACAAATGCAACGTCGTCTTATCTCTCAACTCTCCGAATGGTTGGGTTCAGATTGGTTGGCGAATGAACAGGCTCTGCACGCGAGCAACCAACTTAATTGGGACACACTGAACGGCAAACTTGCTGCTAGTCAGGGTTCCACCAAGCACTACCAACAACTTAGTCAGCACCCAATGGTTAAAATGGCCGACGTCAGCATTTCTGCCAATAAAACGCAGGTGGAAATTGCTGAGCAAGCCTACAACCCACAATTTGGCGTCGAAGTAATGTACGCCTACCGCCAAGCCGACAACATGATGGGTGAGCCAGCATCAGATTTGGTCAGCGCTTACCTCACCATGGACATTCCGTTGTTTACGGGTGACCGCCAAGATCGCAATCTCGCGGCCGCTCAATACCAAGTTGGCGCGGCACAATCACAAAAGGACACCTTACTGACGCAGATGAATGCCAAGGTGAACACTCTGTTGGTTGATCGCGGCAACTTAACCCAACGCTTAGAACGTTATCAATCCACCTTATTACCTCAAGCGAAAGCGCGCATTCAAGCCGTTGAGCGGGGTTATCAAAACAACACAGCGCAGTTTAACGATGTGATTTCTGCCACGACTGACGAGTTGGCTCTGCAATTAGAGCAACAACGTCTGCTGACCGATCTCAACATCGCAAACAGCAATTTAGCCACCCTACTCGGTGGTTTCGACTACCAAGTCGCTTCACCAGAAGCTCGCTCTATTTCGACATATTAATTTGTGATTCCCCAAGACAGTTGGGGCTACAGCTAGGCGGCAAACGAGAGAATCCCATGAGCATAGATCTGCTATGTGATTTGGGTGAACGAGAGCAGGCAACAACGCTGTAGCGTCAAATGTGAAGGGGAAAATAAGGTAAAACAATGAAAACATTACAAGTTGCAACCATCTCGCTGATTGTTGGTGGTGCTTTAGGGTTTGGTGCGAATCATTTTCTTACGGGCTCGACTCACGACATGAGTGCGATGGGTGGCGAATCTGCTGCAAGCTCTAATGATCCGCTTTACTGGGTTGCCCCAATGGATCCGAACTACAAACGCGACAAACCGGGTAAATCTCCAATGGGCATGGATTTGATTCCGGTTTACGCAGAAGACCTATCCGGTGAACAAGACGCTCCGGGTACAGTGACTATTGACCCTTCAGTAGAAAATAACCTCGGGGTTAAAACCGCAAACGCGACACTACAGCAGTTATCACCACGCATCGAAACCGTTGGTTATATCGCCTTTGATGAAAGTCTGTTATGGCAAACCAACGTTCGTGTGGCGGGTTGGGTAGAAAAACTCTACATCAATGCTGTGGGTGAGAAAGTGAAGAAAGGCGATGTGCTTTTCACGCTCTACTCTCCTGAACTGGTTAAAGCACAAGAAGAATTGCTAAATGCGTACCGCACTGGCCGCAAAGGTCTTGTAAAAGGCGCGACCGAACGCTTGGTAACGCTTGGGGTTGACCGCGCTCAAATCAAATCCATTACTCGTAGCGGTAAAGCATCGCAAACCATTGAAATCAAAGCGCCTGCTGATGGCGTTATCGCGAGCTTAAACGTGCGTGAAGGTGGCTATTTATCCCCTGCTCAAGCGGTGATCAGTGCGGGTCCCTTGGACAATGTTTGGGTTGATGCAGAAGTCTTTGAGCGTCAAGCGCACTGGATGAAAGCGGGTTCTCAAGCCACGATGACCCTTGACGCGATTCCGGGCAATGAATGGCAAGGTGTTGTCGATTACGTGTACCCAATCCTTGATTCGAAAACACGTACGTTGCGTGTGCGCCTTAAATTCCCTAACCCAGATGGCGCATTGAAGCCAAACATGTTCGCCAATATTGCCTTGCAGCCTGTTACTGACGACGCAGTATTAACGATTCCTAAATCATCTGTTATTCGCTCTGGCGGTATGACTCGCGTTGTTCTGGCGGAAGGTGATGGCAAATACCGTTCTGCTCGAATTGAAGTTGGCCGCGAAGCTGGAGAACAAATCGAAGTATTACAAGGGCTTAAGCAAGGCGACAAGATCGTTACTTCATCTCACTTCATGCTCGATTCTGAATCAAGCCAGTCGGCGGATCTGTCTCGCATCAATGGTGTAGAAGCGGCAGTAGAAACGGCATGGGCTAAAGGTGAGATCACGGATGTGATGAAAGATCACCGTATGCTGACCATCAACCACCAGCCTGTACCAGAATGGGATTGGCCGGGCATGGTAATGAACTTCACTTTCGCAGATGGCGTTGAGATGGGTGACTTGAAAAAAGGTCAGGCTATCGAATTTGAAATGCAAAAGACGGAGTCCGGTCAGTACCAAATCATCGACTATAAGGCAGACAACAGCGTCATTGCCGCAGAAGTTTGGCTAACTGGTGACATCACCATGCTGATGGCTGATTTTGGCATGATCACCTTAAACCACCTACCGGTTGCAGAATGGAACTGGGATGCAGGCGAGATGAACTTCTCTGTGGGTGAAGAGGTTGATCTAACGGGTTTTGAAGAAGGACAGAAAGTTCGGTTTCTAGTTGAAAAACAAGGATCTGACTACGTTCTTAGACAGCTAGTTCCTGCAACAACAGCCGTCGAGGGTTAATTATGATCAATGCTATTATTCGTTGGTCACTGAGCAACCGATACCTAGTGTTGGTCGCGACCTTAGCCCTTATATTAGGCGGACTTTACAGTGTAAAGAATACGCCTGTTGATGCGATTCCGGATCTTTCTGATGTGCAAGTGATCATCAAGACAAGCTATCCGGGGCAAGCTCCTCAAGTCGTCGAGGATCAAGTCACTTACCCACTCACCACCGCCATGCTTGCCGTGCCGGGTGCTGAGACAGTTCGTGGCTACTCATTCTTTGGTGACTCTTACGTTTATATCATTTTCAACGATGATACCGACATGTACTGGGCACGTTCACGCGTGTTGGAGTACTTAAGCCAAGTGGCACCTAAGCTGCCACCGAACGCAAAACCAACCCTAGGTCCTGATGCAACGGGCGTGGGCTGGGTTTACAGCTACGTATTACAAGACAAAACCGGCAAGCATGATTTAGCGGATCTTCGCAGCCTGCAAGACTGGTTCTTGAAGTACGAATTGCAAACCGTTGATGGCGTTTCTGAAGTCGCAACCGTGGGCGGTATGGTGAAGCAGTATCAAGTGCAGATTGATCCTGCCAAACTGCGTGCTTACAACCTCACTTTGCAACAAGTGAACATGGCAATCCAAAACGGTAACCAAGAAACCGGCGCGTCCGTTATCGAAGTGGCCGAAGCCGAGCACATGGTTCGTACCACGGGTTACCTAACCAGCATTGAAGACATCAAATCACTGCCTCTCAAAGTCACTGAGAAAGGCACGCCGTTGCTATTAGGAGACATCGCAGACATTAACCTTGGCCCACAAATGCGCCGTGGTATCTCAGAGCTGAATGGCGAAGGTGAAGCGGTCGGTGGCGTTATCGTGATGCGCTTTGGTGAAAACGCCAGTGAAGTGATTGCGAAAGTCAAAGACAAACTCGCAGACCTACAACGCAGCCTGCCAGAAGGCGTGGAAATTGTTGCAACCTACGACCGCTCTACCCTTATCGATTCAGCGGTAGAAAACCTATGGAAAAAGCTTGCAGAGGAGTTCATCGTCGTTGCGATTGTGTGTGCGTTGTTCCTGTTCCACATTCGTTCTTCATTGGTTATCGCTCTGAGCCTACCGGTCGGTATTCTCACTGCGTTTATCGTAATGCATTGGCAAGGCATCAACGCCAACATCATGTCCTTGGGCGGTATTGCGATTGCCATCGGTGCCATGGTGGATGGTGCAATAGTAATGATTGAAAACGTTCACAAGCACATTGAACGAACGCCACTGACCGACAAGAACCGCTGGCAAGTAATTGGCAAAGCCGCAGAAGAGGTTGGCGCACCGCTGTTCTTCTCGTTGCTGATCATTACTCTTAGCTTCGTACCGGTGTTTGCCTTAGAAGGTCAGGAAGGCAAGATGTTCTCGCCGCTTGCGTTCACTAAGACGTACGCCATGGCAGCAGCAGCAGGTTTGGCAATCACACTCGTGCCTGTTCTTATGGGCTACTTCATTCGCGGTAAGGTGTTACCAGAACACAAAAACCCAGTTAACCGTGGCTTGGTCGCGTTGTACCGTCCGCTGTTGAACACCAGCTTAAAATACCCTAAGACCATGATTGTTATCGCATTAGGTCTGATGGCATCGGCTTACTACCCAACCAGTCAACTGGGTAGCGAGTTCATCCCGCCGCTGGATGAAGGCGACTTGATGTACATGCCAACGACCTATCCGGGTATCTCAATTGGTAAGGCGCGTGAGCTTCTACAACAAACCAACAAGCTGATCAAAACCGTTCCAGAAGTGAAAACCGTATGGGGCAAAATTGGCCGAGCTGAGACCGCAACCGATCCAGCGCCACTCACCATGATTGAAACCGTGATTCAGTTGAAGCCACGCGACCAATGGCGTGAAGGGGTAACAACCGAGTCACTGCGCAAAGAGTTCGACAAGCTGGTTCAGTTCCCTGGTCTTACTAACGCTTGGGTAATGCCGATCAAAACGCGTATCGACATGTTGGCAACAGGCATCAAAACCCCTATCGGCATTAAGATCGCCGGACCTGATCTGAAAGTGATTGAGAAGATCGGTTCTCAGCTAGAGCCAATTCTTAATGACGTACAAGGCACGGCATCGGTTTACGCAGAACGTGTAGCAGGTGGTCGATATGTCACGATCGACATTAAACGTCGTGCCGCAGCACGTTATGGCTTAAGCATCAAAGACGTTCAGCAGGTGATCTCCACCGCGGTTGGCGGCATGAATGTGGGTGAAACCATCGAAGGCTTGGAGCGTTACCCAATCAACGTTCGTTACCCACAAGACTACCGTGATTCAGTGGTTAAACTGCAAAACCTACCATTAGTGACACCAAATGGCGCTCGTATTGCGCTGGCTGATGTAGCGGACATTCGTTATGAAGACGGCCCTCCAATGATCAAGACAGAGAACGCACGCCCGAACGGCTGGGTATTTGTCGACATCGATGGCCGTGACCTCGGATCTTACGTCGTGGAAGCACAGCAAGTCGTGGCCGATCAACTGGAGCTTCCTGCGGGTTACTCGCTGGCTTGGTCTGGTCAATACGAATACATGAAGCGTGCGAAAGATCGCTTGAGTGTCGTGGTGCCAATCACCATCGCCATCATTATGTTGCTGCTTTACTTCAGCTTCCGTCGTGTCGGCGAAGTGATGATCATCATGCTTACCCTACCGCTCGCTATGGTTGGTGGTTTGTGGCTCATGCATATCCTCAACTACAACTTCTCGATTGCCGTTGGGGTCGGCTTTATTGCCCTAGCAGGCGTCGCGGTTGAAATTGGGGTCATCATGCTCGTCTACCTCAACCAAGCATGGCACTACAAGAAGCTAGATGCGGAAGAGAGCCAACAGAATCTTGAAGCGAAAGACCTAACTGATGCCATTCGTGAAGGTGCAGGCCTGCGTGTTCGCCCAGTAATGATGACGGTACTAACAGTAATTATTGGTCTGATTCCGATCATGTACGGCGAAGGGACAGGATCAGAAGTGATGCAACGTATCGCTGCACCAATGATTGGCGGTATGGCATCAGCACTGCTGCTGACGCTGTTAGTGCTTCCAGCCATCTTCAAGCTGTGGAAACAACGTGAGTTGCGCCCAAGCAATGCGACTAATCACCAAGCTAGCACTCAAGCTAGTGATGTAAACAACAACGCTTAATCCCTACCTTCCTCTCAAACATGCCGTTTGAGGGGAAGCAACCAAGTTATTAATGAATTAAAACAAGGATATAAAAATGAAAAAGACACTAATCACTCTTGCTCTAGCCCTAACAACAACGACTGCGTTTGCCCAAATGGATCATTCAAACATGGACCACGCGAACATGGACCATGGCAACATGAAGCATGAAAACATGGACCACGGCAGCATGAAGATGGACCACAGTAAAATGGACCATTCAAACATGATGGATATGCCGGGCATGTCGGCAGTAGGTATGCCAGCGAAAGGGGCAAAGCCAGACAAGGTGGTACACGTAATCTTGGGTGATGACATGACCATCAAGTTCAAGAAAGACGTTAAGATTGAGCCAAACGATGTGGTGCAGTTTGTAGTCATGAACACAGGTAAGATCAACCACGAGTTTACGATTGGTTCGGCTAAAGAGCAGCTAGAACATCGCGAAATGATGAAGACAATGAGCGGTGATCATATGCACGACTCGGGCAACTCTGTGACGGTCGAACCAGGCAAAGCGAAGCAGTTGTTGTGGCATTTCCACGGTGACAACAACGTTGAGTTCGCGTGCAACATTCCGGGCCATGCAGAATCGGGCATGGTTAAAAAGATTGAACTGTAAGTAATTATCCAACTAGACAAAGGAGCTGATGATTCAGCTCCTTTTATTTCTCTGGATCAAACTATTCGTTAGCTCATGATAAGAAATTCTGAGCCAGTGTCTCACGCTAAGATATTTTTATGACCGAATCACCGACGTAATATATAAGCCAAACTACGGGCCTTGATAGCAACACTCTTCTCCTCATATTGAGACCGTATAAGCGTATTGCAAAGAATCCTACATAAAATAGACATAGATTTAACAGTGTTTAGAGTATTGGCTCGTTATAGTTTACGTGACATCGCTACGGTGCGAACTAAAACTAAAATTGAAGAACACGATCCATGAAAAAGTTATTTTTGTTGGCTGGGCTAATGGTTTGCTCAACCCTAAGTTACGCGTCCCAACTGAATGAGGACATTTCTCTCCTCGAGCAACAAACCTCAAGCAGAATTGGGGTGTCAGTTTGGGATACCCAAGCAGACGAGCGTTGGGATTACCGTGGCGATGAACGCTTCCCACTCATGAGCACATTCAAAACCCTAGCTTGTGCCAAAATGCTAAGTGATATGGACAGCGGTAAGCTAAGTAAAAATGCGACCGCAAAAGTCGATGAGCGCAGTATCGTTGTATGGTCTCCAGTGATGGATAAGCTCGCAGGCCAAAACACACGCATAGAGCACGCGTGTGAAGCCGCTATGTTAATGAGTGATAATACTGCAGCCAACTTGGTATTAAATGAAATTGGCGGCCCTAAAGCCGTAACAATGTTTCTGCGAACAATTGGAGATAAAGCAACGCGCCTAGACAGAATAGAACCTCGCTTGAACGAAGCCACACCAGGCGACAGCCGCGATACAACCACACCTAACGCCATACTAAACACTCTGCGAACCTTGATCGAAGGCGAAACGTTGTCTTATGAGTCTCGTGTACAATTAAAAATCTGGATGCAAGACAACAAAGTTTCAGACTCGTTAATGCGTTCTGTATTACCAACAGGTTGGTCTATTGCAGACCGTTCTGGTGCGGGTGGTCATGGTTCGCGTGGCATTAACGCGATTATATGGAAGGAAAATCATCGACCTGTTTACATTAGTATTTATGTCACAGAAACCGAGCTCTCACTTCAAGCTAGGGACCAGCTCGTTGCGCAGATAAGTCAGTTGATTTTACAAAAGTACAAAGACAATTAAGTCTCTACTCACCTGACCCCATTTGTATCCTTTTCTAGCCCTTCTCTTCCAGAAGGGCTCATTCTGTACTTCCATCTTAAAAACATCACTTATTGAGTAATGACTTACTTATAAATAGGTATAAGATTTACTTATTTAGGGTGAGTTAACGCCCACATTAAGCAACCAAATGCACACAAACGGCGATAATTAAACCATACTCTTACCAAGAAGCACATTTTCTACAAAATAGCTTCACGTAATTTATTGTTGGTATTTGCAACATTGCCAAGGAGATGTCTATTGAGACTTGAAAGAACTTTTAACCCTGATGACTTATCGATGCAAAACATGGAAAGTCCGATATGTATGCCGATAGGGTTTGTTCACTTTTTAGCTCAATCGGAAACACTACAGCAAGTACTTGATACGGTGGCAGAATGGATAAATCGTATATTTAATTCTGACCGTGCGAGTATCACACTTTATGAAAACAATGATCATCTAAAGGTCTACTCTTTCTCTGGTAGTAAAGCGATTCCCGCTGAATTTTTAGTGCCCATTCATCAAGCGTTTGTTGGCCGAGTGTTCAAAAAGCAACAACTGATGATCTGCGATGATGTTACGCAATCTGATGAGATCGATTGTATGATGCTCGCATCCAATGGTATGGGTACGTGTATGGACGCGCCTTTAATGCACGGTAAAGTCTGCCTAGGAACGCTTAATGTTGCGCATCATCAAACGCACATTTACACAAACGAACAAGCGGCACAGCTTCAGTGCATCGCTAATTGGATTGCTTTAAACATTGCCCTTCATATACAGATTATGAAGATGGAGCACCTCGCCACGACGGATGATCTAACAGGTATTCCAAACCGCAGAGAGTTCATGCGACAAATCGAAAGCCGCCTAAATGAATACCGAACCCAGGGCATTGACTTCCATGTTGCTATTTTAGATCTCGACAATTTTAAAAGCCTCAATGACCGATTTGGTCATGACGCAGGCGATAAATCACTGATCCATGCAGTTAATACTATTAAAAGTCATCTACTTGATTGTGACTTACTTGCCAGAGTTGGCGGTGAAGAGTTTGCCATCGTATTAAGAAGTCGCTCATCACAGCAAGCTCTAGACACATTAGAAACGATTCGTAATGCACTAGAAACGACGACCGTTCAACATTCAGGTTGTGATATGAGCTTCACCGCGAGTATTGGGGTAACTCAAGTCTGTCGTCTCGACGACTCATTTGAACCATTAGTTAAACGCGCCGACTTAGCACTTTAAAAGGCAAAAGAAACTGGAAGAAATCGCGTTGAGTTTCATATTGGTGAAGAAAGGTAGAAAAAATAAAAAAAGGTAGCGACTCATTGCGCTACCTTTTATCGATTCTAACCCGCTTAAAATAACTAATACGAACTTTAAGCCAGTTAAAAATAAGAATGAGCAAATTTAATTATGCTTTCTTAAGATCTTTAGCTGGGTAAGTTAGTGTTTTTTCGCCTGCTTTTACATGTGTGTAAAAACCGCCACTGCTTAAACCTGTAACAACCATTTCGCCAAGATCGATACCTTTAGTCGCTACTACTACGTCACCGATTGAAAACATATTGAATACCTTGTTTGTTTAGATTAAGACACTAAGTCGTTGCGCGGTATTTAATACGATATTAGGCAAAGCACCTAATCGAGTTTTTTATCGTAAAGATTAATTTATATTTGTCGTGAACTCTAAGTTTCCACATTGAAAATCACAGGATATTTTCCAAAAAAAGATGCGCTATTCTTGTGAAATACGGTAATATTTTCTAGCATCAAGTGCGGAGGTATTCTCCGCCCTCATTGGAGAAAAATGATGAAGAAAGGCCTAAAAATGCGTGCATTAGAGCGTTCTGATTTGCGCTTTATTCATGAACTGAATAACAACCGAAATATCATGGCCTACTGGTTCGAAGAACCTTACGAGTCTTATGACGAGCTCGAAGAACTTTATCGAAAACATATACATGATGACGCTGAAAGGCGTTTTGTCGTCGAAGATGAAGACGGCATCGTAATTGGCTTAGTTGAGCTGATCGAGATTAACTACATTCACCGCAGCGCGGAATTTCAGATAATCATCGCCCCAGAGCATCAAGGCCGAGGTTATGCGACAGAGATGATTAATCGTGCGTTAGATTACTCATTCTCAATTCTTAATCTACGTAAAATCTACTTATTAGTCGCAGTGGATAACGAAGTCGCTATTCACTTATACAAAAAGTGCGGCTTTATCGAAGAAGGTCACCTTGTAGAAGAATACTTTATTAACGGCGCTTACAGCGATGTTAAGCGCATGTATATATTAAAACACCAGTACCAGAAAAAGATCGAAGAAAACAACTCAATTCACTAGTTCATTCTATCAAAGTAAAAACGCAGCTATTTGGGCTGCGTTTTTATTTATTCAAATTGATATTGATATGATAACACGATGCGCTTGTCTGCTTCATCCAAATAGGTGTTGTTGTCCATGACAAACGTCATTACGTTAAAAGAGTGGCGTTTGCTCACGAGGTAACCAAGACCAATACCACCAAAGAAGCCTTTGTAGTTCTCTCCTTCACTGTTTTCTGAGCCGTAAGTGCCTGCTGCGAAGCTGATTAACGTCAGCTCTTTGGTAAACAATTTCAGCGCAAATGCACCAACGTAACCGCTACTGCCTGAAGAGCTCATCATGTTGAAGCCATTCTCTGCACTTGGCGTCCCCGTAAAGTTAGGCTCGCTACAGAGACTACTTTCTGCACCGTCACAAACAGGAACATCACCAGTGTTGTACGTATAGCCTGCCATTGGGAAAATTTGGAAGCCTGCTGGCTCAATCCCGAAATAACTTAGCGGCATAAAGGTACCAACGCTGTAGTTGGTTTGATCCGCGCCGTTTACGTATTCATTTTTACCGAAGTTGAAGTTCACGATACCGACCGGAAACAACCACGAGCCACCAATACGCCACTCGCTCGCATCATCATTGATACGCAGGTTAATTTTGCGCGCTTGGTCAAGCGCAAGTGAGCCCGAGAATGAGATGTTTTGATCATCAAAATCGTAGTTGTTTGCGTACGACGCGCCAAATTTCGTGATGACTTTTGTTGGGTCATCCGCCAACTTGTTTTTATTGTCTTTTACTCGATGCTCGGCACCATGAGCCAGCGTACTAACCAACAAAGTCGTACACACTAACGCTAGTTTATTTTTCATTTTTTAGTCCTTTGAGATGTTGAATACCCGCACTTAGCTGCGCAGATACTTTTTGAATCATCACTCACTGGATGTGACAGAAGCGCCCTAACTACCTTAGATGGTGTGACAGCATCCAGTGCAGGTAGTTAGGGTAGAATGGCCTGTAAGGAAGGCGTTTTAGCGATTAGGAATGATTAGTTTTTCCAGTTGTAGCTCATGCTCATGAAGTACAGCGCAGGCTCATCAAAACCAGCTTGTAAGCGTGGCGTTTTTGACGATTCCATCAAGATCGCTTCAAACGCGAAACCAATTGAGTTTTCTGAATCCAATTTGTAATCAATGCCTGTACCAATGCGGTACGCCTTGCCAGTAGGAACGGTAATGTCACCGTTTGATTGACTTTCATACATGCTGGTATCGAATGCAAAACCTGCATTCCACATCATTTTTTCATTCAGTTTGTACTGAGTACCCAATGCGATTTGGTAAGTGTCTTGTGTCTCTACGTTCAGCGTGGTTGTGTATTCGCTCCAGTCTTGCCAGTTCACGTTCCACATCACCGCTAGGTCATCATTCACTTCGTGGTAAGCACTGAAGATCAGTTGTTGCGGAGCAATGGAGTTACTATTGTCGAATTCAAATTCGGTTTCAGAAGAGTAAGACAGACCAAGACGCGTGCCTGGTGTTGCTTCATAAAGCACACCTACTCGGCCGTTGAGCTGAGTATCTTGGTCTTCGTCATTGAAGTTCAAGGCTCCCTTCGTTTCCACTTCATACATACCGTACTGAATGCCAAGCGCCGCACCCACAGACCAGTGATCATTGATGCGGTAAGAAGCGGAAGGTTGAATGGTCAACGCTTGTGTCGTTGCTGTAGGAATATCTAAATGATTATCCAAAAGACCTTCGTACTCTAGGCCAAGACCGTAGTTGCCATACAGACCAATACCCAGCGTCCATTTGTCGTTCACTTGTTGGCTGTAAAATGCCGACGCCATAGGAACAAAACCAATCACGTTGCCCGCATCGCCAGTCATCGTGTCTAGTTGCGCGTCACCGTAAAGGCCAATCAGGTTACCAGAGAAAGATTTACCAGAAACATTCGCCAGACCAGCCGGGTTTGCTGCCATTACTGAGGCATCTTGCGCACGAGCCGCCATACCAGCGGATGCCAAACCAATATCCGATGCTGTAGTTTCGTAAAGGTATAACCCACCCGCTTGCGCAGCAGCACAAGTCAGTAGAGAGCTCGCTACGACGATTTTTGAAAGATTTTTCATGTTAAAACCTATTATTGTTAGGGGAACCCACGCTGCGACGGTGGTTGTATATCAATGAAAGGCATTGGCCAATCGCACACAGCGTGGGGGTGTTGTGGAGTCAGTCAGTTGAAATCAGCGTTATTGCTCGCTCACCTCAAGTTCAGTGGGTTTCTTTCGCTTAAACTTCTCGCGCAGAGATTGCATCATCACGAAGAACACTGGCGTCAGTAACGTGCCAACAAACGTAGAGAGAATCATGCCGCCGAATACCGCAAAGCCCAGTGAGTGACGAGATGCCGCACCGGCACCCGATGCAATCACCAACGGGAATACCCCCCAGATGAAGGCAAATGCGGTCATCTGTACTGCTCGGAAACGGATTCGAGCAGCTTCTTTGGCAGCATCAATGATGGATAAGCCCTTTTCTTCTCGCAGAACTTTGGCAAATTCCACGATAAGAATCGCCACTTTGGCGGACATACCGATCAAGATGACCACACCAATCTGCACATACAAATCGAACGGTTGTCCCACCAGCAGTAGCGTGCCCATTGCGCCGAGAATCGCGACTGGAACCGCCATCATTACCGCAGCAGGAATAGTCCAGCTTTCGTACTGAGCCACCAAGAACAAGTAGGTGAACAGCAAAGACAATGCGAACGCGATTGGCGCCATGTTGCCTGCTTTCATCTCTTGGTAAGTCATGCCTGACCACTCGTACGAGTAACCACTTGGCAAAGATTCCGCAGCCAGTTTTTCAATGGCTTTTACAACATCACCCGAGCTGTAACCTGGCGCTGGCGCACCGTTCACGGTTGCAGAACTGAACATGTTGTAGTTCGATAAGGTATCAGGGCCGAAGATCGGCTTCACTTTCACTAGCGTTGCCAGTGACACCATTTTTCCAGAGCTTGAGCGAACAAACAGATGGTCGATGTCGTCGATGTTGTCACGGTATTGCTCTTCTGCTTGCACTTTCACTTGGTACGAACGACCAAACAAGTTGAAGTCAGAAATGTAGGCACCGCCCAACTGCGCTTGCAGTGTGCTGAAGATTTCATTCAACGGTACGCCCATCGAAATCGCTTTATCGCGGTCAATATCGATGTAACGTTGCGGAATGTTCGCACGGAAAATCGAGAACGCACGCGCCACTTCAGGCAGTTGATTGATTTGGCCAACAAAATCAGCGGTTGTTTTTGCCAACTCTTGTGGAGAACGGCCCAAGTTGTCTTGCAGCACAAGGTTGAAACCATCCACCGCACCCATGCCTTTGATTGCCGGCGTCGCGAAAACGAACGAAGCGGCATCTGGCGTTGAGTTCAGCATTTGGTTAACTTTGCTCATCAACGCGCGTTGGTGTAACTCAGGGTCTTTACGTTTGCTCCAGTTATCCAGTTTGATGATCAACATGCCCGAGTTTGGAATCGACGCCATGTTAATTACCGAGAAGCCCGCAACCGAAACCACGTTCTCCACACCTTCCATCTGTTTTAGCTCATCAACGTACTTCTTCATTAATGGTGCAGTACGCTGCAATGCTGCTGCGTCTGGCAAACGCATTTCGACCATGAACACGCCTTTATCTTCGTTCGGAACGAAAGAAGAAGGTACGGTCATGAACGCAAATGCCAGCACCGCAATAAGCGCGCCATACACACCGATACTCAGCACAATGCGGCGGCTCAAGAAGCCAACTAAACCTTGGTATTTGCGCGTTATTGCTTCAAAACCGCGGTTAAACGCACGCAAAGGCGCAATAGGTTGCGAGTGAGTAGATTTCAACATCAACGCACAAAGCGCTGGCGTTAACGTTAATGCGTTGATCGCAGAGATCAGCACCGACACACAGATGGTGACCGCGAACTGGTTGAACATCCGACCAGAAATACCCGGCAATAGCGCAACCGGTACGAATACTGCCAACAAAATGAGCGTTGTTGCCAATACTGGCCCCGTCACTTCTTTCATAGCTTGGATCGTGGCCGGAATCGGGTCTAAATGCTCTTCATGGATAACCCGCTCCACGTTCTCTACCACGATGATCGCATCGTCCACCACGATACCGATGGCGAGGATCAAGCCAAACAACGAGATGGTGTTGATGGTCATGCCCATCACGCCCATGATTGCGAACGTCGCAATGATGGAAACCGGAATCGCTAAGGTTGGTATGATGGTCGCTCGCCAGTTCTGCAAGAAAACGTACACAACGAAGGTTACAAGAAGTACCGCAATCACTAGCGTCTCATACACTTCATCAATCGATGTCTCTACGTATTCGGTAGAGTCATACGCGATGTCGTAGACCAAATCATCTGGGAACGATTTCTCGTACTCTTTCATGGCCTCTTTCACGCGTTCCATCACGTCTAGCGCGTTCGCTGTCGGCAACTGGTACAAGGCCAGAACGGCGGCTGGTTCGTTATTCATACGACCATCAGCTTCGTAACCTTGTGCGCCAACTTCGACACGAGCCACATCTTTCAAGCGAATCAAAGAACCTTTCTTGCTCGCACGGATGATGATGTTCTCGAACTCTTCCGCAGAAGTAAGGCGGCCTTTGGTTTGCAAAACATATTGATATTGCTGGTCACCCGGAGCTGGCATACCACCGATCTTACCCGCCGCCACTTGGATGTTTTGCGTTTTAATTGCGCCGATAACATCGCTAGCAGAAAGCTTCAAGGTGGCCAATTTATTTGGGTTCAACCAAATACGCATTGAGTAGTCTTTCTTACCCAGCAGCGTAATGTCACTCATACCTTCGATACGTTTTAGACGCTCAACGATATTGAGATCCGCGTAGTTAGAAAGGTAGATACTGTCGTAAGACTGTTTCGGAGAACGCAGTGTGATAACGCCCAGCATGTCGGAAGATTTCTTCTTAACCGTCACACCGATTTGGTTTACTTCTTGTGGTAGAGACGACGTCGCCTGTGCCACCAAGTTGTTCACACGAACCTGTGCCATATCGCCATCTGCGCCCACTCGGAAGTAAATACGCAATGTGTATGAGCCATCGTTACCAATCACAGAAGACATGTAAATCATGTCTTCAACGCCGTTGACTTTGGCTTCTATCGGTTGTGCTACCGTCTTTTTAACCACATCCGCGTTTGCACCCGGATACATGGTGCTCACCGTAATTACCGTTGGAGAGATTTGAGGATACTCAGAAATTGGCAAGACTTTCAGGGCGATCATACCCATCAATGTCATCGCCAGTGAGATCACCAAAGCAAACTTCGGCCGGTGAATGAAAAATTTACTTAACATCAGTACTCACTCAGCCTTGTTCACTCTGTAGCTCAACGTCTTTCACCGTTGCACCCGGACGCACTTTTTGTAGACCATTGACGATGACTTTTTCGTTAGCCGCCAAACCAGTCAGCACAGCACGTTTCACACCGTAGGTCTGACCGAGTTCAACGTTACGACGAGACACCACGTGATCATCACCAACCACCATGACGTAGTCACCCGCTTGGTCTTGTTGAACAGCCGCCGATGGGATAAGCAAACCATCAATGGTTTTATTGCGCAGCTTGATGGTCAAGTTGCCATATTCACCCGGCATAAGCGCGTAAGTTGGATTATCGAATTGTGCTTCTGCTCGAATTGAGCCTGTTTCTAAATCGATCTTGTTGCCAACGGCGTAGATCTTGCCATCAAGTGGATACAATGAGCCGTCTGAAAGCGTCAGTGTTAAATCAACATCCAGTTTGTCATCGTTACGATGAGCCACATCAATGGCACTTCTTACTCGGCGGTAGAGCTTCTCATCCACATCAAAGCCAAAGCGAATTGGGTCTACTTGAGTGATCGAAACAAGAGGAACGATTTGAATTTTCGAAATACGGTCACCCACTCGGAAGTTGCTGAAACCCACGCGGCCAGAGAAAGGAGCGCGCACAGAGCTAAATTCAAGATCGAGCCTTGCTGAAACCAGCGTCGCTTTCGCCTCTTCTACCGAAGCAATCGCTGCGGCGTGCGCTGCAATGGCGTCATCGTATTGCTGCTCACTGATGCTTTTATCTTTGATGAGTTTCTTCACACGTTCTGCATCACGCGTAGTTTGAACGAGTTGTGCTTTTGCTTTTTGCAACGACGCTTTTGCATACGCCAGTGCCGCTTTGTAAGGACGGTCGTCGATTTCAAACAACAATTGGCCTTTTTCGACCATATCGCCATCTTTAAAATGAATCGCGGTTAATTCGCCACCGACTCGCGGCATAATATCAACGTCATTTACCGCTTCAGTTCGACCGATAAAAGTATGATAAGGAGTGATTTTTGTTTCGGTTAGGGTAACGGTTTCAACAGAGGGTGCTTGGGCTGTTTTCGTTGCGATATCGCCAGTTTTGCATCCTGATAGTAATGCAGAAGATATAGCAATAGATACCAACGCAAATTTATATTTGGCTTTCATGATAAACCTACTTTATTTAGAAAGTGCCCTAGCCTAAATATTTAAATATATGGATAAACACACTTTATATTCTGGAAATAAACGAGGGAGTTAGAATTGGTAGTTAAATTCGATACGGTGATCACCATCACCGAAATTAACGTGCTCATTCCAGTTTGCAAAGTAACGAATATTTGCGCGAGGATTAATTTGATAAGACAACGCAAACTCATGAGTCAAGATATTATCCTCACCCGCGTAATAAGTATCTTTATATTGACTAGACCCTGACAACGTATGCATATACATTGGGTTGTAGTTAATCCAGATTTTATCGGTTAATTCAATTTTTGAGTACATACCCACAACAGTGAAAGTACCTGGAATTTCATAACCTTTGTCATCACCACTAAAATCATTAGCAATAGTGACACCCGCACCAGCTAAAGGAAATAGCTGCAACATACCAAACTTAGGTAGACCTTGAATAAAGCTATAAGATGCATCTAATTTATCGTTATCAACGTCGTAGTTTACATCTAATTGACGGCCTAGACCTTTTGCGACTTCTACTTGGAAATTACGTAGTCGGAAAGAGTCAATGCTGTCATCAACGTTGGCATATATTGGATCGTCATTGTCGCGAATGCCAAATAGCTCACCACCAATGCCTTTCATTTCAATGATGTTCATCGCCATGGTACCAGGCTGGCTAGATTGGTAAGTTTGACCGATTTTGATGTTCGCGCCTTTATCAGTAATACCAAAGCCAGCTTGGGTGTATACCGCAAGTGGGTCAGACATATCTTGTAGTTCTTCGTTATTGTTTGTCTGCGCATAGGCAGAAGACGCGAGTTGTAGGGCTGCAACCATAATGGCAACAGACGGTTTCACTAAATTCATAAAACTGTATCCATTTTAATGATTATAAAATTATTCACGTCATGAGGTCATCATAAATAGCAAGCAACACAACTCGCTTTGGATAACATAAATTATCAAAGCAAATTCAATAATGACGAAACATTCGACGTTTTAATTAAAATAAAATAAAGCATCGTAAAAGTTCAATCACCGCTACTTATATCTTATATAACTTGAAATTTGGTAATACCAATGAAGAAGGAAATATTAAAACTTATGAAAATTCAATTATCATTAGAACAAATGATTAATTAATTTTACCATATAAATAGAGAGTGCAATGGATTTAGGTGATCGCGATCAATGTTTCATTTCGATCGTACAACACTCTTCAGATTAATTAGAACATTATAATAATTTAAAAAACCTTAGTTTGATTAGCCTAGCATCAGATTAGAATAGTAGGCCTATAATAAATAAAAAGGGAGTCACTCTCTGTGATTCCCTTTTATTATCGAGCGATAAAGCGCCGATGCGTTTCGATAACTAAAACGCAAACAATTCGCACTATTGCAGTTTCTCTATTCCCATATTGAACAGTGCAAAACTATAAATATCTGCATTTGTCTCAATTATTTTACGCGTTGGTGTGCCTGCACCATGTCCTGCATTGGTTTCGATGCGAATTAAGGTCGGATTTGAACCCGCTTGCTTCGATTGCAACTCAGCAGCAAATTTGTATGAGTGAGCAGGAACAACACGGTCATCATGATCACCGGTTGTAATCAATGTTGCTGGGTATTCCACCCCTGCTTTTACATTGTGCACCGGCGAATAACTTTTCAGATATTGGAACATCTCTTTACTTTGCTCTGCCGTGCCGTAGTCATACGCCCAACCAGCACCTGCGGTAAAAGTATGGTAACGCAGCATATCCAGTACGCCGACTGCTGGCAGCGCCACTTTAAACAGCTCTGGACGTTGCGTCATAACGGCCCCTACTAACAAGCCACCATTCGATCCACCGTTAATGGCTAACTTGTTTGATGACGTTACCTTTTCATCAATTAGGAATTCAGCCGCAGCAATAAAGTCATCAAACACATTTTGCTTTTGCATTTGAATGCCAGCGTTGTGCCATTCTTTGCCATATTCCCCACCACCACGAATGTTCGCTACCGCGTAAACACCACCAAGCTCTAACCAAGCCGCACGTGTCGGGCTAAAAGATGGCGTGAGGCTAATGTTGAAACCGCCATAACCATATAGGATGGTTGGTGCACTGCCGTCCATCGGTGTCCCTTTTTTATAGGTGATGATCATCGGCACTTTTGTTCCGTCTTTTGAGGTGTAAAACACCTGGCGAGATTCATACAAAGCTGGATCAAATGGCGCTTTAGATTTGTAGTACACCTCGCTATCACCATCTTTGATGTTCAGACGATACGTAGTGCTTGGCATCTTGTAGTTGGTGAAAGAATAGTAGACTTCGGTTTCATCTTTTTTACCCGAGAAACCGTATGCGCTGCCAATATCAGGCAATTTGATTTCTCGGATGAGTTTGCCGTTCATGTCGTATTGCTTCACCATCGAGATCGCATCAACAATATAACTCGCAAACAAATTGCCACCCGCGGTAGAAACGCGTAACACATTCTTTGTTTCAGGAATCAAATCTTTCCAGTTTTTGGGCTGCGGCTGACTCGCATCCACCGTCACGACGCGTTTGTTCGGCGCGTTAAGGTTCGTAACCAAGTACAGCTTCGTGCCTTGGTTGTCTATCACCCAAGTATCAGAACTGGTGTTATCTAAAATGGTTTTCAGCGGGCTATTTGGCTTACTCAGGTCTTTGAAGAACAGTTTGTTGCCCGACGTCGATACGCTGGCTGAGATAAACAAGTAGCGTTCATCTTCCGACGTGTAACCCCCAACGTAGCGATACTTTTCGTCCTTTACACCACCGAAAATTAATTGGTCTTCACTTTGTTTCGTTCCAAGTTTATGAAAGTAGAGCTTGTGTTGGTCTGTCTTCGCGGAAAGTTCACTCCCTTTTGGCTTGTCATAACTTGAGTAATAGAAACCTTGATTGCCGAGCCAACTGATGCCGCTGAACTTAATATCCACCAGCGTTTCGCCGACGGGCTTTTTGGTTTCTGTGTCTAACACAATGACTTTGCGCCAATCGCTACCGCCTTCCGAAATGCTGTATGCAACCAAAGAACCATCACGTGAAAAGCTCACTCCCGCTAACGATGTGGTGCCATCTTCACTAAAAGTATTTGGATCGAGGAAAATTTCTGCTTCGCCATCACCTAACTGCCGATAAAGCACATCTTGGTTTTGTAGCCCGTCATTTTTGTAGAAATAAGTGAACTTACCCTCTTTGAACGGTTGGCTTTGCTTTTCGTAGTCCATGAGCTTAGTGATGCGCTCTTCAATCTGCTCGCGGTAAGGGATTTTCGACAGATAATCAAACGTCACTGCATTTTGTGCCTTAACCCATTCTGCGGTTTCTGGGCTGAGATCGTCTTCCAACCAGCGATAAGGATCACTCACTTTTGTACCAAAGTAGTCATCGACAACATCCACTTTTTGTGTGGTTGGATACGTGATGGTTTTCGGGGTTACCTGTTCAACCGACGATTGCGCCGCTTCATTTGCATACGCCACAGACAACACACTTCCGAGTACGAGAGCCGTTGTGAGTGCTAGGGTGTTCTTTTTCATGAAATTCCTTTTTATTTTTCTGTTGTCTTTTTGTGCAATACATCAGAACTCTACTATATATCGACAAAATGAATCTAATTTCATTAAACGAGTTGTGAAAGCCATCCTAACTCCCTCATTTCCTTCCAGTTCTACAAACTAGTAAGTGGAAGTGTAGAACTTGGGAACAATACTGAAGAGCCACGATGGCGTTTACTCTCTTTCGTCTAAGTCAGCTCGATTTGGCGCAAAACCCCAGACTCAGAAGCGAAATCTTGGTCGTGACTAATCAGAACAAATCCACCTTTGTATACATTTAACGCCTGACTAAGCATTATTTTTGACTCGAGGTCGAGATGGTTATCTGGTTCATCAAGCAGCAGCAAAGGCTGAGAATTTTGGTGGCTGACTATCAGCATCGCGAGCTTCATCTTCTCGCCACCGCTCAGTAGGCGCCCCAATCGAAACACTGCATCTCGACGAAAACCGATCCCGGCCAATAAGGTCCTCGCTTCACTTTCCGTCATCTCTTGGCAGCTCTCCATTACGTTCTCAAGTAACGAAAGATTTGGATTCACTGCACCAAAATGTTGGTCGAGATAATACAAAGGCGTATTCACTTGCAACTCACCACTCTGCAATGATAACTCGCCAAGCAACGTCTTTAACAAGGTTGACTTTCCGCAGCCATTTTTCCCTTTGAGATGGACTTTATCGTTCGCAAAAATCTGCAAAGTGATAGGAGTAGAATCCCCAAAAGGCAATATACCTTCTTGTATCGACAACACTTTTCTCGAACGGTTCGGATTATCTGCAAGATAAAACTTTTGCGCTTTGAGCTGCTCATGTCGCGATTGCAACGCCCGCTCTTTGGCTTGTAAATGCGCTTGTCTGAGTTGCTCATTCTTATTGCGATTTGAGGCGCTGGCGGTCGCGCTATCCTTTTTGCCATCAAGCAAAATTTTGGGCTGACTGCCGTCTTTGCGCAGTTTGTTCCCTTGCGCGGCGCGTTGGTCTGCTTTTTCGCGATTTTTCTGGGCTTGCTCAGCTAACCGTTTTTTGTGTTTATCGACCTGCGCTAACTGCCTTTCGACCGCTTGTAACTCAGTGCGTTTTTGCTCGGCATACACATCGTAATTTCCACCAAAAACCTGTAAGCCTAGGCCCGAGAGTTCCCAAATTTCCTCCATTGCTCGAAGCAGATCGCGATCGTGACTGATGAGTAAAATCGCGCCACCGAAATGCCTCATAGACTCTATCAACCATTGTTTCGCCTCGGTATCGAGGTGATTGGATGGCTCATCGAGAATCAAAAGCTCCGCTTCGTTTTCAAACAATTGCCATAACTGCAAACGCGCCAACTGCCCCCCACTGAGCCGAGCACAAGAGAAATCAGGGTCTTGCGGCAAGCCCATCGCAGCAAGCTGCTGTTTGAGTTTCTGTTCAATATCCCACTGTTCGCCAACCAGTTCGAACCAATGCTCAGAAACATCACCTTGTTCAATCTGCTTCAAAGCATGTAAGACCGAGTCTGTTCCCAGAAACTGGGCGATCGATTGCTGACCTGAAAGCAAATCAGACGGCTGCTGGCGATACATCATGAAAGAAGAGGGAGAAGTCACAACACCGCTGGCAGGCTGAGTTTCGCCCGCCAAAATGGAAGCCAAAAGCGACTTACCGATGCCATTGCGCCCAACCAAACCAACACGTCGTTTAGTCATGGAACAAGAAATAGACTGGAATAGCGTCTCGCCATTATCAAACTGATGGCTAACATTAAAAGCTTGTAAAACTGGCATAATTTGCCTCCTGTATGACAGGGACAACAGCCGTAGCTATGATTTGAGATTGCAACAAAACGCGTGCACAAACGCATTAAGCTCTATGTAACGCTCGACGATAAACGTCAAATCAAAAGGTCGTCTTGTTGCAAAGAAATATCGGAAAGTGAGCTACGCCTACTAACCCTGCAGATCCAAAAAATAAGTAAAAATATGGATGACAGGTTTAGTTCTTCATGTTGGCGTAATCTCCTAGAGAAATGATGCGCAGAGTGTAGCGGCTTTTTTGTTCAAAAAGCAAGCTTTCTAACCAAATGAGTACAAAGAGAAAGTTTCACAGCAAGTTGTTATATCGTATTAACTTTTTAACAAAACTTTGAACAATTTCGAGATCTTATCAACACAATTTTTGCCCAAGCCATACTATGCTTAGGGTAAAGATAATCCACATAAGGGCGTGGTTATGAAATACAAACATATCCTTGTTGCACTCGAACTGTCAGATGAAAGCACCGTGCTTATCGACAGAGCGGTATCAATGGCAAACTATCTCGACTCCGATATCTCCTTTATCCATATTGATGGTACGCACGGAGAAATCTATCGCGAGCTTGTAGACATTAAAGAGAACCCGGATCAAAGGCCGTTGAATGAGCATTCAATGGAATGTTTAAAAACATTTAGTGATTACATGGATTACCCACTTAAACATTTCTTCGTAGGTACTGGCGACTTGGCTGATAAATTAGAGGTCACCATTAAAGAGCAAGAAGTGGATCTTCTGATTTGTGGTCACCACCAAGATTTCTGGAGCAAGATTATTTCTTACTCCAGACACTTAATTAACAAGTCACCGGTGGATATTCTAGTCGTCCCTATTCATGATTAGTAAAACGTAACACTTCCCAAAACCACCAATTTATTTGGTGGTTTTTTATTGATATTGAAACAGCTTAAACAGTTTTCCAAACTAGCTTGGCGATCATTTATGAGTTACATTTTCTAACCAACCCGCGCTCCTACTGGGCATGGTTATTTAGATAGCAAGGATCCCTATGGCAAATAAAAAAGTACTCATTCTCTTTGCTCATCCTTCCCAGCATCGTTCAGAAGTGAATACTCCACTTTTCAAAGAAGCTCAAAAAATTGAAGGCGTGACATGTGTTGATCTCTATGGCGAATACCCTCGTTTCGATATTAATATCGACCGTGAGCAGCAACGCTTACGTGAGCATGACGTGGTGATTTTCCAATTCCCACTATATTGGTATTCAACGCCTGCGATTTTAAAAGAGTGGCAAGATCTGGTTTTGGAATATGGCTTTGCTTACGGTACAGATGGCACAGCACTGCAAGGCAAGACCATGCTTTGTGTGCTGTCTGCAGGGGGCAAAGAAGAAGCTTATAAGGCAGAGGGCTACAACCACTTTACGATTCGTCAACTGCTTGCGCCCATTGAACAAATGTCCGCACTGACCGGCATGAACTACATTGCCCCTCTCGCGATGTTTGGCGCACGTACAGCAGATGAAGAAGGGCGAATCCCTCGTCATGTTGAGCGGTACAAGAGCCTGCTAACAGCTTTAGTCGAAGATAGGTTGGATGTTGAAGCTGCGGCGTCATTAATCAAGCTTAACAGCGCATTGCCAGAGCTCATTAAGGAGGCTTCATGACAGGAATATTCTTACAAGCCTTCATATATTTGATTGCTGCTGTAATTGCAGTCCCACTTGCTAAGCGTTTGGGACTTGGGTCCGTTTTAGGCTATCTCATCGCAGGTGTGGTCATTGGCCCAATTATCGGTTTAGTCGGTGAAGAAACAACAACAATCCAGCACTTTGCCGAGTTTGGCGTGGTGATGATGCTGTTTCTCGTTGGTTTAGAGCTCGAACCCAAAATGTTGTGGGCGATGCGCAATCGCTTAATGGGTTTAGGAGGTCTGCAAGTCGGCGGTACCGTCGCGGCGATTATGGGTATTGCCTTATACTTTGACCAGCCTTGGACCATAGCCTTAGCCATAGGTTTGATCTTCGCCCTCTCTTCTACTGCGATTGTTTTGCAAACTTTTAGCGAAAAAGGATTAACGAAGACGGAAGGTGGACAAAACGCTTTCTCCGTGTTGCTTTTTCAAGATATTGCAGTGATACCAATGTTGGCGTTCATTCCCCTATTGGCCTTACCTGAATTAATTGAACAGGCACAGTCCGCAGCACAAACAGCCGCAGCGCACCATGAAGAATTAAGCCTCGTTGCGGGGTTACCCGGCTGGGCATACGGCATCGTAATCACAGCATCGATAGCAATCGTCGTCGTTGGTGGACACTTTTTAAGTCGACCTCTGCTCAATTATGTGGCTAGCTCTGGTTTGCGAGAAATCTTTACCGCAACTGCACTCATGCTTGTCATTGGTATCGCTGCACTGATGAGTTTAGTGGGCTTATCTCCTGCCTTAGGAACCTTCTTGGCTGGCGTTGTATTGGCGAACAGTGAATTCCGCCACGAGTTAGAATCCAATATCGAACCATTTAAAGGCCTATTGTTAGGTCTGTTCTTTATTACCGTTGGCGCAGGGATCAACTTCTCGGTCCTTTTTGGTGATTTCTGGTTGGTCATGGCATTGACCATTGGCGTGATGGTTTTGAAAGCCTTGGTGCTGTTTATTCTTGCACTGATATTTAGGGTGAAAGGCAGCAACCGCTGGCTGTTTACCCTAAGCTTGGCTCAAGCAGGTGAATTCGGCTTTGTGCTTCTAAGCTTTTCAGTGCAAAACCACGTCATCCCATTTGAACTCTCACAAACTCTTGCGTTAGTGGTTGCGATTTCGATGTTCCTGACACCAGGTTTGTTTATTCTGTTTGATAGAGTGATTCTGCCGCGCTTTGAAAGCCAGTCAAATGAACGCGAAAGCGATACGATTGAGGAAACAGGCACGGTGATCATCGCCGGCATCGGCCGCTTTGGACAAATAGTGAATCGCCTATTGGTATCAAACGGCGTGACTACCGTGGTACTTGACCATCAATCTGACCAAGTCGATAACATGCGCCAGATTGGCACTCGCGCCTATTTTGGCGACGCGACTCGACCAGATATGCTACATACAGCCGGCATTGAGCACGCCGCTGCGTTGGTTGTGGCGATTGATAACCAAGAATCGAGTGTAGAACTGGTGAAGTACGTTAAGCACACGTACCCAAAAGTAACAGTGATTGCACGTGCCTTTGACCGTGGACATGGCTATCTTTTGCGTCAAGCGGGGGCTGATATTATTGAATCAGAGACCTACCATTCTGCATTGGAGATGGGCGGTCACACAATGAAAGCCCTTGGCATTCACCCCTTCTTTGTTGAACAACAGAAGGCGACATATAAGCGTGTTGAAGCACGTAAGTCAGAAATACTTTACAAAGCTTGGGAAGATGATTCTGAAGGTGAACGCTATGACAACAATTTCCGACAACTGTTTATTCAGTTAGAGGAGAAAATGGCGGAAGAGATGCAAAAAGATCGTCATGACAAACTATCGCGGTCAGAACGTGGTTGGACACCGCCACCTAAAGGTTACGCAGATGACTTTAATGAAGATAACGTCCAAGAGCTAACACCACCAAGAGAAGAGCCTATCCAACGATAACGCACTCCATATTAAAAACCTCCCGCTTGGGAGGTTTTTATTTTTTCAGTACAGAGCCACACGCCGTGCAGGATAAAATGATCTTCTCGATATTACATAAGATCATTCATTAAAATCTCATACTCTTCGTTTGCTTCTTCCACTAAATGAGAAAGCTCTAACGCATCAGTAACTGCAAGATTGAACTGCCACGGAGTTGTGTCTTCTTTACCACAGATTCGAGTTTCACACCCACGACTCTCAAAAGACAAATCATCAAACTCTGTGGTGTGGCGCTCTTGAAGTTCAACAATCTCAACTTCTAATTTACCAACAGGGTTGACTTTAACGTGGGCATGTAACTCCGAACTGTTAGACAAACAATAATCTCTATGAACCGCAATCATGGCCGCCTCCTTGGTCTGCCAACTGACAACTCAACATTGAGTGTAGACGAGGGATTTTGAACGTGGCGTGAAATAATAATGAAGATTGATCTGTCTCATTAGAACAGACAATTGTTGTCATGAAGGCATTAGCCAGCATGAATCTCATCTGATTTAAATTGTTCTGAGATCGTAATAGTTGGCATTTACCGAGACTTTCCCTATTATCGAAACAAAATTACTGTGGTCATTCTTTAGAGGTCAGTATGGAGCTTGAAGCCGTTGCTAAAGCACTAAAAGAGTTAGGGCATCCGACTCGTTTAAGTATTTACAAAGAAGTCGTCAAAGCGGGATACAAAGGTATCGCGGTAGGCGGCGTACAAGAAAAGCTTGGCATTCCAGCATCCACTCTCTCTCATCATATCTCGAGCCTTGCTTCAGCTGGTCTTCTCACCCAGCGCCGCGAGGGTAGAACCCTTTTTTGTGTTGCAGAGTATCAGTGCTTAGATGACGTAATTGGTTTTTTAAAAGCAGAATGTTGCGTTAACGAGTGCTCATAAATTTCTAGCAAAAACGAGAGAGTTTGAGTTTCTATTGAACTTCAGCAGAACGTGAATGACGATGAAAAACATACACACCGAAGTTGCTAACCTCGGTGTGTACATCTTCTACTTCGCGACGAGTAACATCGACGACTTAGATGGTACGATTAACTTACCGTCAGTTGGAATGATTTGTTCTGTCATCAAATCAACCCAATTACCATCGATTTTTAATGTCAAAGACTGTTGACGCTGTGATTTATTAAGCACCACAATACCTTTGTCACCTCGCTTCAGTACGAGCATGTCATCGTTACCTTCAAGAACACTCATCGGCTCGCCATGCGTCATATTATGGAACTGGATCATTTTTGCCATTCTCGGATCGCTCCATGCACCTTGCCATCTTGGCTGACCATTTTTACCTTTAATACCGCTGGTGTTTAAGTCGGTATAAATCAACGGCACACCACCATCTCGGCCTAGAATATAGGCATAAGCTAACCATTCGTTTTCCTCGTCCATGATGAGATCAAGAAAGACATCATTGTTAGGAATATCATGTGTGATAGCAAATGTAATCGCACGACCGGGGGACAGAGCCTGACCAAAACAATAGGGATCAATCAGAGACTTGAAGCTGCCCTTTTTAGCAAACGCCTTAAACATGGTTGAGAACAAAGGGAAATCGTACGCACCTAGGCGAGTTTCCTGTAGATACGGCTCAAGAAACAGCTGATACTCTTCTTCCGTCGCACCGCCATCGGTAATAATTTCACCAAATATATGCACATCCCGCGTGATGTCGTCTGTCCAAACACGCTTAAGATGCTCTAACGTCATGTGTTTCGCAGCGTCAATACGAAAACCTTTCACACCAATAGCTTTCAGCGCCGTTAGGTACGCTCGCTGCTGTTCAACGACATGGTCACAAACACGAAGAGTTGGCAAGCCAGGGTCGGTTGGCCCACCTGTGATACGTCCATTTTGAACCTGCCACTTATCTTTCCAGTCTTTAATGCCGAATGCTTCAACAAAGTCCTCTTCATCAAAAAGTGGTTGAGATAGATCGCCAAACAACGCTAGCGACTGATATTTCTGCTTGTTGTTCTGGTATTCCTCCAAGACCTCTTGTCTTGGGTACTGAAGGTCTCTGCGAAGGTGGGCCTCATTTGCCATATGGTTAAACACTACGTCGGCATAAACCCACACACCAACTTGCTCCAGTTCACGAACCATATGAATAAAATCTTTGGTATCACCCAAGGCATTATCGATAACACGATAATCTTGTGGTTGATAACGCTGCCACCAGCGCTCATCGTGTGCGCTTTTCATTGGTGGCGAAACCAACACAGAGCCATAACCAAGCTTGCGGATTTCTTTTGCTCGTTGGGCAATGTCAGCATACTTCCAATCAAACGCATGTAAGATAACGTTTGCACCGAATGATTGTGTTTCCTGTGAGCCACTCATGTTGTTCTCCTGCTCGTTTCCACTCACGATTACTTGTTTGCATTTTTTTGTGAGTGAATTCAATAATCGAAATTATAAAAGCTATTCATCAGAGGCACTCACCCTTTTAGCACTAACTCAAGGCTGAAATCGAAGGCGTAGCGACTCATCCATTGCACAGAGATAAATCGTTCTGAGTGAATAACGGGCACACAACATACACCCCAAACAGCCCAGAACAAACCTAAGACATTGTTTTATTTATCAAAAATATCAATCAAAAAAGATGCAACATAAGACCTACGTACGCCCTAAAATAGGCCCAAAGGATAAAAATAGCCAAGCCAACCCGTTGAGTAATCAATTGTTAATAAAACGAAACTGGCAGGTGGATCACGTTTGGCGCGTTTCAAAAATCCAGTAAATCACCATACCTAGCGTTAAAAGACTAAAGATTTCTGTTTGTATCTGTCCCGAAATGACTTCAAAATGCGAAACTTAGCTTATCTCTATGGGGTATGCTCTACCTTGGAGGATAATAATGAATATCAAAGAATTTTCTGACCTCGTCGGGCTATCTGCTCATACACTTCGATACTATGAAAAAATCGGTTTACTTAAACATGTCCATAGAAACGCGAGTGGACATCGAATGTATAGTTCGAAAGATCTAAACTGGATAAGCTTTGTTAAGCGTTTAAAAGAAACTGCAATGCCACTTGAAGAGATTCTAGAGTATGCCAAATTAAGGGAAGTCGGCTCTCAATCTGTACCACAACGTCAAGCCTTGTTAGAACAACACCAAGAAAACCTCAAACGCCACATTGAGCAACAGAAAAAGCACTTATCGGCTCTAGAAGAAAAAATTGCCTTGTATAAAAGCGGAAAAGTTCGTTGACTTAGAGTTAACTCTAACGATTAAGGTGTGTTTACGTTTATTCACTAGGAACATACCGATGGAACAATCACGCTTTAACAAAGGATTAGAACTACTCTCTCAAATTGATGGCGACGCTGGTCATAATGTCATCGAAACCTTACAAGATATTTGTCCAGATTTAGCTCAGTACACCATTGAGTATCCGTTTGGCGATATTTATGCTCGCCCGGGCTTAGACCTAAAATCGAGAGAAATCGCAACCGTCGCCGCGCTAACGGCAATGGGGAATTGCGCGCCGCAACTAAAAGTGCACTTAAATGCAGCGCTGAATGTAGGCTGTAGCGAGGATGAGATTAAAGAGATCATTTTGCAGATGTCCGTCTACGCAGGTTTTCCCGCGGCATTAAACGGCATGTTTGCATTCAAAGAAGTGCTAGCGGAAAGAGCAGAGTAATAACGACGTTGAAATCAATTTAACCGCAATTAAAAACGGCCCTTGGGGTTCGGGCCGTGATTAAAACAACGAGTGAATTAGCGCTCAGGAGTTTCAAGCAGTTTAACCGCGCAATCTACCGCGTTGTTAATGCCTTGACTGCTCTCCAACTTGCCTGAACTTGCAGGACCAAGGGCACAAGAATACAAAGCCAGCTGCTTATCGAACGGCAGATCCAACTGTTCATAGAGATTTTGTCGGATTCTTGCATGTTGTTCTGGTTCTTGGTTAGCAAGGCTAATCAACGTTTCATAAATAAGCGTTTTCATGTCTTTCCCTTTTCACTTTATTGCACGGGGTGCATATATATTGTATCCATTTGGGAAGCACAAATCAGAAGCTAGGTCACAGAACGCGTCGCTAAAAAAGTTTATGTGCGCGGTAAATTGCAATACAAACCTAAAGCCGTTTAGAAAAAGGGCAACTGATAACTCGATAGATCAGCCGATTAACTAGCATTCGCCGCTGTTTGTTTATAATCGTGTCCGATATAAACAAAAACGTCGCTGTATCAGCGACGTTTTATCTCGACTTTAGTTAATCGAACCTGTTTAGTTGAAGTGCACTAGCATTTCAACGTCATCGCCTTGCTCTGGAGCCTGAAGAGCGAAGTGCACGTACCCTGCTTCAGTAACAGGAATCGCAAGGTATTCATTGCTGCCTGCATAGTTGGACGCATACTCGTGCTGCTCTACTGTAGGCCAATGCTCCCTACTCGCGTATAGATCGACATTACCAGTTTGAGAGTGAGCCGTTAGCCATACACGAACCTCTTCAACACCTTCAGGCACATAAACTGCTGCATAACGCTGCTTGTGAACGGTAAGCATTTTGGCTTCACCAGACTCTAATACCACAGGTGCTAAATCATCTTGCACTTGGGTTGGCGGTGTTTGCGCTTCCACTTCTAACGCAGCCACAAGATTCACTGAGTCATAGCTATCACGTCCAGTTAAGCTGATGTAGTAACGACCCGCTTTAACGTAACCATCTTGCTCTGGTTCAAACACAATCTCTTCATTGCTGCCATCAGCATAATGACTCATTTCGAAATCATAGTAATGCGCGACTTTGTTGTAGCTCATGTAAAGATCCGCATCACCCGCACCCTCAATAGATACATTGAAGTTAACGGTGTTGGCTGGAACATCAACGTAGAACAGTTTTTCGCTGTATGCTTCGCCACTGAGCTGAAGGCTTTGGTTCGCCGTCAATTCAGTCACTTGTGCTTCAGGGCTTGTTGGTTCTGTTGGCTCTTCTGGGTCTGTATCAGGTTGCTCAGGTTCCACTTTTAATGTGTCCAACCAACGTTCAAACTCAGCATCGTATTGTTGACCTAAAGACGTCACCTGCTGTGCCCATTGTTCGAACTGGCCAGAGCGCGACAATGCCAACAAGCTTTCGACGTCTTGTGGATGATTTTCTAACATGAATCGAACAGCTAGATAACCCCAACGATAGATACGATTGGTATCGTGAGAGTACGTGGTATCAAACACAGTGGAAAGGCTCAGTTTACCATCTGCAATCAGCTCAATCGCAGCTTGGTAACCTTGCTTGTAATGCATGTATTCAGCAAAACCTTCTAGCCACCAAACAATATGACCATGAGCCAAGTTATCGCTGAACGAACCGTATTGGTTAAATCGTGCATCTAAATAGTGCGTGTATTCATGTTCTAGGTTCAAGATAGAGAGATCTTCACCATTCGCGTAGCGATAAGCGACGAAACGCGCAGTATTGTCCGCTTTTGAAGGGTCACCTTCTAGGTACTGACCACCGTTGTCCGTTGTATTACCAAATAGGAATGAAGAGTAATCAACGTAACTAGTGTTACTCGCGAATACCGCCACTTCAACACGATCATTCAAATCATCAGCGACAGGTTGATTACCCGTATTCGCAACTCGATGGAAGTCGGCTTCTTTTGCCGCTAGCACTTCACACGCTTTCGCTGCTTGAGCATCGGTCAGATCCTCAGAGCGAATAATGGCAGGTCCCTGACATTCAAAACGATTTGGCATTACACGTGCAGCTAAATCTTGCTTGGCTTGCTCAATATTCAGACCATTTAGGCCTTCTGGTGCGTAGTAGCTCATCATTTCAACGGCAGCAAGCCATAGTTTGTCATGCTCACTACCCAGTGGATAACGCTGCATCACCTGTTGCATTACTGCCAATGCTTTGCGTTTGGTCTCCTGATCTGGGCTCGCGAGCAAACGACCAGTTTCACGTAATGCATTGAAAACGATAAAGCTTGCATCCGTATCTAATGCCCAAGCATTATCAGATGCGAATTTCACCAACGTATCAATATGGTGTGTATTGTTTGCCATGTATCGGTAGAACGCATCGTTCGCCGCATGGCCTGCCATAGAGCGGAACAAGTTGTTTAAACCATCGACCCATTGCGTGTCCTGCGCGGTTTCACGATTAAAGTGCATCAACGCGGCCATCATGCTATCCATGGTCAGCGGCAACTGCTTAACGTTATCAACCATCAAAGTCAGGCTCTTCATTGCACCAACTTGTTCACGACCTTGATCCAAAGCATGAGGGTTGTTTAGGAATAGGTTCGTCGACTGAGCAAAACGCTGACTCAACGCTTGCGAAAACTCAGGTGTACCAGTACCAGCGTTGTAGCGAACGTAGTAGGCCGCTCGAATAAATTCGCCTAGGTTCTCTAGAATACGAGCTTGATCTGCTTCACCACGATAGCGAGCGATTTCTTGATCCAGCGCGACTTGGATACGGCTTAGGCTCGCTTCACTATAGATATCATTCAGCGTTTCTGAAGGTGCTGAAAACCAAGCGTGGTAGCAATCATACTCAGCACCAGAAACGGCAGTAGCCAGATCTCGCGATTGTTGTAAATCAGCAACAGCACACTGATTTTGTGCAAAAGAGAAGCCAGACACACTCGCTAGCATACAAGCAAGCGCCAAACGATGGCGCGGGAAAAAACGGATATGAGACATAACAACACTCATTGATTATTAACATACATTGAGTGGGGATTTATATTCTTTACAGCTCAAACAGTGAAATCAGTGTCATAAAATTTATGAAACCGCTCCCAAAAATAGGTCTTTTACTCTAATTAAATGGGAGCAATCCCACTCCCAAAAAACTCACAATTATCAATAAAAACATTAATTTACCTTTTTCTAAATAACGACTTTATGAGGAAAATTGCCCTTAAACGCCCCCCTTAACTCTTCCAGATAGAGTTCACGACAATCAAAGGTTCTAAATTAAATTTTGATGCTTGATACCATCTATTTTTATTTGTGACTCATTCCCAATAAGTCATCGAGTGCATATCAAAAGGCTGGCATTAATGGTAAATTCTCCGCCAAATCAAACACATTTACTCCTCCAGTCATTGATGAGTGAATAAAGCAGATATTTGGCTAGGGATAATACATGTCACTTTGGGGATTTTTGGGAGCGGGGATTGCCTACTTCATGACAACGTTTGCCTTTGTTTTTGGTGGCATTTTTTGGTTATGTGCTGAAGGTAATACATTAAGAGAAACAAAGCGCCAATCATCAATAATGTCCGGGGTTATTGCTTGTACTATTGGAACTTGGGTGCTTGCTTTTGGTGTTTACGTTTACGGTTACTTTTGGGATAACTCTTCTCACTATTATTTTTATTTGCTCGCTCCATGGGGACTTGCCATTTTTGGGGTAAAACTTCGTAACCGCTGGGTTAAGCAATACGCGCGTGTAAAACACGCAAAAGAAGAACAGTGGCAAAAGCGCTGGCGAGAATTATTAGGGGAAGATACTGAAGAGCTTCCACCATATACACATGATTACGAGCTCTACTCGGGCATTTGGCAAGCCAATGAAGCGCTCCAAGAACAGTGTTTTGCAGCCCTTCCTCACGGGAAAGCAGTCTACGAGAGAGTGAAAGCCTTCCAAACGATGGCCTCCCCCGCTGGTGACATAAACAATCAAGTTTTGCTGAGTAAACTCGATCAACTAGAGGATGAAATCATTCAAGTTCTTGAGCAACACTCGCAAAAGAAAGTAAGCATTGAAACTGGCGCAGGTACTTTACACAAAGAGTCAAAACGCAATGTTTATCACCATGAGAATGGCCCAACAGAAGAGCAACTGTACGACTCAATCAACCTCCAACATGATTTGGATCGAGAGCTACGCAACATTATCTATGATCGGCTCGGTTACGATGGCGAAGATGAGTACTTTTTCCTCCAAGCGCCACTCGAAGAGCTTACCGAGAATGAAACCGCAATCAACTGGATGCTCTGGGGGTTAGTAAGCAACCATTTTGCTGTTGACCCATACCAAACGGCGTTGGATCTCAGCCTAATGAATGCGGAACCAAGATGGGGGCAAAATGAACGGTTTGTAATGATTACGGCTCAATAAACGCAAGTACTAAGTCTAATTTTAATACAACCTATTCTGAGACCACCCTCGCGTTGGTTAACTTAGCCAGTAAGCGGCCAACGCGATCGCGCATTTCACGTCTATCGACAATCATATCTAGCGCACCATGCGCTAGTAAAAATTCACTTCGCTGAAACTCGTCTGGTAACTTTTCACGTACCGTTTGCTCAATGACACGTCTTCCCGCAAAGCCAATACTTGCTTTAGGTTCACCAATATTGATGTCTCCTAACATGGCTAAACTCGCCGAGACGCCACCATAAGTTTGGTCCGTCAATACTGAGATATAGGGTAATCTGTGCTCAGATAAGTGGTTTAACGCGGCGCTGGTTTTTGACATTTGCATTAGTGCCACCAAAGACTCTTGCATGCGCGCCCCTCCGCAAGCGGAAAAACATACTAACCCAGATTTTGTATTAATTGCGCTTTCAACTGCTCGGACAAACTTCTCGCCAACCACTGCGCCCATCGAGCCTGCCATGAAAGAGAATTCGAATGCACACGCAACAACAGGCAGCCCCAATAACTTGCCCTCCATCACCACCAACGCATCTTTTTCTCCAGTCGTTTTCTGTGCTAAAGCAATTCGCTCTTTATATCGCTTTAAGTCTTTAAAACCCAAAATATCTTGTGGCTCCAACTCACTTGCCAACTCTTGTTGTGTTCCATGGTCCAGAAAAGAGATCAACCTTTGACGCGCAGCCATTCTCATGTGATATGAGCATTTAGGGCATACTTCCAAATTTTCTTTTAACGCGGCACGATAAAGTATTTGTTCACACTCAGGACACTTTGTCCAAACTCCCTCAGGGATAGACGCTTTGCGCGAACCTATTATATTTTTATTCTCAAATAACCGTTCTAACCAGCTCATAAATTCACCACTATTGATTACGTTCTAGCGCGATATTTCGTTGTTTGTTCGCTTAAACTTGTAAATAAGATTGTATGTAACTTAGTACAGGGATAAAGTGCGATATGCTGGCTTGATAATCCAATAAAGTGGGATAATGAAATGTTTGATAACGTTGACCAAATCTGGTTAAAAAGTTTTCACTGTGTTTATGAGAACAACAGCTTTAAGCGAGCCGCTGAGTGTTTGAATATACCAACATCAAATGTCAGCCGACACATTGCCCTGCTTGAAGAAAAGTTAAACATTAGGTTGTTCAATAGAACAACAAGGCGAATGACGCCTACCGAGGCTGGAGAAGAGCTCTATAGCAGCACTCGTCCGTTATTGGAGCAACTCAACGCCGCACTAGAAACGGTAACGCGCCACTCACACACGGTAACAGGGGAACTGCGAATTCTTATGCCAGACACACCTGTACTGGCCAAAGCGGTTGTCACCTTTTGCACGCAATACCCGTCAATCTCTTTGTCTTGCGATACAACGCTAAACCCTAAAGATGATGTTATTGACAGCTTTGATGTCATTTTGAGTTTTCATAGAGGGACTTTGTCAGACAGTAACTGGGTGGCGAGAGAGATAAAACGCTGGCCCAGTGCCATTTTAGCCGCGCCTCAACTAATTGAGAAATACGCCACCCCTTACAAAATTACGGATCTAAGTCATGTTCCCTGCATCACGACGCTTACCGCAGTAAATGGTGCACCATGGGTATTCAGAAACCCTGTTGGGGGCCATATTACTCAAACTGTGCAATCTTCATTCAAAGTAAACAGCGGTCATCTCGCCAGATATGGCGCGTTATCAGGGCTTGGATACGCAATATTGCCAATTGAGTCATGCCAAAATGAGATCAAAAATGGTGAGCTAGAAATCGTCACTCTAGAGTACGAACCTGAGGATTTAGTGCTTTACGCCTTTTACTCGTCTAGAAAACATGTAGCTAAGAAAATATCTATGTTTGTTGAACATTTAAAGCAAAACGCAAAACTTAACGCCTAGCTAAGCTTTACTCAACTAATTTATCGTATTCTGTTTTATCGTCTAGAAAGGACAAACACCGCTAAGCGATTTGAGACTCGATTTTTTCAAATAAAAAAGCCAGCAATTAACATTTACTGGCTTTTATTAAAGAGGGTCAGTTGGCGTTTAGATTCTAAACGCTCCTACGTGACGATCGAGTGTTCGCGATAGCTCCGCGAGTTGTTGACTTGATTCTTCTAGTTGCTCACTCGCCGTTAGCGCACTTTTCACTGAGTGGCTGACGGTATCCATGTTCATATTAATTTCGTTTGCTACCGTTGATTGCTGTTCTGTTGCGGTTGCTACTTGAGTATTGATATCTGAAATAGTCGTCACTTGTGCAGCTATTGCTTCTAAAGCCTGTCGAGCTAACTCGGTTTCTGCCGTTCCTTCTTCAATAAGAGTCTTACTATTGCTCATTGAATTCACCGCACTTTGAGCTTCAGTTTGTAGCTGGTGAATCATGTTGTCAATTTCATCGGTAGAATGAGCCGTTTTAGTCGCTAGGTTGCGAACTTCATCAGCTACGACTGCAAAACCTCGGCCGGCATCACCAGCGCGTGCAGCTTCGATAGCCGCATTGAGAGCCAATAGATTGGTTTGCTCCGAAATACCTCTAATAACCTCTAGAATACTACCAATCGACTGAGTATTTTCAGCAAGACTCACGATAATGTTGGAAGTGCTGTTCATCTCGTTTTCAAGATTAGTCATCGCCGTTTTGGTTCTTTCTAGCGTCGTGTAGCCATCTTGCGCTTCATTACTTGCTGCACTCGCAGCATTTGCCGCTCCGGCAGCATTGGAGGCAATTTCATTGACCGTCGCAATCATTTCGTTCATGGATGTGACAACCAGCATGGTTTGCTCGTTCTGCTCTTGCCCTCTTGTGAGCGCTTGCTGAGATTGCCCACGCAAAGCGACAGCTGAACTATTAAGCTCCACACCAGTATTTACAACTTGTGTAATAATCTCATGTACTTTCCCAACAAAAACGTTGAAAGCAGAAGAAATTTGCGCGACTTCGTCATTACCTTTCGCTGGCAAACGAACGGTTAAGTCTCCGTCTCCTTTTGAGATGTCTTGTAGAGCGTCTTTAAGCGCAGAAAGCGGTCTCATCAGTTTATTTAGCAGAAGTGACAGAATCAAAACACACATAACGAAGATCGCCACCATAGAGATCAACTGGTAAGTAATAATTCCATTCGTCGCTTGGCTCACTTCGGTAATAGGAATACCAATATCAAAAGTACCGTATAACTGACCATCCACATAAATTGGTGCCATGATGTCAAACACCCATACTTTCTGGACATCGGCATACCACTTTGAGTACTGTTGAACACCTCTCGTCGCGCCTTCAACAGTATATTCATCGTTATAGGTTTTGTTCAGCTTGTGCTTATCACTGTGGGCTACTGCCGTTACGTTACGGTCAATTACAACGGCATAACTCACGTCTGAACGTTGTTTCAGCCCCTCAACAAGCGATTGTAAATCTTGCATTGGATTGGCTGAGTTCTCCAAAATATAACTCGCATTTCCCGCTAGAAACTCAGCTTGAACTTGGGATTTGTTTAAGATGATGTCATCGATTTTCTGACTCGAAATTAGGTACGTTGATGCCATACTCGCCACGACAGCAATACCAAACATGGCGCAGACTGCTAATAAGATGATTCTTTTCATTATAATTGTCTCAATACAATTCAATTGATGCTCATTAATCGAGCGCTAAGCCTTTCTTCTCCAAAACCAACCAAACTGCATTTTGGGTCTGTTTGGCAGAGCAAGACATAACTTTATAACTATGTATCTGCTTGGTTCCCGATTACTTTAGACAGAAGGAAAAAAAGTCTTCAAAACGTCACATTTCTACGAGGTTTGGCGAAGGGACGAGTACGCAAAAGGAAACGTTTGCATAGTTAAATTTAACTATGCGACCAAATTGGTATCGAACATTAAAGAAAAGACTTCTAATTAGCGTTTTGACCGTCGGGAGCGCTGTGGTCAGTGCTCCCGTTTTATCATTTAGTATCTCAGGTTCAGATATTAGAGCCACAATCGCAGCGGTTGTAATACGAGATGTTTGGTGAAGCGAGAATGACTTGGTTTGTAGATATGGCAGCGATGTCAGATCGAGTAATTCTCAATCAAGAATCGGCAGCAAAATAGGTAAACCAAGGCATGAAGCCATTGCCCATAAAAAAGAAAGGAAAAAAATCTTTACCACAGAGTTTAACTCGTCAGCGATATGTATCCATGCATACCCATGTATAAACCAACTGCACTGATCAAGACGCCCGATAAGTAAGGAGCTCGACGTGCAACATCATTCAAACCGCTCCATTTAGATGTCGCTTTTTGCACGCCCACTGCAGCCACAACGCCAACAGCAACCAGAGTCAAGGCTAAGCCAATACTGAATGACACAACTAAAGTCGCACCAAGAGTCATTGCCTTAAGCTGCAAACAGATAAGCAAAACCGTTACCGCAGCAGGGCATGGAATCAAACCGCCCGTTAATCCAAACAGCAGAATTTGCCCATTCGTCACGTCTCGATTCTCAAAGCGCTTTTGAATGTCTAAAGCGTGAGCGCGCTCGTGAGCATCTTGATATTCCTTATCTTCGCTTTCTAAATGAGACCCAGGACGGAAATGTACATCAAAGTCATGGGTATGATCATGGTGCCCGATGATCAAAGTGACAGAAAGTCCATTAGAGACTTCAATGCAAGACGCCGATTCCAAGTATCCATCACGCTCTATAAAGTGATAAATATCAGCAGGTTGATAACCATCACTCGATACCGAAACCTTGATACCTTCAGCAGTTAAAGGTTTACCGCTGAGTGTTCGCAATTGGAAACGGTGATGCTCCCCTTCCTGTGTAATCGAAAGCGAAACATGCCCATGTCCTGTATCCACAACTTGCGTCGTCCAGTCGCGAGCATGCTCCTGAGCTTTGTTCCAAGCTCGCTCATCGCTCCATGTCCGCCAAAACATCCATACGCCGGTTGTCACGATAATGACCCCAGAGATAAGTTGCATCCATGGTTCAGCCGCTTCAGCGGTGAATTTCTGGCTAATATACATCCCGCCAACAGCGATTAACCATACAATTGCAGTGTGAGAAAGTGTGGCAGCTAAACCCAGCATCACGGCTTGTTTGACCGTTCCTTTCACAGCGACAATGAACGCCGCCATCATCGTTTTAGAGTGCCCAGGTTCTAAACCATGCAAAGCGCCAAGCAAAATGGCACTGGGAATAAAGAACCACCCATTACCTTGTTGTAGTAACGCGACAAAATCCATTGTTGTTCTCTGTTGTTGATTCTAATTTATCGCAAACTATACTCCCCCCTAGTATTAAATACTACCCCCCAGTATAAATTGAGTGCTACATTATCAGTTAGAATAACTCGGCCCGTAACTTAAAGAAGATAAGACATGTCGCATACAACCAGAGATCAAAAGAAGCTCAACACTCGAGTCAGTAAAATACAGGGTCAGGTGAATGGACTTAAAAAAATGCTGGAAGAAGAGCATGAATGCCAAGATGTGTTGCAGCAGATTGCCGCTATTCGGGGAGCAGTAAATGGTTTGATGCGAGAAGTAATTAAAGGTCACTTACTTGAGCACGTTGTACTTGAGGAAGACAAAACTCAACGTGAAAAAGATATGGAAGTCGTATTAAAAGTACTGGACTCTTATATAAAGTAACCCTACTTCGCTAGAGTAAAGTCACTAGGGTTAAACTCGAATAGATCCTTTATAGGTAATCGCTTACTAAGCGGGAAATAACAATTCCATTTCATATTGATTAAGTTGAAAATGGAACCTATATCGGTTCGAGTTAAATAGTTTATTTATAAGAACTAAAACGGCCCAAACATAGGGCCGTTCATATTATTAAAAAACTCTAAACTATCTGATAAAAATACATATTGTGATAGGTTTTTACTTTATGGAAGAGTACAAGTAAACCTTTATACCTCTTGTAATTCGACGTGCTTAGCGCTGTAAGATTTTGTAAATGCAACACACCCCAAAAGTACAGCAAGTGGTAACACAGGATCAAAGATTGAACCATGAGATCCGAAGAATAAGTTAAGAATCATGACTAATGAACCACCAATAGCCCAAGCAATTGTTGTTGGAATAGTCCAAATAATGAGTTGTTTCTTAACCTCAGTCACCCCCATTAATCGATTAACAATATGGAATAGCGAGTCATTAAAGTAGCCAGCAAATAGAGATCCCATCGTAGCTGCCGTCGCTGCGAATAAAAGGTTAACGTCAGGAATATTTACTAAAACTGGGGCAGATATAGAAGCAGCGGTTATCATGGAGACTGTACCAGAGCCCTGAATAATACGAACTAACGTCGCAATAATAAATGGAATCATAACCGCAGAAATAGGAAGCCCTGCAACTTGGTTAGCAATCTCTGCGCCCGCACCCGTTTCACGCAATACGGCACCTAACGCGCCACCAGCTCCTGTTACTAACAAAATGATGCCACAAGTGGAGATTCCTTGTTCCATCTTTTCATTCGCTTCTTCTTTGGTAAGGTTATTACCCAATGTGTAAACCGCTAATAACGTCGCTATTGATAGTGCAATAGTAGGGCTGCCGATAAAAGCGATAAATTGACCAAATGTTGTTGCAGTCAGCCCTTCGAAACCGAAAGTCCCCTCTAATAAACCCATCACTGATTTCGCAAGTATAAGTAAAATTGGGATAATAATTGGAGCGATAGATTTACTTAAAGATGGTAGGTCTTTCGCTTCTTTACTTGCAATGTACTCTTTGTGATCATTAATCAGTTGCTCACTAGACTTCGAGAAATGTTCGGTTGGAATGAATTCAGGAAACTGCTTTTCTAACCATCTTGCATACCAAACAATACCCATGACACAAGGCGCTGCGATCATCAAACCAAAACCTAACATGCTGGCAAGATCGACACCAAAGATACCAGCAACTCCCAAAGGCCCTGGAGTCGGCGGAATAGCGTGATGCGCTACGACCAAGCCGCCCGCCAGAGCAACCGTAAGCGTTAAAATCGAGCGATTGGACGTTTTTGACAAAGACTTCGCTATTGGATAAAGAATGATAAGCGCGCTATCCACAAAGATGGGGATGCTAACAATATAGCCAGTTACAGCAAGAGCGGCCTCTTCTTTCTTTTTTCCTAACCACTTTATAAAATTATAGGCAATACTTTCTCCTGCTCCAGAAGCCTCTAAAATAGCCCCCATCATAACGCCGAGACCGATGACAATCCCTATACCGCCTAATGTTCCACCAAATCCTTTGCTAACGGTCGCAATCGTGTCGTCAACACTTAACCCACCAATAATACCTGCGATACATGCCGCAATTAACATCGCAATTAACACATGTACTTTTGTACGTAATACAAGAAAAACAAGGACTGATACGGCTACTATTAGTCCAATTACTGAGGTTGGTAACATTAGACAATCTCCATATTGTTAACAGAAATAAATTGTTGTAATACATCCTTGAAATTACTGTCTGATTTAAATCCAAGCTCCAGTTCTTTAGTACAATCAATTTTTTGTGGCCAACTACTCACAATACGATCAATACCCGCATCATGCTCATAGGTAATATAATTAGAAAGTTGTTTACCCATTAGAGTGTCCATTGTTTGAATCATCTCAGCTGGTGTAGTTTGAATACCAGGTAAATTAAGCGTTCTATAGGACAGATTATTTAACTGCTCATAAGGCATTAGCCCTGCATATTGAATATTGTCCACCACTCTAGACGGGCTCGATATCCAAAGTTTTAGCGTAGGGTCTACAGGACAATTTGATTCTTGAGCATTCAAAGGCTCACGAATAATTCCGCTTACGAAAGAGCTAGCGGCAAGGTTTGGTTTCCCAGGGCGAATACAAATAGTCGGTAAACGTACGGATACAGCTTTAACAAAGCCTTTACGGGCATAGTCGTTCACCAATAACTCACCTATAGCTTTTTGCGTCCCGTAGGATGACTGAGGATGAAGTGCTGTTATTGGTGTAATCGTTTCCGGAAGATCACCACCAAATACAGCTAAAGATGAAGCAAACGTAAAACGAATATTAGGGTTTACTTTACGGCAACGCTCAAGCAATAACTGTGTGGTCGTCAGGTTTACAGCTACGCCTAAATCAAAATCTTGCTCAGCATGGCTCGATACAATTGCCGCTAAATGAAAAATGTGTGTCGTTTCGGCAGTAATAACTTGGTCTATATTTTCTCGCTTTGTCATATCCATGACTAAAGAAACGACTCGGTCATCAATGCCCTCTAAGCGCGACTTTTGAATGTCGACAATAGTAATACTTTCAGCTTTGTTTTCTTTTAGTAGTGATTTGGCAAGTAGGGTTCCGAGAAAACCCGCCCCTCCAGTTATGATAATATTCATAGTCACGACCCTTTGTTTTTGTAATTGGTTTCAAGTTATTTATGGATAGAAATTAAAATTGTTATAGGTATGGTTTAACCCAACTAAGGCCTAGCTGCGTGCTATGCCTTGGGTTGTATTCACAACCGATCCAGCCTTGGTAACCAGAGTCATCCAAAACATTGAATAGGTGTGGGTAATTCAGTTCGCCTTCCGATGGTTCGTGCCTTTCAGGCACAGAAGCAATTTGAATATGGCCTGTGTATGGCGCCACATCTCGAATCAACGTACTCAGATCACCGTCCATAATTTGTGCGTGATAGAGATCGAGCTGCAATTTCACGTTTGGACGAGACACTTGTTTGATGAGTTCCACAGCTTCACGTTGATGTGCAACAAAGTAGTTCGGTACATCGCGATTGTTGAGTGGCTCGATCATCAGCTCAACACCTTGCTCGGCAAACTTATCCGCTGCATAACGAATGTTTGAGATAAAGGTTTCAATATGCTGATCACGAGTGAAGCGTGAATCAACAATGCCAGACATAGCGTGAACCTTTTTACAGTTCAGTGCCTTGGCGTACATCAGCGCAGTCTCGACGCTCGTTTTAAATTCATCCTCACGCCCCGGAATAGCTGCAAAACCTCGTTCACCTGCATCCCAATCACCTGGAGGCATGTTGAATAACGCTTGCTCAAAACCAAACTGCTGTATCTTGCTTGCTAGTTCTTGCGCTTCGAATGCGTATGGGAAAAGGTATTCCACCGCTTTGAAGCCCGCTTGGTGTGCTTTTTCGAAACGATCTAGAAAAGGAACTTCTGTGAATAACATTGTCAGATTTGCCGCGAATTTAGCCATTACTTACCTCTCCCTTTTAGGTCTTGAATCTCAGTATCCGTTAAGTAGCGGATGTTGCTGTCTTTAAGAATGAACGCTAGCTTCGCTGTCTCTTCTAGCTCTTCTGCGTTATCCACTGCATCTTCAAAGTCCGTACCCGTGATCACTGGACCATGGTTCGCCAGGAGGAAAGCTCGGTAGTCACTTGCCCGCTGCGCAAGTTCTTCAGCAATCTGAGGGTCGCCCGGGCGCAGGTACGGAATCACTGGCAGTTCGCCAATGCGCATTACAAAGTAAGGTGTGAAAGCTTTGATGGCATTCTCGCGATCTAAACCTTCAAGACAAGAAAGCGCCGTCAAGTAAGTAGAATGTAGATGCACAATCGCATTACACTTTGAGTTATTTCGATAAATCGCCAGATGAAAAGCCACTTCTTTTGATGGCTTTTCACCAGAGATATGGTTGCCATCAATATCCACAACCGAAAGCTCTTCAGCAATCAAGCGGCCGAACGAAGAACCAGTTGGCGTTGCCAGAAAGTGTCCATTAGGCAGTTTTAGAGAAAGGTTGCCAGCGCCGCCAGTCGCATAGCCACGTTCAAACATAGAGCGCGCCATAGTGACCATTTGCTCTCGCAGTTGTTGTTCTGTCATCAATTCTTTATTCATCACAACCTCACCTATTCAAAAAACGACTGTGCTTTGGCAAAGAAGTGTTCATCGCCGAAGTTGCCCGATTTCAGAGCCAAAGAAAGCTCGCCTTCAAGTGACTTCACCCAAGGTACACCTGGTGCGATTTGAGGACCGATATGAAAACCTTTTACGGCTAGGCTTTGGGTTACAACCCCTGAGGTTTCCCCACCCGCAACGATGAAATTTTTCACACCGTGCTGCTGAAGTTTGATTGCAAGTTGGCTAAAGAATTGTTCAACCGCGTGGCTTGAAGCATGCGCGCCAAACTCTTGTTGAATCGCTTTTAACGCCGCTGCATCTGCGGTTGCGTAAACCAGTGGTGCGAACTCGCTTTCGATGTTGGTCATGACCCAATCAAACACTTGATTTGAGTAGTCTTCTTCCGTCAGACACGCCTTCACATCAATAGCAAAGTGTGGCGCTTTTTCTTTGTAAACAGCGACCTGTTGGTTGGTCATGACAGAACAAGATCCAGATAACACAACGGTTGGTGCTTTTTTAGGGTTCCCCTCTTGCTTCGCATCACTTTGATCTTCAAGGCTCTCTATCCAGTTCTTAGCAATACCCGCAGCCAAACCAGAACCACCAGTTACCAGTTTTAGAGACTTCGCCGCTTGGCCAAGTGTGACAAGATGCTCTGCATTGAATGCATCAACCACTGCGTAGCGGTTGCCTTGTACTTTTAGCTCTTCAAAGCGCTCAATTACCGCTTTTGGACCTTGTTCAATTATTTGGAAGTTCACCAGGCCAGATTTGCCTTGAGATTGAGCATCCATCATACGAACTAGGCTTGAATCAGTCATTGGTGTCACAGGGTGATTACGCATACCTGAGTCGCTTAGCAAGTCTTGGAATACAAATAGATGGCCGTTGAAAACTGTGCGACCATTCACTGGTAATGATGGGCAGACAATGGTGAACGCTTCACCTAGCTCTGCAAGCAGTGCATCCGTTACAGGACCAATGTTACCTTCTGCTGTGCTGTCAAACGTTGAGCAGTACTTGAAGTAAAACTGCTGACAGCCATTTGCTTGCAGCCACTTAAGCGCCGCTACTGAATCCTCGATTGCCTCATCTACAGGACAAGAGCGAGATTTAAGACTGATCACGACCGCATCTGCGTTTACATCAATCTCTTCTTTTGGAATACCGTTAAGCTGAACTGTGCGCATGCCGTTTTCTACAAGAAAACCTGCGATGTCTGTTGCGCCAGTAAAGTCGTCTGCGATAACGCCTAATAACATCATTTTTTCTCCGTTTTACGTGCGCTTATTTCTGTTTGTTTTCTACACCTGGAAGCTCAATACCATCAAAAATCTTGATAACGGCACTGTCGTCTTCCTGGCCAAAACCAGCATTGCTTGCACTCAAAAACATGTTTAGTGCTGTGCTTGATAGAGGAAGTGGAAATTTGAGATCTTTTGCTGTGTCCGATACGAGGTTTAGATCTTTCACAAAGATGTCGACCATAGATTTAGGGGAGTAGTCACCATCAACTACATGCTTCATGCGGTTCTCAAACATCCAAGAGTTACCCGCTGCATTCGTCACCACGTCGTACATCAGGTCAAGAGGAATGTTTGCACGTGCCGCTAATGCCATTGCTTCAGCACCAGCTGCGATATGAACACCTGCTAGCAATTGGTGGATAATCTTCACAGTTGCGCCTAGGCCAATCGTTTCACCGATGTTGTAGACTTTAGCTGCCGTTGCGTTGAGTACTGGTTCAAGTGCATCAAATGTGCTTTGCGCTCCCGACGCCATAATAGTCATCTCACCTAATTCTGCTTTTGCAGCACCACCAGATACCGGTGCATCAAGCATCACAAGATTGTGTTCTGCCAATTTCGCTTCAATTTGTTTTGCGTCTTCTGCTGAGATGGTTGCTGAAACCATTACTGGCGTATTCGGCTTAAGCGCTGTAGCAAGACCGGTTTTGAACAAGACCGTGTTAACTTGAGCTGCGTTCACAACAAGAACTAGAACCGAATCAAGCTTATCTGCAAACTCAACTGCATTTGTAGAAACAGCTTTTGCACCGAATGAACCTAACTCTTCAAGCGCTTGAGAATTTAAATCGAAACCATAGACATCTAGGCCTGCACGCACACATGACTTTGCGGCGCCCATTCCCATAGAGCCTAAACCGATAACACCTACAGATTGAACTTCACTCATAAAAACAATGCCTTCTGGTCTATTAAACTTTGTTAATTCTTGTTTGGTTGATGTGATTATATGTGAAGATTAATACTAAGACCTCGCTTTGAATCACATTTTTTCACACAAATTAACAATGTCGTGATATATACCTCTTTATAGGCAGAGATATTCCGAGCAGTTAACACAAGCGAAGGCTGTTCTTACAACGTTGAGAACATAATTCACAGATATTCACAACAAATGAAAAGATTGGTAGGATACTGAAAAACAAGAATATAGAAGTGAAACTATGATCCCAGCAGAACGTCAAAGAACCATATTATCCCTGTTATCACATCAAGAAGTGTTAAGCATTTCAGATTTAACCGACCACCTTGGCGTATCACATATGACCATTCGTCGTGATATCGTGAAGCTTGAATCCTCAGGTAAAGTCGTTTCTGTTTCTGGTGGAGTGCAACTCGCTCAAGCTCTACATTCCGAACTTTCCCATGATGCGAAGGTCGAGCAACAAGCGGATGAAAAAATTCAAATTGGTAAGCTGGCGGCTACGTTAATTGGTCAAGACGCTACGATTTACTTGGATGCGGGAACAACCTCTCTAGAAATCGCCCATCAAATAGCAAATCGTAATGATCTTTTAGTGATCACCAATGACTTCTCTATTGCTGCTTTCCTTATGACGCACAGTGAATGTGAGCTTTACCACACTGGCGGAAAAATTGACCGCGAGAACCAATCCACCATTGGAGGAAAAGTCGCAGAGTTCTTGAATGGGCTAAATATTGATATCGCCTTTATTTCGACTTCATCTTGGAGCTTGAAAGGCTTATCAACACCTAATGAAAATAAAGTTCTCGTTAAAAAAGCAATCATCAAGGCGGCACAAACCAATTATCTGATCTCAGACTCAACTAAATACGGTCAGATAGCGAGCTTTCATGCATTAGACATCGAGCAATTGGACGGAATTATTACCGATCGAAACCTATCCGAAGTGGTCACTCAAGAATTAACGGATAAAGGATTACGTGTGTATAAAGAGTAACACTACCTAAATATCTGAGTTCGCGTAACTTTTATACTCGTTAATTTATAGGTGCTTCCAATATACATAGACCGTGCTGTGTACTTTCTGGCAGAAAACACATCCTTTTGTTTTCTAAATTACCAAATTACTGATTACATCTGGGATATGGAAGCTCACTTCGCTTTATCGCTGCTCGTCACTTGTCATCAAAAATCAAATTCACCGCAATTGCCATCAAAACTAAGCCTAAGATTGGCAGCAAGACACCCAATGGTGAGCGCTCGATGTAAGGCAGATTCTCTGCAATCAATAAGCCCCATTCAGGTTCTGGCGGCTTAACGCCAAGTCCGATAAAACTCAGAGAAGTCAGACTGAGCGTAATGTACGGCAAACGCAGAAACGCGTGACGAATCAATGGCGGCAGCACATAAGGCAACAAGTAGTAGCGGAGTACTCGCCACTGACTGGTTCCCCAAATGGGCGCAAGATGCGTGTAAGGCTGCGCTTTGGCTTCCATCAACAAACTTGCACAGTGCGCTGCTAATGGTGCCCATGACACCATAACAATAGCAATCAAGGCACTGTTTGGGTTCATTCCCGTTAGACCAGCAATCAGCAGACCCGCCACAATGTATGGCACACCTTTGGTGATCTCAATTAAGCCTTGGCTATAACGAGTCACAAAGCCGAGCAGCAAACCAATCACCAAACTTAGGAACGTTGCGATGATGCCCATTTTGATTGTCGACATCATACCGCCACCAACGCGAGCAAGCAGATCTCGCCCGACCGCATCGGCACCAAACGGGGCAGCCAAGCTTGGCGATTCAAGGCGGGTAAATTGGATGGTGTAAGGATCGCGCATTAACGCCCATCCCGCACAACCAATCAGCAAGGCAAAGATTATGGCACTGACGATGCGTTTGGTGGTGCTTTGGGTAAAACGGAACGTGCTGTGACTGCTGATCAGCTTGCCACTTGTGACACTGTGCCCGAGTAACCAGCGTTGCAATAAGATGCTCGCACTACTGATCAACATCGAGAACACCAGCAACACCAACAAGCCACCTTGCAGCATCGGCAGATCTTGTGACTTCGCTGCACCTAAGATCAATCGTCCAATACCCGGAATGGAAAACACCTGTTCCACAGCAACCGCACCGCCGGTTAAACCAATCACCGTCATTGCGATTTGAGGAATCAAGTTACTAACGGCACGCCACAAGGCAAAGCGTAAGATTTGAAACTTACTGACGTTCGCCGATAGCCAAGTGATCACCCAAGGTTCATCTAATACACGCTTGAGGCTGTCATTGAGCAAACGACCGAACAAACCAGCAGCAGGCAATGCCATTGCCAAACTGGGTAACCAGAGGTTTTGCACGCCTTGCCAACCATAAGGTGGGAACCAACCCAACCAAATGGAAAACACCATGATCAGCAGCGAAGCAATCACGTATTCCGGCAGTGAAACCAACACCGAACTGAGCGTGTCATGATGTTTGTCTAAACGATTCTGTTGCCAACGACGCACAGTGTAAAGCACGCTCGCCATGCACATTACAAATGCCATGCCCAGCGCTGTAAGCATCAGTAGTAACGACGTTTTTGCGGTTTGTTGAACGCTCTCCATCACGGATGCGCCGCTCACCCAAGAGACACCTAAGTCTCCTTGCATGGCAAGCGTCAACCAATCCCACAATCGCTCAGCAGCGCTGCGGTCAAGTTGAAGATCCTCTCGAATGGCTTGCAGAGCTTCTGCCGTCAGCAATTGTTGAGCACCCGCACGAGCACGGAGGATTGATTGGCTTGGGTCGATACCTGCAATATCCGGCATCAAACCCACCAGCACAACCACTACCCCGAGTGACAGGAAGCGCGACAAAAAACGCGTAAACCATTCAGGCATACAAGCGCTCCAACGAGAGCGCATGTTGGCAACAGACGACATCGAGTTAGTTCACCTCAGTAAACTGGTCGATCAGGCGACGCTCACGTGGGTCACGTTGTACATTCTTCACGCGGTCACTCTCACCTTGGATTACACGCTCGTGAAGCAGTGGAATCACAGCGTATTGCTCAAGGATTTTGCTTTCTGCTTCGATGATCGCTTGTTGGCGTTTCTCACCCAAAGGCTGACGATCAGCGTGTTTCAATGCTGCGTCCACTTCTTCAGAGCAGAACTGACCTAGGTTGTAAGAACCTTTACAGCTAAAGTCACTTTGCATGTACGCCACTGGGTCACCAGAATCCAGCACCGTTGCACGTGACAACAAGAACGCATCGAACTTACCTGCTAGTGCATCGTTTTCGATTTGTGCGTATTCACGAACGTCTAGCTCAACCACAAAGCCAGCCGCTTCAAGTTGTTGCTTTAGCAGCACCGCTACTTCTGGCAACTCAGCACGGTCGGTAAATGTACCGATGGTGATCTTCTCACCGTTCGCGTGGCGCATTTCCATGGTTTCCATACGAGGGTTCGCATCACGAATTGGTTGAGCCCATGCCAATGCTGGACCTAACAGACCTTTCGCTGAATCGGCGTGGTTCTCGTAAACCGTTTTGATGATTTGCTCACGGTTAACCGCTTGAGCTGCAGCTTTACGCAAACCGAACTGGCCAAACACGTCTGATTTATTGTTTAGGTAAAGCGTGTTGGTACGCGGCATTGCGACTTCGTGCAGCTGTGAAGATTCCATCATCGCGATTTGCGATACAGGAACCGCTTCAACGACATCCGCCTCACCGGTACGCAGCGCTGCAGCACGAGCAAAACCGTTTGGTACGTATTCCGCAAAAATGCTATCTACTTTCGCTTTTTCACCCCAGTAACCATCAAAACGCTTCAATTTAGCGCTGGTTGTCCCGTTGATTTCTGTCAGAACGAATGGGCCCGTACCCGCATTGATTGGCACAACACGACCGTTTTCTTGGTATGCAGCACCAGAAAGGATCGCTAACTGTGGACTAGATAGACGACTTGGCAACAATGGATCGTTAAAGGTCGTTTTGATTTCAACAGTGAAGTCGTCCAATGCGCTAACTTGCCATTCGATACCATCCAAAATGCGTGGTTTTGGTGCGGCATCTAATGCTTTTTGTAGAGAGTTCACAACCGCGTTGGCATCAAGGTCAGAACCATCGTGGAATTTCACGCCCTTACGTACCGTAAATTGCCACGTCATCGGGTCAACTTGTTCCCACTCCGTTGCCAGCATAGGCTCTGCTACCGACTGATCGTTTAGGTTCACTAGCGTTTCTGCCGTGCTCCAACGTGACAGTTTGAACGCGTCATCTGAAAGTGGCGACAGACCTGTGCGTGGTGGCTGCATCATGGCAACGCGAATTTTCGTTGCTTGCGGTGCCGCTGCTTTTTCCGCATCTGGCTTACTTTCGCCAGAGTCAAAACAACCCGTCAGTAGTGCGCTTAAAGCCAGCGACAAAGCTAACTTGGGAGTACTAAGGTGCATAAGAAACCTCTCCAATGGTTTTTGTGAATTCATTACTTTTGTGTTGAGCGCTCATCAAGGCTCTCGTGATCAAGTGCGATGGGTTATTTGTCACGTTTTGTGCCGTGCCGTGTTCGACAACGCGTCCTTTGTCTAACACTAGGATTTCATCGCATAGGGTTTGTGCCGCATCGAGGTCATGTGTCACCAAAATCAGGCGCATCTGACGACTCTTTTGAATGCCTGCCAACAAGTCGAGAATCTGTTTACGACTGACGGGGTCTAAGCTGCTGGTTGGCTCATCGGCAACCAATACGCAAGGCTCAACAATCAAAGCTCTGGCGATAGCCACACGTTGGGCTTGCCCAACTGATAATTGCTGCGGGTTACGATCCAACAATGTGAGATCCAAACCGACATCCGCCAACACCTTTTCCACCTTCTCATTGAGCTCTTGTGTCAAACCAATGTTGCTTAGCGGCTCCAGTAAGATCTGGCGAACGGTGTAATAAGGATTCAAGCTCGATTGCGGCTCTTGCGGAATCAATTGAATGTGCTGGCACAACTCTTGGCGCTGCTTAGCCGAGCTACGCGATAGCGGATAGCCACACACATACACTTCACCAGATGTGGGTTTACGAAGACCAAACAGAAGCTCAATCAAAGTCGATTTACCCGCACCAGAAGGACCAACAATCGCAATGTTCTTTGTGTCGATGGAAAGATCCAATTGTTCGAGCGCTTTAAACGGTTTGCCCCCCAACCAACTTGGTTTGGAGTAATAGTGAACACTGGCTTGCTCAAAGCGAACTTCCGCCGATTTAGGCTGCGTGTGCCCGCTCAAGTTGTGCTTAGTCAAAATAGGCTCCAGAGATGAGGTTAAGGCAGCAGTTGCGCAAGTTGTTGGCAGAAAGGATGCGAACTTTGCTGAATGGCTTGCCAAGGTGCGCCATAAGCCACCATGGTGTTGTCCGCAATCACCAAGACTTTGTCACACGCCAAAGCCGCAGACAGATCGTGCGTGATCAACAAACCACTGATGTTGCGTTGCTGAACACTACTGCGAAACAACTCAAGGATCTCCGCTTCGGTGATTGGATCGAGCGCACTGGTGGGCTCATCAGCGATGATCAAGTTGGCACTACCAAGCAACGCAATCGCAATACAAATACGCTGGCGCTGACCACCAGATAACTGGCTTGGATGCTGCGCTAATGCTGCTTTTGGATCCGCAAATCCGAGTTGAGACAACAAGGTCGTCACGGTGTCTCGGTTTGCTGAAGACAAGCGCGTTTTTTTGCCCGTCAATGCCAAACACAGTTGTTGTTCGACAGACGCCAATGGATTCAGCGCTTTAAGTGCATCTTGGAAAATGACCGCGGGACGCTGCAATTGACTACGTTGCAGCATGACAGTTTGTGCGACTTCACTGCTGTTAAGCTGGATACTTCCGTCTACCCAAATATCAGACGGCAAAAAACCTGCGACGGCTTTCGACAACATGGATTTACCAATGCCGGAAGGTCCCATAATGGCAAGAACTTCACCTTGAGACAGCTCAAAAGAAATGTCTTTGAAGAGTGTACGCTCTGAGTCTGTAAGGCTGAGATTATTAACGGAGAGTATTGGTTGAGAAATCACGGCATAAACTAAATGTAATAATATAACATCACAAATAATATCATGCGGGTTAAAGCAAGGAAACCAGTCGGAAAGGTTATTTCATCACCTTTTTCAGATTTATCAACAAGGGCAGATGGCTCCACCCTTGTTATAAGAACATCTAAATTAGGTCGTTTGTGACAGTGTGAATTAAAGACACTTTTGTTTAACTTGACCGAGGTATCGAAACAAGAAGACAAAGCGCCCAACGTAGAACAAAGTGAATGCCAGCCATAAACCGTGGTTGCCCCAATATTGCACCGCAATCAATTGAGTCACTAAGAACAACACCATGGTTAGAAAGGTAGAGTTACGCACTGGTCGCGTCGTCCCTGTACCGGTAAAGATGCCGTAAAACGTAAGACCAAAACCAGCAACCAACGGGAATGCCAATAACCAAGGGCTCATGTCCAAATACAGCTCAACAAGGTTTGGCAAAGTGGTAAACAACGTCACTAATTGGTGTTTGAACAGCACCAACAACAAGGTCAATACAACGACAAACGCCGCGGTCCATTGCGTGTTTAGCTTAATCACGTTATCAAGCAATGTCGGATTCTTCTGCCCTACTGCTTTACCTGCGAAGACGCTCGACGCATTCGCCACACCATCGAACATGTAGCTGACGATGAAGGTCACTTGCATCAAGATTGCGTTCGCCGCGAGCACATCAGAACCTAGTTGAGAGCCTACACGCGCCATCATGTTGAAGAACACCAGTAGACACACAGTACGAAGCAGCAGATCCATATTGGAAGACGCGATAACTTTGAGATCTTTACGCGTCATTTTTGCGGTCTGAATGTAATCAAACAGCGGGAAGCGACAGGTTTTCAACACCAGCACTGCACCGATAACAAACGTCGAGATTTGTGCGATAAGTGTCGCCACCGCAACACCAGCAATCCCCATATCGAAGTACAACACAAATACGATATCCAGCACGATGTTCAGCACGTTACCAAACACTTGCGTGAACAAGGTTTCTTTGGCTTTCGCCTGCCCCATCAACCAACCAATCACGGTGTAGTTCAGCAGCACAAACGGCGCACCAAAGATCATGATATCGAAGTAAATCTTCGCGTTTTCTGCCACGACGGCATCAGGGGAGATAATCAGCTCTGCCCCCATCCAAATCACGGACTGCAACGCAATGAAAATCAAACCAAGGCAGAGCGAAAGCACGAAAGGACGGTATAAGCTGCTCGCTTGATCTTCCGGGCTATTTTTACCTAATGCGATCGCACTTTGCCCAGTCGTACTGACGCGGAAAAAGCCAAACAGCCAATACAAGGTATTCATGATGACGGTGCCGATCGCTACACCACCAATCATCTCAGCCACACCGAGTTTACCGATCACCGCGGTGTCCACCGCCCCCAATAATGGTTGGGTAACAGTAGAAACGATGAAAGGAAATGCGATTTTAAAATAGTCTTTATGAGTCAGGGACATCTTAAATTATGAACAGGGTTAATTTTTATAAGGTCGCTATCATATGCGAATGGCGTCCGAACATGAACCAAAGTTCGCCAGCAAGGAATAGCATTGATAATTGATACAACCAGCAAACGTATTCTCATACCAAAGCTTGAAATAGGATAACGACTTATGAGAAAAGCCAAATTAACTGCATATAAATGAGTTTCTAGTTTGGAAAGATTGGCGTTTGGTGGAGCATGGCAGATCAGAATGTATCTGCCATGTCATAACGGTAGTGATTGGTGAAAAGAGACCGTACAGATGATATTTAATGCTTGTGGGTTTCATCTGACAATGTTTAGGTCGATACCAAGCCTTATGTTCTGTAAAGCACCTTTACAACATGCCAACCGAACTTGGTTTTAACTAAATGCGGCGTTAACACTTCGCCAGAAAAGCACACTTTGTCGAATTGAGGTACCATTTGACCACGGCGGAATTCACCAAGGTCACCACCGCGTTTGCCTGACGGGCAAGTTGAATACTTCTTCGCTAATGTCTGAAACTTTGCGCCTTTTTTCAGTTGCTTGATTATGTCTTCCGCTTGCTCTTTGTGCTTCACAAGAATATGTAATGCGGCTGCTGTATTTGCCATTGATCTATCTCTCACTATTCTGGTCGCGCAAGTGTACCCAATCCTTTTTAACAGACCAAACATTTCTTAATAATAGCTCAGTGGCAAAGGCCAAAATGCACGTGGAATATAAAATCGTCTATATAATGAGTTTAAAATTCAAACAAGTTTTGCTCAGTTAATCACTATTCTCTAAAAGATTGCCTAAAAAGCTCACATTTGTCTCTCCGATGGTTGAAGCCTTCGTCTGATAAGATTAGATTAGACACAATTCGGTGGTATTTATAAGGTTATTTTCATGGCAAAAGTCGTTAGCAAAGCGAATCAGTCTCAGGGCATGTTGATGTTTAAGCTCACCCTGCAACAGAGTTTCGCTATCGGTACGCTAAAAGTCCGTGAAATCGTCCCATACATGCCAACGACGAAGATCCCTTACTCGCATCATCACGTCATTGGAACCGTTACGATACGTAACTTAACAGTACCAGTGATCGATATGTCAGCGGCTGTTGGCTTTCGTCCTATAAGTGAAGAAGAATATAAAAGCTGCTACTTGATCGTGACAGATTGCTTGCGAACCGTAGTAGCTTTTATGGTTCGTAGTATAGAGAAGATCATTGAGTGCGATTGGAAAGCTATTGAAACGCCACCTCCGAGCGCTGGAAAAAATATTTTCGTGACTGGAATTACTCGCTACGAGGACAAAACTGTTCAAATGCTGGATGTGGAACTGCTACTTTCCAAAATTTATCCGCAGTACGAGAATTCAAAGATACCAATGCTGACAGATATTGAGCGAGAACGCCTAAAAGCACTCAGTATTCTATTGGTGGATGACTCTTCCATCGCTCGTAAACAGCTGTGTGACGCACTCGATAGCATCAATATTGGGTATCAAATCTGTAAAAATGGTTTAGATGCATTGGAACTGATGAAAAGTGACGCTGCGGCTCATCGCCCAATTGATATTCTGGTCAGCGATATTGAAATGCCCGGATTAGACGGTTATGAATTAGCATTTGAAGTTCAGAATAATTCCTCTCTGAACCATTCATACCGCATTTTACATACATCGTTATCGAGCGAAATCTGTGTAGACAGAGCTCACCAAGTTGGCGCGCATGAGGCACTTGAGAAATTCAATGCAGGAGAACTAATCGAAGCGATGCTTCGCGGAGCAAAAGAGCTAGAAGCCAAAGCTATGACTTCTTAACTCTTATTGGACGAGTTGATTTGAGAATATAATGCAGTGCTTGTCCTATCCCTGATGCTCACATCCGCTAATTTCTCAGCTCACTTCTTTGGCATCGCGTAACTACGAGAAACGAATTCCGTCTCTTTGACTTGGTGAGCATGATTAATATAAGAAGCTAGGCTGTAAAGTACATTCGCTAATAAGTTCGCGTAACGAAACAAAATAGGTGCGGGCTGCTTCTTACCTGTATGTTCAACGGCAACTAATGCTCGTACCGTTTTTTTAGCTTGGCAACGGCACAAATGCAATTGACTGGCTGCCGGGTGCCCTCCGGGTAGAACAAAGCCTTTGAAGCCGCCATCAATACGTTGCTTGAGCAAAGCATAATCGGCCTTTAACTCTTCAACTTCCGTCTCTGTAATCGCTAATTTCCCGCGAACCGAACCATTTAGATGATAAACATTAGGCTGCATTCTTGTCAGTATATCGCGGCTAAACTCGTCCAACTCCATAGCGAGAACAAGGCCAATACGACTACAAAGTTCATCTGCTGTAATTTCAAAGTCACAAACCGGACTGTCCTCGTAAATAAACGGATAGCAAATCTCGCTCAATTCCTTACTTACAGGTTTCATGCTTTTGTTCCAATATAAAAAAGGGAGTCAGTATAACCTAACTCCCTTTAAACGTTCATTATGCCAAATGATCGACATTCATATGATCGGTTTACAATCAGGCACTTTCGACTTTCTTGTGACCTTCTTGAAGGTGAACAAAATCGACTAAATCATCACCAGACACTTGATACGCCTGACCAAAACCTTTAACAAATAGCCCCGATTCTGGCTTTAAGTTGAACAAAACGAAATCCTCTAGCTGGCTTAGACCATCAATAATCTCACCAAAACGCTCTTTCATTTGTCCAACAACTTGTTGCCACATCTCTGTGTCTCGCTCAACTACATTTGCTACCGCATCAAAAGTTAAGCGCTTACGAGCAAACAGCTGCTTTGAAGACTCTTCATCTTCGATCATCATCAATGAAACATTTGGATTTTCTAAAAGGTTACGGGCATGACGAGCGATTTTAGAAATGAGAACGAAATAACCTTCCTGGTTTTGGACATAAGGCGCGTAGCTTACATTCGGGCGACCTTCTGCATCGACAGTTGCAAGCTGAAGTGTACGGCGCTCCTGACGAAACTCTTTGATCTCTGGCCCTAAACGACCTTGCAAACGCTCTTGTTTAACTTGTTGATCCATATTGATACCTGACTTTACTAATTAGTATTCGAGTTAAGCCTCGATTATGTTTGTGATTACTTTTTTAATTCGGCTTGTAGGGCGCGAAATGCGGTGACTTGCTCTTCAATCAACTCGCGCTTTTCGTTACGGCCTAAATAAATCTTGAAAATATTGCTTCCACACTCTGAGAAAAAACCAAAATAGTGACTCTCTCTACCCATAAACGGTTTACTGACTAATGCGACATTTTTAACGTTATCTAATTTAAGGTGGCCGTGCAGTTCACCTTCTCTACCCATTAAATTGTAATAGCCACGCGCCACTTTTCCTTTTGGAAACGGCGCTTTAACTTCAAAGATAGAACCAAAAGAGTGGACGATGGTCGTCACCGGGCCAAAACCAACCAAACTTTCTAAGATGCTTTGCGCTTGCTCTCCTGGTGCAATAGCCACCATTTCCTGAGGTAGAGCCGCAACAACCTCAAACTCGGAAATGCCAAGACGCTCTGCTATCGCAGCTGGCAATAATTGTGGTTCTTGCTCTAGTAATACTTCAACTTGTTGCTTGATTGATTCCATTGTGTCTTCCGTTTTTGTTCAATTTGTTTTCATTAATTATTGAATGCTTTCGGTACCGTTTCGTTCATCTCTGACGTGAGTACCTGAATACAACTTTGAGCCAATGACACTGCCCAGAAGCTGCCTGCAAGAGTAAGGACTGCGCTACGTTCATGTAGCTGTACTAAGCCTTTCGCTTGCCACACTTTAAATAGAGGCAATAAAAACACGAACGCGTCCTCTCCCATAAATGATGGAAGTTGATTTGCTTGAACAATGCCACGGTCAAACGCAGATTTGAGTGCAGAAAAAAGTGGTTCTAGAGGGCTTTGCTTCATCATCATCGCGATGGTGCTTTGACCTTCTTTGACCGCTTTAATATAGGTCTCTAGTGTGCGGTGTTGCATCATCCCGTAGCCACCGATATTACCTCCAGCACCACAGCCAATTGGCAATACCTCTGCATAAGTCTTGGCTAAACTATTGTATAAACTACGCTCGCGGTTATCGATTGCCCAATGGTTCACGCTAAGTTGCTTCATATGGTGTTTGGCCATAAAGTTCACACCGAGCTCGTACATTCCCGCTTTTTCTGGTGTGGTCGCAGGTGGCGGGATTTTTCCCTTTTCTACGAGGTTGAGCATGGGCGCTGACCCACCAACCACTAACTGATACAAATCCAGTCCGTGTGCGCCAGTCGAGAGGAAATCATTTAAATCTTGCTCTAACACTTCTTTGGTTTGATAAGGTAAGCCATAGAGTAAATCGATAATGACCGGAATTTTGTCTTCTTTGGCGATCTCGCTCACTCGTTTGAGGACATCTTCCCTATCATCTAAACGTTTTGCGCTGCGGCGCACTTGTGTATTAAAACTTTGCACACCAAAAGAGAAACGATTAAAACCACCCTCTAAAGCGCCTTGATACAACTCATCAGAAAAACGATTGATGCGACCTTCTAAGGTGATTTCGCAGTCTGCAGCCAAAGGAAAGTGGTCTCGGATAGCCTGGCCTAACACACGAACCTGTACTGGAGATAAATCCGTTGGCGTTCCGCCCCCGATATATACGGCGTGAAAAATACCATTTTGTGTCCAAGGTAATACCGCTTTCTCTCTAAGCTCCTGCATTAATGCTTCAAAGTACTCATCAACCAGTGTGCGACTTGCAGCATTTTGAAAGAAGTTACAAAAAGTGCAACGAACGCGACAAAACGGAACATGAATATAAAGACAGCGTTTATTGGTCGCTTTAATTGAGTTAGCCGTAATACTCGAAAAAATCGCCTGTTGTTGAGACGAGGGCACAGGTACGCTCGCTCCCCCGGCATGTGCAGAATGCTTCTTAACAAAAGCAAATCGCAATGGATCAGGACTATCACTGCCCAACACTGATTCATCAAGCTTATCGATATCGACGCTCATATATACTCGCTTAACTCCCATCATGTAAGGGATGGAAGCTGATCTTAAAAATTCTGCAAGAATCATAATTTGAGCGTAATGATAATGCAATTGATAATTGATCTTATTTCCATTGTAAGTAATAATCTGCCCAAGTTTTCATAGTTTCCCGAGATATTCCGTGAACGTACAAAGATATGTCATTGCAGGAGGTGCTTCCCTTGCCATCCATGCCGCACTTCTTTTTGTTTCTCAAGAGACAAAGGTGTTCGCGATGCCGGCTGGAAACCCAGCAAGTTCGGTAAGTCTAAATCTTGTGTCTGCTCCTCCCGCTGTCGAAAAATCTACACCAGAAAATGTAGCGCCACCAAAAGAGCAGCAGCCTCAAGACCAACCTGAACCAGAAAAGAAGATTGTAAAAAAACAGGTCGTCAAGAAAGACGCTGTTAAGAAGAAGGTAGTAGAGAAAAAACCTGAACCGGTTAAACAATCTAAACCTAAAGCGGTCGAGCCCACCAAAACCGTAACAAAGCAAAAGGTTCAGCCCGAAGCGAAACCAAAGAAAAAAACGGAACCAGTGAAGAAAGAGACGGTAGCTCAACAATCCGCACCTGCGAGCCAATCCAAAGGGGCAACGTCTCAGCCTGTCTTGGTCGACAAACCAACGTTTGTGAGTCAACCAACACAACCCCGTTACCCAAGATCTGCACAAAGACGCGGTATTGAGGGTGTAGCCTTGTATGAGATATGGCTAGATGAGAATGGTAACCAGATTAAACAGGTTTTGATTGAGTCTTCCGGCACAGAGTCGCTAGATGCCTCAGCACTTCGTGCGATCAAACAGTGGCAATTTACACCACATATTTCAGGTGGGCTAAAAGTCGCTCACCGAGTACAAGTACCTGTTCGTTTTAAGTTGGATGGATAATGGAACAACTACAAGAATTACAAACTCAATTTGGGCTGATGACATGGCCTTTGATCATTTGCTCAGCTCTAACGGTGATGATCATCGCCGAGCGATTATTCCATGTGTTAATTAGCCTTGGTGTAGGAAAGCGAGCCATTCGCCAAAAGCTCACAGGATTAGACCCAACAAATGGGAGCGAGCTTGAAGCACTTGCTGAAGAGTTGTCGAATAAGCGGCCGCTTCTGTACCGTGGTGTTGCGATGTTGCTTGCTCATCATTCTTTCTCGAAATCTTTAAGAGAGGATGCCGCAGGTATTTGGCTGCAAGAAAAACGCCATCAGCTGCATTCCGGCCTTCGTTTGCTGACGCTGATTGGCGTCATCAGCCCTTTAATTGGCTTGCTTGGTACGGTACTTGGCTTAATTGACATGTTTAAAGGCATCGCGGTTTCAACGGGGAATATCACTCCGAATGATTTGGCTGACGGCCTAGGTCTTGCTATGCGCACCACTGCCGCGGGTCTCATTATCGCACTTCCTGCCATTTCAGGAGCGCAGATCATTGGTTTGTGGGCGGATCGTGTAATCGCCAAGCTTGAGCACACTTTAAACTACGTCAACTTATGGCTTGAAGGTATCTCGTTACAGCATGTCTCGCCAGACCACTCAAAAGTAACACTGCGCTCTTCTGAGAAGATTGAGGCTGCAACTCAATGATTAAAACACCACAAGAAAATAGTCGTAACGGTTTAGCCCCCGATTTAACACCGCTGTTAGACATTATTTTTATCGTCATGGTTTTCCTGATGTTAACCGCAGCGGTCAAACTCGATTCATTAGACGTCAATTTACCGAGCACAGAATCTCAGGCTGTTGCAGATGTCGATAAGCAATCCATCACGGTAAATATTCTTAAAGACGAGCCTTACTGGGCTATTAACGGCAAGACATATATCGATTGGGACAACTTTACCCTCGCGCTGTTAGAAGAGAGTAAGTCAAGCGATAAACCGATTGTAATTGGAGCAGAAAAAACCGCGAATATTCAGTCGCTAGTACAACTTCTCGGCTTTTTACAAGAAAACGGAATTCAAGCAACTCAGTTACTCACTGAAGAGCCATCATAAAAATAAGTAAGATAGAGATCCTTTCAAAATGAAGAACACACGCATCACTATTCATGCTGTTGTCACGGCAGCTATTTCCCTACTCGCGAGTAGTCAACTTTTTGCCAATGAAACGCCATCCTCAGAGCGCGTTGTTAGCGCAGGCAGCGCCGTCACTGAACTCTTGCTTGAACTCGACGCTAAAGATAGCTTGGTTGCTATCGACGTCACCAGTCAATTACCAAAAGGGATGGAACTGCCTAAAGTGGGCTACCATCGTCGTCTTTCAGCGGAGGGGTTGCTCGCCTTACGTCCGACAAAAGTCATTGGTTCTGATGAGATGGGGCCGAAAACAACATTGAGCCAATTGAAATCGGCTGGCGTAGATGTAGAAATTGTTAATACTGATGCAAATGTCGAGGGCCTTTATCAACGTATTGATCAAATTGCGAACCTTATGGATCGCAAGGCTCAAGCTGAAAGCTTAAAGCAAGATGTCCAGGCGCAAGTACAAGCACTCAATGCAAACCAGCCTAATCAAGCAAAGAAAAAGAAAGTGCTCTTTCTGCTGATCCATGAAGGGCGACCTGCAAATGTTGCGGGCTCACAAACGACACCCGATGCAATTATTCAACTCGCCGGCGGACAAAACCCAGCCGCTACACAACTCTCGTCTTACAAGCCTCTATCCACAGAAGCGATGGTAGAGATGCAGCCTGACGTGATTCTTGTTAGTGGTCGCAGCTATGAAACGTTGGGTGGTGCCGATGCAATTTTAAAAGCAATGCCGCTTCTTGCTGCAACACCCGCTGGAAAGAACAAAGACATCATAACGATTGATGGCCATGCTCTGGTAGGTGGTTTGGGCCTTAAAAGCCTTGCAGAAGCTAAACGCTTGAATGCACTGCTTTACCCATAGAGACATGACATGTTGTTAAGACGCATCCCCCTTTCAACGACGTTATCAGTGCTTAGTGGATTTTTAGCATTTATTGCTATCGCCTCTATTACCGTTGGCCCAATGAACATTAGCTTTGCTGACAGTTTGCGTAGCCTAACGGGAGGCAGTTCTGATCTCGCTCCTCACATTCAGTTGGTCATTAACGAAATCCGATTGCCTCGCACCATTTTGTGTATGTTCATCGGCGCCATTTTAGCAATTTGTGGTGTGGTTATGCAGGGCTTGTTCCGTAACCCATTAGCCGAGCCTGGTATCATTGGTGTGTCTGCTGGCGCTGCTCTTGGTGGTGCATTCGCTATTGTTGTATTTGCTGAATTTAGCCAAAACTATCCGCAACTAATGAACTTAGCGGCTCTGCCTCTTTTTGCTTTCATTGGCGGTGCACTAACGACTATTCTCGTTTATAAACTCGGCACAAGTAAGTTTGGTACCTCAGTTACAATTATGTTGTTAGCCGGCGTTGCCATCAGCGCGCTCTCGGGTGCTGCGATTGGCTACATGAACTTTATCGCAGATGATCAGATGCTGCGAGACTTGACGCTTTGGTCGATGGGCTCATTAGCTGGTGCAAATTGGTCAGGGATTGCTCTATCTGCTGTAACACTCATCATCCTATTGCTCTGGTTTCAGAAGAAGTCGATGGCGCTGAATGCTCTGTTGTTAGGGGAATCAGAAGCAAGACACTTAGGAGTTCCGGTTCAAAAACTCAAACGTCAGCTTATTTTACTTTCTGCACTGGGTGTTGGTATTACGGTGAGCATCAGTGGTGCAATTGGCTTTATTGGGCTCGTGATTCCTCACTTAGGGCGCATGCTCGCTGGGCCTGACCATCGAACGCTATTACCAATATCTGCCTTAATGGGAGCACTGCTTCTTACTGCCGCAGATATGTTTGCTCGTGTTGCCGTGGCACCAGCTGAATTACCAGTTGGAATCGTGACCGCATTGATTGGCGCGCCCTTTTTCATCTACTTATTGTTCCAGCAAAAAGGGAAGATTTTGTAATGAACCAGATCGTTTTATCGGGGAAAAACATTTCGATGACGTATGGCAACCGTGTGGTGCTCGATGACATCAACATTGATATCCGAGCTGGTGAAGTGACCGCCCTACTCGGCCCCAATGGCGCAGGTAAAAGTACTTTGCTCAAGCTTCTATGCGGTGAGATCTCTTCGAATCATCACATCACCTACTTCGGTAAACAAAAGCATGATTGGGAGCCTGAAAAAAGCGCCAAACATATTGCAATGCTCCCGCAGCACAGCACCTTAACCTTCCCATTTCTAGCCAGAGAAGTCGTAGAGCTGGGGGCAATACCGCTATCACTGTCCAATAAAGAAACCACTAAACTGGCTTTACATTACATGGAACAAACCGACGTATTGCATTTAGCAGAAAGCCTGTACCCGTCTTTATCTGGTGGAGAAAAGCAACGACTGCATCTAGCACGAGTGATGACACAACTACATCAATCTGGCGAAAAACGAATCTTAATGCTTGATGAACCTACCTCAGCGTTGGATCTCGCCCATCAACACAACACGTTAAAAATTGCTCGTGAAACGGCAAAAGCACAGAACGCTGCGGTGGTTGTGGTGTTACATGACTTGAATCTAGCCTCTCAGTACGCAGACCGCCTTGTACTCTTGCATAACGGGAAACTAGTTTGTGATGACACGCCATGGAATGCACTAACGTCAGAGCGCATTGAGCAAGTTTATGGCTATCGATCTATTGTGACAAAACATCCGACGCTAGACTTCCCTCAAGTGCATGCCGCAGCATAAAGCGTATCTCCTCTAAGCCGTCTCTAAAACACTTTGATACGACAAAGGCCCGCAATATGAGAATTGCGGGCCTTTGCTTTGATAGTGGCAGAATTTGGTTCTTTAAAGGCTATTACTTGCTCATTTGGATCAATGAACGACCAATCAACCACTCAAGCTCTTTGTCACCACCCGCACCAAACTGGCTTTCAACCATTTTGTATAAGCGGTCAATACCATTAGCAGCAAATTCTTGCGCATTTTCAGCGGTGACAATGTGATGGAATAGCAGTCGTAAAATCGCGAGGAACTCAGCATCTTCCAGCGCTTTAATCCAACTTTGTGAAAATGCATTTAATCCTTTATCAAACTCTAAGTGTTCAATAAACATTTTAAAGATACGGCCATCCAGTGCGGCGGTGAAGTCCGTTTTCTTAGGGAAGTGATGGCTAATACCGGTACGCGATATACCTGTCTGCTGGCTTAGCGTCGTGTACGACATCTTGTCGTAACCTAATCTGAGTAGCTGATCAATAACGGCATCCATGATCTTTTGGATAGTGATTTCGGTATCTTCTTTACTACGCTTTGGCATATTTTAAGCTCTTCTCTTTGTAAATCCATCTAACTCACTATTAAATGAGGCCAGAATGAAATCATTCTTAGCATTATACCCGGCTCGCCGATGCGGTTCGATTAGCGAAAACCTAGAAATCAGGTTGCTAAGCGCTGCACTTGAAAGCGCTTTGGGTATATGTATTGCGACTATTTAATATCATGTCGAGTTCCAAACCATAACGTCTTTACACTGCGTAATGTGTAATTTTCAGTTATGTTTTTGTCAATACATGCTACTCAAAATAAGGCGAAAAGTTAGTCTCATCAAAACCTTGCGCCAATTATTCATCGAAACTATTCAAAGACCAAGAATGATAATTATTAAAAATAATCAATCAAGAAATAGTCTTATAAATTAACCATTAGTTCAACTGGACTGAGCAAAATCTCGTCACTATGTTCGTTAATTGATTTTAAATGTTGATATATATCACATTAACGTTCTTGATGATTTAGTAATCCAATCTTTAACCCTTACTTAACAAGTGCCTATTCTGTTCCTTTTTTACGCAAAAGTCGTCATTTTTGTAGATACAGATCAAATACCTGATAGAATACCCTTAGTATTTACAAGAGGATTCGTTATGAGTGTCGAATTAGAAAAAAACCAAGTATGTGAGGCCTGCGGCTGTGCTGGCGAGATAGGCTTTATCATCAAAGAAGGTGACGAAGTTGCCGACGTAACGGTTTTCGCACAGACAAAAACAGAGCTAGAGTCTGAACTACAAAAATACATCGAGCTCGCTAAATCAGTATGTGCTGATGTTGAATACAATGTTTCAGAAATAACCGAAGAATCGAACCATGCGACGGCTCGATTCAAATTTGAAGTAAGTGCTGAAAAACTTATCTTTGAATTAAAAACTCGCTCACTCGCGCGTTAATGAAAAAAGCGAGCATGATGCTCGCTTTTTATTTTTCCAATCTCTTAATCTTAAACCGCTCTAAATGAAACAGACAACTTCGGCGCGTTTATTTATCTTTTTTGAACACGACCCACTTTAACGAGCCATTGGTTTCAAAATCGTTCTCAGCGGTACACATCAGTAATACGCCTTCAACATTAATCACGGCCCCTGTGGTGTAGGCTTTATCATCGTAGTAACAGATACGCTGACCTACCTTACCGTCAGCAACTATTAGCGCTTTGTTTTCTGGTGTACTGTATGATTTAGCAAAAACGGAACCCGACAGCAGTACTGCAAAAACACCAGCGGTAAAAATAGATACACTTTTTAACTTCATGAAAATCTCCCTCAAACCTCAATAATACTAACAAGGACCCTTGTGAAGTTCTTGGAAGAATCTCATATTATTCAAATATCTACTGATATTTTTCTCACCTCTACGCTTGAATCTGCTTCACATTCAATCATTTAATTTATCTCATTTTAGTAAGCTTGAAGTTACTTAGCGCAGTAAAGAAGCGCACACTTTTAGCGTGCATCTCTAATTTGAATATTTAAGTTATGAATCAAAAACTGTGAGCAAAAAATGCATAATAGGTTTATTTAAGTATAAGATAAGCACCTGTTGATCTCGGTATTTAACTAACTCTTTGACTATGCGTTTTGTTTCCCTATGCCTTACTTCAATCCTGCTCTGCTCGTCTCCTTTGGCATATGAGCTAGATTACTATTCTAAGTTTGGTCACATCGATAATTACGGCAATCTTGATCTTAGAAACAAGCCTTATACCCAACTACCCTCTGGCCTAGTGGTAAAGGGCAACTTAAACATCTCACAAACCCCTATCAAAACCTTGCCTAAAGGGCTTGATGTTGAAGGCAGTCTGGAAGCAACTAACAGCGCACTCAAAGTTATTCGCTCAGGAACAAAGATAAAAGGCTATGCAAACCTACTAGGTAGTAAGATCGAAAACTGGCCTAAAGGCATCAAACTAGGCGGTTACCTAAATCTGACAGATACACCGTTAAAAGCGCTTCCAGCTAAACTTCGAGTAAAAGGTGATCTAAGTGTTATTCGCACTCCCATTTCTGAACTTCCTGAAGGATTGGTGGTTGATGGTAATCTTTATATTGGAGGATCAGCGCTGAAAGTATTTCCAGACACAATGACGGTGAAAGGGAATATCTATTTAGGTGGTAACAGGATCACCAAATGGCCTAGCAATTTAACCCTTGGTGGCGCCGTCGCACCTTAAAGAGCAGATAAACAAAAGCCCCGGCAGACCGAGGCTTTAAGGCATTCTGAATCAACAGAGTTCAGTGACGAAAGTTACTCTTGGTTATTCACAGGATTGGCATAGCTCGCCACCAAATAAGGTCTTGCGCCTTCAGGTAGCTGATCCAACTTATCCGCGAGATGACGCTTAACTGCTTCCGTAATGATGCTCGAATCTTCATGCCCAGCAGCTAACAAGTTGATTGGGTACAACTTGTAGTTGTTGTGAATTTGGCGGTCGATTTCACCAGCAAGAGATTCCGGCGTTTCAAACTCTTGCTCAATCACATCACCAAACGCAACATGTACACGGCCTTTATAGCCAACGATACCTTGAATGATGCTTTCGATATCTTCAAATTCGCCTTTTTCATAGCGGCCATTTTCTGCTTTTTCGTACAGCTCTTTTGCTTTGGCAATGTCACATGGATCATTTTCATAGGAAATCGAGACAGGAACGATTTTCAGAGAACGCGTGTACTCACCAAAGCTGATCTTTTGTTTACGACCTTCAACATGGAACATTTTTAAAATCGCAGGATCAGTAAAGTCGTTTCCATCTTTAGCACGGCCTTCCTTTTGGGCAATCCAAATTGAATTGCCAGTATCAAGCGAATGTTTGATATAGCTTGAAAGTTGTCCCAATGCTTTCATCATTTCTCTAGGCGCTTTAGCAGAGCGCTTAACGATGAAGCTCTTATTGAGTCGCATCAATTCTGTCGCACATGGCTTCTTCAGCAGGTTATCGCCAATCGCTATACGAACTGTACGGTGCCCACTTTGGTACAAGCCATAATTTACGAGCGCAGGGTCCATCGCAATATCACGGTGGTTAGAAACGAATAGGTATGACGTGTTTTTATCCAGCTTATCCAAACCAGAAAAAGTGACGCCATCCGTTGTCTTATTCAATGTATCTTTCAGATACTTCTTCACTTCAATCTGAATTGCTTCGACAGAATCAAGCTTGCTCCACTTGGCTTTCAGGTAGATGCGCAGGATCGGGCTCATTAGCGTTTTGAACCACGCTGCTTTATTAGCAAAGCGATGTTCTAGGATAGCAGTGATAAATTCATCATCTTGGATTAGACGATCCAGCGCTGCTGGAATTTCTTCGTCGTTGTAAGGACGAATTTCAATATAAGGATCAGTATTGGCTGTCATTGTTCATTACATATCAAAAAAAGCTGGCACATTTTACGCATAGTTTTGCTGACAAGCAGCATTTCAACCCATACTTTTAACATGGTCATACCAGTTAAGCCACCATTTATCATGCTAAAAAATTCTCTCAGCCGGTTGGAATCGTATGGGTTTAACGTTACCCTTAGCGCCAAAAAACACTGGTACTCATAATGAACTACGCAATTGAATTTCACGACGCTAAATACCCCTTTCTTGATGTAGCTGCGCGTAAAAAAGCACTGAAGCACAGTCTACTATCTGTCATCGAAGGGTTAGCCGTCATTAAATTGGGTAAGCAGGAGTATGCCATTGAACCAGGCCAATATTTTTGGATTCCTCAAGGATGTTTGAGCTCCCTCACCTTTTTACCTAATTCTCGTGTATATCGTTGTGATTTTTCTGTGCGTTTAAATGACGACTTCTCACAACAAGCGGGCTTTGTGAAGCCTTCACCGCTACTAAAAGCGCTCGTCGAGAAGCTAGCAACAACTGCCGAACGCTCGGATCTGCAAACCGATCTACTGACAGTAGTAAGACATGAAGTATTGACGCTGTCTCCTAAACTAGCGCACTCAACGTTAACGAGAACCATCAATCAATGGACTCCTGGCTGTGACATGAATATTTCTAAAGAGCTTTGCTTGGTACTAACACTACGTGAAGCAAGAAAAATGAAACTGTCGGGGAAGAAGGAAGAGCAAATTGTTGACTCTCTTTTTGCTGGTAACACCGAAGAATATGAACAGCTTTGCTTTTTAGTCTTTGGAGAAGCGCTATAACTTGCTCTTCAACAAGCTACGTCTTCAGCATTACGGACACAGAAAGTAGATTAAAACAAAAAGGGCGTACATTGATAATGTACGCCCTTTTTTCATTTGCTTGAGGTGTCTAGAAAGGTACCTCTATTTGCATCATCCAGTCAGCGTCATAATATTCGTGCCAACGATAATCAAACCGCATTCTTGGCTGTCCGTCGGATTTATCACCAAAACCAACGCTGAACATCAACCCGTGACTACGAAGCCACTCTTCTGTATCCATTTTACTCTCTTCGTCTCGAAGCTCTTCCGGCATCCAAAAACCAAGACCAAAGTAATTCTTTTCTAAGTTTTGAGTTAGAAGTGGGGTGTCTTCCGGCTTAATCGCCCACTCCTCCCAATAGTTTTCTGTTGGTCCTTCAAGCTTCGCTTCCGCTGCATACCAAATCAATGCTTCAGTACTTAACACGCCGATGGAATCTAAAATTTCTTCACAGATTGGAAGCGTGTTATCTTCAAACACCACGGAACGATCAGAAAAATAGTTACACGCGGAATGAGCTTGTGTCACCACAAGCAGCGCACATGCACTAAATAAAACTACTCTGACCATGAAAATCTGACCTCTCAGTTCCCAGACAATGTTTCTCTGTATAAGCCTTTACTAAGTAATAAATCACGTACGGAAGGTGTTGTATAGGCGCCGATCTCTTCACCCTCGGCCAATGCTTTGCGAATATCTGTGCTTCTGACTTTTACTTTTTCAGGACATGCCATAACAGTCCAACGTTCCGTAATCTCTTCAGCTCTACTAAATTTAGCAAATTTGAAGAAATTATCAGGACCAATGACAAAAGTTATATCGGCAGTTGGGTAAATTTCTTGAATTTTTTCTAACAACGCATAGGTCGTCACACTTTGTCCAGGTTGGTATAAAGCTTGCTCTGCATCAGAACGCTGAACATTAGAAAGCCCCATATCCTTGATGAACGCGTCAACCATTTTGCACCGAGTTGGGTAATCAAGCATGTTCTTGCCCCAAGCGTGTGCAATGCTTGGCTCAAGTAGCACAAGATCAAAGTGGCTCAAAGACTCAATAACACTTTTATGCCCTAAACTAGGTGGGTTAAATGCACTACCAAAAATGGCGATTTTTTTCATATCCGGTGATTACCTGGTTGAAGAGAGTTTTCTAATCTGATGATTTCGGTATGATACTACTAATCTTTACAGCTTTTGACCCTAAAGTCGCATTTAATGAGCCTCAACTGTATGGTTTATCACCATTTGAGCAAATGTGCTTTAGAGTCTGAAATATTTGCAGGAAAAGGAACCCTAAATGGAACAATCCATCCGTGACGAAATGCGCGTACTCCCTTCAATTGATCCGCATTTTGAAATTGAACGCCGTGTCGCTTTTATTAAGCGTAAATTGCAAGAAGCGGGCTGTAAGTCTCTTGTTCTTGGCATCAGCGGTGGCGTTGACTCAACGACATGTGGTCGTTTAGCTCAGTTGGCTGTAGACCAACTAAACGAAGAAGCGGGCAACAATAGCTACCAATTTATCGCAGTTCGCCTGCCTTACGGGGAGCAAAAAGATGAAGATGAGGCTCAGCTCGCTCTGTCTTTTATCCAGCCAACCCATTCTGTATCGGTGAACATCAAAGCAGGTGTTGACGGGCTTCATTCGGCTTCTCACGTTGCATTAGAAGGCACAGACCTTCTACCAACTGATGCAGCAAAAGTCGACTTCGTAAAAGGCAATGTAAAAGCGCGTGCTCGCATGGTTGCTCAATACGAGATCGCGGGCTACGTAGGCGGCCTTGTTCTTGGTACTGATCACTCAGCAGAAAACATCACTGGTTTCTACACTAAATTTGGTGATGGCGCTTGTGACATGGCACCATTGTTCGGATTAAGTAAGCGCCAAGTTCGTGAAGTGGCTGCTACATTGGGTGCACCTGAGCAACTAGTGAAGAAAGTGCCAACGGCAGACTTAGAAGAGCTTGCTCCACAGAAAGCAGACGAAGATGCCCTAAGCCTAACTTACGAGCAAATCGACGACTTCTTAGAGGGCAAACCTGTTCCACAGCAAGTGAGTGACCGTCTGGTAGCGATTTACAAAGCAACGCAGCACAAACGCCAGCCAATCCCGACGATTTACGACTAAGCGATATTTTCAGCTCTCTTTAAAACTCAAAACGCTGCTAAAAATAGCAGCGTTTTTTTGTCTAGGAACAGTTTTTGTCGAAGGAAAAAGGTGCTCTCGCCTAGTTGGTTACTGTTACGTCCGTCTCTGGCACAGCACAACACGCCAATACGGTTCCCATTGCACGTTCCTCATCAGTCAACGCGGGCACGTCCGGATGATGTACTTGACCCGACGTAAGCTGAACTTTACAGGCACCACATAAGCCTGCACGACAGCTATTGCTGATGACCTTCCCAGCATCTTCGAGCTGATCTAACAACGTTTTTTGGTTGTTGCCTACGAATTTAGTTCCATTAAAGTCAATAGCGAGACTCTTCTCTGGCTTTGACGTAAGAGAAGAAACTCCAAACGCTTCTTGATGGTAGTTTTCCTCTGGCAGCCCTTTTCTTAGTAGAAGACTTTTTGCTTTATCCATAAAGCCATCCGGGCCACACACAAACACCTGCCGCTGTTCAACATCTTTGATTTGCTTAATGTGTGACAAACTTAAACGCCCTTTCAAACCAAACCAATCAACAGCAGGTTGCGTTAAACAGACTTTTACTTCTAGCCCTGGGTGCTCACGCTTTAACTGCTCCAACTCTGAGCGACAAGGAATATCATTCTCGGTGCGACATTGATGGTAGAAAACCACATTATCCAACTGATTGTGATCCGCTAAGTAACGCACCATTGATAACATTGGTGTTACTCCGCTACCCGCAGAGAGTAACAGCAGAGGCTGCGCTTCATGCGTTTTAAGGTGGAACTGACCGTCAGGTTGTTCTGCCTCTAAAACATCACCGACTTGTAAGTTGTCTAAGAGTGAGTTAGAGACTCTTCCACCCGCGATACGCTTTACAGAAATAGCATAACGACCCGGGCGAGAAGGACTGGATGATAAGGTATAGCGTCGACCCACTTTCTTACCATCAATATTCACCTCTATTGGCAGGTGTTGTCCTGGCAAGTAATTAGGCAACGAACCTTTGTTTGGCTCTAACCATAAGGTCACAAAGTCTTGGGCAATTTCTTCACGCTCAACACATGTAAGCTTCATGCGCACTGGCGAGTTATCTGCGTAAAACTCCGGCTCTTTGTACTCCAATACTTCAACTTTATCGCCTTGACGAATAATGCCTTCATTTCGCGCGACAAGATTCTGGCCAAAGAACACACCACCGACATCGTTTGCACGGAACTGTTGCAAGGTTTTGAGCGGCTCTTTGCTCTCACGGAATGTGCCTCTTTGGGTATTCACCGTAGTCAGGATACAGCGCTCGCAAGGTTTGAGAGACTCAAACTCTACCTCACCGATTCGTATGCGCTTCCATGAATCTTCTTCAAATGGCTTAGTATCAGAGACAACTAAGTTAGTACGAAACTGATCCATTGAGTGTAGCTCTGAACTTCTTCGGTTCAGCTCATCAAGTGAAGCTTGGCTGATCACTAAAACCGGATAACCATCAGCAAAACTGACGTTTTGACCTAGCTTTTCACGGACACGATTCGATTGCTCACCACTAAACAACAACTCAACGCGCTGCCCCAACACACGACTAAACCAGTCATCTGCATCATCTGTCGTGGTATAGGCAGTAAACGTATCTTTCCAAACCGTTGCAGGTGTCTCCTGCATTTTGAAATCTTGGTAACGGATTTTAAGTGGCTCCATACCCAAACTACTAAACACCACTCCATCGGACAATAAGGCAGACTTAATGGTTACCATTTGCGGATACTTTCGCGCAGTGATCATCGAGCCATCAGCTTTCGCAATCATAAAGCGACGATCGAAGCTCAATCCTTGCTTCTCAACCCATACGGACGACAGCGATAATCCGCCAACTGACTTAACCGGAAAAACATTAATTTGGGATAAAACGGGTTGCGACATAGCCTTCTTCCTACGGGTGTTTTTTATTTGTTGCGGTATTGTATACTCAAATCACATTAAGTTGCAGAGTCTGCTGCCTCTTCATCCATTTCAACTTTCTCGAAACCATATTCTTATAAATTTGGTTTTAGTGACAAGTATTTACTACACTCAATATTCGCGTTTTTTAACACCGTTCTGACCAAATACCGTTTGATAAAGTGTGATACGACACACATAATTCACCCAAGTTATCACTACTCCCATTTATCGATTTGGAGCTTAATTATGGATACAAGAAAACTGGTTCTGATTTTGTTATGTATCTTTCTTCCGCCTGTCGCGGTGTTTATGGAGAAAGGTCTAAATAAGGACTTTTTGATTAATCTAATATTGACGTGTTTCTTCTTTCTACCAGGTACGATCCACGCGCTTTGGTTAACAATGAAGTAACCACTTACACTCTCACTCTTTATAAAATTGAAAAATGGGATGAAATATGAGGGCAATTCCTCTATCATCCTGTCGCCTAAGCGCAAGCGTTTGCTCAAAAGCAAATACGGCGCTTAGGCTCCAATCAGACAACTTTTCAATGGTGGGAGCAATTAATGACAACACTGACTATCACTCGTCCTGACGACTGGCACGTTCACTTACGCGATGGGGAAGTTCTTAAAGACACCGTTCGCGACATCAGCCGCTACAATGGCCGTGCGCTGATTATGCCAAATACCGTCCCACCTGTTACTACAACTGAGCTCGCCCTAGCCTACCGTGACCGAATTCTCAAAGAGCAACATGGCGAGCAGTTTGAGCCTTTAATGGCGCTTTACCTTACAGATAACACGACACCAGACGAAGTACGTAAGGCTAAAGCCACCGGAAACATTGTTGCTGCCAAGCTTTATCCTGCAGGCGCTACCACAAACTCAGATTCCGGTGTGACCAATGCGAAAAACATTTATCACGTTTTAGAAGCAATGGAAGAAGTAGGAATGTTACTTTTGGTTCATGGGGAGGTAACACATCACGATGTTGATATATTCGACCGAGAAAAAGAATTCCTTGATACCGTCCTCGCTCCTATCGTCAATGATTTCCCTAATCTTAAAATCGTACTAGAACATATCACCACCGCCGACGCAGCAAACTTCGTTAACAATGCCTCAGACAACGTAGCGGCTACCATCACTGCCCACCACCTTCTTTTCAACCGTAACCACATGCTTGTGGGTGGTATTAAACCTCATTTCTACTGTTTGCCAATTCTTAAGCGCGGAACCCACCAGCAAGCGCTGATCGAAGCAGCAACTAGTGGTAGCAAGAAGTTTTTCCTAGGTACAGACTCAGCGCCACATGCGAAAGGGGCAAAAGAATCGGCTTGCGGTTGTGCTGGTTCTTACACTGCACACGCTGCGCTAGAGCTTTATGCAGAAGTCTTCGAAAAAGAAGGCAAGTTGGAAAACTTGGAAGCTTTCGCAAGCTTCAACGGTCCTGATTTTTACGGCATTGCACGTAACACAGATACAGTAACGTTAGAAAAATCCGCTTGGGATGTGCCAGAAACGATGCCATTTGGCAATGATATCGTTGTGCCTATTCGAGCAAATGAACAGATCGAGTGGAAAGTGAAGTAAGTACTTTACTGACGTTTCACCTATAAAACAGGGTCATGCTTTTTGTAAAAAGAAGTCATGACCCTTGTTACTATCGTCTCATGTTTTAGATGTGATTATTGACCACGAAGCTTTTCAACCATCGTCCATACCGCAACCACAACTAACCCTGCCACAAAGCCGATAATACCGTTCAATAAAATAGGCAAAATGGCTGTAGCAACCGAATGGCCACTAAAGTTCATAATAATCGGCTCTACAAAGTGATGAATGGCTGGCACGTTGTGCACCACAATTCCTCCACCCACCAAAAACATCGCAGCAGTTCCTACAATGGTTAACAACTTCATCAACTTTGGTGCAAAAGCGACCAAGGCCCCTCCGACTTTCGCCACCCAACCTTTACCGTTTGAGCGACTTTCAAGGTAAAGGCCTAAATCATCTAGCTTCACAATCCCAGCGACTAGTCCATAAACCCCAACCGTCATAATCACTGCAATTAAACTGACAACTAAAATTTGCGTAACAAGACTGGCTCCTGTCACGGTACCTAACGCAATCACGATGATTTCTGCTGAAAGGATAAAGTCTGTTCGAATTGCACCAGAAACTTTACGCCTTTCATACTCTTCTATCGACTCGCCAGTATTAACTAGCTCCTCTTTTTCTTCGTGCGGATGCGAGTGAGGAAACACTTTCTCAAGTACTTTCTCTGCCCCTTCAAAGCAGAGAAATAAGCCGCCAATTAGCAATAATGGCATGATAAGCCATGGAATAATCGCGCTAATAAGTAAAGCTGAAGGAACTAAAATCAATTTATTTTTGAATGAGCCTTTTGCAACCGCCCAAACTACTGGAATCTCTCGCTCAGATGCAACACCAGACACTTGTTGAGCGTTTAACGCTAGATCATCTCCCAACACACCTGCGGTTTTCTTTGCCGCCATTTTTGACATTAAGGCGACATCATCAAGCACCGTGGCAATATCGTCCAACAGTGTGAGTAAACTTGCTCCAGCCATTTTTGGTCTCTTATATGAAATTGAGTAAGTAACAAAATGTAACACCAATGAATCACTCATCAAAGTGATGATTTTGCAAAGAATACCACCCCAAATGGTGTTTTATATTGCCGTAACGATAAGACGGGTCTAGTCTTGTGATACCTTTCAGCAGTCAAAAGAAAAAGTATAGATGAAAAGTGGATACATTTACCCGATCGGTACTCCTGGCCAACCTTGGACCGAAGAAGAACGTAAAGCTTGGTTAGCAACGCAAGAAGTAAAACGTAGCTACCAAGATGAAGTCGTCAGTAAAATCGATGCCCTACGCGGGCATTTTGATGTTGAACAATATGGTGCGCTCTCATACAACGAGGCACGCTTCCCTCTGTTTTGTATCAAAACACGCAATTGGGATTCAACTAAACCTGTTGTGTTGGTCACAGGCGGCGTGCACGGTTACGAAACCAGCGGTGTACATGGCGCATTAAAGTTTGTAGAAACGGAAGCAGAGCGCTATGCAGAGCATTTCAATATTGTCGTTGCCCCCTGCGTAAGCCCTTGGGGTTACGAGGTGATCAACCGCTGGAATCCAAACGCGATTGATCCAAACCGCTCTTTCTATAAGGATAGTCCTGCCGAAGAATCCGCTAACCTCATAAAGCTAGTTGCAACTTTAGGCGATGTGTTAATGCACATTGATCTACATGAAACGACAGATTCTGACGAAACTGAGTTCCGTCCAGCCTTAGCTGCTCGTGATGGTATTGAGTACATTGAAGGTATGATCCCAGATGGCTTTTACACGGTGGGAGATAGTGAAAACCCTCAGCCTGACTTCCAAAAAGCGGTCATTGAGTCAGTTGCAAAAGTGACTCACATTGCACCAGCAGATGAAAACGGCGAAATCATCGGTTCACCCGTCGTACAGTTTGGCGTTATCAACTACCCAATGGTAAAACTGGGCCTGTGTGGCGGCGTAACAAATTGCGTTTACAGCACGACAACGGAAGTGTACCCAGACAGCCCAACGGTGACCGACGAAGAATGCAACGATGCGCAAGTTGCAGCCGTAGTTGGTGGTTTGAATTACGTACTAAGTAAGCTCGAATAACACAGGTTAACAATAAAGCAACTGACGATGTCTTTGAATTGTGAATCAGCTTTACTTTGCTCCGAAAGCAAGTTGAGACATTAATCCGCTAGTTTATTAGAAATTACCGCATTAACATCGCTAACACTGAAGATGCGAAGCATCACGACTTTATGACGCTATTTTAATGCGGTATCTAATAAATCCTAAAATACAAACGACATCTAGACATCATCGTCACTACTAACTCCTCTTCCTGAACAAACTATCGTCATACCATTTAAATCAAACCTCAACCAACGAGCTTCTGAAGCGAAAAACATCCTTAAACAATAAGAAAGCTTAATGCTCTTTGGCTTTATTTTTTAATCACTTACCCAAAAGCACATGCATTAGCCATTGCCTTGTTTTTTATACGCGATTGATCTTTTTAGAGAAACATATATGAACCTCATTGCTTAACCGAAAAAACAAATATACAATGAAAATAATTATCATTTGTATTTTAATTTTAAATCGAGAACCTCTTTCTCTTTGCATTGAAAGCGGCACTTTTCTTTTGCTAGTTAATCCAGTTTTAAAGCTAAATCAGCACGTTGAATTTTTAGGTATGGCCTAGTGATACTTTGAGGGCTGGATTGTGACCTTAATGTTTATAAAAAATAACTTGGTTATGTTTTGTTGGAATTTAGAACCTATATGCGAATAGATATTCATTATTCGTATTCCATCCCCAAGTCATAAGTTAAGAGAAACTCACTTTATTTTGGGGCAGATTCTGTATGAGTATTCACGTAGTAAGCCTGTTTTTTATACTGTGCTTAACTTCAATTTTCGTCGGCGCAAACCAACTAGATTGGTCGTTATTGCTGACCATGGATGACAAAGCTTGGCTACCGATTACTGCTAGCAGATTACCAAGGCTAATCGCACTAATTCTTACCGGATCTGGTCTCGCAATATGTGGTGTTATTCTTCAACATATTGTTAGAAATCGTTTTGTTGAGCCGGGCACCACAGGCGGTATCGATGCGGCAAAGCTCGGTATTTTGGTATCTATCGTCATGCTTCCATCCTCAGACAAGCTTGAACGTATGCTCTTCGCCGTACTATTTTGCTTCGCCGCTGGCCTTATCTACATTGCCATCGTACGAAAAATTAAATTCAGTAACTCTGCGTTAATACCTGTGATTGGGCTTATGTTTGGTAGTGTACTAAGTGCTATAGCGGAGTTTTATGCTTATCAAAACAACATCTTACAGAGTATGTCCGGTTGGTTAATGGGAGATTTCTCCAAAGTGGTCCAAGAACACTATGAAATAATTTTCTTGATTTTACCCATCACCCTACTGACTTACTTATATGCACATAAGTTTACTGTGATGGGAATGGGCGAAGATGTTGCGTCCAACTTAGGAATTAATATTGCGTTCACTGCCGCCTTGGGTCTAATGCTAGTTTCCGTGACAGTTGCTATAACAGTGGTGACCGTAGGTGCCATTCATTTTATCGGTTTAGTCATACCTAACCTAGTCGCACTAAAATATGGCGATCACCTTAAAAACACCCTACCAATCGTTGCACTAGGCGGCGCTTCGTTACTTATTTTTTGCGATGTCATAGGCAGAGTTGTTGCCTTTCCTTTTGAAGTCCCAATTGGATTAACAGCCAGTGCTATCGGGGGAGTCATGTTTCTTGTGTTTCTTTTGAAAGGAGCACGAGTATGAGATCACATTACTCAAACATGCGAGTGAGCATTATACTCGTTTGCATACTGTCTATCGCCTTTATCTTTACAAGCTCTGGGTGGGATTTTGATTACGTCATCCCTAAGAGGCTGATTAAACTTGGTGCCATAGTTATTGGGGGCAGCTGCGTGGCCATCTCTGCTGTTATTTTCCAAGCTTTAGCTGGTAATCGTATTCTTACGCCATCCATTATGGGATATGAGTCGGTTTATCTGGTTTGGCAAACCCTACTCTTATTACTAGGGGGCACTTCTGGCATTGCTACATTAGGTGTTGTCGGTAATTTCGCTGTCTCTGCAATACTCATTCTGTTGTATTCCTTAGCGATTCAATCTTGGGTACTCAATAGATTTAAACATGACATGCACCAAGTTCTGCTGATTGGCTTTGTTTTGACAATGGTGCTGACAACTCTTGCTCAATTTATCCAGCTCAGAATAAGCCCTGGAGAATTCTCTATCCTTCAAGGGTTCAGCTATACCTCGTTTGAGCGAGCGAAACCTTCTACGTTACTTTTTTCCAGTATTGCGTTAAGCGTTTTGGCACTCTTTGCTAACAGATGGTCACGCGAGCTAGATGTGATAGGTCTAGGTCGAGACCAAGCGATGTCATTAGGACTAAATGATAAGCAATATGTACCAAAGTTCTTTGCTGTAATCGCCATTTTAGTAGCAATTTCGACGAGCTTGATTGGCCCAACGGCTTTTATGGGAATTTTTATTGCCAATATTGCTTATTCCGTTACTAGCGCACCGAACTACAGACACATATTGCTCGTTGCTTGTGCTATTGCAATTGTCATGTTCTTGTCTGGTCAACTTCTGGTAGAGCACTTATTTAACTTTAAAACCACCGTCTCTATTTTGGTGAATGTCCTTTGTGGGGGATATTTCCTAGCCATCACGATAAGAACAAGAAGCCAAATATGAAAACTGTTACTCGCCTGTTTAAAGACAACTCACTGACAAAAAGGAAATACCCCATGTTTAAGAGCCCCCTACGTTTGAGCATCGCGCTTGCTTGCTGCGCTCTAGGAACCTTATCAGGTTGCGAGCCGGAAATAACTAAAATTGAAGATACTCAGCCATTAGAAAAGCTCATCGTGATTGAACACAATCTCGGAGCAACTACTATTTCTCATCGCCCTCAACGAGTGGCAGCATTAGATATGAACGAAGTGGACTTTTTAGATCAGCTAAATGTTCCAATCTCAGGAATGGTGAAAGACTTTGTTCCTCACTTTCTAGCGAAATACAAAGACACACCTGAGATAGCGGATCTTGGTGCGATAGTTCAGCCTAATATGGAAAAGATCTATGCCCTAAAACCAGATCTCGTATTGATGACTCCGCTACATGCTAATCAGTATGAAGAACTCTCTCAACTCGCTCCGACTTTACATTTTGACATCAACTACCGTAATAGTCGTGACCATCACGTCGATACCATTAAGAAACACCTTGTAGAGCTTGGTGAGATCTTTGAAAAGCAGGAGCTAGCCCAACAGAAAGTTGCCGAAATCGATGCAAAAGTCGCAGAAGTGCGCGCTGTTACGAAAGAGCGTTCTGAAAAAGCTTTGGTTGTCATGCATAACAATGGTGCTTTCAGCTCATTTGGCGTTGAGTCTCGTTATGGCTTCGTTTTCGATGTTCTGGGGGTAAAACCAGCGAGTGAAAAAGTGGAGACAGGTTTGCATGGTCAGCCAATTTCTAGCGAGTTCATTAGCCAAGCTGATCCAGACATTCTTTACATCATTGATCGAACAGCAGTAATGGAAGGAAAGCCTGTCATTGATGCGGAACACTTAGCAAACCCACTACTCCGTCAAACCAAAGCATGGAAAAACGACAACGTCGTTTTTGTTGATGCCGATGCTTGGTACATCACTTCAGCAAGCATCACATCTCTGAAAATCATAATTGAAGACATCCTAAAAGGTTACCAAAGCTAAATCTAATAACAATGAGTTGGATCTTAAGTAATTCAACACTCAATCGACGTCAGAACGGATGTGAGCTAGCCCAAACAAAGAAAAGGAATCTATAATGACTCATGACTATCATCAGATAGCGATGGACTCTTCACAGAAAAACAAACCAAGCCCATGTCATATCGCCCTCTTTATTTCACTTCAATTTAGTACTTTTGTCGTACCAATTAGTATCGCTCAAGCTGAAGAAGTCGTAGATGAATCAATGACAGTTTATGGTGAAGCAAACAGAGTTTATGCCGCTGGCAAAGTTTCTCACGCGAGTAATATAGGAATGCTTGGCGACAAAAACTTCATGGAAACGCCTTTCAATACGATTGGATACACAGAAAAACACATTCAAGACCAACAAGCACGCGATATCTCAGATGTAATCTCAGCTTCTGATCCCTCTGTTTTCACCAGCGGTGAAACCGGCTTAAACAAAGAAAGTTTCAAAATAAGAGGTTTCAACTCAGACATTAGCGACGTTATGCTTAATGGATTGTATGGTATCGCTCCTTATTACCGAACCTCTCCTGAAATGTATCAACGTATTGATGTACTTAAAGGTCCTGCTTCTTTGCTCAACGGTATGCCACCGAATGGATCTGTTGGTGGCACCATCAACTTAGTGACAAAAAGAGCACAAGAAACACCAATCACATCTTTCACCGGCAGCTACTTATCGGACACTCAATTCGGAGGACATATCGATATTGGACGTCGCTTTGGTACAAATGAAGAATTTGGTATTCGTTTCAACGGTGCATTTAAAGATGGAGACACCGCGATAAACAACCAAAGCAACAAAACTCAACTTGCATCATTAAGCCTTGATTGGCGTAATGACATTGCTTTCCTTGAAGCAGATTTTTACTACAGTACAGAGCGAGTTGAAGGTGCAAACCGTGGGTTAAGCATCGCTTCTGGTCTCAAAATCCCATCACCTCCTCTATCTGACACATTATTGACGCCAAGTTGGGCCTACAATGATAGCGAAGATAAAGGGATGATGATTCGCGGGGAGCTAAGCGTTAGTGACTCTGTAACTGTGTACAGCGCATTGGGTGGTAGCCGTACAGATTTTCATTCAAATGTACCGCAACGAATCAAAATCATCGATAACGAGGGTAACCTAGAGGTATCTCTCGGATCAGTTAAGCTTGAGAACAAACGGACTTCAGGTGAGATAGGTGTTCGTAGCAACTTTGACACTGGCCCAGTAGAACACCACCTTGTACTGAATAGTACTTACTTTAGAGAAGATAAAAATGATTCTCCAACAGGTAATAATAATCCAGCCCCTTGGAACTCGAATATTTATGATCCTGTTTGGGGACCAGAAAATTCAGTTTACGACAACTACTATGGTTTACCTATCGATTCAACTCAGGTCAGCTATGGCATTGCCGATACGTTATCTTTTGTTGATGGGAAATACCAAATCACGCTCGGCTTGCGTTACCAGAGCATTGATTATGAATCTGGAATAATAATGAACGGAATGTCGCTTCCTACCACCAAGTTTAAGGAAAGTACTTACACTCCCGCACTTGCAGCATTATACAAAGTTTCGAGCTCAGTTTCGCTTTATGGTAACTACACCGAAGGCTTAACGAATGGGAAAACAGCAGGCTCTAGCGCTGCAAACGCAGGAGAGGCTTTTGAACCCCAAAAAACCAAACAGACTGAAGCAGGCGTGAAGCTTGACCTGGACGGCTTTGCTCATACGTTCAGTTTATTTGAGATTAAAAAGCCAAATGGGTACCAAGATCCGGATACCAACATTTTTTCTTTCGGTGGTGAACAGCGCAATCGCGGTATTGAATGGGGGTTCTACGGCACACTATCAAAGGACTATACACTCATCGGTGGTATCGCCTATACAGATGCAGAGATTACAAAAGCAACAGATGTGACAGAGGAGGGGAAACAAGCAACTAAGCTACCCGATTTACAAGCTAAACTCGCATTAGAATGGAACCTCCCTGCGATGCGTGATCTCACGCTTATCGGCCAAGCGAACTATATGTCTGAACAATACATTGATGCACAAAACACTCAGGCATTACCTGCACAGACTATTCTTGATCTTGGCGCACGCTACAACTCAAAAATTGCTGAAACAAGCGTGGTTTGGCGCCTTAGCGTAAACAATGTACTGGATGAAGATTACTGGACAACCACCCACTATGCGGACCTAGCTCTTGGCGCACCACGTACAGTGATGCTGTCAGCTACTGCGGATTTCTAATCCCTCCACCTCCCCTTTAGCCTGCCTTCTAAGGGGGACTTACTCCCATTTGGCTGTTCATGAAAATTCACAACAAATCAAAGGAAGTACTCATCTTCAACATTCAAGCAGACAAAGAGCTCGCAACACCTACGGCCAAAGTTAATTCAAAACATAATCCATCAACGTCCACTTCCATAGGCTTTATATGAAAAACGATAAGAGCTCAATATGCTCTACCACGTTCTCCTTATTTTCGCTTGATAGGCTAGATAAGGTGACAATATGATAAGTAAAATCAGCCAACATTACGTTACGCCTAGCTTAATGCCAGCCTTAAAGCCATCGATTAAGAAGCTTGCTTTGGGAACGTTTTGTGAAGCACTTGCCGCTGTGGCAAAAGTTGGTGCACTGCTATGCTTGATAAACCTTATCGATAAATTTGCAAACCAATGGATTTACGGTGCCATAGGACTTTGGGCGGCTAGCGCACTTGCCTCATCAGTGGGCTCGTGGTTAGTTCATGATGCCGAGTCGCAGTTTTCCACTCGATTACGTCGCCAAGTTGCTCAGCACTTGACGCGCTTGCCAAGCAAGACCATCTCTCAATATGGTGATAATCAACTGCGTCGCATAGTTTCCGAAGACATCAGCACGCTTCACCACATGGTTGCGCATTTGCCTTCAGAACTCGTGACATTCATTGTCGTACCCGCAACTTCTATTTTTATCATGTTGAATCTCACAGGTCCGGTAGCGATGCTTACTCTGCTCCCTGGTCTAATTGCATCATTGTACTACCTACTCTTTTTACCTAGGTTCGCCGCTAAACATGGCAAAGAGCGCATGACAATAATGGGTGATATCGTTACCGCAGTAAACGACTACACAAGAGGTATCCGAGTAAATCGAATTTACGGCACGCAAGCAGGAGCACTCGACAGCTATAATGATGCCACAAGACGCTTTACTCACGGCATAGTGAAATGGGTTGGTAGCGTTGCCCTTCCAGCAGCAATTGCTACCGCATTACTTCAAGCGGTTTCGACTTTCGCAATGGCCTATACCATTGGCTATGAATTAAGTCCCGTGGCAATGGCGTCGCTATTCTTTTTTGGTTTGGCCGTCGTATCACCCGCACTGAAGCTTGGCCATGGATTGGACTACGTTAACGCAGGAAAGAATGCTGCAAAGAACATCAGCGACTTTTTACAGCAACCACAAATAGAAAGTGGCAGTTTGAGCGCGGGAGAAAAACCGCTATCACTACAAGCATCAAATATCGTAGTGGCTAATGGAACTGTTAATATTATTGATAACTTCTCCCACTACTTCCCACGGGGTTCATTTACAGCCATCATGGGGCCTAGCGGAGCAGGCAAAAGTACGTTACTACGTCTATTAGCAGGTCAAGAAACACCTCTTTCAGGCTTCGTTACCTTAGGAGGCAATCAACTGTCTAAACTCTCTGAGATATCCCGATACTCCGCCATACGCTATGTACCCCAAGATATCGGTGTACTCAAAACTACCATTAGGCAGAATTTGAAACTATCAACGCCAAGTTCAAGTGACGACGAGCTGAACCAAGCTTTGCAACAAGCTCAATTAAAGATTGACCTCAATTCTGATGCAAGCGTGCTTTCAGGAGGCGAGCAACAACGTGTCGCAATAGCTAACACATTTCTAACTCAAGCCAACGTTCTATTACTGGATGAACCAACCAGTGCTCTCGATAAAAATACGGCCTTCACTGTGATCAGAAATCTCGCGAAGTTTGCGAAAACACAAGACAAGATATTGATCATAATTACTCACGACTCAGAACTCGCGAAACTTGCAGACACTACATTGATGCTCAACAGAAAGGCTCAACGACAGGATGAAGAAGTATGACGGCTCACAATACCCTCTATTCCAATTCGACAATTCCACAAAGTGCAAAGCACCGTCTATATCGAGTCGCTATAGGTTGGGGACTAGTTGCATTATTTGAGGCAACGGCTTACACATTTCTTGCAATATCTATTGTCGAACAAGCTTCACCATTGAACGTCATAATAGCTGCTGTTCTAACTGTGATAGTTACCGTTATTGTAACTCGTTCTGGATTTCTCTCTGGTGCGAAACTGGCTGGGGATCTTTATTCATCAGTAGGTCATTCGCTCAGTAAAGCAAAGTTAGCTTGGTTTAATGATCAGCATAGAACTCAGCTCACTCAACTAGCAGAACGAGGAATACCTGGCTTTATGGCCATTCCTGCTCATCAGCTACAAACATTTTTACACGCTCCAATGTTACCCATATTTTTAATTATCGGTATTGGGGTCGTTGGAGGAGGTGAAATTGCACTACTCAGTGCCGTATTGTTACTAGTTGCACTGCTCGTTCAGTACAAGGCGCAAAGATACCTAAGTCGCTCAGATAGCGACCGACATGACGCAGAGCTTCAAGCGACTAAATCAACACTTGAGCTCATAGATCACCTTGAGTTACTTCGCTCAACAGCGGGGCCTGAGCGCTCAATCGAGCGTATTGAACAGAGTTGGCACGCACAAGAAGAAGCTCATTCAACTATTAATCGTAACGCTTCTATCGCAACCTTAGTATCAGGATTGGCAACGATTTTACCCCTTGCAGGTATCGCCATCTATCTCGTCTTAGAGCCGATTACTCAACCCTTATTAGTCTTGGCTTTATTGATATTGATTACCCGTGCAGCTGCACCTTTGGGTGAACTCGCGTTGGCAGGCTTTGCGATTAACGACGTAAAATCCTCAATTAAAAATTACGCTCAGTTAACGAATGTCCCTGTTCTGCCTGAGCCTAATCCTCAATTTGCAACCTCCCCCAAAAACCATAAGTTCGAACTGAACCTTGTGGGCCATTTAGATCTCTTTGAAGATGCTAGCACGGAGATCAAACAAGGTGATACCGTCGTCATCAATGGAGTCAGTGGCAGTGGCAAAAGCACTTTACTGGGCCTGTTTCTAAGGTTTGATGATCCTGACCAAGGTCTTATTTCGCTCGGAGGGATAGATCTAAAGAATATCCCTTATGACGTGCTCACCCAGCATATAGCCTATGTTGCTCAAGAACCGGTCATTTTTACTGGCACATTGGCGGATAACATTCGGTTAGGTAATCCCAATGCAAGTGATTATGAAGTTGAGAGCTTTGCAAGACACGCACAATTGGACAAACTTATTGACTCATCTCCTAAAGGAATACATCAAACAGTAGGACAAAGAGGCTCAGGGTTGTCAGGAGGTGAAAGACAGAGAGTCGCAATTGCGCGAGCTCTCATTAAAAAGGCGCCAATCCTCATTTTCGACGAAGCGACGGCAGCATTAGACGAAGCAACCGAAAAAAGTATTGCTCAACATATTCAAACATTGAACTCGACCGTGATTATTGTGACGCATCGCGATCAGAATATATGGTCACCCACATTGGAACTCACGATTGAGGGTAGAAGAGTTATAGTTGCACAGTACAACTCTACTTCCTTGAAAAGTAGGGACAAATTGGCGGCTGAAGAAACTAATAACAATCAATACTTAAATCTAAGCGGTGTCAATTGAGTTTTTTGTCACTTTAGCACATTGTATCATCTAAAGAATCTTACAGGCATGTTGTAAAGCAATAATAATAAAGCGAATTCTCAAGGTTATAATTCTGACTCAATCTGACACAAGATAGACGTAAGTCTTTCCAATACCATCAGCTTTTCGAGTCGGTCATCATACAGCGCATTGTCAATTTTTTTAAAATAGACTCTACACTTTTACAACAATCGATTCTTGTATTGCTCCGGTGTCATGCCGGAGTATTTCTTGAACATCGCGATAAAAGGGCTAGCTTGGTTATAACCTAACGTCAGAGCGACTTCTTTTACGGTCTGCCCTTTACGCAGCAACTCCATAGAATGTAAATATCGCACACGTAAGCGCCACTCAGTAAAGCTCATGCCCAACTCACTCTGGCAATGTCTCGCTAACGTGCGTTCTGTGGTATGCACTTTTGCCGCCCACTCCGCCAAACTGATCTCATCCGTCGGCGATTCTTCTACTGCTTTTAAAATCGGTTCAAGATACTTATTGTCGGTAGTCGGTAAAAAGTGATGTTCGACTTCTTGCTTTGCAAGCTGGTCCAATAACACTTGTACCAAGCGCTTGTCTTCATCAGTTTGCGCCACGTTAATGTCTCGCTGACGAAAGTCCTCAATAATAGATGACACGATTGGAGTCACTTTGATCAAGCTCGTTTTAGTTGGAAAATGCGCCGTCAATTCAGGGGCAATGTTCAAAGAACAATATTCGATTGGCTTACGGTTGTAGCTAGTGTGACGAACTCCGGCGGGAACCCAAATAGCAAGATGTGGAGGTGCTAGAAATCTTGTGTCTTCTGCATCCATCTCCAGAATCCCACCGCTGATCAGTTGCACTTGCCCCCAAGGGTGGCTATGAATTCGTGTTTCTGTATTAGAGAGAAACGCTTCGAAATTCATAAATACATCTGATGGCGCACGATCGATTGATAAGGAGGGGTGAAGATTTCTGGCGCTCTTTTTCAAAATTGTCTTCCTATCGCTTACGATGTCTTTTAAGAGATACTTTTTATTATAAAGACCTGCCAGACTAGCGCCATCAATAATTGTGCTATAGGGTTCTCATGATTTATTTACTTCCGTTTTTCACCGTTATGATTTGGGGTGGTAACTCAATTGTGAACAAGATGGCTGCGAGCGCCATTGAACCAAGTGCGATGAGTTTCTACCGTTGGTTTGTCGCAATGGTACTCCTAACGCCATTTTGCCTGCCTGCAATCATCAAACAACGACACATTATTCGACCTTACTTAGCTAAGTTGGCGTTTCTTGCGTTACTTGGTATGGTTCTCAACCAGTCACTTGGATACTATGCCGGTTTAACAACAACGGCCTCTAATATGGCCCTGATCACCTCTTTAGTTCCTTTGATCAGTGTGTTTTTAAGTGTCCCATTGCTCGGTAAATCTATATCAATGTTAAGTATCGTCGGTGGTGTCATTTCGCTCGGCGGCTTGGCATTTATGCTTGGTCACGGTGATATCACTTACTTTTTACATCAAGACTTAACGCAAGGTGACAGCTTAATGCTCGTTGCTGCCATGGTATACGCGGCTTATTGTGTTCTGCTAAAACGCTGGAAAATGCCATTCAGTAGTTTAACTCTGGTTTACATGCAGGGCTTCTTTTCTGTTTTGATGCTCACACCACTTTGGCTCTCTAGTGAGCAACTGTTACCAAGCCAAGATGCGCTACCATTAATCGCTTATGCTGGTATTGCTGCTTCCATTTTCGCGCCGCTGATGTGGGTCAAAGCGATTGATTCAATTGGTGCTGATTCAAGTGCTATGTTCATGAACCTAATGCCTGTGGTTTCCGTCATACTTGCTTCAACACTAATTGGTGAGAAAATTTACGCTTACCACATTATTGGTGGGTTGTTAGTCATCTCTGGCGTTATCCTGTCGCAAGTAAAAGTAAGACAGAGAAAACCATTATCCAATTCTGAGATTGCCTCTACCGCCAATTAACATCTACACCCCAAGCCACAGAACTACGCTGTGGCTTGTCACTTCCAGCGTTCGAATAAAAGTTAAAATTTTGTTTCATTCGCTATTCCCGAAAATTCATCTTGCTGCTAAATTGGGAAAACAATAACCCATCAAGGAAAGACAGATGAGCAGTGGTCAAAGAGACATTACCCTTCGCTTTTTAGCAGAACCCAGCGACGTAAATTTTGGCGGAAAAGTGCACGGCGGCGCCGTAATGAAATGGATCGACTTGGCAGCGTACGCCTGCTCTGCAGCGTGGAGTGGTAAATATTGCATTACCGCATATGCTGGCGGCATTCGGTTTGTTGCGCCGATTCATGTCGGCAACTTAGTCGAAGTTAGCGCGAAAGTCATTTATACCGGACGAAGCTCAATGCACATTGCGATTGACGTGCAAGCTAGTGATCCAAAGCAAATGAAAAACAGACTCACCACTCACTGTATCGTTATCATGGTTGCTGTAGATGAAAACGGAAAACCAACCGATGTACCGAAATGGATTCCAGAGTCAGATGAAGACAAAGCCTTAGAGCAATCCGCTATCCGTCTTATGAACATGCGTAAAGAGATTGGGGAAGAAATGGAAGCACACGTTAAATATCTCAAGTAACTGGCATCCGTTAAGAACGCTATTAAGTACCTCAACGTTACCTAGACCCAGAGTGTGGAGCAACATCATGGTTTCGCCATTTGTTTCACGCTCGCCCTTATCTGTCATAAATCCTTCACCTAGCTTTGCTTAAATCCATCCATTATTTTAGAGTTGGATAGAGTTTGGATCTTGAGACTAAAAGAAACGACCTTAAGTGAAGAGACGTTGACCAATTTAAAAGCGGTCGAGTACCAGTGGGTGAGAACTATGTACGTCGAGGGGTATAACGAAACAGAAATTAATCATTACATTCAAACTTGCTTTGGCGGTGACGTTACCTTTGCTAATCTATTTCGTCGCGTCGCACTGCAGCAAGAAAGTTTGTACACGCTGCTTCAATACGTTGGATGCGCACCTTCCAGCCGAGAGTTTTAATCTCTTCCTTCCCTACCTCAATTTAGCTTTTTACTAAGCTCTAGTTATTTATGTGAAGTGCTACGCAGGGCATTATTCAAGCCCTGTGTAATCCATTGCAAAGCCGCTAATCTCTATCTACTTATTGCAAAATTGCCTTTAACAGGCATAAAAAAACCTGAGTCTAAACTCAGGTTATGGTTACAAAAACTGTTAGTGATTGAATCGTAAGGAACTAAGCTAACAGCCAGCTATGCGTAACGCCAATAAAAGCCAAGATATTACTGATCGGCGGCCAAACCAAAATTGTAATATCCGTGCTAAGTATAAGGGCGACCATGTGGTCGCCCTTTTCTAGTTATTCTTATCAATCTCAGACCACAAGAGATTATCCTTTCACACCACCAGCGGTTAGACCACCAACCAACCAGCGCTGCGCAAGTAAGAATACGGCAGTGATTGGCACTGCTGAAAGTACAGCAGCTGCGGCAAAGTCACCCCACAAGTAGTTTTGTGGATATAGGTATTGCTGCATACCCACTGCAAGTGTGTACGAGTCTACATCAGAAAGCAGTAGTGACGCTACAGGAACTTCACCAATTACCATGATGAACGACAATATGAAGACTACCGCTAGGATTGGCACAGACAGTGGCAGCAATACCAAACGGAATGCTTGCCATGGTGTAGCACCATCAAGAGCCGCTGCTTCTTCTAGAGACGAGTCAATACTTTCGAAGTAGCCTTTAATGGTCCAAACGTGCAGTGCGATACCGCCTAAGTAAGCGAAGATCAGACCGCCATGCGTGTTCAGACCAAGGAAAGGAATGTACTGACCCAGTTTGTCGAACAACGCGTACAGAGCAACCAGTGCCAACACCGCAGGGAACATCTGGAAGATCATCATCGCTTTAAGAATGGTGTTCTTACCTTTGAACTTCATACGAGCAAACGCGTAAGCCGATGTGGTTGATAGCGCCACGATTAGGATTGCAGAAATACCACCCACTTTTACCGAGTTCCACAGCCATGTCATTACTGGGAATGGTGGCGGTGTAACTGTACCGTCTGGATTAGTCACCGAGAAACCTAATGCCAATTTCCAGTGATCAAGTGTTGGGTTGTCTGGGATCAGGCTACCCGTTGCAAAGTTACCTTCACGGAATGAAATCGCGATGATCATCAGTAAAGGGAAAATAATCAGTGCCAAGAATGCCCACATTGCAATATGAGTAGCCCAAACACGATACTTTAATGACTTACCTTGTACCATTGCCATTGTAATTTCTCCTTAGTCCTGAGCTACTTTAGTTACGCGTAGGTTGATAAGTGCCAATGCGCCAACCAATAGGAAGATAAGCGTTGCTACTGCACTTGCTAGACCGAAGTCTTGACCACCAGCACCTTCGAATGCGATTCGGTAGGTGTAACTTACTAGCAGGTCGGTGTAACCCGCAGGCTCTGATGTACCAATCATGTTTGGACCACCGCCAGTCAACAACTGGATAAGTACGAAGTTGTTGAAGTTAAATGCAAAACTCGCGATCAACAATGGTGTTAACGGCTTCAACATCATTGGTAGTGTGATACGTGTGAAGTTCGTGACAAAGTTCGCACCATCAATTGCTGATGCTTCATATAAATCGTCTGGAATCGCTTTTAGTAAGCCCATACACAAAATCATCATGTAAGGGAAACCAAGCCAAGTGTTCACAATTAAGATCATGGTTTTCGCCATGAACGGGTCAGAGAACCAAGCCGGGCTAATGCCGAACAAGCCTTCCAACAACATGTTGATCTCACCAAAGCTTTGGTTAAACAAACCTTTAAAGATCAAGATAGAAATAAACGCCGGAACTGCATAAGGCAGGATTAGCAACAAACGGTAAACTGAGCGACCTTTAAGTGCTTCCCACTGAACCACACTGGCAAGGACAAGACCAATAACAAGCGTAAACAATACGGTTAGCGCAGAGAAAACAATGGTCCAGATAAAGATACTGATAAACGGCTCTTTGATACCATCATCTTTCCAAACACGCTCAAAGTTGTGGGTACCAATGTTCACCACGAAACCTGGTGACACTGTGCTGCCAACAAATTGACCGTTTTCATCGACAGGCTGGTAGTAACCTACTTCCATATTTGGACGTAGCGTTTCTTCAGTCCGGTTGTTGTAAAGCGTTTCACCATCTTCTTGCAATGTGTACAAAGGTACAACTGCAGCAAATTTGCGCAGCCCACTCATGCGGATATCATCACCACTTGGCAAATGTAAATCGACACTGCTCAACGCACTGCGGTTCTTAACAATCGCCTTGATTGATTCTTTTTCACCCGTTACTTCTTCAATTGGTGAAAGATCAAACTCCGATGCTGAAAGGTTATCAAGCTGAAAAGTCGGGCTTGCAAGTAGCTCACCATCTTTTTCAACCACAAGTTGATGGCCTTGCTCCGTTTTATACAAAGTGAACGGGTAGCTATCACCACTTTGGTAAGTTCGGTCCAAAAGTACGTTCTGAGCGCGATCAAAAGAGAGTTGGTTCTTCGCGCTATAGTTGGTAAACGCCAAACCTATGGTGTACGCCAAAGGAAAAAGAATGAAAAGGATCATCCCTGCTATACCAGGGTAGATGTAACGGTGTGCGTACGTCTTTTTGCTACCAAAGATGAACAACGCTAAAGCGGTAAGAATGAGCGTAAGTAGTGCAAACGCAATCTCACCGCGAGAATACATAAGGATTGTTGCGTAGCCATTGATGATGCCGACTGTGCCTAAAAGTGACCATTTCATGAACACTTTTTTGCTGCTCGGAAGGCTGGCTTCTGGTGCTGTCATAGCATTTGTACCTTGAACTGACTGCATAGGGAACCTGCTAGCGAATATAGAATAAATATAGAAAAGTAAGGAGGAGTTGCCTCCTCCTTAAAAAGGTCTTACTTAATTATTTAGTCATTTGTTTTTCTGCATCTGCAAGAGCTGCATCGACAGTTTGACGACCGTCAACTACGTTGATGATTGCGTTCTTAGCCGCACCCCAGAATGCGTTCATTTGAGGGATATTTGGCATGATTTCGCCGTTCATCGCATTGTCCATTGTTGCTGCGATACGAGTATCTGAATCTAGCTCACGTTGGAACGAGTTAAGTGCTACCGCACCTAGAGGCTTATCGTTGTTAACCATACGTAGGCCATCGTTTGTTAGTAGGTAGTTCTCAATGAACTCAACTGCTAGATCTTTGTTTGGAGACGCAGTGCTGATACCAGCCGTTAGAACACCAACGAATGGCTTAGAAGATTGACCTTGGAACTTAGGTAGCGTAGTCACGCCGTAGTTAACGCCAGACTTCTCAATGTTGCCCCAAGACCATGGACCGTTGATCGTCATCGCTGTTTTGCCTTGGTTGAACGCAGACTCAGACACTGAGTAATCCATATCCGCAGAGATTACGCCTTTATCAACTAAGCCTTTTACGAAGCTCATTGCGTCTTTAACGCCTTCTTTCGCGATACCAGCGTCTTTAACATCGTAACCTTCAGAAGTGTATTTGAACGCGTAGCCGCCATCAGCCGCCATTAGTGGCCAAGTGAAGTACGGTTCTTTTAGGTTCCACATGATTGCAGACTTGCCGTCTTTTTTAAGTTTTGCATCTAATGCTGCAACCTCTTCCCAAGACTTTGGTGGGTTTGGAACTAGGTCTTTGTTGTAGATTAGAGATAGAGACTCAACCGCAACTGGATAGCCGATCAATTTGCCGTCGTAACGTACTGCATCCCAAGCGAAATCAACGATACCTTCTTGAATATTCTTAGAAGGTTTAATTTCTGCTAGCAGGCCAGCTTCTGCGTAACCACCGAAACGGTCGTGAGCCCAGAATACGATATCAGGACCGTCGCCAGTCGCTGCAGTTTGAGGGAATTTGTCTTGAAGGCCATCTGGGTGAGCCACAGTCACTTTAATGCCTGTGTCTTCTTCAAATTTCTTACCAACTTCAGCAAGGCCGTTGTAGCCTTTATCACCGTTGATCCAGATAGTAAGTTGTCCTTCTTCGATGGCAGCATTAGCACCAAAAGAACCCAAAGCAACAAGAGTACCTAGTGCTACAGCGCTTAACTTTTTCATGTTCGTATCCTTTTTATATTTTTGATGTAGGGCTAGTCCATTGAGGTTCAGCCGTATTTCGACATATATCATCTGAAATAATCCAATATGTCTCATCCTCCTAATCCCTACGCCCTTACAATTATGACGTATTTTCGTGATCTAAATCGCCAAGGGTAAGAGACTCAAATCACAAAATGGATAGTTCCTGTGATCGGTTTCAACTTTAGGTGGTGCAATAATGTGATTTCCGACCAACTGCTTTCTTCCTCCTCCTTTTTTACTCCTCCCTTTCTACTCCCCCTACAATTATTTCTATTAGGAGGATGTCGCACTACGCACAATCTTAGAAACTGCAGTCATCCAAGAGTGGATGGTAAGAACCCTTTCCCAGCAGTGCCTACGTATTAGGAAAAAGATTTGCTGGTTTTGCATTGCCAGACGAGTGGAATGTCATTATTAGTGTTGTTTGTGGTAATTATTTCACGGGGGAGACAATACGAATAATGTGGGGGAGAGAAACTCGTACTTGGCTATGATGGGTAGCACTTCTATTCAGGACATTTTATTGAAGTGCTACCCTACTTTTCTTACCAACCGCAAGAACTTACCGATTCCTACTGTTACTGCTCGCTAGATAATTCATATAATGATGAGCGGTGAATAATAAAAAATTGATCGAGGACGAGCTACATGGCGAGTGTCACGTTAAAAAATGTTTGTAAAGCGTATGGCGACGTACTGATTTCTAAGAACGTAGACCTAACAATCAACGAAGGTGAATTTGTTGTTTTCGTAGGTCCATCAGGTTGTGGTAAATCTACCCTTTTACGTTGTATTGCCGGTCTTGAAGACATTACTTCAGGTGATTTGTATATTGGTGACCAGCGCATGAATGACGTCGAACCATCCAAACGTGGTGTTGGTATGGTATTCCAGTCTTACGCTCTTTACCCGCACCTTAACTTATATGACAACATGTCATTTGGCTTGAAACTAGCAAAAGCAGACAAAGCAGAAATCGACAAGCGTGTTGAACAAGCAGCAGAAATCCTACAACTAGGCCACTTGCTTGAGCGCCAACCAAAAGCACTTTCTGGTGGACAGCGTCAACGTGTGGCGATTGGCCGAACATTGGTATCGCAGCCAAATGTATTCCTTCTAGACGAGCCACTATCAAACTTGGATGCGGCACTGCGTGTAAACATGCGTGCACAAATTACGAAGCTACAACGCCAACTTGGTTGTACCATGATCTACGTAACGCACGATCAGGTAGAAGCGATGACAATGGCAGATAAAATCGTTGTACTAGACGGCGGTTATGTATCGCAAGTTGGTAAGCCGCTTGAGCTTTACCATTACCCACAAAACCGCTTTGTAGCTGGCTTTATCGGTTCTCCGAAAATGAACTTCATGAGCGTATTCATTGATGAAGTAGAAGCAGAGCGCGTCAAAGTTCAACTATCTAACGGCGTATCTTTCTGGATTCCGGTGGATGGTACAACAGTTAACCGCGGCGACCGAATGTCTTTAGGCATTCGCCCTGAGCACCTATTATCCGCTTCTGAAGCTGATGCAAGTATTCACGGTGAAGTGATGATTGTTGAGAAGCTAGGTAACGAAACTCAAGTATACCTAAATCTAGAAGGCGCGGACGCCGACGTTATTTTCCGTCAGCCTGACACGCTTGCAGTCGACACTGGCGATAAAATCGAGATCGGTATTCCAGCTCATCGTTGTCACCTGTTCCACAGTGATGGTCGCGCATGCCGCCGCCTATACAAAGAAAACGGCGTAGAAGTCGAATAGTTCATTCGTCCTTACTCAAAAAAATCCCTCTCACTTGAGAGGGATTTTTTTATCTTAATAAATATCAGCAATTCGATACTAAATCATTAATCGTTAACGAATCAAATCACCCGTTTCTTCTAACCTCACATAAACCATTGTCTTTGTACTGATACTTCATTTTTAATACTTTTCCTCATTCCTCATAAGTAAGTACCAGCTTTTTCCTAACCCGCCAAACTTAGCCAAAGGGCTAAATATCATTCTTATTTCCACTTACCTCTACAACGCAAATTTTTACACTTATCAACGAAATTACACGTGACAAAAAACTCAGCAGCATTCAACAGAATGCTCTGTGCACCAACTACTAATAACGTTCACGACACGGCAATTGGGGAAGACACCCAAGGGCGGTAGCGTGTCAGAAGGGAAACTGAGTCATGAAACAAAAAGGACTTATCCGCTCTCATGAGATGGAGTTCGCTTTTTTATATCGCATCTCAGATCTTGCTGTCATCGTCTCTTTTATGCTGCTTTTAGTGTTCAAAGACATGAATACTGCGATGGGGAAAGATTACGTCATATTGGCTTTCGTTGGAGGCATCTCTTTTCTATTTATGGCAGAAAGCGGCAATCTGTATCGCTCTTGGCGAACCAGTTCGTTTAAAGAGCAGATGTTTATTGTCTGTGTTGCTTGGGCGGTGACTTCTGCACTTATCTTTATTGTGCTGTATTTTTCTGAAGTCCATACCTTATTTGATAACACAATTTTAGCGCTGTGGTTTGCGATTACGCCCGCTCTGCTCTTAGCATGGCGAGTAACATTCCGTACCGGATTAGCCTATTTGAGAAAAAAAGGATTCAACACTCGCACTGCGATCATCATCGGCCAAACTCCTCACGGCATTACCCTAGCTAACGAAATTCAAAACCACACAGAACACGGCGTGCTTTTTGATGGCTTTTACGACGAACGATCTTCCGACAGATTGCCAAATTCTGATTATCCTATTAAAGGAGCTGTTGACCACGCCCTTGAGCGAGCTAAAAAAGGGGAAGTAGATTACGTCTATATCGCGATGCCAATGCACGCAAAAGAGCGCATTGCGTCACTTCTTAACCAATTCTCAGACACCACCGCAAATACGTATCTGATTCCCGACTTCTTCACTTATAACCTTTTACATTCTCGTTGGGCGCAGATTGGCCAAGTTCAAACTCTAAGTGTCTTTGATACACCTTTTGCTGGAATTTCTTCTTGGGTAAAACGGTTTGAAGACATCTTGTTTTCGAGCATTATTTTGGTCTTAATCGCCCCTATTCTATTCGTCATTGCGATTGGCATTAAGGCAACTTCTAAAGGCCCTGTCATCTTTAAACAACATCGTTACGGTCTTGATGGACGCAAGATTGAAGTCTGGAAGTTCCGTTCAATGACAACCATGGATCAAGGTTCCAACGTGAAACAGGCGACAAAGAACGATCCTCGTATTACGCCTTTTGGCGGATTTCTACGTCGCACCTCTTTGGACGAACTACCTCAATTTATCAATGTACTGCAAGGGACCATGTCTATTGTCGGCCCACGCCCTCATGCCGTGGCACACAATGAAGAATACCGTCAGATCGTGGATCGCTACATGCTACGTCACAAAGTAAAACCAGGCATTACTGGCTGGGCACAGATTAATGGTTATCGCGGCGAAACCGACACCTTAGAAAAAATGGAAAAGAGAGTCGAGTTTGATTTGGATTACATCCACCACTGGTCGGTTTGGATGGACATCAAAATCATCTTTATGACCGTTTTCAAAGGCTTCACTGGTGCTAACGCTTACTAAGGTTGAGATTATGAAGAAACTGACAATGGCAATAGCATTGAGTCTGTTTTCTACTGACTTGCTCGCAGAACCGATGGCTTACCAAACCGAGTCTGGTATAGAGTTGATTCCCCTCGTAAAAACTTTCTACGAGGGAGATGACAACATCAATAAAGCGGAAAAATCCGGCAATGTAGAATCGGTCAATATTTGGGGTATAGAACCAAGCTTACTAGCACGTATAGAACGGAATCGCTATCGCGCAGATATTTTATATAAGTTAAAAGCTGGCTTTTCATCTGACGATCGCAACGACTTCGACGACCACACTTTTCAGTTTTCCAACTTTTTCGAATTTAATCATCGTCATCGTTTAGTGGTTGATTACCGTTTTCGCGCCCAGCATGAAGTTCGAGGAGAAGATATTACCGAAGGTAATGGTAGCGCAATCGACTCACCAATAGAGTTCAACCGTAACGATGTAAAAACCAATTATGTCTTTGGATCTAACGGTGCCAAAGGCAGACTCGAATTCGGTTTAGGCTATAGTGATAAAACCTATCAAAACTATCGTGACGGCTTGCCTGGGCGCCCAAACGCTAAAACTAAATACAACGATTTTCGAGCTCCCAATGCACATTTGGAGTTCTATTTAAGAGCGACGCCAAGAACCTATTGGTTAGTCGGAACAAACCAAATCGTAACCGAGTATCAGCACCGAAATTCTGCGCAGCCATCGAAAGATAACAACACCAGTTTCTATTACACCGGTGCCGAATGGGAAGTCACAGGAAAAACCAAAGGCATCGCTCGACTCGGTTATCAAATCAAAGATTTTGACAGCGCTCAACGAGAGACATTTAAAGGCTTTAGTTGGGATATCGGCTTTGAATGGTTGCCTCAAGAACAAACTCTAGTCAGCGTGAAAACCACTCAAGCGGCGGTTAACCCCGATCAAGATGGCGATTACAACCTACAAACTCGTTACCGACTGAACCTGAAGTACGATTGGAATAGTTACCTTGCAACTCGCTTAGGTGCTGTTTATCAACAAGATGATTACACGGGAATCTCCAGAAACGACGATCGGTACACTCTATCTTTTGGTATCGATTATCAGATCAAACGTTGGATACAGCTGCAAGCCGATTGGCAATACCAAGATAAAAACTCTAGCCGATCGGATTATAGCTTCGAACAAAATATTTGGACTTTAAGCGCACAGTTTTCTCTGTAAAAAGGATTATTAATGAAGGCATTCATCAAATTCATGAGTGTAGCGTTGTTGCTATTTAGCACTTTGGTCAACGCTGACTCAAACGAGGAAGATTACTTACTCGATACTGGCGATACCATTTCCGTGCAGGTCTATGGTGAAGAAGATCTTACGATTAAAAATATTCTAATAACGTCAGATGGCTACTTTGATTACCCCTACCTTGGCCGAATTAAAGCAATCAAAAAAACACCAAAACAACTCAAGTACGAAATAGAAACGGGCTTAAAAGGCGATTATCTCATCAATCCAAAAGTGATGGTCACCATCAATAACTTTCGTCTGTTTTACGTTAATGGCGAAGTCAGGAAACCTGGTGGATTTGAGTACCGTCCAGGGTTAACCATAGAGAAGGCCATCGCTCTAGCAGGTGGCTTGACCGACAGAGCCTCACGCAAAGGCATTAACCTCACCAAGCATAAAACAGGTCAAACGATGGAGGGGGTCAGTATGCACCGCAACGTTGAACCTGGTGACATTGTATTTATTGACCAGAGCTTCTTTTAAGTGACAGGGAATCAAATGAACGGGACTCATCCAAATAATCTCCAGATGAACAAAGTAGAACTGATTCGTTTTGGCCATCACTTCAAAGCGATTAAAAAGAATTGGCTAAGCATCGCAGCATTCACGCTTCTGTTCTCATTAACTTGTACTTGGTATATCTACTCCAAAGCATCGATATACCAAGCTACAGCTACGCTACTCATCCAAGAGGAGCAAAAAAGCGCCCTTTCAATCGAGGAAGTATATGGCGTCGACACGACAAAAAAAGAGTACTTTCAAACGCAAATCGCCATTTTAAAATCGAATCATATTGCAGATAAGGTCATTAGGGAGCTGAACCTCACCCAATTACCTGAATTCACAAGCTCAGGGGAGTTAAATAAAAAAATCGACCAAATAAAGTCGATTCCTTTTGTTCAAGACCTACTGAATGTGGCACCAAGCCCAAAAGAAACCGCACAGTTTTCAGAGTCCTATTATCAGGCACTTCAAGCTTTCAGAAGTAAACTCGATATTGAGCCAGTACGTAACACCCAATTAGTCAGAATTCGCTTTCGTTCTACCGATCCTAAGCTTGCTACGACAATCGCCAACGCGGTCGGCCAAGCCTATATTGACGCAAATTTTGAAGCCAAATTGGTCGTTACACAAAATGCGGCTACTTGGTTGACAAATAACTCTCAAAAATTGGAGGAGCGATTACGTAACTCGGAGCAAGCGCTGCAAGAATTCTTGTTAAAAGAAGGGTTGATCGATATAAACGGTATTGATGAAATTTACGCAAATGAGCTAGAAGAACTCACTCGCAAGCTGAATATCGCTGTTAATAAGCGTATTGAAGCGCAGACGTTAATCCAACTGTTACGACGTAAATCTTCGCAAAGTTTAGACAGCTTGTTGTCAATTGATGAATTCGCTAATCAAGCGCAAATCCGCGATCTAAAATTGTCGGAAGCACAGGCAGCCAAAAATCTCTCTGAACTGGCACAGCGCTACGGACCTAAACATGACCGAATGATTCAGGCGAAAGCACAGCTTGCTGAAATTCAATCAAGAACCCAGCAACTCATCCGTGACATTTCTTTCAGTAAGCAACAAGACCTTCTTGCTGCAAAAGCGCAAGAGGACATGCTTCGAGCAGAACTCGATAACAAAAAGTCAGACTTCCAATCGTTAGGGTCACAAAAAGCGCGTTACGAACAGTTAAAACGCGAGGTTGAATCTAATAAGGCACTCTATGAAGCGTTCTTAAATCGTGAGAAAGAGACCAACGCCACCAGCGACTACAAGAATGTCACTGCTCGCTTTACTGATAAAGCCATCATTCCTCTATTCCCGGTGGCACCACAACGAATCAAACTGGTACTGATTGCCACCTTTTTTGGCTTTGCCATTGCTTGCGCTCTAGTCATCATCTTAGAAACGATGCGAGAAGTTATCCGAAGCACAGCCGATGTGCAGGAAAAACTTGGTGTTACGTGTTTAGGTGTGATTCCTATGGTCAAAAAACGCAATTTGCGTAAAAACGGCGTCAGTTATACCGCGTATTTAGATGATGAAGAAAAGCTATTTAGTGAAGCTTGCCGCTCCGTCAGAACCTCGCTTCTGCTCAGATTAACCAACACGAAGCAAAAGATATTGCCCTTTACCTCTGCTATTCCAGAAGAAGGAAAAACATCGACCAGTATCAATATGGCGGTGTCGTTTTCAAAAATGGAAAAGGTGTTGATCATCGACTGCGATTTACGTCGACCTTCCATCGCAAAGCGATTCGGTATTGCTGAATCAAGCCCTGGCTTAACGCATATCCTGACGATGGATACGCCAATCAAAGATTGTATTACACATATAAAAGAAGCCAACTTAGATGTATTACCGGCCGGCCTAATTCCGCCAAACCCACAGGAATTACTGGCTTCTGATCGCTTTAAAAAGTTGCTCGAACATTTTCAAAATAAGTATGACCGGATCATTATCGATACACCGCCCCTACTGTCAGTGAGTGACGCACTTATTCTTGGTCAATATGCCAATGGTCTGATTACCGTCATTCGCTCAGAATCAACAAAATCATCACTGGTTAACCTTGCGTTATCTAAACAAATACAACACTCAGTTCCATCTCTTGGCGTCTTAATCACACAAGCCAAGGCCAAGGAAGGAGAGACGCTTTATGTCCAGAAATACGCCTACTAACGTAAACCTATCTTGGTACCAAACGTTGAAAAGCCAAGAACAACCGGTATTGATCTATCAAATGGGCAAAGTAGGTTCGAGTGCATTAGAGCATTCCATTCCTAACTCGATTCACTTGCACGACCTTATGACCGTCGATGCGCAAAAACAAATATCCCCCGTTAGAGCGCAATTACATAAACCTCAGATCAATGCTTTAAAGCGACGACTAAAGCGTATAACGATGAGCCATATGTTAAAGCGCAAAAAAAAAGTTCGAATTATCTCGCTGGTGCGTGAACCGATCGGACGAAATGTCTCAATGTTCTTTCAAGCACTTCCTTTTTGGATGGCGGACAAATATCTAAAGGATGACAGCGCAATACGTACCGAACGACCGCAATTACTCCAAGAAGCATTTGATAAGCACATGAATCATCAATATGCGCTGCAGTGGTTTGACAACGAGATCAAACAACTAACAGGGATTGATGTGTTTAACGAGTCTTTTAATCACGAAGTAGGCTATCAAACATACCATAACAATAACTTCTCACTGTTGGTCATTCGAAGTGACAAGCTAACGAAGGCTAACTCCGCAGTTGAAGACTTTTTAGGTTACCCCGTGGATGTTGTTTATGAAAATCAATCAGACAACAAATGGTACTCGCCACTAATGAAAGAATTCAAAACGCAATTTCAACCTACACCCGAGTACGTTGAAGAAATGCTGAATTCTAAATTGACGAAGCACTTTTTCTCAAATGCAGAAATCACCGACCTTAAACAGCAATATCTGACCAATTAATCATGAAAACCAAGATTCTACATATTATTAATGATCTTTCTCAGAACGGCGGTGCTCAGAAGTTCTTAGTCGACCTTGTTTTAGAACATAAGCCTGAATACGAAATCAAAATTTTGGTCTTGTGTGATGAAAATGATTACTTACCAATGCTATCCGCCCAAGGGATAGATTGTTTTAACTGGCGCACTTTGTCATTGAGTGAGAAATTCTCTTTGCTGCGTTGGCCGGATGTCGTTCACGGGCACCTCTACCCTTCCATTTACCTAGCGCTATTGGCGGTAGGTAAAAAACGAATCCAGACTGAGCACTGTTCTTATAACCGTCGACGTGACTATCCGCTGTTTAAGTTCATGGAATACGTCTTGTATTGGGGCCACGACTTGACGGTCAGTATTAGTGAAAAAGTACAAGATGAACTGGTGAAGTTCATGCCTCGCTACCAACACAAATATCACGTGGTGCACAATGGCGTTGATTTAAAAAGGTTTTCTATGACACCAAGATTCGCCAGCCACCTAATCGACAAACCAGTTATCAAGATTGGAATGGTGGGCCGACTTCACCAACATAAAGATCATGAAACGCTTATCCAAGCACTTATCCATTTACCAAGACGATACGAACTCCACCTTGCGGGAGATGGAGAAAAAAAATCGTCACTGCAAGAATTGGCAACAAAAATCAACGTCGCGCAACGTGTTCACTTTCATGGCGTAGTTTCAGACGTTCCAGCCTTTTTGAACGACATGGATATTTACGTGCAATCGTCGCACGTCGAAGGCTTTGGTTTGGCAGCGGTTGAGGCAATGGCAGCAGGCTTACCCGTACTATCGTCGGACGTACCTGGTTTGGATGACGTCACCGGACGTGCCGAATATTTATTTCAAGTTGGTAACGCCACTGAACTGAGCCAAAAAGTGCTCCAGCTGTGTGAAAGTGTTGAGCGGTATGACGCTGCAAGTCAATACTCAGTCAATAGGGCCTCTCTCTACACCATCGATAAATTTCGTGAAGGTTACTATGGAATCTACCAGCAGCTTTGCGCCAACAAATAATTCCGCGCCATCGAGCCATCGCGCCTCATTGCTTGCAGCATGCCTATTAGCATTGTTCTTTATTCCTATGAAGTTTCGTGCTGGAGGAATAGCGCTAGCCCCGTCTGACATCGCAAGCCTTTTGTCCATTGGTTTTACTGCATTAGTGGTATTGGAAGGAAAAGCTGAAAAACTCATGCATCCCTGTATGGGGTTCCTCATATTGTTCACTGGGTATGTGTTCATAAATGGTCTGCTAAATCGCGTCCCTTTAATGCCGCTAGTTATAGAAACTGTGCAATGGTTAGCGATCTTGTGCCTACTGAGCCTAATGTACGCCTATGGCGTGTTTGATGACGAACGGATAATGGTTTATTTCACGTATTTGTTGTTTTTCATCTGTACGCTCGTTGCCTTATGGCACTTTGCTCAGGGCTATCAAAGCGGGTTTAAGTTACTCGGGGTAAGTAAATACGGGTTCGGTGTACTGTGCTCACTACTGTACCTTTATCGAGATAAAATTCGCGCTTTCCACCTTTTGATGCTCGTAGCTTTAGTATTACTGGTGTTGTCACAAGAAAGAAAAGCGCTACTTGGTTTTTGTCTGCTTTTCTTCTTTGACCAACTGCTCGTAAAAAACTTAATGAGAAAATCGCTCAGCGAAACGTACACGTGGACAATTTTATTAGCCTTGAGCTTCATTGTGTTTACTGCCGTCACAACCACACTCTACGTTGGGTTTGAAACGCTAGCAGACACATTGGAAATAACCCAAGAAGACGTCTTATTTGCCAACCAAAGTGAAGCGCGCTGGGTATCGAATCTTCATAGAAAACTTTTACTTGCCAATGGGCTAGATATTTTACTTCAACACCCAGTGTTAGGTGTCGGCGCGAAAATGTTACCCAACTTTATGATCAGTTACTTTAATTATGATGAGCTGGCGATCTACACCCACAACTTTGTGTTAGATACCGCAATTGAATACGGATTGCTTGGTATCGGTCTGCTGTTTGGTGGTTATTTTCTTTTTATTCGCTTTTGCTTCCGTAGTCTTAATGAAAACAGAAAAAGCCTATTACTTGCGATATACGCCCTCATCATGGTGTTTTTCGTTGCGGTAAACACCACCATAATTTTAATACTCTTGTTACCCGTCATGATCAGCATGAGCAAGGACTCAAGGGCCATTGCTCATACTTTTCCGGTAAACCATCACCACGAATATGAATAATCAAGGATAGGATAGATGAAGTATTCAATCTCTCGACAATTTGAAAAGAACCGAGAACTCCAAGCTGATAATTTTGTTTTAGTTTACCAAATGGGCAAAGTTGGCTCCTCATCAATTGAGCACACGCTAGGGGAGAAAAATATCCCGAGCTATCACATCCACACCTTTGATGATCACGAAGAATTTCACATGTATCACAATAAAAAAGACGTGAGTAAATTCTTCGACTTCCGAAACCGCGCACTCTATCGCTTAGTGCTCAAGCAGCGAAAACGTATCTTACAAAAACGCGAGCAGATTAAAATCGTTACGCTGGTCCGCGATCCAATCGCAACTGTCTTTTCTCGTTTCTTTCAAGACCTCCATTTGCAATTTATCGAAGGCAAAAAGAATGATGCAATTCACCGAGATATGGAAGTCACGTATCAGCACCTCGAGCATTGCTTTGATAACTATATCAATCTCAACTATTTTGCGGACTGGTTCGACAACGAGTTAAAGCGTAATTTCAATATCGATGTGATGCGCCAAGAGCTGGACAACACTCAACCTTTCTTCACATTCCAGAACGATCAGGCCAACGTCATGCTAATCAAATGCGAACAGCTCAGTTCGCTTGATAAAGAAATCGGTGAGTTTCTTGAGTTGCAAGACTTCGTACTGAAAAACAGCAACGAAGCGAAAAACAAGTGGTACTCCAATATCCACCAACACTTTAAGAATCACTACGACTTCTCAAAACTGTTCTATATGTACGATCTTCCCTTGTATCGCCACGTTTATTCAGAGCAAGAGCGTGATGCTTTTAAACACAAATGGATGCAAACACCAGGGACAAAATCATCATGAAGAAAGTACTCCATGTTACAGAAGCGTTTGGAGGTGGCGTTCAAACCGCCCTCTATAGTTATGTTCACTCATCCAGAGACGAGCCTTATCAACATTTCTTGCTAGCCAGAGCCCGAGAAAACGACTTGACCAATGAGAACAACCACCACATTTTCGTACAGACAAAGTGGGTAGAAGGCGGCTTGCTTCAATTTATTCGCGATGCAAACCACATGATTGCATCACTTGCTCCCGACGTCGTGCATTTGCACTCGAGTAAAGCGGGATTTCTCGGCCGATTTCTAAAGCTTGGCAAGGCACGCTTGGTTTACACACCGCACTGTTATGCCTTCGAACGTGAAGATATCTCAGAGCTTGCACGCCAGATCTATAAAGCACTAGAGAAAGTAAAACTGAGCAAAATTGATGTGGTTGCAGGCTGTAGCCAACGAGAGTGTGACCTAGCCATTAGCATTGGTGCGAAACATGCCGAACTGCTCAACAACTACGTATCTTATCAAAGTGAAGATCGTATAGAGCGAGACAAGCAAGAAGCGCTGAAGCTCGTTGTACTTGGTCGTGTCGCGCCCCAAAAAGATCCTCTGTTTCTTATCAGCACATTGCAGTTCCTTAATCGGTATGCGCTTAACCGCCCGATAGAGATCACATGGATAGGTGGCGGTGACCAAGTACTCGAACAGAAATTACGTACTGAAAATGTGGATGTAACGGGTATGCTGCCTCGCGATGAGGTAGTTGAAAAGCTCAAAGGTTCAGACCTTTATCTACATACTGCAGCATGGGAAGGGATGCCGTTAACCATTCTAGAAGCATCCAAGTTACATCTTCCTATGGTTATTCGGACCATCGGCGCAACCAAAGATCTCAACTACCCGTTTTTAGCGCTCACACCTGAAGAAATGGCCAAGCAGATCGCGCATTGTGTCAATCATTATGAAGAGATCGATTTTCGCCAATATACAGCAGAATTAAACGATGCCTTCAGTGAAGAAAAACAGCGCCTAGCACTCAATAAACTATACGGTTAAATGCCCCTATGTTTCACACTGTTCAACAAAAATTACTGTTGATGCCCAGCGGTAAAAAAAGCTTGTTATCTACTGGATTAAAAACCGCAATCACGCGTGTGTTGAGTGCGCTATTTGCTTTTTTACTGACTCTGATTGTATCGAAGACCAGTGACGCTTCGACGGCCGGTCAATTTTTCTTTTTATTCAACCTAGTCTCGCTACTCGCTATCGTTTCTCAGCTAGGTTTTGATGTCTCGTTAGTTCGTTACAATGCGATCGCTTTTAATAACAAAGAGAAGCTTGAACAAAGCCAAAACTATAAAACCGCACTTTATCGAAGTATGGCATTTTGCTTGCTCGCCATAGGCGTTTTGTTGGCAGGGTTTAATCTGTTTCCAGAACAGCTAAACCAGACTCAATCACCAATGTATGCGATTACTTTATGCTTGCTTTGCATACCTTTCTTGGTGCTTGCGCAAACCAACAGTCGGGTGCTTCAAGCATGTAGAAAAGTCGTATCATCTCTGTTTGCGTTGCAGCTTGGGGTAAGCATGTTGATGGTCATTTTTGTCTTTGCCCTAGACTATATCGGTCAGCAAAATATCAACAATCTAATGACCGCACTGCTTTTAGCGAGCATAGGTGTCGCGGTCATATCTAGTGCCAATTGGCTTGGCTCAGATCAATATCAAACATCGGCTTTCGTACCAAACAAAAAAATGGTCGCTTCTGCCAAGCAAGTCTGGGTTGGCAGTATCTTCACGAATGTTCTTCAATGGGGAAGCCTTGTTATTGCGGGCTTTTTTATCTCAACAGCGGAAATCGGTTTGTTAGCCGCAGCCCAACGCACATCACTACTGATTGGCTTTGTGCTGATTACCATTAACTTTGTGGTCGCCCCGATGTTTGCCTCTCTCTACAAAGAGCGTCAAATGCGCAAACTGCAGAACCTGAGCCGCTTGGCGTGCCGAGCCAATGTTGGTTTAGCGATTGTACCCGTAATTATTTGCACCCTCTTCCCCGAGTTTGTAATGCAGTTTTTTGGTGAGGAGTTTCTCGCCGCGGCACCACTATTAGTCGTCCTTTCTCTGGGGCAGTTAGTCAATGTTGCGACTGGTTCAGTAGGTTTTTTATTATTAATGAGTGGTCATGAGAGAACCATGAAATACATTACAATTTCCTCCGGTACGGTGTCCATCTGCCTACTTGTTACGCTTTGTCAAATGTTTGGTGTGATTGGTGCAGCGTGGGCAATGGCAATTGGCATGGCTATCCAGAATTTAGCTGCACTGTACTTTGTAAAACGTTACTTAGGCTTCTTTCCAATAGGTTAATTATGGCTTTAATACTGGCACGCACGAGTTTTGTTTTAGTCCTGATGCTAACCGCTTCACTCTCTTTGTGGAAAAGCTCTGACCTACACCATACTGCTTACCTGCAAATGGAAACCTACTTAGGCGGTTCGAGTACGCTTCACTTTACTTTCAGTTTATTGATCGGCTTTTTATCGGTCTTCACGTTCCCTTCTCTGGTGAGCTCGAATAAAACCGACGTATTTGGGATTCGTCTTTTGCTACTGCTGTTGGCTATCGTTTCAATGGAAGAAATAAGCCAACTTTTTATTCCAAATCGATCATTTAGTTTTGATGATCTCAGCACCAACTGGATAGGCGTTATCTCAGGTTACTTTAGTGCCAAGTTAATTCGCTTCATCCGCACTCGATCGTTCTAGTAATACAGGAATCTCTGGGGGGATTTGGGTATATAATTACGCCAAACAACCAGACTAACGAGTACATCATGCCATCTCATCCAACCAAGATTACTTTTTTTGAATTCTTAACCCCGTTGATCACGTCAGGCAAAAAGACGATAACGATTCGAGATGAATCAGAAAGCCATTACGTTCCCAATACAGAAGTCGAAGTTTTTACCTTAGAAACGGATCGTAAAGTCTGCGATATCAAGATACGTTCTGTAGAACCACTTCACTTTGAAGATATTAATGAGTTTCATGCAGAACAAGAAGCCATCGAACTACCAAAACTCAAGCAGTTAATTCGAGAAATCTACCCAAATACCGACACGCTCTTTGTTATTGAGTATGAGCTGATTAAATAACCCACAACAAACACTAGACGACTGGTCTAATTCATTCTATAGTACACTCCATGAACGCAAAGACGAATGACACACGCCAACATATTCTCGACGTCGGATACGAGTTGATCGTAAACCGAGGGTTCACGAGTGTTGGTCTTTCAGAGCTATTAAAAAAGGCCGCAGTGCCAAAAGGCTCGTTTTATCATTACTTCAAGTCCAAAGAACAATTTGGTGAAGCGATGATTCAAGACTACTTTACTAAGTATTTTGAGCGTTTAAACGCACGCTTTACCAATACTGAACTGAGTGGCTACCAACGCCTAATGAGCTATTTCGAAGAAATGGTCAAAGTAGAAGACGACGTGTGTAATGCGAACAAATGTTTATTGGTTAAGTTAAGTGCAGAAGTCTCCGATCTCTCTGAGTCAATGCGCTTGGCATTACGCCAAGGAGCAGACAAAACCATTCAAGCGATAGCGGATTGCATAGACATCGGCATTCAAGATGGCTCAATCCCCAATGGTGACAGTGCGTTATTAGCAAGGCAGATATACTACCTTTGGAATGGCGCTAGCTTGCTGAACAAACTTTATCAAGATCAGGCAGCATTGACGCAAAGTCTGACCTATACTCAACACTTACTGCAGAATACGCGCACTTGTCCATAACAGGCGGCGTGGAAGCAGAATGAACACCCTACACACGTTTCACTGTCAGAAAAAGCATCAGTGTTAACACAGTAAACCTTCCCGCTTTACATAAGCGGGATATTTTGAAACAAATACTAGACGACCGGTCTAATCAACAAGTGAGATAGATATGACTAACGCAACAAATCGCAGAATAGTACTCGCGTCACGTCCCCATGGTGCACCGACACAAGAAAACTTTCGTTTAGAAGAGGTAACGAAACCGACTCCGAAAGAGGGTGAAATGCTATTGAGAACGGTTTATTTATCTCTAGATCCATACATGCGTGGTCGCATGAGTGATGCCGAATCATACGCTGACCCTGTTGCAATTGATGACGTAATGGTCGGTGGTACAGTTTGTCAGGTAGAAGCATCAAACCACCCAGATTACGAAGCAGGTGAATGGGTTCTTGTCTACACTGTTGGCTGGCAAGACTACGCTATCTCAACTGGTGAGATGGTCATTAAACTTGGTAAAGAGCCGAAAAATCCTTCTTACGCGCTAGGCGTTGCAGGTATGCCAGGATTTACCGCGTACATGGGTTTACTCGACATTGGTCAGCCAAAACCAGGGGAAACCATCGTGGTAGCAGCTGCTACGGGGCCTGTAGGCGCAACAGTTGGTCAAATTGGTAAAATCAAAGGTTGCCGAGTTGTTGGTATAGCAGGCGGAGAAGAAAAATGCCGTTACGCTAAAGAGGTGCTTGGTTTCGATGAGTGTATTGATCACAAAGCTGAAGACTTTGCAGAACAACTGAAAAATGCCTGTGACAAAGGTATCGATGTTTACTTCGAAAACGTAGGTGGCAAAGTATTCGAGGCTGTAATGCCACTTCTGAATACAAATGCGCGTATCCCACTTTGTGGTTTGATTTCTCAGTACAACGCGACAGAGCTGCCTGAAGGTACCGACCATCTTCCATTACTAATGGGTAAGCTCCTGACCAAACGAATCAAGGTGCAGGGCTTCATCATTTTTGATGATTACGGACATCGTTACGGTGAATTTGCGCAAGATATTAATCAATGGTTGGCAGAAGGAAAGATCCAATACCGCGAACATCTAGTACAAGGACTGGATAATGCGCCAGAAGCATTCATCGGTCTGTTGGAAGGTAAGAATTTCGGCAAACTTGTAGTACAGATTAACGACCCATTATAAAAAGGGATATGTAAATGATTAAACTTCACCACCTCAATCAGTCTCGTTCAAAGCGCATCATTTGGTTACTTGAAGAGCTAGATGTAAATTACGAAATTGTACCCTATGTCCGTGATTCCGTGACCTTCATGGCACCGCCAGAACTAAAAAGTGTTCACCCATTAGGAAAGTCACCAGTTCTTGAAGATAACGGCGAGATTATCATTGAGTCAGGTGCAATGACCGAATATTTGATTGAGAAATACAGTGACGGAGCCTTTGCTCCTGAGCGCGGTACAAAAGCACACACAGAATATTTGCAATGGATGCACTTTGCAGAAAGCTCCGCAATTTTACCTATGCTGCTAAAAATCTTCGTAAGCAAAGAGCCAAATGAAACTCAGTTTTTATCAGGCTATGCCGACAAGGAAGCAATGAATGTACTAGGCTACTTCGAGCAATCCTTAGAAGGCAAAACTTACCTAGTAGAAGAGCGTCTGACTGGCGCTGACATCATGATGTCTTTCATTGTCGAATTGGTTCAAAAGTTTGGTTTAGTTAATCACTTCCCTAATATTGAACGTTATGGGAAACAGCTCGCGACACACCCAGCATTTGCAAAAGCTGAACAACTTGAAGTGGAGTACTCTTAATTACTTCCCCCCCTTTCGCCCCTTTGATGACACGTAAAACTTCATTTAAGGGGCGATATTACTAGCATCGCAGACACGCTAACTGGATAGCGCTCCCCCCAGTCAATCGCATTCGAGAACGTCGATTGTTATGTCAATCAAGCTAATGTAGTAAATTTCTGATTCTAATATAGTTTCGACCATAGTCACCATCTATTGAATTGATAAGCAATATCAGTTTTCTCCCCCAGCTTTTCCGTAATAACCTCCTCTACAGTTTCTAAGGTATTGAGCCCTGGAGGGGGAAGAAAAATGACAAACAAGAAATTGACTACAGCAGCAGGTTGCCCTGTCGCACATAACCAAAACGTTATGACTGCAGGTCCTCGTGGCCCTCAACTATTACAAGACGTTTGGTTCCTTGAAAAATTGGCACACTTTGACCGCGAAGTGATCCCTGAGCGTCGTATGCACGCAAAAGGTTCTGGTGCTTACGGTACGTTCACAGTAACGCACGACATCACAAAGTACACGCGCGCTAAGATCTTCTCTGACATCGGCAAAAAAACAGAACTATTCGCTCGCTTCACTACCGTAGCTGGTGAGCGCGGTGCAGCAGACGCAGAACGTGACATCCGTGGTTTCGCACTAAAATTCTACACTGAAGAAGGTAACTGGGACTTGGTTGGTAACAACACACCAGTATTCTTCCTACGTGACCCACTAAAATTCCCAGACCTAAACCACGCAGTAAAACGCGACCCTCGCACTAACATGCGTAGCTCTACCAACAACTGGGATTTCTGGACGTCATTACCTGAAGCATTCCACCAAGTGACTATCGTAATGAGTGACCGTGGTATCCCAGCTTCTTACCGTCATATGCATGGTTTTGGTAGCCACACATTCAGCTTCATCAACGCAGAAAACGAGCGTTACTGGGTGAAATTCCACTTCAAAACTCAACAAGGCATCAAGAACCTGACTGACCAAGAAGCAGAAGCAATCGTAGGTAAAGACCGCGAAAGCCATCACCGTGACCTTTACGAAGCGATTGAGCGTCAAGACTTCCCTAAATGGAAGATGTACGTACAGATCATGCCAGAGCTAGAAGCGGATGAAGTCAACTTCAACCCATTCGACCTAACACGTGTATGGTCTCAAAAAGACTACCCACTGATCCCAGTTGGTGAGTTTGAACTGAACCGTAACCCAGAAAACTTCTACGCAGAAGTTGAGCAATCAGCGTTCAACCCAGCTGCAGTCGTACCTGGTATCGGCTTCTCTCCAGATAAAATGCTACAAGGTCGTCTGTTCGCTTACGGCGATGCTCAGCGTTACCGTCTAGGTGTGAACCATCATCAAATCCCAGTGAACGCACCTCGTTGCCCTGTTCACAGCTACCACCGTGATGGCGCAATGCGCGTTGATGGCAACTTTGGTTCAACACTGGGTTACGAGCCAAACTACAAACAAGAATGGGCAGAGCAACCAGATTACTCTGAGCCACCTCTACGCATCAATGGCAACGCTGATCACTACGATCATCGTGTAGACGAAGACTACTTCAGCCAAGCGGGTGACCTATTCCGTCTGATGAGCGAAGAGCAACGTCAAACTCTGTTCGATAACACAGCTCGCGCAATGGACGGTGTGCCAGAGTTCATCCAACAGCGCCACGTTCAACACGCATACCAAGCGGACGAAGCGTACGGCAAAGGTCTTGAAATTGCACTAGGCTTAAACAAGTAAGCGAACGCTGCAATCATTACACTGCGTGATTTAAAGACGAAAAAGGAGGTACTCTACAGCACCTCCTGATTTCAAATCACTAATCCTTAATCACAAGTCACAAAACATGCTCAAGGTGATTCATTATGATTAACTTAGATTTCTTTAAGCTCTTTGATACCAAAGAACTGTTTATCTATTACTGATTCATCAACTACTGATTTTTAGCTACCGCTTTGATCAGTACTGATGTATCCATGCGACCTAAACCATCACGTTGAAGGTCTGCGTATTGCTCATCCACTTTCTTAGTCAGTGGAAGTTCTAGACCCACTCGCTCAGCTTCTTGCAGACAGAAACCTAAGTCTTTGCGCATCCAATCAATAGCGAAGCCAAAATCGAACTTGTCTTCAGCCATCGTATTTGCGCGGTTTTCCATCTGCCAAGAACCTGCAGCGCCATGCTTAAGTGTTTCTACAACTTGAGCGATGTCCAAGCCTGATTTTTGTGCCAGCAACAAAGCTTCACTCAGCCCTTGTAAAACGCCACCAATACAGATTTGGTTTACCATCTTACAGCGTTGACCCTGACCGTTTTCACCCAGTAGTGTCATCTGCTTCGCGTACACATCCATCGCCGGAGACACACGGTCAAAAATGCTTTGTTCACCACCACACATGATGGTTAGAACACCATTTTCTGCGCCCGCTTGACCACCAGAAACTGGCGCATCAATAAAGTGATTACCGTACTTAACACACGCTTCAGCCAGCTCAACCGCTAGGTCTGCAGAAGTTGTCGTGTGATCGACTAGCACTGCGTCCGCTTTCAAGCCGACCAGAATGCCCTCTTCACCGTAAACAACGCTACGAACGTCATCATCATTACCCACACAGGTAAAAACGATGTCACAGCCTTCCGCCGCTTCACGTGGTGTTTCACAAGCTACGCCTTGGTATTCTTCAGCCCATTTGTCGGCTTTCGCTTTTGTGCGGTTGTATACTTTGGTTTCAAAGCCCGCTTTACTTAGGTAACCAGCCATTGGGTATCCCATCACACCCAGACCAATAAATGCTACTCGTTGTTTTTCCATTGCACGCTTCCCTTAGTTCACCTGACTGAAATGTTTCGTAACATGCTACTAAAGAATTGAAATCATTACTCGTGATTTCTCTTTCCACGGTCTCGATGATCCAGTATTTCAGTTCGTTTATTGCGCCTTCTACACCCCTTTACTTGACGATTAGCATAACAGTCAAAGCACTTAAAAAGGTTTACTACTGCTTAGCGTGGAACATCGCTTGCCCACTCTTATCTTTGTTCGACCAGAAATTGATGTTGAACTGAGCATCATCGCTCATCTCAATGCGGTGCCAGTACTGCGGTGGACTTGTAGCAAACTGGCCTGCATTAATCACCACCACTACTTCTGCTTCTGTGGCATTTTCATCAGCAAAGCCGTAGTAGGTCACTTGCCCTTCCATGACGCACAGCTGTCCAAACACTCCCTCAGCAGTATTGTGATGAGTCAGCAGCGCTGGTGGCACATTGTCTTTAGTGAAGAAAGGCGTTGAACGTTGAACAGTCCAGTCTTTAGGAATTCGTAGATGCGACATAATGATACCCTCTCTAATTACAATTCTTTTCGTTTAAATCGGTTAAGCCTGACCGGCTTGAGACAACTCTCGAAGTAATGGAAATGCTTGCGTAACTTGTTCTCCCGTCACGACGAAGCCCATGAGTCGGCTATTTTCATCCTCTGCTTTCGCGGCAGTGCCAGTTTGAGAAATCTGCACGCTCCAATTCGTCACCGAACTAAAATCGCCTGCCAATTGAATTGGATAACTCGGTGTTTTGACCTTTACCATCATAGGCGGTAGTTTCAACTCTGCTTCTTGCCCTAGTAGCTGTTTGCCCAAAGCATTGGCACTTAGCACGATCGGTTGGAGATAAGGCATCATTCGACCTTGGATTTCAGCACAATCGCCTAATGCGAACACATTGGCTGCTGATGTCTGTAATCGGGCATTCACCTCAATGCCTTTATTGACACTCAACCCACAAGCCTTCGCTAACCAAGTGTTAGCACGTAAACCCGCCGCTGAAATCACTACATCAGCTTCAATTGCTTTACCTTGGCTCAAGCTTACCACCAGCGAATCATTTGAGTGATTAATCGCAGCAACTCCAGTCTCCAAGGCAAGTTGAATACCTTGCTGCTTAAGTTGGTTCTCCAGCGGCAATGCGACGAATTCAGGAATCAAGTTAGCGAGCAAACGGGGATTTGGCTCAACCACCGTAACCGCTTTACCACTGGTTGCGAGATCCATGGCGATCTCGACGCCGATCAAACCACCACCCATTACTAGAATTCGTTTCGCACGACTGATTTGCTCTTCCGCTAATTGATATTCTTGTAGCGAGTTCAGCGTTATCACCTCAGGTGCTGCATCACCAGATATTGGCGGCACAAAGGCTTTCGCGCCTGTCGCAAAGACCAGTTTGGAGTAAGGATAGGTTTGGCCGTTGGCTACCACTTGCTGGGCTTGCACGTCGACATGCTCAATCATGGTATGGGCGAACAGTTCGATGTTGTGTTCCTGTGCAAACGCCTCACCACTTTTAACCACTAAGTCTTGGGCAGTTTGTTTGTTACTGAATACATGACTCAAATCAGGCTTGTTGTATTCCGCGCCATCATCAGCAGTAAACACTTGCAGCGGAATATGTGCGTCCAATCGACGCACTGTTTTCACCAATTGGTAAGCCGCAAATCCGCTACCAATAATCACAATAGGTGCTTGCATATTCGCCCCCTTACCCGTTGTATTCGACAAAGACGTCTTTACCCAAATGGCATTCTGGGCACAAGAAGTAATCTGGCACTTCAGACCATGCCGTACCCGGCTCAACGCCTTGATTAGGCTCGCCTTTAGCTGGGTCGTACACCCAATTACAAACGGTGCATACCATGCATTGACAATCTGCGGGATGCGCCTCAGTGCTAGGAACAGCATCTACTACCGCCTGTGTTGTCGCTGGCGCAGCAGGTTGTGATTGAACTTGTGGTGCAGACGCAGCAATCGCCGGAGAAATAACAGGACTTGTCAGGCCATGCTTTGCCCACAATTTCGCGATGTTCTGACCATGTTCACGGCACTCACGCATCGCTTTACCATCTGGTCGCCATTTGGTTTTCAAGCTCACTGCGGTTTCAAAGCCTGCGTCGGTCAATCGAGCATGGATACGATCCACCGCACCACCGTTCCAACCGTAGCTACCGAATGCAGCGGCCTTCTTCGCCTTAAAGCGCAGACCGGTAATTTCTTCTAGCATGCCTGCGATTTTCGGCATCATGACGTTGTTCATGGTAGAAGAACCAACCAAGATGCCTTTTGAGCGGAACACATTGGCGAGAATTTCATTCTTATCATGCTTAGAGACATTAAAGACTTTGACCGCCACGCCAGGATCGACATCGTGAATACCCTGCGCGATTGCATCAGCCATCATTCGGGTGTTGTTTGACATAGAATCGTAGAAAATCGTAATGCGATCTTCTTGATAATTGTCTGCCCATGCTAAGTATTGCTCGATGATTTGAACTGGATTATCGCGCCATACAATACCGTGTGACGTAGCGATCATGTCGACAGGCAAATTAAAGCTCAGCACTTCTTTGATTTTTGCGGTTACCAAGCTGCTAAATGGCGTTAGGATGTTTGAGTAGTAACGCAAACACTGTTCCATCAACTCATTTTGATCCACTTCATCATTGAATAAGCGTTCATCGCAGTAGTGCTGACCAAATGCGTCGTTACTGAATAACACTGCATCGCCCGTTAGGTAAGTCATCATACTGTCCGGCCAATGCAGCATCGGCGCTTCCACGAAGACCAATTGCTTACCGTTACCAATATCAATGCTATCGCCCGTTTTTACGGTTTTGAAGTTCCACTCAGGATGGTGATGATGACCCACAATCGAATCAATCGCCGCTTCTGTACAGTAAATTGGCGTGTTCGGAATCTTCTCCATCAATGCCGACAATGCGCCTGAGTGATCTTCTTCAGCATGGTTTACTACGATAAAGTCGATAGACTTAAGGTCGATTTCCATTTCTAAATTTTGGATGAATTGTTGACTGAATCGATGATCGACCGTATCAATCAATACGGTTTTCTCTTCACGAATTAGATAACTGTTGTAGCTGGTACCTTTTGTCATTTTGTATTCTGTACCGTGGAAGTCTTGAACTTCCCAATCGCGTTGACCTACCCAGTGAATGTTGTTTTTTACGTGAATTGTCATAATTACTACCTTGAATGACGGGATAAACAAAAATAATTTCTTCTTGTATTGCACTGGGCGTGCCAACTTTTAATTACTATATATTTCAACACCTTAATTAAAGCTCAACTTTAACAAGTGTCATTTAGACACAGTTGAAAATTGTCATTAAGACACTACAATAGTCATATTGACACAATCGGTATTGGCTATGACTTCTTTAATCGCGCAATGGCTACACATCACGCAAGACCTTAACTCGGCGCTCACTCAACAGGCTCGCTTCGATACGTTGTTAACCACCATTCGAGACGTATTGAAGTGTGACTCTTCTGCCCTTCTTTTGTATGAAGACCAGCACTTTAAACCTTTAGCGATCAATGGATTGGCGAAAGAGGTCCTTGGACGCCGTTTCTCTATTGAGCAACACCCAAGGTTAGAAGCCATTGCCCGAGCAGGCGATATCGTGCGCTTTCCCTCTGACAGCGACTTACCTGATCCATACGATGGTTTGATCCCTAACCACGATGACAAACTGCATGTCCATTCTTGCATTGGTTTGCCTCTGCTGATCGACGATCAACTGATTGGTGCCATTACGATTGACGCCTTCGACCCCAACCAATTTGATGGGCTACGCAACCAAGAGTTACGTTTTGTCAGCGCGTTGGCAGCAGGTGGCCTACACACTGCACTCCTACTAGAACAACTAGAGACACAAGCGAGCCTGCCACGCGACTCTTACGCCGAGAAACGCACCTTAAGTAATGAAATCATTGGCAACTCTCAGGGGATGAAGAATCTTCAAGAGCAGATTGATGCAGTCGCCGATACGGAGTTGTCCGTGCTGGTTATGGGAGAAACGGGCGTAGGTAAAGAGTTAGTTGCCAGCGCTATTCACCATCGCTCTAGCCGCTCTAGCAATACTTTGGTTTACCTCAACTGTGCGGCACTGCCGGAATCAGTCGCGGAAAGCGAGTTGTTCGGCCATATCAAAGGCGCATTCACAGGCGCGATCAGCAATCGTAAGGGTAAGTTCGAACAAGCCGACGGCGGCACACTGTTTTTGGATGAAGTCGGCGAACTGTCGTTAGAGCTGCAAGCCAAGTTACTTCGAGCTCTACAATACGGCGACATTCAACGTGTGGGTGATGACCGTCATATTCGAGTCAACACACGCATTGTCGCCGCCACTAACCGCATATTGCATGAAGAAGTGACTGCTGGTCGCTTCCGAGCCGACTTGTATCATCGTTTAAGTGTCTTCCCGCTTCATGTTCCACCTCTTCGTGAACGTGAAGACGATGTGGTACTACTCGCAGGCTTTTTTGCCGAACGCTTAAGAAGCAAATTGGGATTGAACAGCATTCGTTTGTCCCCCACTTTAGTTCAAGCACTCAAAGACTATTCATGGCCAGGCAACGTGCGAGAGCTTGAGCATGTAATTAAACGTGCCGGTGTTTTGGCAAAAGCACGTACTCACGCCATAGACATTGAGTTGGTTGAGCAAGATTTTGATATTCGAACGCCGAATCAGAACATCAAGAATGTTGAAGAAACGGAGCAAAACTCTCGGCTTGAGCTACCAGAAGGTGGATTAAAGCCTGCCACAGATGCCTTCCAAAAAGCGATGATTGTTCGAGCACTGGAAGAGAATCAAGGCAACTGGGCAGCAACGGCACGTCAGCTTGAATTAGATAACGGTAATTTACACCGCTTAGCAAAACGCCTAGGGATAAAATAGACACTAACGAATATCACCTAATATGGCATATTCATCGCCAAATAATGTGCCTGATGCCCAACCGCGCACTCAGCCCACCATAAGTAGTGGGCTGAGTGCTCAGATAGAATAGCCACCTAAGTTTGACGGTATTTTCTTCTAAATTTTATTGTCTTGAACCACCTCACAGATTTAATAACCCTTAACAATAAACACAATAATAGTTAAGGTATTTTTATGAGCTAGATCTAATAAAATTAAATATATAGTATTTATTTTAAGAATTTAAACTTTCAAAGTTCATCATAATAAATACAACCTCTATATATACACTTTACCTTCAAAAAACATCAAAATATAATCCCTTCGATAAAAAACACTTAAATGAATTTAACTGTATAAAAGTGAGGAGAATAAAATATGGGATATGGGGCGACAGTATATTCATTAGATACTGAAAAGGTTTTTAACGTACTAAAGAATGAGCGTAATCCAGAGCTAGAAAAAGCCATCATGGAAAGGTGTCAAGACTCCTTTAAAGTGATTAATGAAATGCTGGAAAGTAGTGGCGAAAGCATCCGAGCTGAAGAGCTTCTTATGCAAATGTTATCTGAAGAGATAAAATACAGTCACTTGGGTTACGCCTATGCTTACTTGCTTGAAGCTATATGTAAGATAACTGGTTATTACTTATCCAATAACTCTTGGTATCCTTGCGATGTAAACGATTTCTGCGATATTCCATTCACTAATACCGATTATCCTATAAAATTCCCATTCCCTGACGATTTCCCTGTTGTTTTTATGATAAAAAATCAAGATATTCACCAAGATAACGTTGACTTCGGAGGCTTATCAGAGCAACAAATATCTGAAGTCAAGAGCTGGTACACTCATGCAGTCGTAAACAATCGTGACTTGGTATTATTTTATTATTAACAAATCATTCAATAGTTAAAATAACAATAGGATATTAATAAAGCTCTAGCTTATATTAAGATAGAGTTTTATCTATTTAACTGAAATTTTTCTAATTTTAAAAACATTATATTTCACACCTAGTTTATAGACTCTGTGTATAGTGTGTTCAAAGGCAATGTGAACTCATAGGATCAAAATCAAGTTCTAATTTTTAGAAGAAAAACCGATCTGCTTGTGTCAAAATGCGCCATCCCAACCAAAAAGTCTTAATGTAATGAACTACCAAGCTGCTATTTTTGATATGGATGGTTTGCTCCTTGATACTGAGCGCGTCTGTATGCATATTTTCCAAGAAGCATGTGAAGCCCAGAACCTACCCTTCTATAAAGATGTTTATCTTTCAATCATTGGTCGCAATGCAGCGGGCATTGAAGTGATTTTTCGTAAAGCTTATGGGGATGATCTTGACCGCTTACACCAAGAGTGGCGCGACCGTTACGACGCTGTGGTTAAGCACCAAGCGATACCAGTAAAAGAAGGGGTGATTGAGCTGCTTGAGTGGTTGAAAAGCCAAGGGTTGCCAATTGCAGTCGCCACTTCTACAGCAAAAGAAGTGGCACAGAAGAAGTTGGAATTAGCGGGCCTAAGCAAGTATTTCGACAACTTAACGACAGGCTGTGAAGTGTCACACGGCAAACCTGAGCCAGAGATCTACCTGCTTGCAGCAAGTCGTCTAAGCGTAGATCCAACCAAATGTCTCGCCTTTGAAGATTCAAATAATGGCGTGCGTGCTGCTGTAGCAGCGAACATGATCACTTATCAAATTCCTGATTTGGTTGAGCCTTGCAACGAAATAAAACAATTAGGCCATACCGTCGCACCTTCACTGCATGATGTGTTGCACACGTTAAAGCAAACTCGCTAGGTCTACTTGCCGTCTGTTCTCTAGAAGCTCAGCAATTTAGCTGAGCTTCTTTCTTGAAACCTCTCCAATACCGTAAAACCAAACAGTTCTGCCACCCGTTTAGAGAGATTATTTTCACCTTAACTCTGGCTAATCACGACTTTTGATTTAACTCACGCAATCGCATGAAATAAGGCATTTGAGTGATCAAATAGCGGAACTGACCAGTACAAGCTTGCAACAAAACGTCAATATACCGATTGAAGCACGTTTTTGGAGTGAAAATTGGCTGATAATGAGAACTATTGGATAAGATCAATCCAAGTCAGCCTAAAATACAAAATGGAGAGTGTTATATGTCTTTACGTTTATTAGCAACAACCTTCGCATTAGTAGGAATGAGCTTTGGTGCCCAAGCCAGTGCCGAGTGTGAAGTGTCATTAGATGCTAACGATATGATGCAGTTTTCTACTAAAACATTGAGCGTACCAGCCACTTGTAAAGAGGTAAAACTAACGCTGAATCACACAGGTAAGATGCCAGCGCAATCGATGGGTCACAACGTGGTCATCTCTGACACAGCCAACCTACAAGCAGTCGGTACTGATGGCATGGCAGCTGGAGCAGAAAATAACTACGTAAAACCAAATGATGATCGCGTCTACGCTCACACAAAAGTAATTGGTGGCGGTGAAAGCACCAGCATTACGTTCAGTACTGAGAAAATGAAAGCCGGCGGTGACTATTCATTCTTCTGTTCGTTCCCGGGTCACTGGGCAATCATGCAGGGTAAATTTGAGCTAAAATAAAAGATTCAGCCAAGCCAAAAGAAGACTCATTATAGGGAAGCCAAGGCTTCCCTTTTTTGATAGATAAAATAGCAATTGAGAAAGGTCTAACACGTCTGGAAACGTGACCAAGAAACATAGCAAGTAAGAAACCCTTGCTCCACTGAGATTAAGTTCTTTTACGAAAACTCATGGGTAAAAATCGGTTTTTTGTTTTGCCTTTCCGAGACACTACTAAATGATAAAAGTCATTCAATACCATGTAACTCTTTCCAGTTTCCTGGATGAACCACATAGCCGAACAGAGCATGCCCACCATAAACCAATTCAGTTCCTTCCGGTATCCACAGCATCTGACCTGGGTGCACAAAATGTGTTTCACCATTTGCGGTCAGCTCGAAACAGCCTTCAATCACGAAAATAACTTCATCATAAAGCACTGTCCAAGCCACTTTAGCGCCTTCCCATTTAGCAAAGCCTACGCCAATGTTTGGTGAAATTTCTGGGCTTAACGCCCTGGCAACATACGCCATTCCCGGCGTATCACCACGAACATTGAAATCTAGACTTTTACTATCAACAAGTTTGACTTGCTTCATAATTCACTCCGGCTTTGCCATTTTGCTAATTGGATACGCGTTTTTACTCCCAAACCTAAAAAAGGCTCTGGCGGATTCAAACAAGGCATTCCTGTCACTTGCTGTATGTCATCCAATGATTTAGATGTCGCACCAACGACATAGTCAGCTAACAGTGTTCCAGAAATGGTTCCCCACGCAGCACCAACACCATTGTCACAAGCGCTGGCATAAACACCTTCATCTAATTGACCGAAAAAGTTAGTAAAGTTACGAGAGATGGCATACACCCCACCCCATGTGTGAGTAAATGGTACGTCGGCCAGCTCGGGATAACGCGCCAGAAAGACCTGACGATGATCGTCTCGGATTTGCTCTCTGACTTTATCGTTCATGCTTGAGCCATACTTCGGCACGTATTTGTAAGTATTGCGGATCAAAATACGTCGATCAGCGGTCATACGTAACGTCGTTCCCGCATGATCAGCTGGGGTTAGGCCCCAATTCAGCTCACCTCCGTATCGTTGCATTTCTACGTCGGTCAATGGACGCGTCCAGCTTGCAAACGTCATCACTGGAAGTAGTCTGTTTTTAAGATAACCAAACTCCCGAGTAAAAATGCTGGTCCCAAGCAGCAGTTCAGGGGTTTCAACAGAGCCACTATCTCCATGTAATACCCAGCAACCGTTTTCTTTACTGAGCTTGCGGATTGGCGAGTTCTCTAACACCTCGACGTTCTCTGGAAGGCTTTCCCCTAGCCCACGCACCAAAGCAGCAGGTTGCATTAAATAACCACCTGGCGTGTAAATTGCGCGGCTGTAGTAGTTGGTTCCCAAGACTTTCGCCAGCTCACTGCCATTAACATGGAAGTATGGTTCGCCAAGGTCTTTCATTAGGTGCTCAAAGTGATCGAGATACGCTTCACCGCGCGCGCCTACGGCTCCTTGATATTTGCCCTTTGCTGACCACTGACAAGAAATACTGTGCTTCGACACTAAAGTGTTTAGCTGAGCAATCGCAGAACGGTTGAGTGATAATAACTTTTGCTTGTGCTCAGGGTCGGGATGCTCAAGTGAAAACTTATGAGGCAAATCGATAACAAAGCCCGAATTTCTTCCTGAAGCCCCTTGGCCGATACGTTGCGCATCAATCAGTATAATTTGTGCATTAGGCATAAGTTCAGCTAAACGTCTTGCCATAGCTAAGCCTGCGAAACCGGCACCTAACACGGCATAGTCAGCACTTTGTTTACCTTTTAACGCCGATTTTTCTGGAATACTTGGCAACGCATGGTACCAACCACACGTCACGTCATCATTGGGTAAATGAATCATCTTTTTTCTCCGCTACGCTGCTGACAGTTTCAATGACAATTGATCTAGCCAAGGGCCGCGTAATAACTGTACTTTTCTTCCTAGCAACGCAAAACCGAGCATTGCTCCTTCTGGTGAATAAAACGCAGCGGTCAATTCATCTGCTTGGTTCTCGATGTACCATTGTCCCTGTTCTTCAGCGGCTACCGGGAAAATCGTGAGTGGAAGAATCGGCGTTTTTACAATCACTGGAGTTGGTGTTAACGAGATAGGAGCGACATCGCCTAGCAAGCTTTTCGCTACAGAAGGGATCATTTGATTAATCGGCGCAATATAGGGCTGCCAACCTTGCTCAGTTTCAACACAATCACCTAGCGAGTAAATATTCTCATCACTCGTCTGGCCGAATTGATTCACTTTAATGCCCCGGCCTACTTCAAGCCCCGCGCGCTCAGCCAGAGAAACATTTGGCTTGAGTCCAACCGCGCTCAGCACTAGATCTGCTTCAATCTGCTTGCCACTGTTTAGATGTAAAACCGCACTGGATGCGGACCTTGGCTCGATTCTGGTGATACTGTCTTGTAGAGCCCATTGCACGCCTCGATCGGCAAGTGCGCTTTGTAATGATTCACCCAACTGTTGCGGGATCAAACGCTCCATTGGCCATTGACCCAACCCGATAACTGTTACTTCATAACCGCTTTCGATCAGATCATTTGCGAACTCACAGCCAATTAAGCCATCACCTAGGATCGCGATGCGCTTTTTGTCTTGCAGCTCCGCTCTGAAACGGCGGTAATCAACTAAGTCGTTCACACTCATAACCCAAGAGCGATCGCCCTCAATTGGGATTTCAATCGGTGATGCACCTGTTGCCAGTACCAAGCGGCTGTAGGCGTATTTACCGATGCAGGTATATAGCGTTGAATTGGCACGATCGATCTGTTCAACACGGGTATGCGGATAAACTCGGATATTGAGACGGCTTTCCCACTCCAACGCGCTCTCACTTTGTAGCGCGTCGCCGTCTTTATTCATGACCAGTGCATTAGACAATGCTGGTTTGCTGTACAAAGCGCCATCATCAGCGGTAAAGACAGTGATCGGAACCGTCTCAGATTGCGCTCTAAGTGCCGCCGCCAACTGGTAACCACTGTGGCCACTACCGATGATAACGATAGGGTCATTTGAGAATACAGGTTGAGTAACTTCAGATGGAAGAGGCTGAGCAGTATTTGGCTGAACAGACGCTTCTACCGACACCGAAGACACCGCTGCAACCTCTTCTAGTGGCGCATCGTCGGTGATTTCGATCATTTCAAAATCGGCCTTACCCACTAAACAGTCAGGACATAACCAGTCATCCGGTACATCTTCCCATGCTGTTCCTGGTGCAATGCCATCGGATGGCCAACCTTGTGCTTCATCATAGATTAAGCCGCAAATAATACAGAGCCACTTTCTCATCACTTATACTCCAACTACCTTGTTCAGAATTTCCGTGTTTACAAACCGTTGTCAGATTTGTTGTGATTCCATCAACCTCGCCCTAGCTTGTGGTCTGAAATCCAAGCCGGTACGAGGTGATGAAAATACAGTTACACGGTACCTATACGTTGCTGTCTTGCTGCAAACGAATGGCAATATTGCGTGTCTGGACATAGCTATAAATCGCTTCTTGTCCTTTTTCTCGCCCAAAACCGGACAAGCCCACGCCACCAAATGGTGTTTCGATACCACCAGCAAACCATTCATTGATGAACACTTGCCCACCACGCAGTTGCTGCGCCACACGCAATGTTTGGTTTAGGCTTTCACCAAAGACACCAGCAACCAGGCCAAAATCGGTGCAATTCGCGATTTCAACGGCCTCTTGCTCGGTTTCAAACGGTGTAATTACCAGTACAGGACCAAACACTTCTTCTTGAGCAATACGCATATCTGGTGAGGCTTCAATCACCGTCGGTGCCACAAAGTAACCCGACAAATCAGGGGCGTAGCCACCCGTTAGGATGTTCGCGCCGTCGGCTTTTGCTTGTTCTATCATTTCAAGCACGCGCGCTTGTTGATCAGCCGATACCAACGGTGTTACATCCGGCTGGCTTTCACCTTGACCAATGGTTAGGTCTTGCGCCATTTTCACTACCGCCGCTTTTACTTCTTCATAACGCTCTTTTTGAATTAGCAAACGAGACATTGCCGAACACACTTGACCAGCGTTAAAGAAAATACCGACTTGAACGCTTTGTAAAAGCGTTTCGAGACTCACATCTTTCAGTGCGATAGCGGCCGATTTACCACCCAGCTCCATCACAGATGGTGTGGCGCGTTGCGCTGAATCTTTCAGTATGCGTTGGCCGGTCGGCACAGAACCTGTAAAGACAATTTGATCAACGTCTTGATGCTGCACCAAGTGGCTGCCAACTACGGAGCCTTTGCCACATAGCAAGTTAATCGCGCCTTTTGGGAAACCCGCTTTTTCAATCGCTTTAATCAACAACGTCATAGCGAGTGGGGAAATCTCTGGCGATTTGATCACCACTGCGTTACCAGCAGCTAATGCAGGTGCTAATGAGCGTGCACAAATAGAAACTGGGAAATTCCACGGCACAATCTGCACTGACACACCAAACGGCACATATTGGGTGAAATCGACATAATCTTTACCCAACGGAATTGACGTGCCTTCCAGCTTGTCGGCCATGCCAGCGTAGTATTCGAAGTAACGTGCCGATTCTAAAAACTCATCTTTGGCATCTTGCAAAGATTTCCCATTTTCACGGCAGGCAACTAACCCACCTTCATCAACCATTTCACGAATAGCCGCGGCGGCTTTTAACATCCACTCGGTTCTGACGGCTGGACGAACGTCCGAAAGAACGCCTTGATTGACTACTCGACGTGCCGCTGCCATTGCGCGATCGGCATCGGTGATAGTGGCTTCTGCAACCGTCGCATACGCTTCGGCTGTGCCAGGGTTCATGACGGTCAGCGCTTGCTCTGAATCGCACCACTCACCATCAATATAATTAAGGTAATGCATCATATTACTGCTCCAGTGCCGCTTTCACTTGCTTTGCCAACCAGGTTTGAAAGAAATGCGTTGGAACATCCATTTCTGGTGAGAACACACCACCACCAAAGCCAGGTGAGTAACGACCTTCCTGCATGCCCTCGACCGCTCCAATATCTTCGCCGAATACGACTCGCCATGACTCAACGGTAGCAGTACGGCACGCAGCGAACTCATCTTTCGTTGCTTCATCACCCACATAGAAAACACGTAGGTGCTCAACACTTTTATTCGCAGTGATTGGTTCAATCATCATTGCAAAGGCATGATCGGCTTGAATACCAAGCAACACGTTTGGAAAGAGTGCAACATATTCTGCATGACGCAGTTTATCTTCTGGCCAGTTTGGAAATTTAGGTAAGTGTGTTCCTGCAGTATCAGAGAGGTTGTATGCGAGACTACCTTGGCCAGCAAAACGCTCTGCAAACATGATGTTGTAGTGATCCTCTAGGCGAGAATAACTGTTCAAACTCGGATGCACCCAAGGTAAGTGGTAAGCTTCACAGTAGTTTTCTACGGCAAGCTTCCAGTTACTTTTCACTTCTATCTCTAGGTTGCCACCCATGTTCACGCGGCGAAGAAGCCCTAATCCTTCTTCACCTAAGAATTGCTGCCAACGTTGCTCTAGCGGCGCGATATGCTCTTCAAAGCTTTCTGCATTGCCCGATAAGTTGACGAACACCATGTCCATCCAAACGGCTGAACGAAGTGGCTTAAGGCCATGTTTTTCACACTTAAATCGGTCATCTTTGTGTTTTGCGATACCACCAATGTGTGGTGTGCCTTTTAGATTGCCGTCAAGATCGTACGTCCATGAATGGTAAGGACAGCGAATCATGCCTTGAACTTCGCCTGCCTCATGCACCAGCTTCATACCACGATGACTACATACGTTGTGGAAGACTTGGACTTCACCTTGACGATTTCTCATCATGAGTAGTGGAAGATTCATGAAATCAAGTGGCATCACATAGCCATTTTTAAGCAGGTCTGATGCAAAACCAATGCATACCCAAGTGTTACCAAACACCTGATCACGCTCAAAAGTAAAATACTCTTCGCTGGTGTAGGCCTGATTCGGCATTCCTGTTGCTTCACTGATTGGGTTCAGTACATTATCAACAAGTTCAACAGGAATAATGGTTTGGTTGACATTACTCATATTCTTATCTCCGAGAGTCGAGTTGCATCCAGTGCGTACAACATCGTGTTGTGTTAGTGGAGATGATTTTGATTAACAACCCGGCAACAAACAAACGACTTTTTCGCCGGGCTTGGATGAGTTTTTGTCATTCATGCATTGATCTCGAACAAAAAAATAACCTTTTAATTAACAATGATCTTCTTGTCATGATTAATACTCATTAACCGATGAGTATTAATCAGTTGAAACACAAAAGCCCTCTCTCTACTCTCTTTCAAAAATTAACAATAACGCAACAAACAATAACGCTAAAACAAACGCACTGTGAGGGATGCCTATGAGAGCAACATCTGGGATATTGAAAGGACTCAATCCGACTGTGACTATCGCATCAAAGATCGTCGTTATCGGTTTTGTACTTTTCTGCGCCATTCTCGCCAACCAAGCGGGCCAATACTTCGAAACGATTTCCGGCATTTTGCTGCAGAATATGAAGTGGTTTTACATCGGACTTGTTTCACTCGTTGTCGGTTTTCTTCTTTACCTTATGGTTAGTCGATATGGGCATATTCGTTTGAGTAAAGATGACGAAAAACCAGAGTTTAGTTATTTGTCTTGGGTATCCATGCTTTTTTCCGGAGGCATGGGGATAGGCTTGATTTTCTGGTCGGTCGCCGAACCGATGTGGCATTACGCTGACAACCCATTTACTCAAGGCCTGACCAATGAAGCCGCAACAACATCAATGAAACTGACATTCTTTCACTGGGGCCTACATCCTTGGTCTGTCTTTATCATTGTGGCACTCGCATTAGCTTACTTTTCCTACCGTAAAGATCTGCCTTTTACCCTACGCTCTATCTTGTACCCTTTGATTGGTGATCGTATTTATGGGCCTATCGGACACACGGTTGATATCCTAACAGTCGCGGTGACCGCTTTCGGTATATCTCAAACCTTGGGGATGGGAGTTATCCAAATAAACTCTGGTTTGAATCAAGCCTTTGGTCTAGATATTAGTTTGGGGATTCAACTCTTTATTATCGTTTCCCTTTGTACTTGTGCGGTTGCGTCGGTGCTATCTGGTGTAGGAAAAGGTATTCGCCGTTTATCAGAATGGAACATGCTGCTCTCACTCGCACTCGTGCTAGTCGTACTTTACATTGGCCCAACTCGCTATATCTTAAATACGCTACTCGAAAGTACGGGGCTTTATGCACAAAACATTGTCGGTATGAGCTTATGGAGCGATGCACAGAATGACTCTGGCTGGCAAAACTGGTGGACGGCTTATTACTGGCCTTGGTGGATGACTTGGGCACCTTTCGTTGGCATGTTTGTGGCTCGTATCTCTAAAGGACGCACAATACGTGAACTTATCGGCGGTGCTCTCATCGTACCCACGCTGATCACGTTTTTATGGATTTCAGTATTTGGTGGTGCAGCGTTGAAGGTAGAGCAAGACGCTCGTGTTGCTCATCAAGAGCAAGTCACTGCGGCACAAGAAGCCAAACAAACACCACCTGCGGATTTCTCTGGCGGCCCGATTCTTGAAGCGACTAAAGCCGATACGACACGCGCTTTGTTTACGCTATTCGACAATCTAGATACAGGTATGTTTGGTAAACTCCTTAGCGTGCTTGCGTGTCTATTGCTCGGTACTTATTTCATTACCTCCGCAGACTCGGGTACCTTGGTTCTATGTACCCTCGATGCCGCTGGGCACAGTGAGCCTCCTACGTCTATACGCGTATTGTGGGGAATCATGATCGCTGCCATTGCGGGAGTGCTTCTATATGCAGGAGGGTTAAAAGCAATGCAAACAGCCTCCATTATTGCCGGTTTCCCTATCGCGATTTTTATCGCGGTGATGAGCTTAACGCTGTTCCATAGTATTCGACGCGAACCTAAGCCATGGGCAATGCTTCCTGAGCATGTTCACCCAGAGCAAGAGAAACTTGATGGTCCTGTTGAACCGCTTGTTGAAAGCAAAACTGTGGCTTCCGAGCCTATCGCTTCAAGATCCTCGCTGAAAGATGATTCCACACTTAATCAGGGACCAGTACTAAGTTAGTGCGTCGTTTCATCCATCAATTAAAAAAGCGGGAACTGATATTCCCGCTTTTTTAACATTACCAAACTCTGTTATTTTCTCTGCTTATTGATTTAAGCTAAACCTCGATCACCCACCTCATCTGGCAACTGTTGCAAAAGCCACTCTCTAAAACGCTTGACGCTTGCTGGGATTAAACCTCTATTTTTAGGTTCAAGCATAGAGAAATTGGAAGGTGTTGAAAGCACGTGTTCGACTGGCCTAACTAAAGCACCGCTTTGTAAATAGTCGTCCACTAATGACCCCCAGGCTAACGCGATTCCCTGACCATTAATTGCCGCTTGTAACAGCATTGGATAGTTATTGATGTTCATGCGATTACGAGGCGAAATATTTGGCAATCCTACACTCGCAAACCACTGCTCCCAATTCACCCAATCTCTTTGAGACTCTTCCAGATAGAGTAACGTTTTATTGAAGATTTCTTCTGGCTTACTAGGCTGGCCGATTTTCTCTAAATAAAGCGGGCTACACACAGGGAATACTTCTTCTGAAAATAGCGTTGTCACATCCATTTCCGCAGGTGGAGTGCGACAATAAAACAAGGCGAGATCGCAATCTAATCTGCGTAAGTCCAACACATTATCTGAGGCCAATATTCTTATATCGATGTCATCATGTTCATTTTGAAATTGAGCAACCTTAGGCAACAACCACAAGGCTGCCATTGCATTTGTCGTCGCAACCGTGATCTTTTGTTCGCCCTGCCACTTCTTCACTTCACCAGTTATTTGAGCAATATCGAGCAAAGATTGGCTGACAGCTTGATAATATTGAAGACCTGTAGGCGTTAAATTAATGCTTCGATTGGCTCGCGTGAACATAGCCTTGCCTAAGTATTCTTCTAATTGTCTAATTTGGCGACTTATAGCACCTTGGGTCACGTTTAGCTCGTCAGCGGCTAACGTAAAACTCAAGTGCCGCGCCGACGCTTCAAACGCAACGAGGCTATTTAAAGGTGGGAGGGGTTTGATTTTCATGTATCTTCCAGTAAGGCAGTATTGTAATTATTTTTATTCCCGGCAATCTTATGTTGCACGTGGATAATGCCATTCTGGACAACACCTCAAAAACGACAATTTATAAATGATAAAAAATAGAGATGAATCATAAATTGTTGTGAGAGAGACTGCCGTATACAGTTTCGTGGCTACAACGAGCACAAAAAGAGGAGCAGTTACTCCTCTTTTGTCTAGCCTTTTGCTCACTTTGTACGAGTTAGCCCATTTACCCTATTGCCAGTTTAGTACTCGCGTAACGCGCTTTTTTCTTTCTTGGACTGGCTAAGAAGTACGCTAATGTAAGAGGCCCTAATCGTCCCATAAACATCATGAAGATGATCACTAACTCACCCGGTTCGGACAAACTGCCCGTTAAGCCTCGCGATAACCCAACCGTACCCAGTGCCGAGACCGCTTCGAACATAATGTCTAACATAGACGCTTTCTCTGTCAGTAACAGCGTGAATATGGCAAACCAAGTCACCCCCACCGAGATCAGAGTCAGCGCCAATGCCTTGCTGATGGTCTCTTTGGGAATCTCGCGTTGAAAGGCATAGGTTGCTTCATCGCGACGCAAATAGCTGTAAGTCGCCAAGACTAACACTATAAATGTCACAACTTTAATGCCACTTGCCGTACTCAATGATCCACCGCCGATAAACATCAACACCAGAATGATCGCCGTTGTGGCATCTTCCAACTGATCGATAGCTAAAGTGTTGAACCCTGCCGTTCTTGGCGTCACCGCTTGAAACCACGATGCCCACCATTTCCCTGCTTCGCTCAACGGGGCAAGCGTGTTGGGGTTGTCATATTCAATCAGATAAATCGCGATAAGTGCCACCACGTTAATGATCATCGTGCCTAAGATCATCATTCGACTGTAAACGGTGAGTCGATGCCAACGGCGATTGCGTTTTAAGTCAATCCAAACCGAGAAGCCTAAACCACCAATAATGAACAAACTGGTAATGGTGAAGTTAACGACCGGGTCGTCCACGTAAGGCATTAAGCTATCGGCACTCAACGCAAAACCTGCATTGTTAAACGCACTGATGGTGTAGAAGAAACCATGGAACAAACTGGTTTCCCAGCCCAGCTCTTCACTCCAATAAACGCTCAAAATAGTGAAACCAATAAGTTCAACGAGCAGAGCGAACATCAATACAGATTTAGCAGTGGCAATGAGTGTCGATGAATCAGTTTGGTTGAACGCCTCTCTCGCGACGGCTCGCTCCAAAAAGCCAATTTTTCCGCCCAGAGCCAGCAAGGTCACGATGGCAAACGTCATTAAACCTAGGCCACCACATTGAATCAGGAAAGCAATAACCACTTGCCCAAAAGGCGTAAACGCCGTGCCCGTGTCTACCACAACTAATCCCGTCACCGTAATGGCCGATGTCGCAGTAAATAGACTTTGAATCCAAGTGATGGGCTCTGTGGTGGCAATCGGCAGTTTGAGTAAAACTGTGCCGAGCATGATCAAGCACGCAAAGCTGAGGCTAAGTATCAATGGCGGTGCGCCCAACAGTTTTTTGCCCGCTTTGGGCTTTCGTTCTATTGGGATAATAGAGGGATGCCACAAAACCATGTTACACCAACCTTGGCGCGACGTATTTCAGCTCAGCGCGACTACCACAAAGCAACAGCGTGTCGAACTCATTAAGCACAAACTCATCATTGATATTGGTGTAGACGGCTTCTTCGCGCTTCACCAATATCGGCTGAATGTTGTAACTACCTTGGCTGATCAACTTAGAAAGCGGCGTATCGTGCAGATTAGATTTAACGTGGATTTCCACCACATACAAGCCATGCCCCATTTCTAAATAGTTGTTCACCATCGGATAGTTGAGTGCCTGCGCGACTCTTACGCCCATCTCCTCTTCCGGATGAATAATGCGTTGTACACCAAGCTTAGACACGATGGTGTGGTGCGCTTTGGTGCTCGCTTTGACCCAAATGGATTTCACACCCAGATTTTTAAGCGCCAGCGTACACAACAAACTGGCTTCCATGTCTTCGCCAATCGCCACCAACACCACATCACTGTTCGCTAGCGCTAATTCTCTGAGTGCACCTTCGTCTGTCGCGTCACATATGACCGCTTGCGTTAACTCTTCGACGTATTTTTCGACGATTTTCGGGTCGCTATCCACCCCCGTTACCGTGTGTCCAAGATGAATAAGTTCTAAGCTGGCGGCAACGCCAAATCGCCCTAAACCAATTACTGTAAAGTGAGCCATATCAATCCCTAACTGTGTTTTATGTATAGAAAATGCTAATGCGTTAAGGGCTAGACTGATTTTCCGTCACGGAAAATAGGCAACACGAATCCTGTTCGAGTGCCGATAGCCAGCACTAAACCTTGGCATTAACGTTGATTAAATTTGGAATTTAGTGGTGCTTGGACGTCTCAAGCACTAAACGATAACCCAGCCCCGGCTCGGTTTTTAATAGCCGCTGTTCGTCAGCACTATCGTTCAGTTTTTTGCGTAGTTGACTCACTAACACGCGTAAGTAGTGAGTATCTTCGACATGACTTTTTCCCCAAATCACCGCTAGCAAATGAGTTTGCTCAATGAGTTTTCCCGGCTTGAGAATCAACTGTTCCATGAAGGAAAACTCTTTCTTGGTGAGTGGAATTTCCCTCTGATCCAACCAAAATTGGTGAGTACTTTTGATGATTTTGACTCGGCCAGCCACCAGCTCATCAGCGACGGTTTGCTCATCCACCAAATCTCGAACCAGCACTTTGATGCGCGCGATGAGCTCTTTTACGCCAAAAGGCTTGCTCAAGTAATCATTCGCGCCCGCTTCTAAAAGGCGGATTTTTTCCTCTTCTTGATCGCGAGCTGTCAGCACTAGCACTGGCGTTTTATACGTCTGACGAAGCGTAGTGAGAAACTCCGCCCCATCGCCGTCGGGCAAGCCTAAATCTAGCAGAATGACGTGCGGCGAATACGCTTCGAAACACGCTTTGGCTTCTGCAATGGTACTCGCGCCAATGTAATCAAACCCTTCAGCAGACAGCGAAATTCGAATAAAGGTATGAATGCGAGGCTCATCGTCCACGACTAAAACTTTGTAACTCACGCCTGCTCTGCTCCTTGATTGAGTGGAAGTCGAATGCGGATCAGCGTCCCTTCTGATACTGGCATAGATTGAATATATCCTTGGTGTGCGGTGATGATGCCTTTGGCAACCGCGAGTCCCATTCCGGTGCCTGAATCGGCCGATTTGTTGTTCACACCGGAATAGAAAAGGTTGAAAATTTTTTCCGCATCTTCAGCTTTGATGCCAATCCCCATGTCCCGAACATCAATCACGCACGACGACCCCTGCTTAGAAAGAGAAACCTCAACAGATTCATTCTCTGGTGAAAATCGCATGGCATTATCCAACACATTAAAAATCGCTTGTTCGATGAGCGAACGACTTACTGACAAATAATCAACGGAATCATCCATATTCATGGACACTTTCTCGGTGTAATTTGGCAAACGAGAAACCGCATCCCGCACAATATCTGCAATCAGCTCATCTTTTTTGGTAATTTTTAATGTGCCGTGCTGGAGCTTAGTCGCCTGTAAGAGGTTCTCGATATATTGATGCAAGCGATGGCTTTCTGAAGTCGCACTGTCGAGCAATTCTTTGCGCTCTAAGTCATTGAGCTTGGGCATGTACTCGTTGAGTGTGGTCAGTGTTCCAATAATGGTTGCCAGCGGCGTGCGTAGGTCATGGGACACCGATAGCAGGATGCTGTTTTGCAGCTTGGTTTGTTTTAACTCTCCCTGCTGGCGACGATAAAGATCCGCAAAGGTGCTGGTGATAAATGCCACCACCATAAACACGACTAAATTAAAAATGTCTTCCGGACGAAACATCTGCAAAGAGTAACGAGGCGTCGTGAAAAAGAAGTTGAAGCTCAACGCTTCGATCACCGCCGCCGCATAAGCGAATCGCGAGTTGCATTGAAACGCCACTACCACGACCGCTAACTGTAAAATCAGCAGGACTGCGGCTGTAGAGCCAAACAGTTGGTCTAACAACCATGAGACGACAACCGCGCCAACAATCACGGTAGTAGAAAAGAGAAAGGTGTTATCTCGCCATTGAACAAACATAAAATACATCAACCAAAATTCGATGTAGAAAACTTTAGCAAAAGCCCATTCGGAGTTCGCGTAAAAAAAGCGTAAAAAATTCAATAACGACAGTGAGTTATAAACATAATCATCATTAAGTTGGCCTAACTCAATGAATAATCACAAGTTAACGTTGCCCATTAACGCCTACTTACTCGGTATAAACGACAGACACAAAAAAGAGGAGCATTTGCTCCTCTTTCGTGTAGCGTCATATTAGATGACTTGCAGTTGAGCATCACCTTGCTCAGACAAAAAACCGCCGGTTTGATGCTTCCACAACTGAGCGTAAACACCACCCAATTGCAGCAGCTCGTAATGCGAGCCTTGCTCAATGATTTTGCCGTCATCCATTACAATCAAACGATCCATCGCGGCAATCGTTGATAAACGGTGAGCAATCGCAATCACTGTTTTTCCTTCCATCAGAACTTCAAGGTTTTCTTGAATTGCCGATTCTACTTCTGAATCAAGTGCAGACGTTGCTTCATCCATGATCAAAATTGGCGCGTTTTTCAGCAGAACGCGAGCAATCGCCACACGTTGACGCTGACCACCAGACAGCTTCACACCGCGTTCACCCACTTCAACGTCATAGCCAACGTTACCTTGCTCGTCTCGTAGAGATTGAATGAAATCATGAGCATGTGCTTTCTCAGCAGCTGCGATAACGGCATCCATTGAAGCATCTGGATCACCGTAAAGAATGTTCTCTTTAATTGAACGATGCAGCAAAGAGGTGTCTTGCGTGATCATACCGATGTGTTGGCGAAGCGACTCTTGTTCGACTTGAGAAATGTCCTGTCCATCAATGCAAATCTTACCGGTATTTACGTCGTAAAAACGCAGCAACAAGTTGACCAACGTGGATTTACCTGCCCCAGAACGACCGACAATGCCGACTTTTTCGCCCGGTTTGATAGTCAGGTTCAAGTTCTCAAATACCGCCTTCTCGTCACTGTAGTTAAAACCTACGTGATCAAAGCAGATCTCACCTTGGGAGATTTGCAAAGGCTTAGCATTTGGTACGTCTTTCACTTCAACATCGTTTGAAATCGTATTAATACCGTCTACTACTGTACCGATGTTTTCAAACAGTGCGCTAACTTCCCACATGATCCACTTCGACATACCTTGTACACGCAATGCAATACTGATGGCAATCGCAATAGCACCAATTGTTACAGCGTGATCTAGCCATAGATAAACCGAAATGGCACTAATAGACATCAGCAGCAAATAGTTGATGGCATCCACACTAAACAGTAAACAAGTCACCATGCGCATTTGGCGGTAAACCGTCACCAAAAATTGCTTCATGCTGCTTTCTGCGTATTCCAACTCTCGTTGCGAGTGCGCGAATAGCTTTACGGTAGATATGTTGGTGTAAGAATCGACAATGCGCCCAGTCATTACAGAACGAGCATCCGCTTGCTCTGTCGCTACTTGTTTCATTTTAGGGATAAAGTAGAACTGGATAACCGCGTACATTCCTATCCAAATCACAATAGGTAGCATTAGCAAACCATCGGCTTCGCCCATCATCCAAAGCATCGAAAGAAAATAAACGCTGATATAAACCAGTACATCCACCAGCTTCATGACCGTTTCTCGTACCGCTAACGCACTTTGCATCACTTTGGTCGCAACTCGGCCTGCAAAGTCACGCTGGAAAAATCCAACCGCTTGTTTTAGCAAGTAACGGTGAATCAACCAACGGATAGACATCGGGTAGTTACCCAATAACGTTTGGTGCATCACCATTGAGTGGACAAAACCGAGAGCTGGCATCACAACCGCCACTAAGAACAGCATCATTAGCATGCGATCACCCTGGTCTTGCCAGAATGTTGCGCGATCTTGATTAGAGAGAATATCGACGAGCTCGCCCATATAACGCAACAGCGTCACCTCAGTAATGGCAATAAGCGCACTGAACACAGCCATAACGAGTAAAGGGGCTTCAAAGCCACGAGTGTAAAAACGACAAAAGCCAAATAGCGTCTTCGGTGGCTTTTCGGTTTCCATCTGGGGAAAGGGTTGGGTCAGCTTTTCAAACCAATTGAACATAACAATGACTTTAGGTACCGCGAATGAATTTGCGAACGTTTTACTATCTTTTGATACAAAAGTCAGTAAAATACCGAAACAAAAGCTCAAATGATAATAATTACAATTAAGCTTAGCGTTAATCATAATTATCGGGAATAGATTTATGCAAAAGAATAACTCACTGACCATCGCTATCCGCAACGCGTTGGTTTGTGCTTTAGCACCTACAGCAGTGGTTGCATTCACAGCACAAGCTCAAGAAGACGTCGTACAAGATGACGTGATTGCCATGGAGACCATAACGGTCACCGCGCAAGCACTTAAAGTAGAAACCCCGGCAGCAGAAACGCCGCGCAGCGTATCTATCATTTCTGAAGATGAACTTCGTGTTCGTGCACCGAAAAAGCTAGATGAAGCATTACGCTACACGTCTGGTGTAACCGCTCAGCCTTATGGCGCAGACAACGACACTGATTGGTTCAAAGTTCGTGGATTTGATGCAGCGACTTACCTAAACGGCAACCGCCTATTCCGCGATGGTTACTACACATGGTTGGTCGAACCTTACGGCCTAGAAAGTGTAGAAGTCGTTAAAGGTCCATCGGCTATTCTGTTTGGTGAATCGGCACCAGGCGGTATCGTGAATGCTGTTCAGAAAAAACCAACGTTTACGCCTCAAGGCGAAGTAAAAGTCGAAGTTGGCAACAACCAACACCAATCCGTAGGTTTTGACATTGCTGACGAAGCAAACGACGCAGGCACTGTGCGCTATCGTTTGGTTGGCTTGATGACAAGCCAAGATGGTGAACTGGACGGCACAAATAACGAGCGTTTCTACCTAGCGCCAAGTGTCGAGTTCGACATTTCTGACCGTACAATGCTGACCGTTTTGGCAACTTACCTTCATGATGACGGTGTACCAACTAACCCATTCTTCCCGGCAGCAGGTACTCTGATTGGTTCTAACTTTGGCAAAATCGATCCTTCGACTAACCTTGGTCAGCCAAACTACGATAAATACGAACGCACGCAGTTTTCTCTAGGTTACTTACTAGAGCACGACATCAATGACATGTGGTCACTCTCGCAAAACCTCAACTACGGTTCGAATGAGTTGTACTTGCGCAGCTCTTACGCGTTCTCAAACAACGATCCAGCGAAAGAAGAGTTAACGCAAGGCATCGTATTCCGTGACGGAAAAAACCAGAGCATCACGTTCGATAACAATGCTGTCGGCAACTGGATGACAGACAACGCAGAGCACACAGTGCTTATCGGTATGGATCTGCAATTCCACAAAACCGATGGCGACGAGCAAGACAACTATGCATTTGGCACTATCAACCCGTGGAACCCAGTTTACGGCAACTTCACCCCTCTTGATCCTGCCAACAACGTGAAACGTGAGATTGAGAAATCTCAAGCAAGTCTCTATTCACAATACCAATTGAAACTGCATGAACAGTGGATTGGTAACATAGGTGCTCGTTACGACTGGGTGAAAACAGAAAACTCTGGCAAAGGCGCTACCGTTGATCAAAGTGAATCTCGTGATGATGGTCAGCTCTCTCTAAGTGCGGGTGTGATGTACCTTGCAAACAATGGCCTGTCACCTTACGCAAACTACTCTCAGTCGTTTGAAGTGATCAGCACTATTGATGCGGCAACCAATGAACTTTACAAACCGCTGGAAGGCGAGCAAGTAGAAGTGGGTGTAAAGTATGAGCCAAGCTTTATGGATGGCTTTATCAACCTTGCATGGTTCGACATCACGCAAAAGAACGCGTTGGTCACTAACCCATCAACATGGATTGCGACACAAACAGGTGAAGTGACATCTCAAGGTATTGAGCTAGAAAGCACGGCGCAGCTAACCGACGATCTAAAACTGATGGCAAGCTACACCTACACTAAAGCGAAAACAGATGAGAGCTTTGGCCAAGGTAAAAAACAAGCCGCACTTATTCCTGAGCATCAAGCGTCTGCATGGGTAGACTACAGCGCCTACAGCCTGATTCCAGGCCTCAATATCGGTACTGGTGTGCGCTACGTAGGTGAGTCAAAAGATAACCCTAAGAGCTCGAACCTAACGGTTCCTTCTGTCACTCTTTGGGATGCGTCAGTCACTTACGACATCACTTCACAGTGGCAAGCACAGCTAAACGTGAACAACATCCTAGATAAAGAGTTTGTTTCAGGTTGCGATTACTGGTGTTACTACGGCCAGTCTCGCTCTGTTATGCTAAACGCAAACTACCGCTGGTAATTGTACTTCTACTCCCCTCTATTGAGGGGAGTTTTCTCCTAAGAGCCATCCATGTTTCAACTGTCTAATATTGGGATCGTGCGAGGTGGACGTCAGATCCTCGGCATCGAACAACTTAACATCCCAACAAATGAGCTAACGGTCGTTTTAGGCCATAACGGTTCAGGTAAGTCGACACTGGTGAACCTGCTTTCTGGTCAAATGCCACCAGATAAAGGCACGGTAACACTAAACGATACTTCCCTTTCATCACTCAAAACCAAAGAGTTGGCAAAACAGATCGCCTATTTGCCACAAAAGCTGCCCTCTTCGGCTGGTTTAACGGTAGAAGAGCTAGTGCGCTTAGGTCGCTTTCCGTGGCGTGGGGCACTTGGTCGTTGGAAAGCTGAAGACAAACAGATCATCACGCAGGCTATGGAACGAACAGGGGTTACACCTTTTGCTCAAGCTTTGGCGGATGACTTATCGGGCGGCGAGCGCCAACGTGCTTGGGTGTCTATGCTACTGGCTCAACAATCGCCAATTTTAATTCTCGATGAGCCAACCTCGGCGCTCGATGTTCACCATCAGTTTCAACTAATGGCGCTGCTGGCAGAACTGAATCGAACCGAGAATGTAGGCATTATCGTGATCCTGCACGATCTGAACTTAGCACTGCGCTACGCCACCCACATTGTTGCGCTCAAAAAAGGTAAGATTGCCTTTGAAGGCAACGCCGACATGTTGTTAGACGAGGCACGCCTTTCTAAACTATATGAGTCACCAATTAAGCTGATTGAACACCCAAGCCCGGCTAACACATTAGCGAGCCAAAAGGTGGCTGTTGTATGCGCATAATAGCTCGTTTACTTACTGTGGTTACACAATCTGCTTTTCTCCTCGCATTTTTTATGACCAATGCACATGCAGTCATCACCGTTACCGATGAATATGGCGAGCATAGTTTTGAGCAAGCGCCTCAACGCGTTGTAGCCTTAAACTGGGACATCTTAGAACAAGTTTTGGCGCTAAACGTAGAACCAATCGCAGCCCCAAATTTACCAGGCTACCGCCAATGGGTCGTCAATCCAACTGCACCAGAGTCAATTGAAGATATTGGAACCCGAGCAGAACCCAACTTAGAAAAAATAGCCAGTTTGAAACCAGATGTCATCCTTGCTGCGTCTCCACAGCAAGACTTGATTCCGTTACTCAAACAAATTGCTCCGGTAATCTATTTACCTAATTTTTCTGAAAATGAGGCCGCAGCTGAAACGGCCATTCGTCACTTTCGTACGCTCAGCAAGCTATTCAATAAAGAGGCACTTGCTGAACAGAAACTGGCAGAATTAGATGCTTCATTTGCGCAGATGCGCCAGCGAATTCGCCACTATTACTCTTCTCCACTCAGCGTTCTTGTGATGCGATTTTCAACTCCGAATACTGTATTACTTGCAACCGAAAACTCCACCACTGACTACGTGGTTAGAAAACTGGGATTACAGGCTCCAATTAAAGAGGACCCACGAGCGTGGGGAGTAAAGCAAGATCGAATCAATCGGCTTCAGGGCCTTCAAAACAGCTACGTTCTCTACGTACAACCTTTCCCAGAAGAACGAAAACTGAAAGAGTCGCCACTTTGGCAAGCGATGCCGTTTGTGAAAAAGCAGCGGGTAAATTCAGTCAGAGCAGTGTGGGCGTATGGCGGTGCCATGTCTTTGCAATACACCGCTGAAGCGATTACCGACAGTCTAATAGAGTTGGCACCAGAACAATGAGAACGAAACATTATATTGGTTATCTGGCGCTGATTACGTTACTTAGCGTCTTTAGCCTACAAATTGATACTAATTTATCACTTTTCGAACAATGGCAATTATTAACAAAACCAGAGGTAGCAACCGAGTTTCGTGATGTATTCTTTACGCAAGCGCAACTTCCTAGGTTAAGTATGACCCTGCTTGTTGGTGCCATGCTTGGTCTCACCGGCAGCTTAATGCAGCAATTAACGCAGAATAACCTCACCTCGCCGTTGACTCTTGGCACCTCTTCTGGTGCTTGGCTTGCATTAGTCGTGGTAAACATTTGGTTCGTCGATTGGGTCGCCGATTACTCTGCATTAGCCGCAATGTTTGGGGCTTTAGTGGCGTTTGGCCTGATCGTATCAATTGCCGGTGTGCGTAATATGACAGGTTTGCCGTTGGTCGTTTCGGGGATGGTGATCAATATCTTGCTCGGTTCTATCGCCACAGCCATTATTATTTTAAACGCCCAGTTCGCACAGAATATTTTTATGTGGGGAGCAGGAGACCTCTCTCAATACAGCTGGGATTGGTTTGAGTGGTTATTGCCTCGCTGCGCTATCGCAATCGTAATTTTGATCGTCGCACCACGTATTCTGACCTTAATGAAACTAGGACAAGAAGGCGCAGCAGCCCGAGGCTTAGCGGTATTACCCGCGTTTGGTGCGTTAATGGTGATGGGTATTTGGCTGGTATCTGCCTCCATCACCGCAGTTGGTATTATCAGCTTCATCGGATTACTGACACCCAATATTGCCAGAGCGATGGGGGCAAGAACACCGCGCGACGAATTGATCAGCAGCATGCTTTTGGGCGCAATGCTACTAATCATCACAGACTCTGCCGCTATCTCGCTGAGCTTATGGTTAGAGGAAACCATTCCTAGCGGCGTAGCGGCTGCAGCTATTGGCGCTCCCGCTTTAATTTGGTTTACTCGTAAAAAACTGACGGCAACCGATCAACTTAACCTTTCAATGAGCCAAGGAAAAACGGCGCTTTCTAAACGCGCGGTATGCAGCATTGCGCTATTCAGTCTGGTTGGGATTCTAGCTTACTCATTCGTTACCCATGGTATAAACGGAATTCAATGGTCTGTGCCAGGTGAGTTCCAATGGCAATTGCGCTGGCCGCGCATGTTAACCGCACTTTCTGTCGGTATTGCGCTATCCGTTGCCGGAATCATTTTGCAACGCATAGTTTACAACCCTCTGGCAAGTCCCGATATTCTCGGTGTGTCTTCCGGAGCCACGTTTGCCATTATTACGACAGGAGTCATCGCTGGGTCGCTTCTCTCCGCATTTAGCTGGGGTATCGCTTTTTTCGGAAGTATGTCCGTATTGATGTTATTGCTGGTTATCGGTAAACGAAGCCATTTTAATCCATCTAACTTCGTGTTGTCCGGCATCGCACTAACGGCACTATTAGAAGCCCTCGTTCAATTTTCGCTAGCTCAAGGCTCAGGTGACAGTTACAAAATTTTATTGTGGCTAACTGGTTCTATTTATCGAGTCACAGCCGACACCGCACTGATGTTATGTTTGGCCATAATAGTTCTGCTTGCCGCTGTATTCTCGATTTCTCGTTGGCTAACACTAATTTCCATCGGGCGACAATTCTCAAATGCACGAGGGCTTAACCCTACCGTAGCCAATACGCTTATGCTCACCATCGTTGCTTTGTTATGCGCCTTTTCTACCGCTACAGTTGGTCCAATATCTTTTGTTGGCTTGGTCGCTCCCCATATGGCGATGATGTTAGGAGCAAGAAAAGTGAAAGAGCAACTGTGTGTCGGTGCCTTAATTGGCGCAACCCTAATGTTGTGGGCAGATTGGCTAGGACAAATCGCTATTTATCCAAGTCAGGTCGCAGCTGGCACGTTGGTCGCTATTATAGGCAGCACTTACTTCCTATTTTTAATGCTGAAGAGTAAATTCAGCTAAGTTGGGAATATTGTTACTGCCTAAAAATACGCTAAGAAACACAAACCCCGCTATTTTGATAGCGGGGTTTGAAATGAAAGGCGAAGTACGATGCTCTATTCTTCTCGCACTACAGGAAAACGCTGCTCATAAAGTTCCATAAAGTCCTTACGAATTAAGTGCTCTAAGTGGTTCGCTTTATCGGTTGGGCAGAAAATCATCACGTGCAGAATTTGTTCACCATTAATGTTGCTAGAAATATGCATATGTGGCTCAGAACCAGGAAGGTCAACACCGGCATGTTTTTCAATCATCGCATTGTAACGATGTGCAACATCAGCAAAGTAACTGCAATGTTCTTCAATTTTATCAGTTAAAATCGGTAGCAGTGGATACAAATTGACGAAGTCTTTCACCACTACAGAAAAGTTGTGGTAAACGTACCGCTTCATGAAGTTGAGGTTCTTTACTGGATAGGTAAAGAACATACTATTAGGCAATGTCGCTGTTTTGCCGGTGTAATGATATTGCCCATGATGCAGGTCGATCTCTTGAATCACCGTCGCCATCATATTGTGCTCAATCACTTCACCGCATAACTTCCCGACCTCAATCCAGTCCCCAACGCGAAAAGAACGTGAACTTGCTCTTTGAATCGAACCCGTAAAACACAAAATGATTTCTTTGGATGCCACTACAATGGCAACGGCAATCGCCGTTACACTCAGAGCAAACTCGTTAATTTCTGATTGCCATAAAATAAATAAAATCAGTAATGTAACAGCAAAGGTGCCATTTTTAGTTCTGGACATCCAACTACGCTGATCTTCTGAGAGAAAAGCGTGATCACCACGAATCATCGATAAAATTGCACGACGAATTAACCACATAATCGCAAAGATCAGTGCGGTAAAAATCAATTTATGAGTGAGAAGAAAATCGACAACTAACTGCACTTTCTCCATTCCACGGCTCCCTCGAATAAAAATACGGCCCAGTAACAGCTAACGATAACAAATTATTTTGTCTGTTGTCCGTGCTCACTCAAGTCTTTTTGAAATTACTCCTCTCTGAAGGCGCGATTCATGCTTTCTGTAATTGGCTTTATTAGGTAGCTCAATGGCGTTCGTGGCTCAGATAAAATAAGCACTTCGGCATTCATACCTGAGGTTAAACGATGTTTTGTCACATCTTCCGGTGAAATTGCAATTCTAGCGAGATAAAAATCTTCTTGGTTTTCTTGCGAGAGCTTATCGGCAGAAATCGTCAGCACTGTACCGTCTAAAGGTGCCAACGTCCGTGCATTCAGAGCGGTCAGACGAACATGCGCTTGCTGGCCTGGATTCACTAAATCAATATCCTGAGGATTAACACGAGCCTCGACTAACAACTTATCGTCTTGCGGGACGAGTTCTAGTAACGTTTCACCCGAGCCAATCACACCTTTTTCGGTAAACACTTGCATGTTGACTACGCGACCAGAAATAGGTGCGTTGATCGTTGTTCTTGCGACAATATCTTGAGCGGAGCGATATTCTTCCCGAATTGCGACAATTTCCGTTTTGGTATTTCGTAGTTCCTCGACAATCTCATTCAGCCTTTCAAGCTTCAACTCTTCAATTTGCGCTAGGTTCTCATCTAACCTTTTTCTAACGGTGAGCGATTGCCTGTCTAACTGGCTTAAGGTACTTCTCACCTCCGCTGCTAAGCGCTTGAGTTGAAGTAAGGTAGATTTTCCCGAGAAACCTTTTTGCACCAAGGCTTGGTTGCTGTCTATTTCTTCAGCAATAAAGTTGAGCCGTTCCGTCTCAATCACTTTGGTTTGCTGAAGGTTTTCAAGCTCTAAATTTGCTCCAGAAATACTCTGCTCAATGATACTCAGTTTACTATCAAAGAATCGCTTTCTCGCTTCAAAGATCTTGTTTTGAACCAGTTGTGCTTCTTGTACGATATCGACACGGGGAATGCTTTCAAGATCATCAGACCATACAATCGTTGGAAGCTCATCAAGCTCCGCACTTAAACGGTTTTCCTTTGCTAGAGTATGGATAAAACGACCACTTAACGAGTCCAACTTAGCCATAGCTTGACGCTTAGAAAGTTGAATTAATAACTGACCTTTTTCGACTAAATCCCCTTCCTGTACATATAGCTTTTCAATAATACCGCCTTCTAAATGCTGAATTTCTTGTCGCTTAGTGAGAACTGACAAATCACCATAAGCAATCGCTGCACTTTCTAATTTGGCTGTTGCAGCCCAGTAGCCAAGACCTCCAAGAAAAACACTTAAGGTCACCACACCGAGTAAAATTGGTTTTCGAAAGCTTAGTCTCGCTTTGGGGCTAAAACGATATACGATCTCGGTAGAACTCTGATTAACGGTTGGCAGTTGATTGCTCATTTCTTACCCTTGGGATATCTGTTCTTTCTTCGCCCATCAAACGTTTTAATACTTCATCTTTAGCGCCGTATAACTTGACTCGGCCGTCAGCCAAATACAACAGCCTATCCATTTGTCGTAACGTACTCGGATTGTGGGCTATGACGATAATCGTTGTACTCTGTGCTTTTAAATGGGCAATCAAACGTTGATACGCAGCCTCTCCCTCACCATCGAGGTTGGCATTCGCTTCATCGAAAATCACAATAGATGGGTCGCCATAAACGGCTCTTGCAAGAGCGATTCTCTGCCTTTCCCCCCCAGATAAACCACGGCCATTTTCACCAATAATGCAATCATAGCCTTTGTTTTTCTTGAGTATTAATTCATGACATCCTGCTAGTTGCGCCGCCTTGATGACTTTAGCGGGGTCTTCTTCTTTAAAGCGCGCGATGTTCTCTCGAATTGTGCCAGGAAATAACTCCACCTCTTGAGCGAGATACCCAAAATGCACGCCGCGATCTTCAGATGCCCATACGGAGACTTCCATTCCATCAAGAGTCACTTTACCCGCTAATGGCTTAACCGTACCTAATAACAGCCGAGCAAACGTCGATTTACCCGTACCAGAAGGGCCAATCACCCCAACAGCAATACCCGGAGGAATCGATAAGCTGATCGATGAGAGCACTGGTTCGGTTGCTCCAGGATGGCGATAGGCCAGTCCGGTAAGCTCATAGTGTCCTTTTGGTTTAGGCAGTGGCATATCTGATTCATCTTGGCGCACGATCGCATCGATTTCTTTCAACCTTTTATAGGCGCCTTTAGCAGACATCGCGCTTCGCCACGTGCCTATCGCCTGCTCCATCGGCGATAATGCCCGACTCATTAATATGGAGCTCGCGATCATCGCCCCTGCCGTTATCTCATGTTGGATAACTAACCATGCACCACCTCCCAGTAAAAATATCTGTAATGAGCCACGCACAAACTTAGAAAAGTTAGCCATGTAGATAGACTTACCTGCAACTCGCTCTTCAAGCACATTCACTTCGCTCACGCGCGACTGCCACTTCTCTAAAAATGCATTCATCATCCCCATTGCGAGAATTGAATTGGAGTTTTGCGTGGCTAATTCTGCGTTGTTGATATGAGAAATCGCCCTGACTTCGCTCTCTTGCATTGTTTTACGCGTCATCAGCTCATTGAGTAGACCTAGGCTAAACAATACGATAGATCCAAGTAACGCGATGTGACCTAGTATCGGGTGCAATAAATACACAAATAAAATAAACAGCGGTGTCCAGGGCGCATCCAACAGTGGATAAGGTGCTTGACTGCTCAAAAAGCTTTTGATGTTCTGAATGTCTCTCAGAGTTTGCGAGGTATAACTCTTCCCAGTATGTGATTGATATTGAATCGTGCGCTTGAGCATGAAAGCGGAGAGTTTTGTGTCCATCCAATAACCAAAAGATTTACTCATTTGTGCTCGTGCAATGTCGATGATGGACATGGTTAACAGCGCGACAATTACGATGACAGTGAGCAAGAATAAAGTATCGGTTGAGTAGGAGGATATCACTCGGTTGTACACTTGAAGCATGTACAGCGGAATCGAGAGAACCAATAAGTTGATAAAAAGGCTAAAAACGATCAGCAAGCCCGCAAGCGTGCATAGTTTTTGTTTCACTTCTTTGAAAACCGTTTTTTGCACGACTACTTCCGTTTAATGTGAAAATTGTAGGCGCCAGAAATACTAGCGCCTAACTTAAGGTAACCTCAAATCGCTCTAGAGTGTCCGATTAGTTCACCTCAGCATGGCAGAGCCACGCAAACTAATTCCCATCCAGAGTTATTTTCAGTCGTTTAGATTACGAACAGATCAGCACCATAGGTGTTGATGTCAGTTTCAGTCACGCCAATAAGTTTCACTGTTAGATCAGCCCCATCGGTAAACACTGCATTCCCAACTGCATCGTAGCTAAAGCTTAAATCACCAAAGTCTGTGACAGAGTCGCTAATGATGTGCAAAGAGTCTTCACCAATGGTGAAGTCAACAACTTTGGCTTCGCCATGGCCACCAAACTTATCCGTGAACACAAACTTATCGCCATTGCTGCCGCCAACTAAAACGTTGTCACCAGAACCAGCAACAAGAATATCTTCACCGACACCACCATTTAATTTATTGTCGCCCAGCAAACCCAACAGCAAGTCATTACCGGTACCACCGCCGAGGTAGTCGTTTCCTGTACCAGCCCTAAGGATGTCATCTCCAGCACCACCAGTTAGGCGATCGTCGCCGTCGCCGCCGATCACATAATCATTACCGCCACCGCCAACAAACGAGTCATTACCACCAAAACCGATAAACAAATCATCGCCGCCATCGAAATCAGCAAATTGGTTATTTACACCTGCATCGCCTAAATACGTGTCATTGTCACTTGCGCTCATTTTTATTCCCTCTTAGCTTATTAATTGAATAGACCTTCTGTTCCACGTCTGACTAGATTCGTCACGACATGAGAAGTCTAATAGTCAACTGAATAGGAATAAGTTTGAATATGGGATGATATTTCAGACTGACATTTTAATAATAAATATAAAATTTAGTACTTTATAGAGTATTTTCTTTTTATTACAGCAAGTTAATACTAGTACTACAGGTTTCTCTTAGCCCAACTTGTAGCTTGCGTACGGTTCTTTACTTCTAACTTTCTAAAAATATTGTATAGATGTGATTTAATAGTATGCTCGCTGATAAATAAAGAATCAGCGATTTCCATATTTGAACCACCTTCTTTCAACATTTTTAAAACCTGAACTTCACGCCGAGTAAGCTCAACCTCAATAGCAGGTTCGATAATGCTATTTACTTCTCTGCCTCGATAATAATTTACTAGCTGATCAAGTAATCTTCGAGACAGCCAATTATCCCCTTTTATTATTGCTTTTAATCCCTGACAAACCTTGTCCATTGAATCTCCTGGACCAAATATACCTTTTACATGAGGCCAAGAAGCGAGTTCTTCTGTGTCTAAGTCATAACCTAGATTAAGCATTATAGTTCCTAGCACTTTATTACTATCTTTTAAATAAACTAAAGTTTCGGAAGGAATCTCAACTGAAAAATCAACAAGCAAAAAGTAGCGTTCCGGAATGAGTTCATGATAACTAGGGTTTTTAGTATCAATGATCGTTATTTTAGTTTCTGTATTTTTAGAAAGCATTTCCTTAAAGTTTTCACTCTGTAAACTTTGTTGAGTGAGCATTAGGATTTCAGGCTTTTCCATATACTGTCCCATAATGTTTCTCATACTTTCAGTGACTTAACATTCTTAAATTAGTAGTTAATCGTCAGCACTTAGTTTGATATGTAAGTGCTAGTTCACAGAGTAAAGTTATTTGCTACTTTTTTAAATTCTAAAGTTATTAAAAAGAGAACCAAAAAAAGTGTTTCTCATAAAAGAAACACTTTTAACACATTCAGGTCACAGAAATTATTAAGAGTTTACTAAATTAGGCAACCTAATATTGCAATAGCATTACACCGTTAACGAGTTGTCTGAAATATTTTCCTTTGCCCAAATAAGTGCTTGAACTCTATTTTTCACATCAATCTTCTTGAAAATATTATGTAAATGCGTTTTTACCGTATTCTCGCTGACAAATAATTGTTCGGCGATTTGTTGATTGGACGCCCCCATGGAAAGAAAGGTAATTATTTGTTGCTCTCGTTTGGTCAGAATAGCGGAAACATTCTTATTTATAGGTTTGCAATGTCGACGAAGGTAAGTAATGTACTGCTGAGAAAACTTACGGCTGAACCACATATCTCCTTGAAGCACCTTACCAATACCAACTTGCAACGTTTTTATATCATCAGAGGTATAGAAAATACCGGCCAAAGTACGCCAAGCAAAGAGATCTTCTGTCGATATGGATTGCTCACAATTAATTAAGATTTCAAGCGTGTCTTTCTGCTTGGCCGCTTTAAACTCCGCATAACGGCGAAAAATTTCATCCGTGATCACGCTGCAATCAACAATAATGGCTGATGCAAGAGATTCATGTAACACTCCGTGAATCAGATTATCTGGCGTGATTAGAGCAACACTAATACCGAGTTTGGTCTCCAATACATCTTTCAACAGAGATGACTGTAGACTTCCCTCCGTGATTAAAATAACGTTTCTTTTTTTTTGCTGCTCCATCCTGATCGCATTCCCTTGGTCGTTTTTATTGAAATACGCAATAGATTTAGATAGAGCGGTAGTATTGTCAAGTATGAAAATCACTAGTACTAATTAATAACTCATTGAAGTGTCAATAATTTTTAAGTGGCAAGTATATGAGAGGTATTAGCATTTTTCAGACATTAAAAAAGGGAGTATAAACTCCCTTTTTGTGTTTGAGCAGGTGATTTAATCACGCACGTTAGAGGCAAAACACCACCTAACTTAGTGGATTGGAACTGCGTTTTTTTGGTTAAACTTACCAAAGTGTTGTTCTAACACTTCTGGCGTCAGCTTACCTTCCGCTTCCAGCTTTTTCAGCTCAGCGACGATCGCTTTTTGCTCTTCTAGCGACGGCAGTTTTACTTCTGGCTCCTGAGCGGTTTCTTGAGAAATTTGCTCTAGTTCTTTTTCGAAGTCATTCATAGTACTTACCTAAAATTAATGATTGAACTTTTAAACTTCGCCTATTCTATCCAACTCTATAACTTGAAGCTACCAACCATCTTGTCCAAACGAGAAGAGAGCGCTTGAAGATCGCGACTTGCATCCGCCAACTCTTCTGCTGTCGCGGTTGTCATTTCATTTATCGCGTTGATTTCTTCGATATTTTGATTAATGGTATGCACCACCGTGGATTGCTCTTCCGTCGCCGTTGCAACCTGTGTATTACGATCAGAGATGTCGGTGATTCGTTCAGAAATACTGATTAATACCTCGACTGCTTCATCGGTAGAAGTAACCCCTTCTATGGTGACCGCTTTGCCCGCTTCCATAGCACTTACCGCGTCTTGTGCGTCACTTTGAAGCTGATTGATCATGCGCTGAATCTCTTCTGTAGAATCAGCCGTGCGTGAAGCTAGGTTTCTTACCTCATCAGCAACAACCGCAAAACCACGTCCCTGCTCACCAGCACGAGCAGCCTCAATTGCAGCGTTTAGCGCAAGTAAATTCGTTTGCTCAGAGATGTCACGAATTACACCCAGAATCGAGCCAATATCTTTGGTTGTCGATGCCAACTGCGTAACAACAATATTGGTTGTTTCAACATCATCGGCTAGGCGGCTGATCACCTCTTTTGCTTTCATCACAACTTCTCGACCAGTTTGAGTGTTATCTGAAGCCTGATTTGCCGTATCAGCAGCGGTAGCAGCGTTCGATGCAATTTCACTGATGGTCGCACCCATTTGGTTGATAGCTGCAACTACTTGAATGGTTTGATCACGCTGCTCTTGGCTGTTGTCGTGTGTGGATGTTGCTTTCGTTGACACACTTTCTGCCGCTTGACTTAATGAGCCACTGGTTAAAGCAACCTCTTTAATCGTGGCATGAATCTTCTCAATAAATCCATTAAAGCCTTTTGAAAGCTGAGCAATTTCATCATTACCCTTAATTTCAATACGCTGCGCCAAATCGCCTTCACCTTGCCCAAGGTCGGTAAAACGATCGGCAATCAGTCGGATTGGTTTCGTAATGCTGTTTGCTAACCATACGCCCATGAGGATGAATACAACGGCAACAATGATGGTCGTAAACAGCATTTTTTTAGCTGTCGCATTCAGGTCAGCGAATACTTCATTAACGGGAACCACGCCAATAACAAACCAGTTCATTGAAGGAACATACAAACTAGAAACAAAAGTATCCTGCCCTTCAAACTCCACATTAATTAGGTTGAAGCTATTTTTGTTCAACAGCGCACTTGCGTCACTACCAAATAGTTTAGTGATAGAAGTTTGGTTCTTACCTTGTTGGCGGTGTATTTGAATCTGGCCTTGTTCATTAGTGAGGAACACGTAACCCGTATCTTCAATTTTAAACCCATTGAGCAAAGTAACCATGTCTCCCATAGATTTAGAGAGACCTGACATTGATGTACCATTAAGCTCTTGGAAATTGGCAAACATTTTCACTTCGCCATTTGCCTCTTGGAACACACTCACGGACGTTTCTTGACCAGACGACGTAAATCCAAAGAACCAAGCATCTTGCGTTCGGTTAAGTTGACGTAAGAATCCGTTTTGATTCCAGTAATATGCCGTTTGACGATTCGCTACCGACGCATCATTAAGACCATACTGTGATTTAACGTTATTGAGCTGCTGAACCAACTGAACTTCTACTGACGGATCACGGTCTGTATTAGATAGGGCTTCAACAATAAATTCGTTTGTAGCCAGCTGTTTTGCCGCTTGTTGCATTTCGACAACTTCGCGGTCAATTTCGGTATTGATTTGCTGCAACATCGCAGGTAGCTCGATGTCAATAAGACGATGGCTCAATACATCTCTCGCATGACGCTGAGCCATAACACCAACAATGATTGTTGATGCTAGAACAGCAAACGTAATGCCAAGTACAACCTTCTGTTTGATGCTCAAGGAATGAAGTTTCAACATATTCGGACCTTTTAAAAGAATCACTTGTTATTGGCCCCACAAGGGGAATCAGGTGCATATCTCATGACACGCACACCACGGAATCTTTATCGGCTCATATGTACAAAACTAGAGGCATTTCTCATTATATTATGAAAAATAAATGTAACACACTGTCAAATAAGCACTTTCAGAGATAGCACGTACTTGCAATTCTCTGTAGCGTCCCAATATTGAAAAGATAAATTGCAATAGAGCGTTGGAACTTTTTTCACATGGAAAATGACCAATACTCAACACGAAAATCACATGGATACCGAGAGTCCAAAGCATGCATAAATCTAACTTCGAAACTCTTCAGCAATACTTAGAGTCGCAGATCATCGGACAGCAAGATCTGGTAAAGCAACTGCTTGTTGCGCTTCTTGCGGATGGGCATATTTTAGTTGAAGGCCCTCCTGGGTTAGCAAAAACCCGTGCAGTAAAATCACTCTCAGACTGTGTTGAAGGCGACTTCCACCGCATTCAGTTCACCCCTGATTTGCTGCCAGCCGATTTAACCGGCACCGATATCTTCCGTCCCGAAACCGGAGAATTCACTTTCCAATCAGGTCCTATCTTCAACTCGCTTATTCTTGCGGATGAGATAAACCGTGCACCAGCCAAAGTACAAGCGGCAATGCTTGAAGCAATGGCAGAGAAACAAGTCACAGCAGGTCGTCATACCTACCCGCTGCCAGAGTTGTTTTTGGTTATGGCAACTCAAAACCCGATAGAGCAAGAAGGGACCTACCCCCTTCCTGAAGCGCAGCTAGACCGCTTTTTATTGCATTTAGAAGTGGAATACCCAGATGCGGAGCATGAGCTATCTATCTTGCGTATTAACCGCGGAGAAGCAAAAGGCGAAGCAAAGGTTGAACGCCCAATGTTAAGCCAACAAGATATATTCACCGCACGTAAAGAAGTGTTGGATATTCATATGGCAGAAACGATAGAGCAGTACATCGTCCGTTTAGTTATGGCGACACGTCAAGCCAACAAATATGACACTGAGTTGGACAAATGGTTGTCAATGGGTGTGAGTCCGCGTGCTACCATCGCTCTTGATCGCTGTGCACGTGCGCACGCTTGGCTTGCTGGTCGTGATTTTGTCTCTCCGGAAGATGTTCAAACCATGGCTTATCCGGTACTGCGCCACCGTTTATTATTGAGTTACCACGCTCAAGCGGAAGGCATTACGGCAAACCAGGTCATCGATAAACTGCTAAACCTTGTTGGCAGTGCATAAACGAGTGAGTGATATGTCCGCTACACATTCATTACCACCTCATGCGAATGGGGTGACATTAACCCTTGAAGAGCTGCTCCAATATCGCACTCAATCTGTACGTTGGTTACCACCAGCACAGAGTCTCTGGTCGCAGATGAGTGGTAACCATACCAGTCGCCAAAAAGGGCGAGGTATGGATTTTATGGAGGTGCGCCAATATCAACCTGGCGACGATATTCGCAGCATTGATTGGCGAGTCACCGCTAGGACCGGTAAAGCACATACAAAATTGTTTGCAGAAGATAAAGAGCAAGCGGTCATTCTTTATCTTGATCTAAGTTCTAGTCTACATTTTGGATCTAAGTATGTACTCAAATCCGTTCAATTGGCCCACTTTGCCAGTGTTCTAATTTGGCTAACTCTAGCTAAAAAAGATCGCATCGGCGCAGTGATTGATGACGGACATCAATGTCTTGAATTTCGCCCCTCTTCTTTACAAAGACAAGGGCTGCGGATTCTTAACGCCATAGTCGACATACATAATGCGCAAGTAACTCGTACTGCAAGCAACGACACTCGTACACTGCCTTATACACAAGTATTGGAGACACTTCATACGCTCACCCCAAAAGGCAGCGAATTGATTATGCTCAGTGATTTTGCCCACGTAACACCAACGGAACTGGCACAACTACGTCGACTCAAACAACACAATAGCGTAAGGGCCGTTCAGTTTTATGATCCGTTAGAAAGAGGCGAAACAGACTTTAGAGGTCAAGTGAAAGCTTCGGATGGGCTGCATAGTCAATGGTTTAACTTTGGCTCTAAAGGACAACGAAGAGAACTCGAAAGCCACTTTACCCAACATCAAGAAACCATTAAGCAGCAGTGCCATTCGATAGCAATTCCATTTAACACGCTATCAAGTGGCTGGCCCTTAATTTCACAATTAAGCTAACAAACTGACAAGCAGTATTTATTAAGCAGTAATAATAATGACAACAAACAACCAAAGCCTAGACCTTGAACCTTTGATTTTGCCAAACGCTCCGGATTGGTTTCCGCTCGCTTGGGGATGGTGGGTGGTGCTTGCAGCCACCTTGCTCTTCGTTTTCGGCATTTGTCTTTATGTGAGATGGCGTAAAAAACACTTACGCGCAAAAAAGACAGCATTAACACTTTTAACTCAACCTACCGCGCCTCATACCCCCTCTTCTGCTCTGGAAATATTGCGCCAGGCAGCATTGAGTTACTTTCCGCGTGAAGAGATCGCACCATTAACCGGAATCGCTTGGTATAAATTTCTCGATAGCCATACCAAAGAAAGTCGATTCGTAGACAAACAACATCAGTGGCAAGAAGCGTTGTATCAGAATTCTTCCCAAGGGCAGCATCAAAGCTTGGTAGACGATTGTGTCTTTTGGATAACCTACGCTTTGCCACCAAAGAAAAAGGCAAATAACCGTGACTGAGCAAACACTCATAACCGATCTTGCCCAATGGCTAAACATTGAATTTGTCTGGTGGTGGGCACTGTTTTTGTTGCCCATCCCATGGCTGGTATACAAGTTCCTGCCACAAGAATCTCAACAAGCCGAGATCAAATTGGCGTACTTACCAACCAATGAGAATCGCAGCAAGCCTAAGCAAGCGCTGCAAAAAGCACTTTCAATCGCGATCTGGGGCCTTCTTGTCGTCGCGTGTGCGCGTCCAGTTTGGTTTGGCGATCCCGTTGAATTCCAACCCAAATATCGGGACTTGATGTTAGTCGTCGATCTGTCCGGTTCGATGCAGCAGGAAGACATGGAACTCAACGGCGAATATATCGATCGCCTCACAGCAGTCAAAAAAGTTCTGTCTGATTTCGTAGCAAAGAGAAAAGGTGACCGTCTCGGAGTTGTTTTGTTTGGCGACCATGCTTATTTGCAAACACCACTCACTGCAGACCGCAAAAGCGTCATGCAACAGATTAATCAAACCGTCATCGGCTTGGTTGGTCAACGAACCGCCATTGGTGATGGTATTGGGTTAGGCACAAAAACCTTTGTAGACAGTGATGCTCCGCAACGAGTCATGATTTTGCTCAGTGACGGCAGCAATACTGCAGGGGTGCTCGAGCCGCTAGAAGCAGCGGAAATTGCGAAAAAATACAACGCCACTGTTTACACCGTGGGCGTGGGCGCTGGTGAAATGATGGTAAAAGAGTTTTTCATGACTCGCAAAGTAAACACCGCAGCCGACTTAGATGAACAAACACTGACTAAAGTGGCAGAGGTGACAGGTGGACAATATTTTCGAGCGCGAGATACGGAAGAGCTCGAAAAGATTTATGACACCATCAACCAGCTAGAACCCGTATCTAGCGACACACAAACTTGGCGCCCTCAGTCTGAATGGTTTCCATATCCATTAAGCGCTGCATTTGTATTGTCGGTATTGTTATTCCTATTAAGGAGAAAACATGGCTGAGTTTACTTTCCTCAATCCTTATTGGCTTTTGGGGCTCATCGTGATCCCTATTGCACTCTTGCTTAATCACAAATTTAGAGCCCAAAAGTCCACACTGATTGCCCCTCATCTAGCGCGGATGCTCGGACAAAACACGCAGTCTAAGCATTACTTCACTCTATGGGGTTTAGCTTGGGCAATAACTTGCATTTCATTAGCGGGGCCAAGCTGGCAGTCCAATGCTCGACCAAGCTTTGAATTAAACCAAAACCGTATCTTGGTGCTTGATATGTCTCGCTCTATGTTTGCTACAGACATCAAACCCAATCGGCTAGCACAAACACGTTATAAGGCGCTCGATTTGCTGCCTAAATGGAAAGAGGGAGCCACTGGACTTATTGCTTACGCTGGCGATGCCTATAACTTAAGTCCACTGACAACTGATTCCAGCACGCTTGCGGGCATTATCGAAAATTTGTCACCAGAGCTGATGCCTTTTCAAGGAGCAAACCTGCCTGCCGCGATTGAACTTGCGATCAACCAGTTTTCTCAAGCCGGCACGCAACAAGGCGATATCATCGTGTTAGCGGATGATCTTGATACGTCAGAGCTGTCTCGCGCGTTAGATTTAGTCCAAGGTACAAAGTTTCGCATTTCTGTTCTTGCCGTCGGGACTCCTAACGGTGCGCCTATCGCGCTGCCCGATGGCTCTCTGCTAAAAACGGCACAAGGCACAACCGTCGTAGCGAAAACAAACCTGAAAAACCTACAGACGCTAGCGAATAAAACTGGCGGTCTATTTGTTCCTATTCAGCACACCAACCGTGATGTTGAAAATATCGCGGCCTTTACTAATAACATTGGTAGCCAGCTTTCTGCGACCCAAAGCGAAGAAGTTAAAACTGATTCTCGTCTCAACAGTGGCTTTTGGTTACTGCCGTTGTTACTTCTTCCTGCGGCTTTACTGTTTCGACGCGGCCTGATTTGGATGGTAGTTGTGACTGTAGTCCCAGTAACGTGGATACCGCATGCAGAAGCTAATCCGTTCTTAAATGCCGACCAACAAGGAGCGGAACTCTACAAGCAAGGTGAGTATGAACAGGCGCAAAACCTATTTACAAACCCAAGCTGGAAAGGAGCCGCCAGTTATCAAAAAGGTGACTACGAAGCCGCTATCGAAGCATTTTCTCATGATGCCTCCCTTAACGGCCGCTATAACCTCGCCAACTCGCTCGCTCAAAATGGTCAATTAGAAGATGCGGCTGATTTGTATAAAAAGCTGCTAGAGGAAAAGCCTAACTTTGAAGCCGCGAAGAAAAACCTATCGGTTGTAGAAGAAAAGCTAAAACAG